>NZ_BILX01000027.1 GCF_004000785.1 Paenibacillus ehimensis NBRC 15659 | reverse complement strand
CCAGCATCCCTTTTTCCAACATACTCCGGTCTAACGGTTGCTGGATAATGGAGTTCACATGGATGGTTGTAACAGGGGTTTTCCCTGCATCGCTGTCTTTTTCCGGATAGTACATATAATCGATGTCTTGAAAAGGCCCGCTAAAGTGGGCAGGGATGACGGTAATGCTTCGGAGCCATTTGACGGAAGCCATGGCGTACCATTGGGGCACAATTAATCGAAATGGATAGCCTTGCTTGATTGGAATCGGGTTCCCATTTAACGCATAAGCAATTAATGTATCCGGATGCATCGCTTTTTCCAAAGGAAGGCTCCTTGCATACACGAACTTTCCTTCCAGATCAGGACGTTTCCCGTAATCGTGTCCTTCAAATACGATTTCCTTTGCAGCCGCCTGCAATCCGGTCCATTGGAGCAAATCTCTTAACGCGATTCCTCTCCAGACGCCTTGGCTAACGGCTCCTCCTCCCCACTGTTCACCAAATACTTTCGGCCGAAAAAGTCCTCTGTTATTACCTGCACACTCCAAAAGCACCGTCAATTCTTTATACGGCATACGGAGCAGATCTTGAAACTGGAAGGTCCGGGGTCTCTGGACTTCCCCACCTATAGAAAGAACGAACGACTGCTCGGAAATTCGAGGATAAGGAAAATGATTTCTTAGATAAAAGTAAGATTCGGGCGTAATCGGCGCAGAAAAAAAATGGATCGGATGTTCTTGGATCTCCGGAACCAGTCTTCGGGTAATCAGAGAAGGCTTTATGACAGGTAAATCCAATGTAATCCCCCCAAACCAATGTATATGAGGGTATCCTAAAAATGATGATAAGGCGCGAAACCTCTTCGCGCCTCCTCTTGAACACCTATTCATTTTCGTGCGCGTCCGCAGCATCCGGGACCGGAACGCCGAAATCAGGCATTCCGTCTTCCTTCCAGGTGAAGGTTTGGACTCTTGTATGGCGGTTTGGATCGTAGAGCGGATCGCCTGCAATCTCTTTATAGCTGCGGGCATGATACACGAGCACGTCCTCGCCATTCTCCGACACGGTAAAACTGTTATGCCCCGGACCGTATTGGCCGTTCGCTTCCGAAGTTTGGAACACGGGCTCTGGCGACTTTGCCCAGGAGGCCGGGTCTAGCAGATCGGCCGATTCGTCGGCGTACAGCAAGCCCATGCAGTAATGGTGGTCCGTCGCGCTCGCCGAGTAACTGATATAGATGCGGCCGTTCCGCTTCAGTACCGCAGCTCCTTCGTTCACCTTAAACCCGATAACTTCCCATGGATACTCCGGCTTCGAGATCATGACCTGCTCTCCGGTCAAGGTCCACGGATTGCTCATCTTTGAAATATACAGATTCGAATTCCCGGCAATGTCCGGGTCCTTCTGCGCCCATACGTAGTACCGTACGCCCCGGTGTTCGAACGTCGTCGCATCCAAAGCGAACGATTCCCACTTCGTGCGCACCTGCCCCTTTTCTGTCCACTGCCCTTCCAAAGGATTCGCACAATTATTTTCAAGCACATACATCCGGTGATCGAACAGTCCCTCTTTGGTCTCGGTCGTCCGGGCGGCAGCGAAGTAAATATACCATTTCCCATCAATATAATGCAGTTCCGGCGCCCAAATATTCGCGCTGAGCGGACCGCTGTCATATTTGCGCCATACGACGACCGGCTCCGCCTCTCCCAGCCCCTGCAAGGTCAACGATCTTCGAATTTCGATCCGGTCGTATTCCGGCACGGAGGCGGTGAAGTAATAGTAATGATCGCGATGTTTATAAACCCACGGGTCAGCCCGCTGCCATACGAGCGGATTCGTGTATTTCGTATTCTTGTCCATGTCGAGCTCTCCTTCGCCGTTCATATTTGTCTTCCGTTTCTAATGATTATTGCGGCTCCGGCCGCTGCTACCACTTGGGAAACAACGGACAAGGGCAAACGGAGTCCAACAGTCTGGCTTTGACGGCGACCAGGCAGCCGCAATATCGGCATGTCGTGCCATATTGAAGATCCGGACAACGCCCGCAGTGCGCCATGCGCTGCGCGTACAACTCGTCCGTTGCCGCTGCTCGTCCCCGGGTGGCGATGTCCACCAGCCGCTGGAGTTTGTCCGGTGTGATCTGAACGCTCTCTCTGCATCCTTTGCAACCATTCGCCCGCTGCTGCATGCCTGCCTCCTACATTTGTGCCAATCTCTTAATCACGGCTTCCGTTATCGGAACGTTGTAGATCCGCACCTCATCCATTCTGCCTTTGAACGGCGCATCCCACCAATTGACACCTAGGCTGAACGTACCGGCTTCCCCCGTAAAAATGTCCGGAAATCCCGTTCCCGCAAACTTTTGCTTCCCGTCCACATATACTTTTACAGAGCCCGCATCGACCGTAAAGGCGAGATGATGCCATTCATCCGTTCCGATTTTGGAGCCTGTCGTTGCGTCATACCATGCTTCACCCGACCACAGCATCGTGTTATGGTCCCAGGATTCCGGCACAAGACTGATCCAGCTATTCTTCGATTTGGCTCCAAAAAAGCTCGTCGTGAATGGCGTATGCCGCTCCGGATTCAACCACATGGAGACCGAATAACGGTTTCCGGCAATGAGGCGGTCATCCAGCCGGATCCCGGAGGTTCCGTCAAATACCGCAGCTTTCCCTGTCACCCCGTTTGCATAAGCGATCGCGCCGCCCGGGTCATCGATTCGCGATCCGGTGACTGCTCCTTCGGCAAAACGGCCCGTTGAATCCGCTAAATTATTCTCGAACGAGTACCGCGCGGTCAAACCGTAATCGATATCGACGGGAGCGACGGTAATCGAAAATATTTTCGAAGCGCTGGCCTTTCCCTTCGTGATCGTTGCGGTCAGCGCAGCCGATCGATTGCCCTGCCCGGCTTCCGGCGGATGAATCTCCCCCGTATCGGAAATCACGCGCGGGTCCGAGGTCGACCATGAGATGACGGCGCCTCGCATACCTTTTGCCGGCAGCGTCAAATTGTTCGTCACCTTGCTTGTATCGCCGAGACTTAAGGCATGCTGCACCGCTTCCACAACCTGCTGATCGGCTGCATCAGGCTGCCGGATGCCCCAGACCGCTTCTCCTTTCGAAGAAACCGCCGTAAACGTTGCCGTGTTACGTCCCAATTCCGGGTCCCAGCCGTTTATAAATACCCCGTTATATGTCTCTCCGCCGATCGTAAGAACGGCTTCATATTCATTGTTCAGCGCCCATGTGCCGGTAACATCCCCGGTTATCGTCTTATCTTTGTGAAGCGTGATATGGACGGAACGTACAATGTCTCCGGAATAGTCAAGTCCATGACGCACAAACTTATAGTCCCCGGCCAGCTTGGACTCGGTTACGCGCTTCAAAGTTTCCCCTGCATACCGTAAAGGCGCGGCGACGAACCAGCCGTCCTTATTTTTGAACAGCTGATGTACCCGCAGCTCATGAACTTCGCCCCGTTGCGGGAATCGGGTATGGAAGAACAGAAAGTATTTCCCCGTCTTCTCGTCAAACAAGACCGAGTTATGCCCGGGGGAAACATAGCCGTAATCCGTTCCCGCTCCCGGCTCGCCAATTTCTCTCACAAACTGGAAATTGCCCATCATTTTGATGCCATAACGGGAATTATCCGTATTGCCCGGCAATACTGCATGTTGTCCGGCGGCATCAAGATAAGGGCCATCCGGAGTTTTGGAGCGGAACTGTCTCATGTTATACCCGCCATTTGCGCCGAGCCAGCCGTAAGTCACGTTCAAATAATAATAGCCGGAAGCCTTGTCATACAAAATATAAGGTCCCTCGCCCGATTTCGTATATCCGCCCGCGATTTTTGTACCGAAATACCGGTCTACCATCCTGCCGTCCGCCGTCGTGCCATCCTTCCCCGGGTAGATCGGCTGACCGGTAGCCGGATCGAGCTCAAGAAGAAAGATCCCCCCGGACCAGGAGCCATAGGTCATCCACAGTTTTCCTTTGGCATCAAAAAACAGAGCGGCATCTATCGCATTCGGGAAGGCGGCGTTATGATACGAACCATCGCTCGTAAACCAGCCTGGGCGGACTCCCGCCAATTTGCCCTGATCCATAAGCTTCTGAATGTTCGTATGGGTCCATTTCTTGTCTACCTTGCTGTTTGCGTCATAGGCCGTCTCCTTCGTGAAGCCGGAGTACACAACCGTATCGACATAGGTGTACGGGCCTTCAATCCGTTTCGATACCGCGTACCCAATCGCCGAGCGAATATATGTGGAAGAGACGCTGTAATACATCATGTAAGCTCCGGTTGTTCCGTCCTTATGCTTGTAATGCTCGTTCCAGATCACGTCCGGAGCCCAGACCGCATACCCGCCTTTACTGTCCGCATCGTCCTTCCCCGCCCATGCGAACGAACCGGCCAAATTTTGGGCCAGATCGCCGAAGATGACATTCCCGGGCGTCGCATATCCGTTCGTAAATGTCGTCCAGTTCATCAAATCAGCGGATTTGGCGGCTTCAATATGCGAACCGAACACATAATAGGCGGGGCCGGCTTTGATGATAGAAGGATCGTGCACAGATACGTTCGTGAAAACCGGAGCTTTCTCTTCATTCCGCGATGAGTCCGCTTGGTTGCCGTCAGCCCATCCCGCTTGCGGCAAGAACATCGTCAACAGCACCGTCATGATCATGCATGCACTCCAACTCTTCAATTTTTCTCGCCTCCTGTTTCCTATCATCCCAAACCGGCCGCTTCCAGCCTTTCCTGTCTCATTGAACCCTCTGCCGGCTGCCGGTTAACCGACAGCCAGCGTGACGACGGACATGGCCGGAAGCTTCATGCTCAAGCGGTTCCCTTCCACTGCAGCTGTAAATGGGACCGCGGTTACCGCATCCGGCTGCTTGAACGTGTTATGTGCATTCATGGACTCCGCCGTAAGGATCGTTCCGGCGACTTGCGTCTTATCCGCCGGAATGCCGCGCAGCTCTATGCTCAGCTGGGCTTCCTGCTTAGGATCGATATTGACCAGACTGATGTGAACCTTGCCTTCGGCATTTTTGGAGGCCGATACCGTAACCTGCGGGAGGGTTTCCCCTTGAAAATCGTAGTGTCCGGCCGAAGCTTCGACGGCAAGCAGCTGCGCATCCTGATGCACCTTGAACATATGGAATACGTGATAGGTCGGCGTGAGGATCATCTGCTCGCCTTCGGTCAAGATCATCGCTTGCAGGACGTTGACGGTCTGGGCGATATTCGCCATCTGGACACGATCGGCATGACGATGGAAAATATTGAAATGCAGACCGGCCACCAAAGCGTCGCGAATCGTATTTTGCTGGTAAAGGAATCCCGGATTGGTGCCCGGCTCGACATCCAGCCATGTCCCCCATTCGTCGATAATCAAGCCTACCCGCTTATCCGGATCATATTTGTCCATGATCGTGCTGTGTCTTGTAATCAATTCGTCGATATGAAGCGCCTTCTTCATCGTCACGAACCATTCTTCCTCCGAGAAATCAAGCGCCGAGCCTTTGCCCAGCCAGAAGTCGCCGGGAATCGTGTAATAATGAAGGCTTAGCCCGTCCATGAGTCCGCCTGCATTTTTCATTAATACTTCGGTCCAGTTATAATCATCCACATTGGCTCCGCCGGCAATTTTGTAAATTTTGTTACCGCCGTAATTCCGGACATAGGTCTGATAGCGGCGGTACAGATCGGCGTAATATTCCGGACGCATGTTCCCGCCGCAGCCCCAGTTTTCGTTGCCGACCCCGAAGTATTTCAGTTTCCATGGCTTCTCCCTTCCGTTTTCTTTGCGCCAATCGGCCATAGGAGACTCGCCGTCAAATGTCATATATTCAACCCACTCCGACATTTCCTGAACCGTTCCGCTGCCTACGTTGCCGCAAATGTAGGGCTCGCAGCCCAACAGCTCGCACAGCAGCATAAATTCATGCGTTCCAAAATGGTTGTTCTCCACCACGCCGCCCCAATGCGTGTTGACCATCCGTTTGCGTGTCGCTCTTGGTCCGATACCGTCCTTCCAATGATACTCGTCGGCAAAACAGCCGCCCGGCCAGCGAAGCACCGGAACTTGAAGCTGCTTAAGCGCCTCAAGCACGTCATTGCGAATCCCTTGCGTGTTCGGAATAGGAGAATCCTCTCCGACCCAGATCCCTTCGTAAATGCATCGTCCAAGATGCTCGGCAAAGTGGCCGTAAATGTTTTTGTTGATCGTTCCTTTGGCAATGTCCGTGTTTACGATAATGGTATTCATCGTTATTCCTCCTGGTCTCGTCTTCTTTGGTTAACCCTTAATCCCGGAATTCAGATTGATCGATTGAATAAAATATTTTTGTGCAAAGGCAAACAGCAGCAAGGTCGGAATAATCGCCAGCATCGCCGAGCCCATCAGCTGCCCGATCATGCGATAGTTTCCGTAAATGTCTTGAAGCAGCAGCAACCCTGCCGTAATCGGCATGTTTTCGACATCCGTGTACACGATCACCGGCCAGAGGAAATCGTTCCAGGAGCCAACGAACGAGAACAGCCCGCAAACAATAAGAATCGGCTTGATCAACGGAAGAATAATCGCGAAATAGATTTTAAAATCACCGGCGCCATCCACACGCGCAGATTCGTCCAGCTCCTGCGGAATTCCCTTCAAAAACTGTCTGACCAGAAAGATGTTGCCCATGCCGGCCAAGCCGGGAATGATCATCGCCCAAGAAGTGTTCACCCAGCCGAAAGCTTCGATAATTTTGTACGAAGGGATGATATTGACGACCCCTGGGAAAAACGAAATGCCCAGCAACGTGAAAAATAACGTATCCCTGCCTCTGAAGTTCATGCGGGAATAGCCGTAGCCGGTGATCGAGATGATCACGACCACCAAAAAGGTGTGCGTACAAGCGATAAATACGGAGTTGAGCAGCCAGCGCAGGATCGGCGCTGTAGACGTATTCTCCAGAATGGTCACGTAGTTGTCCAGCATCCAATTTTCCGGCAGAAGTCTGAAGCCCGCGGAGACGACCTCGGATTGGGAACGGAAGGAGGTGGTAACTCCGAATACGACCGGGACGACCCAAATGATGCAAAGGACGATTAAGAACAGGTACGCGATATACTTGGAGATCCTTGCTTTTTTCAACATGCTGATCACACCCGCCTCTCCTTTCTATAATCCGGCATCTGATTACATCGTTAGTTGGCATTTCGGTTCATGACATAATACTGCAGCGCCGAGATCACCAAAATGACCAAGCCGAGCAGCACGGCCATAGCAGATGCCATTCCGGCAATCGATTCGCCGTGGCCAAACGCCAATTGACGAATGTACATCATCAATACGTGCGTGCTTTGTCTCGGACCGCCGTCGGTCATCATCAGCGGTTGGCCGAATACGTTAAAGGCGCCTGCCGTTGTCATAACAAACGTATAAATCAGCGGAAAATGGATGGAGGGCAAGGTAATGCTGAAAAATTTCCGCATGGCCCCGGCTCCGTCGATTTCTGCAGCTTCGTACAATTCCTTGGATACGCCGGCGATGGAAGCCCGGTAAATAATCATGTTCCCGCCAACGCCGCCCCATACCGTAATGACGAAAATAATGATCCAGGCATAGGGCTGTGTTGCAGGCCAAGCCACCTGAGAATGAAACAGGTTGCCGGTGATCCCCAATTGCTTGTTAAAAATCAACAGCCAGATCAAGGCTGCGGCGGAAATCGAGATCAACCCGGGAATATAAAGGATCGATTGAAACATGCCTTTCCATTTGACCTGCTTGTGTTCCAGCGCCACCGCGATAAGCAGCGGGATGACAATTAAAAGCGGTACGCTGATCCCGACAAAAATAAACGTATTCGTCAAACCGTTTACAAATTGGGTGTGAAAGGTCGAATGCCGATCAAACAGCAGCGTCTTGTAGTTGTCCAAGCCGACCCATATCGGATCGTTCATCAAGTTCCATTGCGTAAAGGATGCATAGATTCCGTAAATCGTCGGAATGAGGATGAAAATAAGAAACAAAACCAGATGAGGGCCCACAAAGAAAAACGGCACAAAATTTTTCTTTTTCATAGCCTTCTATATCCCCTTTTGGATAAACCATGTGCCGGATGCAAAGCCGGTACATCGTTTCCTTCTATTTTGCCAAGGCCTATTTGGTAGTCGCTTTGCGGCTCTCTGCGATCTTATCCTCTACAAATTTTTGCATTTTTTTCAAAGTTTCATCCAATTCGACGTTCCCGCGGACGATATCAGCACAATACGTTTCCACGGCTTCTGCTACATAAGGGTAATATTCATACGTGTAGATATAAAGGGATTCGATTTCTTTGGGATTCGAAGTGAAGAAGGACTGCATGTATTGCTTGTATTCCGCACTCTCGTTGACTTGCTTGCTGGCTACGATCTGGCCTGCTTTGGCCCATTTCAGCGAGTTTTGGCGGATATATTCGAGAAAAGCGCCGATTCCCGCTTCTTTTTGATCCGAACGCCGATCCTTCTTGAACATCGCAAACAAGTGAGAGGAGGCCCGGTTCGTAAATTTATCGGGCGTTGGCGAATAAATATTCGTCGCGCCGAAGTTCAAGCCTTCCACCGCTGCATGCGCCGTAGAACTCCAGGTTCCATCCGTGGAGAACAGCACTTTGCCGGATTGGAACATTAAATAACCGTCTTCCCCGAACGGCGTCATCAGGCCTGCATCGGCGATCTTCTTTACATGTTCGAAGGCTTGCTTCATCACGGGGGTATCCACCGCCGGCTTTCCGTTCTCCTCAATATGTCCGCCCAGATTTTGGATTTGCGCCAGAATGACCCAGCTCAGCAGCGCGTCGTTCACCACGTAATCTCCCTCTTTCAGCTTCCCTTTTAAAGAGAGCATCTCGTCAATGGTCACGACATTGTCATCCAGGAACGCTTCCGCGTTATACTTCTTGAGCAGATCTTTATTGTAGTACATCACGTTGCTGTGAATATCGAGCGGCACGGTATATTGGGTGCCTTCAATATTGCCGGTCGACCAGGCTTGCGGCAAATAATTGTCTTTCTTAATCTCCGGCTGCCCGGCGATCGCACTGCCAATCGGCTCCAGAACGCCCTGCTTGACAAAACCGGGAACGCGGTCGGCGTGAATGATGGCCAAGTCGGGTATGCCTTTACCCGAGTTCAGGACGGTGGAGATCTTCGTATACATGTCGGATGTAATCACATGCTTCACTTTGATTCCGGGATTGGTGGCATTGTAATCCTTGACAAGCTGATCCATGTACGCGCCATCATCGCCTGTAAGCGGCGTCCAGAACGTAATCGTCTTGTCGTCTTCACCACTTCCGCATGCAGACAACATAAGGCTCACGGCGATGATTACCCACAAAACAATAAGATTCTTCTTCAAATCTTCCGCCCCCTCGAATTGTGTTAGTTGCCTTGCAACCCCTTACAATTGCAGCTGTCCCTGTCCGCAAGGCCCTTGCCTTTTTCAAGCGAATCCCATCCCGGATGAATTCACTTGAATGCGCTTGCAATAACCTATCATACAAGATCTGCTTGTTCGCCGCTGTAGGATAGGACACAGGGGGAACATGCCGGACACCGGTTATGCCGGCAGGTAATGCCTGTGTCTGCGCGTCATTGCGCCTCATTTAACGCGCGCAGCAGCGTATGGCGGTCACGCAGACGGTGGGCTTCCCGCAAGCTTCGCCCGAATAGTTCCTCATCGATGCCAAGCTCCTCCCTGCCCGCAGGCCCTCCTGCCCGTCGCAGAAGCGAGCGGATTTCAGCCTTGGAAGGCACCTCGTGCAGCCATTCACGCACCCGGTCCCCATAATTCCGAAGCTGCGCGGGCTCCCGCCCCGGATACATCCCCCGGTATGCCGCATCATGATACAGGCGCGATATTTCGGCACAGGCGACGCCCACCTTGGCGCCATGGAGCAGCGCCCGTTTGCCTCTGCGCAAATATTCCATTTCCCAGAAGTGCGATACATGATGCTCGGCGCCGGAAGCGGGATGGGACTGTCCGAACCTCAGCATCGCCACGCCGGATTCGATGAGAGCGGTCATCAGGATGCGAATGCCTGCCTCGGTACGGTTTCCGATTTCATCCACATGCCCGACGCAGTCACGCAATGCTTTTTCCGTCATGGCCGCAGCTTTCTCATCATAAGGCTCGGCTGCAGTCAAATGCGAAAACTTCCAATCGAACAGCGAAGTGTACTTGCCCAGCATATCCCCGAACCCTGCGGCAACGAGCGGCTGCGGAGCCTGCATCAAAATATCGAGATCGGCGAATATCGCGATCGGCGCGGAAGCCGGAAACGTTGTCTTCACCCCGCGGACGATCAGCGGAGCTCCCTTGGACGTGAATCCATCCACCGAAGGGGCTGTCGGCACGGAAACAAACGGCAAGCCCGTCTTGTAGCTTACGAAGCGGACGATATCATGAATCGTTCCCGAGCCGACGGCAATCATGATATCCGTCTGCCCCGGCTGAACCTCCAGCAGCAGCTGCAGAAGCGCTTGTTCATCGGCGACGACATCTCCGGATGGTTCTGGGGCAAGGAGGCATAGCCGAACTCCGACATCCGTCTTTGTCAGCTCTTGCTCCAGCTGCTTCCCTGCAGCCGCGTACGTATTTCCATCGGCCGCCAGAATCGCATGACGGAACCCTTTTTGTTCCAAATAAGAGGCCGCCGATTGTACGGCTCCCTTCTCAAGCACCATTCGCTCCAGCCCATGTTCTCCCGATATCCGGTTCATGCTGATCCCTCCCTAATCGGTTTGCCGGTGAGGCGGCCCGTGCTGCCGCCATGCGCCGGTGTTTCGTTTATTCGACGGACTGTTTAATATGCTTGAGCCGCTTCATCACGTCGTTGGCGCCGCGGCCAAAGTAATCATGCAGAAGGTTATATTCCCGATAAAGGCGTTCATAAATTTCGACGTGCCCCGGAATCGGCTTGAACGTTTCTTCCTTGACCCGGGCCATGTTTTCGGCTGCCGCAATGACCGTGTCATACCCTCCGGCCTCTTTGCCGGCCGCCACGGCGGCGAAGATGGCCGCTCCAAGCGCTGGCGTTTGCTTGGAATCCGCGACGATAATTTCACGGTTTGTCACATCCGCATAGATTTGCATCAGCAGCTTGTTTTTTTGCGGCAATCCGCCGCATGCGTAGAGAACATCCACGCTGACGCCGCCGGAATGAAAAGCATCGACGATTTTGCGCGTGCCGAAAGCGGTTGCTTCCAGCAGCGCCCGGTATATTTCCTGCGGCTTGGTCAGCAGCGTCATGCCCAGAATCATGCCCGTCAAATCGGTATCCACCAACACCGAACGGTTGCCGTTCCACCAATCAAGCGCAAGCAAGCCGGTCTGTCCCGGTTTATACAGAGCCGCTTCCTTTTCCAGCCAGGCATGCACACCAAGCCCTTCTTTCCCGGCAGCCTCCTTGACGTAGGCGGGCATCGCCTCCTCCACATACCATTCAAAAATGTCACCGACGGCAGATTGGCCGGCTTCATAGCCGAAATATCCCGGGATGATGCCGTCTTCCACGACACCGCACATCCCCTCGACCGTCTTCTCTTCCGTGCCAAGCAGCATATGGCAGATGGATGTCCCCATAGCCATCACCAGCTTGCCGGGCGTTACGACGCCAACGGCAGGTACGGCGGCATGCGCGTCGACATTCCCTGCCGCCACGGCAATCCCCGGCCTCAGCCCCATCATCGCCGCCATCCGCTCCGTCAAACCGCCGACGTTCGTCCCAAGCGGACATATTTCCCCGCGAAGCTTGGTTGTCGTTAAATGCTCCAGCCGCGGATCGAGCGCTTTGAAAAATTCCCGGTCAGGATAGCCTTCCTGCTTATGCCACACCGCCTTATAACCGGCTGTGCAGCTGTTGCGGACGATTCTGCCGGTCATTTGCGACACGACCCAATCGGTCGCCTCCAGGAACCGGTCGGTCCGCTCGTAAATTTCCGGCGCTTCATTAAGAATCTGCCACACTTTGGCGATCATCCACTCCGACGAAAGCTTGCCTCCATAACGCGGCAAAAAGGCTTCACCGCGTTCCGCGGCAACGCGGTTTATCCGGTCCGCTTCCGGCTGGGCCGCATGATGCTTCCACAGCTTCACCCAGCTGTGGGGATGCTCATGCCACTCCGGCTTCAGGCATAGCGGCTCTCCTGACGCATCGACCGGCAGCATCGTGCAGGAGGTAAAATCGATGCCAATGCCGATGATGTCCGCAGGATCGATTCCCGAATGGCGAACGACAGCCGGCACCGACCGCCGAAGCACTTCGATATAATCTGCCGGATGCTGCAGCGCCCAGTCATGAGGCAGCTTCTTGTCTGAACCCGGCAGACGTTCATCCATGACATGATGCGGATAAGGCGTGACATGATCCGCGATTTCTTGGCCGTTGGACAAATCGACCAAGATGGCGCGACCGGACTGTGTGCCATAATCCACGCCGATCGTGTACTTTTTCCCCATATGAGTCCCCTCCAGCATGACAACAAGTTAGGATTGCCAGTGATTACCGATGATGAGCCTGACCGTAGTAAGCGTTGGTTCCGTGTTTTCGCAAGAAATGCCGATCCAGCAAGGTCTGTTCCATCGGCCGGCTGTCCGGGTTAAGCAGCAGCATCCGTGCGGTGATTTTGGCCACTTCCTCAAGCACCACCGCATTCTGAACCGCTTGAAGCGCGTCTTTCCCCCAGGCAAAAGGCGCGTGCGCGTGTACCAGCACCCCCGGAACCTGCATCGGATCGAGACCCAGCTCACGGAATCGCTCAACGATGACATGGCCGGTCTCCAACTCGTAATCGCCCTCGATTTCCGCACGGGTCATCGGACGGGTGACGGGAACTTCGCCATAGAAGTAATCCGCATGAGTCGTTCCCGAGGCAGGAAGCGGACGTCCTGCCTGTGCCCAGCTCGTTCCCCACGGCGAATGGGTATGAACAATTCCGCCAATGTCGGGGAATGAGCGGTATAACACCCTATGGGTAGGGGTGTCGGAGGACGGCCGCAGGTCGCCTTCAACGACGTTGCCTTCCAGATCGACGACTACCAAGTCCTCCGCCGTCAACTCCTCGTAAGCCACCCCGCTCGGCTTAATCACGAACAATCCTTGGTCCCGGTCGATTCCGCTTACATTTCCCCAAGTCAGGGTGACAAGTCTATGCTTGGGCAGCGCCAGATTCGCTTTCAGCACCTGCTGTTTTAAATTTTCCAGCATACCAGCCACATCCTTCCTCACCAATTGTACGTACAAGTAAGGGCGGGACAGTCTGCATCCGGCAGACCCACCCCCATCAATCTTCGTTTCTCCTGGCTACGGAATTCCGTACGATCAGCTCAGGTTCATAGATGATGTCCTGTGCCGGTTGTCCCTGTTCGATCATCGCGATCAGCTGCTTCGCGGCCGCTTGCCCCATTTCCGTCTTCGGATGCGTCAGCGTCGTCAGCTTGGTCCCCGAAGCGGAGGCCAGGCTGGAGTCGTCAAATCCAATGACCGATACGTCTTCCGGCACCCGGAGACCGCTTGCGGCAATCGCCTCCATCAGCAGGACGGCAAGCTCATCGTTGTAGCACACAAAGGCGGTCGGACGCTCTTCGCCTTCAGTCAGCATCTGCAGCGCCTGCCGATAAGGCAGATCGTTTTTTTGCTCGGTCGTGTAGGTGACGACACTTTTGGCCGAAACGCTCACCCCCGCCGCTTTATGGGCTGCCAGAAACCCTTTCAGCCGGTTGACGCCTTGCAGGTCGTCTCGTTTGAAAAAGCCGGCAAGCCGCGTATGGCCCTGCTCCAGCAAATACTGTACCGCCTTATAGCTTCCCGACTCGTCCTTCACCTTCAGACAGGGACATTCCAGTTCCTGGTACTTCTCGTTAATCATCAAGTAAGGAATCCCTTTCTCCTGGAGCTCCAGAAAATAAGCCAGGTTCGGATTGCCTTCGGCGCTTTTCGTCGGTTCGATAATGAGTCCGCTGATCGGCTGGCTGGCCATGAGCTGAAGACTTTCCATTTCCTTCTCCTTATTGTTGTCCGTACTGGACAGAAGAAGCCGGTAACCCCGACTGCGAAGCTCCGCCTCCGCCCCTCGCACGATATGCGGGAAGATGTAGTCGGAAATGTAAGTGGTAATAATGCCGATCGTTTTCGCCAATTCGCCTTCGCGGCGTTCCGGAATACGGGCGAAAGTCCCCTTCCCCTGAATCCGTTCCAGCCAACCTTCCTTCTCCAGCTCCCCGAAGGTCTGGCGGACCGTCTGGCGGCTCATGCCGAACTGCTCCGCAATCTCGTTCTCCGAAGGGATCTGCTTTCCCCGCTGTAACTTTCCCGATTCAAACCAAGATAACAATTCATTTTTCAGTTGAATATATTTAGGAATTCGTCTGTTATTCATTATTCACCTCAGCGCAGCATTTGGGTCCAAGTCCTGCCGCGCAATCGTGAAAGCTTTGCCGGACAGGCTTTTCCATTCGTAGTTATTGTATCATAGGCTGGGCGAATAGAGACAACCGGACGCTTGCTATTTCAGGCGATACGCCGCATCGTTCCACAGAAGCTCATTCTTGAAGCGTGAAACCGACGTGTTTTTGTCGATGATGATGGCTTCAATTCCGGCCATGTCGGCAAAATCGGCCAGGTTCTCCGCCGTAATCGCGTACGAGAGAACGGTATGGTGCGCTCCCCCCGCCAGAATCCATGCCTCGGCCGATTCGCGCAAGGAAGGCTGCGGCTTCCAGAGGACGCGGGCAACCGGAAGCCGGGGCATCGGCCTCTCGACGTTCACACCGTCGACCACATTGACAAGCAAGCGGAACCGATGGCCAAGATCTACCAGCGAGGCGTTGACCGCCTGACCCGCCCGTCCGTCAAATACGAGCCGGGCAGGAGCCTCTTTTCCTCCGATGCCCAGCGGGTGGACTTCTATTGCCGGCCGCGTGGCGGCTACCGTCGGACATACCTCCAGCATATGCGCGCCGAGAATCATATGGTTCCCGGGCTCGAAATGGTACGTGTAATCCTCCATGAAGGAGGTGCTTTTATTGTCGGCCAGCACTTTCAATACCCGGGTCAATGCCGCCGTCTTCCAGTCGCCTTCGCCGCCGAAACCGTATCCCGCTGCCATCAGCCGCTGTACGGCCAGCCCCGGAAGCTGCTTCAAGCCATGAAGATCTTCGAAGGTCGTCGTGAACGCTCCGAAGCCCCCTTCCTTCAGAAAACGCTTCATCGCAATCTCAAGGCGGGCCTGATACAGAATGGAATCCCGTACCGGGCCGTCGGCCAGGCCGGATTGCGCGATGGTGTACTGTTCCGCATATTCGTCCAGCAGCGCCTCCGCTTCGCGGTCGCTCACTTCATCCAATACTTTCGCCAAGTCTCCGACGCCATAGCCGTTGACCGACCAGCCGAATTTGATTTGCGCCTCCACCTTATCTCCTTCCGTAACGGCGACCTCGCGCATGTTATCGCCGAAGCGGGCGACTTTCAGGCGGCGGCTCTCGGCATAAGCGGCGGCGACACGCATCCAACCGGCAACCGCTTCCCGCACCTGCAGGTCTTCCCAATGGCCGACGACAATTTTGCGTGCGATGTTGAGGCGCGCTCCGATATGGCCGAATTCCCTGTCACCGTGAGCGGACTGGTTCAGGTTCATAAAATCCATGTCCATCGTCTCCCACGGAATATCCCGGTTGAACTGGGTATGCAGATGCAGCAGCGGCTTTTGCAGCTGCGAGAGGCCGGCGATCCACATTTTGGCCGGGGAGAAAGTGTGCATCCAGGTGATGATTCCGGCACAAGTCTCGTCGCTATTCGCTTGTACGATCAACTTGTATATTTCATCCGTTGTTGTGACGATCGGCTTGAATACGACCGGATAGGTGAACATGGCGTCCCGGTCCCATTGCCCGGCAATCATTCGCGCATGCTCCGCCACCTGTTCCAGCGTCTCGGGCCCGTATAAATGCTGACTTCCGGTGACAAACCAAAATGAGTGCGGTTTCAAATCCATCCTGTTAGCCCCTTCCAACTGCTTATGATGTTATTTCCCATCAATAAATTGTACGTACATTTGTACACAAAAAAAGATATATGATAATTGGTACGTACAACTTATGCAACTACATTATATCCAATCCTATCCAAAAAGGCAAGCAAAAACACAAAATGATCAAATTCCAGAAAGACGCATTTTTTTCATATTCTTTTGGGAAAAATACTCTTGATATTCAAGATAAGGCAGGCTAAAACGTTGCTGTGGACCATGATGGGTTTATTACTGCTACTGTTCATCATTCAGATTGCACTGATTGTCATCATCGAACACCGTCGTCCTCATAAGGTGATTGCATGGACTATCATTCAGTTTCTATTCCCACTCATCGGAATCCTGCTGTATTTTTTTATCGCGAAAAACTATTCCTCCCGACCGCAATCCACAAGCACAAGTTTGGAACGAATCAAGACGGACTTGTTGGTTTATTGCAGAAAGCGGGCCGGCGAAGAATCGCTATATGAATCCACCCGGCATCAAAAACGTCTGCTTGCGTTACTCCAAAACATACCGTCCGCCCCGATCACCGTTCGCAATGAGACCATCGTTTACCCTGATGGGGCTCACGCCTTTGAAGCCATGCTGGAAGCGATGAGTGCGGCCAAAGACCATATCCATATCGAGTTTTACATTGTGCGCGACGACCATATCGGCACTCGCTTTCAGCAACTGATGATTCGGAAAGCAGAAGAAGGCGTAAAGGTCCGCCTTCTATATGACGGGATCGGCAGCCATCAACTGGACGAGAAGTATTTGAAACAACTGCATGACGCCGGCATCGAGACGGGATGCTTTTCCCCCCCATGGAGCGCATTCATCGACAAGCGTCTCAATTACCGCAATCACCGAAAAATATTGGTCATCGACGGAAATATCTGCTTCTTCGGCGGCTTGAATATTGGCGACGAATATTTGGGGAAAGACTCGAATCTTGGATTTTGGCGCGACACGCATCTAAGCGTGAAAGGCGATGCGGTGTTATGGCTCCAGTATACCTTTGCAACCGATTGGTTCTTTGTCAAAGGAGCAGCGTTAACCGGAACCAATTATTTTCCAATGTTTGACACACCAGGGAAAGAAGTTGTACAGATTATTAAAAGTGGCCCGGATGGGCATAGAGTAACTTTACTGGAGGTGTTTTTCTCTTGCATTGCTTCGGCAAGGGAACGGATCTATATTGAGACGCCTTATTTTATTCCGGACCCGAGCATCTTGATGGCTTTAAAAACTGCCGCAGCGAGCGGAATTGACGTCCGCATCATTATTCCTGAAAATTCCGACTCCAAATTTGTGCAATGGGCTACTTTATCCTTTGTCCAGGAACTGCTTGAGGCGGGAGTTCATATTTTTCAGTATGGCAAAGGGTTTATTCATGCCAAAGTGATGATCGCGGATAACTTGGCTTGCTGCGGCACGGCCAATATGGATATGCGCAGCTTTTATGACCAATTCGAAGTCCATGCCGTTTTTTTTGACCCCAAGACCGTTGATCGCTTCGAGGAAGATTTCCTGCGGGATTTGCAGGCAAGTTCGGAGATCTTGCTTGCGGAGTTCCGCAAACGGCGCGAAATTCAGAAAATAAAAGAATCGGTTGCCCGGGCGCTCTCGTCATTATTCTGAATCCCCTAAAACAAAGGGGAAAGCAAGCGGGCAAACGTTTCTTTACATTTCTGGAAGTTCGACCGGCTCTCAAACTGGGCAAGCAGGATTTCCTTGCTTACGCTCAGATCCCTGACAAAATCGCGGACTAGACGGTCCACCACTCCCCCGTTAAAAAAGACAGCCCCCAGTTCAAATTGACCGCAAAAGCTGCGAATGTCCATGTTGGCGGAGCCAGAGCACGCCAAGTCATCCGCTATTACGACTTTCGCATGGATGAACCCTTTTTCATAGAAATAAAAGCGGACCCCCGCCTGCAATAATTCTTTGACATAGGACAACGACGCCCAATACACAATTGGGTGATCGGGGACGGCGGGCAAGATGATACGTACGTCAACCTTGCTGATAGCGGCTGTTTTCAGCGCAAACAAGATGCCGGGGTCCGGGATGAAGTACGGCGTTTCGATATAGATTCTTTTTTTGGCCGAAACGACGCAGGAAAAAATAAGTTCAAGCATACTTGTTTCGTCCGGTCCGCTTTTTACGATTTGCACCCGATCGTTCCCTTTCTTTTCCTGTGCCGGGTAGTATTCCGGATCGGTCAAGAACTCCCCTTTGACAAGAAACCAGTCGATTAAAAACGTATACTGGATCCATAATACGGCATTGCCCTCGATGCGAAAATGCGTATCCCGCCAATAACCCAGTTTCGAGTCTTTTCCAACATATTCATCCCCTATGTTTAAACCGCCGAAATACCCGATTTTCCCGTCGACAATGATGATTTTCCTGTGATTGCGGAAGTTGATATGCCTATTGAACAAAGAGAGCAGCAGCGGAAAAAAACATTCGATCTCCACGCCGGCCTCCTTAAGCCGGTTGATATAAGACTTCCCCAACCGGAGACAGCCGATCCCGTCATACAAAAGCCGCACCTTCACCCCTTCCCGGGCTTTACGGATCAACAACTGTTGAAAACGAAGCCCGAGCTGATCGTTACGGATGATGTAAGATGTGATATGGATATGGCGCTTGGCCATCGCAATCTCTTTCAACATGTCTTCGAAGGCTTGCGTGCCTTCCGCGTACACGGTCGTTTCGTTGCCGGCGGTTACGGGGATGGCCGCCGCGTTTTCCAGCATCGCATGCACCCTGTCTTTAGGCTTGACGTCGGGCCGCCTTTCCTTCTTCGTTTCACACCCGCAGCGGTCGGACAGTTGTTCTTTGATCTGCTTCAGCAGCATCCGGTCCTCCCGATTCATGAGACGCTTGCACGCGTATTCTTTTCCGACAAAAAAATAAAGCAGGAATCCCATCGGCGGACACAGAAACAGAATAACCATCCATGTCACCGCTTTATATGGACGCGAAAATTCAAAGATCACGACCGCTGCAATTTGAACTATGAACAGGATAAGGGCCAAAATGATCCAGAGCAATGGTCGCTTCACCTCCCTTTGTAAGGGTGTCGCAAGTTTATGCAGGTTATTCGTTGCAATAATGGGAACAACAGAAGAGGCTCCTGACCCAAGACAGGAGCCTGCATGAAGCGGTTGGACTATACTTTTTGAATTTGCTGCTTGTAGCGGCGGAAAGAAAATCCACCGCCCCCGCCGCGCATCCCGTAAAGGAAATTGGCCGCTGTACAAGCGACGACATGACGGTTGGTCCCCAGAGCACGGTTCCGTTTTCGGCAAAGCTTGATTTGCTGAAGACGTTCGTCGGCAATGCCTTTTTTCAATAAGGCTTCGTCAAACTCTTTCTGGGCCGCTTGCTTGGCTTTGAACAGCATCATTTGGATCCGGCTGTACACGTTGACCGCGCCGTCGCCCGTCGTCTCGATCGGCAGAAAGATCGCATCCGGGTATTTCTCGGTGATCAGCGACTGAACCCCGTCCGACACGCCGGAGGACGGCATGCACCCGAACGGCTTGACCGAGATCGTCATATTGACTTTCCGCTTCGCGACGTTCAGAATCAGCTTCCCTACCTCCATATGGCCCTCTCCGCCCCGCAGATGGTTGTTATAGTGCTCGTGGGCGACGCGGGCAATCTCTTCCATATCGGGCAGGTGGTAGTCGTATAACCCGAGCGCCTTCGCATAGGATTGGAACATTACGCGGAGAACGCGGTCCGCGAGCCAAAACATGCGCAACCGCAAGAACGGATTTTTCCCCTGCAAACCGTATTTGCCGGAATCGGCCCCGCGCAGATGCATACGCCTGACGGTATCGTATCGTCCCTCCCAGATCAGGTACAGAATCCAGGCCGTCATCGACTGCACTTCTACCTCGGCCCCCTCGCCTTCCAAAAAGCGCTGCAGCTGGTAATTGCCGTCCCCCTCGGTGGTCATCGCCCAAAATTCGCCGATAATGCTCACTTTCGGTTTGACCCGGGTGCGGTCCACCCGGATCGCTCCCAGCACCCGGCGGCTGGCGACGAGCGCCGGCCGCAGCCGTTTGCGCCCGCTCAAAGCTTCATAAATAAGCCGCTTGCACCGTTCCAGGGCGGCATCGGTCGAACCGGGTTCCACTTCGTAGGGGCGAATGCGGTAAGCGAGCGCGTTTAAGATATCTCCCAGCAGCACGGCTTTCAAAAAGCTGAGAAAAAACGACGTATCCAGCTTGAGCGCCGATTCCCCGCCTGTCGCCTGCTTCAGCCCGTCCGTCTGCTGGAACAGAAGAACCCGAAAGCCGTCAAACCCGGCATCGCGCAGAGCTTTCCGGTATTCCGTCACATAGGTGCCGAACCGGCACGGGCCGCAAGAGCCGCTCGTAATGAACAGGTAATTGCGGACGATTTCCTCCTTCGACTTTCCTTCCACGTCGCGCAGGTGGTGCAAATGTTTAATCAGATTGCCGACCGTAAAGTACGTCGGATTGCATTGGCCGCGGTTGCCGAATTCTTTGCCGAAGCGCAAAGACTCGTTATCCGGACAATCCAGGTGTTTTACGTTATACCCGAGCCCCTTAAGAGCCCCTTCCACCAAATAATCGTGCGCCATCGTCAGCCCGCCGAACAGCAGCGTCGTCGACGCCTTGTCCTTGGCCAAAAACTGGCGCGGAACCGGATCGAACCATTGATGCCGGTTTGCCTGATCCAACCCCAACGCTTTCTCCTGTTCCTTTTGAAATTGCAGCAGCTTCTCCTCAAGGGACAATTGATCGTTGGTCTTTTCCATTTTGCCCGCATTCGCCATGATCGGATTCACTCCTTCATTCAGTAGTTGGTCTCAAATAACCTCTGCTTGTCCGTCTTGCTTCATGTCCATCAGCTCGGCGCGTTTTTGCTCCAATCGCGCCACAAGTTCCGCTTTTTTGCGGGCCAGGTCCTGCAATCGCTCCTCATGAAGTCCCAGACTGTGCGCGTAAGTCTTAACGCGGATTTTGATCGAACCGCTCGGTTTGTTGGCGTCGATATCGTGCAAGGCGGAGAACGGCGTGCCCGCCGCCGAAATAATCGAGTCGATCAGCCCGTAGGTCGGTGCATCATGCCCGCATTTGAAGCTGGACAGATCAAGCACAGCCACGTTCGGATGACGCGCGGCGAATTTGGCGGCCCACACCTTTTGCACGCTGTTGGAACTGAAGTTTTCCGGCCACACATCCGTTACCTCCAGCGCGCAGTTCACTCTTCCGCTTTGCAAATCGTTCTTGAAGAACGGATTCAGCCAAGCCTCGTCTTTTGGAATCGACCGCATGGACAGAATCGGATACCCGAGCACCTGAAATTCCTCCAGCACGCCATGATTCAGACCGGGATCGGAATGGTACGGCCGGCCGATCATCAGAATGGCGAGACGGTTTTCCCGCTCGACCTGCTCCAGAATCGATTTGCCCTTTTCCTGCATTTCCTCGTCGAACAGCTCCATCGCTCTCAAGCCCTGCTCGGCGGCAAAGTCGCTTTCATCCTCGGTCATCTGCAAATGCTCCGCAAACGCCTCATACAGCTGCTTCTTCATCATGTTCGGCTCGGTGAAGGTTACGGCCGGGTCCAGATAGACGACCCCTCTCGTTTCAAAAAAGTTCACCTCTTTGGTAAACGCAGCTTTGATGACGTTCGGGGCTCCAGCCACGATCGGGCAGCTGGCGGAGTCCATGACATTTTGCATGTGAGTCGGAATATGGGTGATGCACGGAAATACAATGTAGTCGAGCGGCGCTTTCGCATGGTGCTTGAACAGCAGGTTGTGCACATGAGCCTGGGCGACTTTGGAAGGGTAGCACGGATCGATCGATCCGTATTTGCCGCCTTCCTGCCACATTTCCTCGCTCGTATTGTCGCTGAATACGATGTTCCGCTGGGGGACACCGAGCGCCTCGAAATAAGTCCGCCAAAACGGCGCGGTCGACCAAATGTTCAGCACCTTTGGAATGCCGATGCGGACTTGGCTTCGCTTCTCCGCAGCTTCGGCGGAAGAACGGTGAAACGGCCTTCGGTAAGACGTTCTGCGCATGCCGCCAAGCCCAAGCAAGCTTCGTTTCAGACGGACGTCTTCCACCTGTGTCCCGGCTTCGGGAAGCGGCTCCGCATCGTAGAAATGCTGGAACATGCGCCGCGCCTCATAATCCACCAGATTGGGATAATGCTTCTTCAGCTCCTGCCGTTCCCGGGTCAGCTTGACGACGGCCTCCTTATCCTCCACCGTTCCTTTTTCGCAGCTGAAGCCGGATATGTAGCGGGCGGTTTTTCCGTCAGGCGTCTCGGAGTCGATAAAGGTGCGGCTGCACTGGTTAGGGCAGAAATGGCACCGGGTGGACTCGTCGTTTCGCGACACGTAGCGCAGATTAATGGCGGCGTCGAGGCCGAGAAACGTAGAGTAGCCCCGCCGTTTCACGACGCGCAGCGTCTCCATGGCCGCCCCGATCGCGCCCGCTTCTCCAGGATGGGGATGCACGTACACTTCGGCATCGGGAACCCGCTGCTTAATATAGTCGACCTGCGCCTTGACGGCGGCCAAGTTGTACTGCGTTCCTCCCTGCAGCACGAATTTCCGCCCCAATTCGGACATGCGCGGAACCTGCACGACGTACTGCCATACGTTTTTCGGCAAAACCATGGCCAATCCGGCTAACAATTCTTCCTTGGAATATCCCTCTTTCTGGAAGTTGACCCGGTCCGCATCCAAAAACACCGCACAGCCATACGAAAATTTCGGGCTCAGCTCCGCGCTGAACGCCGTGTCGGCATATTCCTGGACCGGAATGCCGAACTGATCCGCCATCGCTTGCAGCAGCATGCCGTTTCCGGCGGAGCATTGGTTGGACAGCTTGAAGTTGCGGATATCCCCGTTTTTGAGAAACAGCACTTTGATGTCCTGGCCGCCGATATCGCAAATCACGTCGATGTCGCCGAACTGATGAACGGCGCTCATCATATGGGCAACCGTTTCCACGATGTTGACATCGGCGTGCAGCGTTTTTTCCAGCACGTCCGCGGCGTAACCGGTCGCGCCGAACCCGATAATCTCAAGCTCGGCCCCCTGAGCCCGTACTTTGTCACGGATGCGCATCAGCATTTCTTTGGTATCTTCCAGCGGGTTGCCTTTGGAGAGCTGGTATTCCTTCAGCAAAATCGTGCCCTCTTCATCGACAAGGACCGCTTTGGACGAGGTGGACCCGCCGTCAAGACCGATCGCGGCGCGCACCTTCTGCTGCGGGCCAAATGCGGTCGGGGTAAATTTGGGAATCCGGTATTGCTCGCGGAATTGATCCAATTCGCTCCGGCCCGCTGCGAGAGGAGGACCGGCTTTTTCGCCGAGCTTCGCCTTGCGGCCGTGGGCGATAAATTCCTTCAGCCCTTCGAGCCCCGTATACAACCCCACGTCGGCCGGCTCATGCATGCCGTACAGCACAGCGCCGTAAGCCGCATAATACTGGGAATTGTCGGGAACGAATATCAATTCCTCGACAGACACGTCTTTCGGATAATCGTACCCCCGCTCCCGCCAGGTTTGCGGAATGCGGAGCCTCCAGCATTCCTGCAGGAAAGGCAAATACGTGTTCGGGCCCCCCAACAGCAGCACACGGTGCCGAAGCGTATTCCCGCGGGTCAGCACGGAGAGATTCTGCATGACGATGGCATCCGCCAAGGAGCACATGATTTCCGGCGAAGGAATGCCGCTTTTGACAAGATTGACGATATCCGTTTCGGCGAAAACGCCGCATTTGGCCGCGACATGATGCAGCTTGCTGTCGTCGAAGTGCAGCTTGCCCACTTCGTCCATCGGCATGCCGACCTTGATCATGCACTTGTCGATGGTAGCGCCGGTGCCCGACGCGCACTTGTCATTCATCGAGGTCAGCGCCTGTTTGCTGCCGGTCTCCACATTCTCCTTGAAGATGATAATTTTGGCGTCTTGTCCTCCGAGTTCGATCACGCTTCCCACATCGGGGTGAAGATGCTCCACCGCCATGGTAACCGCATTGACTTCCTGCACGAATTTGGCCCCGATATGCGGAGCGATGGGGCCGCTCCCGGAGCCCGTAGCGAATACTCGGATATGTTCCGGCTTGACATCCGGAAACTCGTTCCCGATCGCCACCAGAAAGTCCAGCGCTTTTTCCGCCTGCTTCGTGTGATGCCGCTGGTAATCCGCCCAAACGATCTCCTTCGTTCGCGGGTCCACCACGGTCGCTTTGACCGTCGTCGAGCCTACGTCGATCCCGATGATCAGGGAATCCAGCTCTTGGTTGATGCGCTTCATGAATACAACTCCTCACGTTCCATTTCGAACCATCCTTAGCATTTACTTAAATGTGATATTTATCACACTTTCACGATTTTTTTTCAGGAAATCGCCGACAAGCATAATTGGCTGTAGATTTGGCTACAATGGTGTCCATCTTGTTGTTTCAAGATCTGAAAGTTCTTGCTCTAAAAAAAGCACGCAGCAGGTTATCCTGTGCGCGCTTGGGCCATTCGCTATTTTTCCTCCAACTCATCCGGTACATCATATTTATTGATATGCGAGGTTATCGCCTCGACGGCTTCATCGGCATCGGTCGTGGCCGGTACTTCATTTACCACATCATCGGTTTGGTCATAAAAATTCAAGCGGTCTGCCTCGGCCGCTCTCTCTTTTTCACTTTCTTTCATTCTCCATATTCCTCCCTTTCTCATCGGATGTTCGCCTATACTATGCACGAAGCGAATATTTGTTATGCATGGCGCAGTGCTATTTTAAAGCTGCTGCCTTCTTGAAGATCGCAATGGCTTCCTTTAGCTGGTCCGCAGCCTCTTCCACATTCGCCTGCGTGAAGCCTTCTTGCTTCAGCTTTCTCATGATATGGATCGAAGCCTCGGCTAGCTGCCCCTTTTCCTTATTATACTGGTTGCCCGTTTGCCGAAGGAGCAGCTTCACTTCGTCAAGCAATTGCTGCAGCTCCGTGGTATCCGCCTGGCGCTTGTCCCCTACCTGAACGATCGATTCGTGCGTCTGGGACTTGCCGTTATAGGTGATCGACGCTTTGATCGCTGCCGTGCCTTCTTTTACTCCTTTAAGCCGAATGCGGTTTCCGGATTCACTTACCTTCTCCACGGCATCGCCAATGACCTCCCATCGATAGGAAGCCTCCCCTTCGGGCACCGCATAGCCATTGCCGAAATTGCTCAACAGCTTGATCGTTCTTTCCTGGGCCGGGGTGGAGAAGAAGTGATATTGTCCGCGCCAAGCAACCTTGTATCCCTTCTTCAGCACGGCCGATTTATTAAACACTTGCAGAAAGTACGACTTGCCATACGCTTGCGTAAACACAACCGGCTGATCGTCAGCGAGATATTGCAATTGTCCAAGTCCGTAATGGCGATCAAGCGATACAAGGAGCTGATGCTGGCTTCCATCCTGTACTGCCGGGCTAAGCCAGTACTTATCTACATCAGGGTGCTGGGATTTCATGCCGGAGTCGCTATACTTGCCCGCTTCGCTTCTCGCGACTTCCGTCTCTCCTGCATAATAACGAATTTCATGATTCCATGCGCCATTGACGGATTGCAGGCCATAATAGCGATACAAGGTGATGTCTTCTAACGGCTGGATTTCAGTATGGACTTGTACTTGACCGCCCTCAACTTCATACGTGACCGTTTCTTGCAGGATTTCGCGTCCGCTGCCATCCTGTTCCTTCGTATTGAAGCCTTGGATCCGATTGATAACCTCGATCTTCACCTTTTTGCCGGAGATGACTTGTCCGTCCCGAAGCTCTTTCCCGTCAACCCACACTTTATATTGTACCGTTCTGCCGGTCGCAGAGCTGTTCTCTCCTCCGTCGTAGTTGTGGTTGCCGCCGGTAAAATCCTGCCCGCCGCCATTTCCATTCTGGTTGGCGCCTACAATATACGGGCCGATCCAATCCGAAACATCCGGACACAGCATAACGGAAGAACGAGTGAAGTCAGGGCTGGCATCCTTGTTCACATTCGGGCTGAGGCGCCATTCTTTCATCCCATACAGCTTGTTTGCACCGGCATGGTCAAACACCATCCACATATCGTTTCCTCGATTATATTTGTGCGCGATCTTAAGGGTGCTGCCTTCCTTCACGACATATTGGGGACCTCCCTGCAGCGGATCACGAAGAACCGGGTTATCGAATCCCTTATTGACGGTTAGAGACGTCTCCGCACCCTTTAACCGATGATATGTCCATGGAGCGACCTCGATCGCTACAGCTTCCGCTTCAAAAGGCCCAACCTGTGCACGGATCACCGCCGTACCCGCTTGTACAGCCCGAATCTTGCCTTCAGGCAATACTTCAATGACACCTGGGTCAGAGCTGGTGAACACAGCATCCGCCTTCTTCCGCTCTTTGTCATTCTTGTCGAAGACAACCGGTGCCCATACCGCGCCGATATCCATTGTCGCCAGCTTGGATGGAAGCGCTATCGTAAAATCGGGTGCCGTATGCTCTTGCGGCTTCGTGGCAGGGTTGTACACATCGAAGCTTACCGTAGCGTGCTCACTTGATTCTTTCAGCGGACTTCCCAACGCATGTTGTAAAGCAATGTCACGATAAAGGGTTTGCCGGTCGCGAATGTCAACCGTCACTTCCCGCCCTTGCATTCCCGGCTTCTCCACGACGAATGCATTTTGCGTCGCATATAATCCCCTTATTCAAATCTCCCGTACACATCTGCTGCTACGACATTTCCTCCCTGATCGGTTAACGTGGCACCGGCTATGCCGTTTCCGTCACGGTCAACCACACGCCCCGCAAAGCTTCCTATCGGAGCTGTAAATTTTCCTTTGGCAAACTTGTAAATGTCCGTATACATTTGCTTAGCCGCTGGAAACTCGGAATGATAAAGATCATACAGAGCGTAAATATCTTGATAATAAGCAATCAGCGCATCATTCATAAATTGCTTCTTAACGCCAGTAATCAGGTAATTGTAGAAGGCTTGACGGTACCTTGGAAGGTCAATCATGCGTTGATCGAACTCCACTTCTACGCCTGCTTCATTAGCGTAAGCAATATCCGCTGTCTCCTCTACACGAGCCATTGTAGAGTTTTCATCAGAATAATGATCCGGCTGAATCGCAGCCTCAAATGCTTATATTTCTGCTGCTCGAAACGCGCCGTCATCGTATCGACATACCAGCGGATCAATGCTTTTCGCGTATCCAGACTCTCCAGATTTTTAACGGTTCCGTCTCCGTTGAAATCACCGAAATCTTTGCTTTGCGGATCGGGGAACGGCAAGGTTAAATACACATTGACCTTCTTGCCCGGATCTTTCAAATCACCGCTTACCTGCTCAACCGCCGCCTCAAGACCATCCAGCTGTATGTCCTTCTCGAACACCCGATCCATCGCCCATTTCCAATCCTGCAGGGTACCGGGCCTGCTGCCGGCTGTCCAATCGTAATAACGTCCCAAGCTCCCTTTGTATGGAGAGAAGGCTGTGAGCATCAGGAAAGTGTCGAAAAAATAGTCTTCCGCAACGCCCTTGTCGTTCAGATACCCTACATAAGGCAGGAACCGTTCCTTGTCATAATCCCCTATCTTCATGCCATCATAATCGTCCGGGTTATAGTAACCTGTATAGATGAGTGCCATGTTCGAAGCGCCATTGGATTTTTCACTGTTCTTGGGTAAATATGCCGCAAAGGTGACTGACGGAAAAAGGGATGTCACAATTAGGGACACAAGCAGGATGAAAGCTGTTAGCAAACCGTTCCATTTCTTTAAGTTCATCATCTACGAGTTCACTCTCCTTTAGGTTAGGCGAAGCGCTTACAAAAAAACGAGGGCTCTTTATTTGACTTATCCTCTCCTTCCTCCAAACTATCAAAATGAAAATGGAAGATAAATCCTTCTCCAGCATACCAAATTGGTGAATTATTTCAATCGTTTACTTTCCCAATTCCGCCACTCTAAAAGTCCTAACTCTTTCGCAAAAGCTCTACCTGCCAACGCATAAAAAGGCATCCCGATACGCGGGCATGCCTTTGCTTTTCTATGCTATTTCCGCTCTTCATATCATTCAAAATGGATTACGTTTTACCCTTCTTCTCCTATGCCACACATACAACACCATAAAACCGAGCATACTCATTGCCGTGTCCAGCAGCCCCGCTTCCGGTCCGAAGTCTCCGCCGGTCAACCAGCTTAACTGCGGCTGAAACGCAGCCTCGAATATTCCATTTACCTCGTTCCCGCTGACGGCTAGCCCATAAACGCTGCCCTGCGTAAAGTTCCAAGCGAGATGATAGCCGATTGGCATCCATAGGCTCCCCGTCACCGTGAACATATAAGCAAACAACAGGCCGATCAGAAAAATATTCAAAAGCGCCAAGGCAGACACGTCGTTATTTCCAAGATGAATCAAAGCGAACAATATCGCCGACACCGTATAAGCAAAGGGCAGCCGGTATTTTAAGGCTTCCATCGTTTTCGTGATGTATCCCCGGAAAAACATTTCCTCCGAGAATGCGACCCCTATAAACATCATCAGGCTCCAGAGCAGGCCGGACGCGCTCCAGGAAGGATTGATGCGAAGCGTAACCGCACCGGCGGCCACCAGAATCGCCGTGATCGTCGACATGAATCCGAAGCCCAGTACTATGCCGGCACCGAGTTCACGAACTCCCGTGAATGAACAGCGCATGCCCAGGTCCCGCAAGGTTCGTTTTTTCAGGCGCACCCAGATTAGAAGCGTGGCCGCAATTCCCCCCAGCGGGGTAATCAGCTCCGGTCGCACAGAAGATACGAGCGAGTTGCCGCCCCATTTGATCGACAGTACGAGTACAATCGCAAATTGCAAGCCCACGAACAAGAGCAAGGCTAAGAACAAATCCCATCCGAGCCGCATCTGGCTTGCGTTGTTTTTGAAAAGCTTCCGCAACTTTCCGTCCCTCCGCAGCATGAATTTATGGATACTAACCCATTAAATTTCCTACGTTGACGCCAAAAAAGCAAGTCCTTGGAAGGACTTGCAGAAAAATTTAAGAAAATGTTCCCTTCAAAAAACTTGGCTGCCGTCAATAATCTCTGCTCTCGTCAACCGCGTTGCCTCATAAATCGTAGCCCCCGAGTTTTTCAAAAATTGCTGAACGGTATGATAGCCAACCGCATACCCGGCGGCATTGATGATCATATGCATAACTGACTTCCAAGTGGTCGACAGACTCCCGAAATCCTGCTAGAATGCACTAGAAACCTCCCCCTATAAAACAATAAAGGTGAAAAATAGTGCTATCCTTTGCCAGATTGATTAAATGCAAACCCCCGATCCCGTAATTTCTTTCCCGGCTTATTGAGATTTTTGAATTATAGGGGGATTGGCTGTGGAAAGAAAAATCTCAACACCATCATTATTGCTGTTCATCATTCTTGTGGGTTTCCCGCAAATTAGCGAAACGATCTATACGCCTTCATTGCCGGATATCGCAAATAGCCTGCATACAACCGGGAATGCGATTCAATTGACACTCAGTATTTATTTCCTCGGTTTCGCCGTTGGCGTGTTTTGCTGGGGAAGGCTTTCGGATTCCATCGGACGGCGTCCCGCTATGCTTTGGGGAATTTTGGTGTATGCCCTTGGCAGCTTGGGATGCTACCTGTCCGGTTCGGATGAATGGCTGCTCGCAAGCCGGTTCATTCAGGCTTTTGGCGCCGGCACCGGCTCGGTGGTGACTCAAACCATGCTGCGTGAGAGTATCGATGGAGCCAAGCGTCATGCCGTATTCGCTCAGATCTCTGCGGCTCTTGCCTTTACGCCGGCCCTCGGGCCGTTAATTGGAGGATGGCTTGATCAATCGTTCGGTTTTCGAGCTGTGTTCTTCGCTCTGGTCGTGATGAGCGCCGCCATTTTTACGTACACGCTGGTTTCTCTGCCTGAGACAAGAGTGTCTGCGACCTCAAGCATTCATACGTTTTCTGTTGTCAAGCGCTTGGCTTCTGACAGAAGAATATGGGCATTTGGTTTTCTCATCGGAGCGACAAACGGCATCTTGTTTAGCTATTATGCCGAGGCGCCGTTCATTTTTATGGAGTTTTTTCACATGAGTCCGGGCGCGTTCGGCTTTTTGGGGATTTTCGTGGCGCTGTCTTCCATCATCGGTGCGATGCTGTCGAAGAAACTGCTTACCCGGATTTCAGCCGGAAACATTATATTTCTTGGTTCTCTCGTCACGATGGCGGGAGCCCTATGTCTCACCGTTCTTGCACTTTATGGTATAAGCCCTTCGGGAATAGGCTTGACACTGATGATAGCTTTCATTTTTATCCTCTTGCTGGGGGTTGGCATGGCGATTCCGAACTGCCTGAGTCTGGCGCTCGTCCATTACGGCGATGTACTTGGGACCGCAGGCGCCATTTTCGGATTGGGGTATTACGTGGTGGTCAGCCTGATTACCAGCGGGATGAGCTATCTTCACAATGGTTCGTTGCTACCATGCCTATGTATTTTCTTGTATTGGCGATTAGTATGGCCCTTGTCAGCAAAAAGCTTTAAGCATCGGGAAGCCGGCTCTCCATCTAGGGAGCCCGGCTTCTCGTTCTTTCCCCGATAACAGCCCGGAAGTAACATATCTTGCAATTCACTTTAATCCAAGTTATATTGTTTACTGGGAAACATAAAAAAAGCGTGTCTGCTCGTTCCTAGGCCGAAGCTCACATTCATTGTATCCCGGGAAACAATATTTTCTATTCGCTTTGCGAAAGGATGGTGCTTAATAGGAATGAAATTAAAAAGCACGCTGTTTATTTTAGGCATCAGTGCCCTTGTCAGCTCACTGGCTACGCATATTTACACGCCATTACTGTCACAGGTGCGAGAACTTATGAATGCCTCTTACTTTACAACCAATTTAACCGTCTCGATCTTTACCGTAGCGCTTGCCGCCATGCAGGTCGTCTACGGCCCGCTTGTCGATGCGAAAGGACGCAAGATCGTGCTGCTGCCCAGCATCTTGCTCTATGTCGCTGCCTCCATCGGCTGCGCATATGCCGGAAATATCTACCTGCTGTTAGCCATGCGCATTCTCCAGGGCGTCGGCGCGGCTGCGATCCCTCTCGTTGCCGTGACTCTGATCGGCGATAAGTTCCATGGAGAGGAACGAGTCAAGGCCATGGGCATATACCAAACGCTCCTTGCAGTAACTCCGGCTATCGGTCCCCCGCTTGGCGGTCTTTTGGGCGGATCGGGTCACTACGGGAATGCGTTTCTGTTCCTTGCCTTTAGCGGCTTGGCCATTTTCATCATGAACGCATTCTGGATCAAAGAAGAACAGAGGCCGCCCGCCGGGCCTACCACCGCCGCAAAGCCATCCATCACGCAAAATTTCCTGAACGTCGTGCGTAATAAAATCGGGGCTATCGTGCTGGCGATCGGCTTCACAACCAATTTCACGCTGTACATCATCGCTGTGCTCCTGCCAACCTTTCTGAACAATCGATATAGCATGGGACCTGCCTTGACAGGGGTTGTCATTATGCCGTTTATCGTTCTGCTCATGGGGGCTAGCGCCGTCAGCATTCGTTTGCAATCCCGGTTCGGCGTTCTGCGAAGCCTGCTTGTCACGACAGCTTCATCCATCGGAGCTGTCGTTCTGTTCGGCAGCTTGGCAGGAATTAATTTTCCGCTGCTGATGGCCTCCTTCCTGCTGCTCGGCTTTAGCCTGGGCTTGACGCTGCCAATGCAGACCACGCTGCTTAGTGAACAGTTTGTCCATAACCGGGCAACCGCGATCGGCGTCTATAATCTCGTTCGTTACTTCGGCATGGCCGCAGGACCGACCATGGGAGGAATCTTATATACCGGCGGGAACGACATTATTCTAGTAAGCGCGGTTACCGCGCTGTTACTCGCATTATCTGCGGTGCTTGCCCGTTATTTGCAGCCCAAAGAAACCCGTACGGCACTCTCCCCTATGAAGACCGAAGGGTGACTTGACTCTTCCTGCCAGTTGAAACAGCGATGGCTCTAATGGTACAGTTAAGGTAGCCTATACTTGTTTTTCGGAGGAGCCTGATCTTGGGAAACGATGCCAACGCCCAGCATTTATACGCCAAAGTGATGCAAATGGTGCATCTGTATGAAGATCATGATAAGAAAGAAAAAGATATATTCTTTGCCATTGCCCGGCAATACGGGATCAGGAATTTAACCGACGATCTGACGATGTCCGAAACGCACGCGATTGAGCTAATCGGCAATCACGAATCCATCAACGTAACCCGGCTTGCCGAGAAGATGGGCATGACCAAAGGCGCGATTACCAAAATCAGCGCCAAGCTGCTGGATCGCGGCTGGATCGAGAAGTTTTCGCTCAGCGGGAACCGAAAGGAAGTCCTTTTCCGTCTGACGCCGGATGGCCAGATCGTCTATCATGTCCATGAAAGGTATCATCAGTATGTGGAGAAATTTTTTTTAGATTTCATCAGCCGCTACTCGGACGAGGACTTTCAATTCATCGATCGTTTGGTCAGCGATATTACCGGCGTGCTCGAAAATTCAATGGCCGCCATGGATGCCATGATAAAAAGTGATCGAGCAGAACTTTGAGCCCTTATTAGTCGCTTCCGGAATCGCCCAAAAAAGAGGCAGTCCTTTACCATGAAATGGCTAAAGGACTGCCTTTTTTTGCGTGGATGCCGTAATTTAGTTTTCTACAACGATTTTGACGGCTTGGCCGATGGGCGGCAAGCTTTTGGTCAAGACCGGACCATAGAAGGCATACACTTTATCGCCTTTCTTAAGCTGGTCGGCGGCAATCGGTTGGTTATCCTTCGTACCGATCACAGGCGTATCCCCTGCCACGTTCAGGACTACCGTGTCATGCGATCCGTCGCTAAGCTTGTTTCCTTTGATCGTAAGACGCATTGTCCCTTCCGCCGAAGAAGTGATTTCCCCGATCTCGCCTGCCGTACCTAAAGTTGGCTGCGCGGCAGGGCTTTGTTTCACGATAATCTTTTTGGCATGGGTCATCGGCGGCATGCTCATAGCCATCGCCAAGCCGTGTTCCGCTTCGACGGACATGCCAAGCTGCAGGTCGGCCAGCGTCAGCTTCTGGTTCGTATCGGATACGATTTCCGTTTCGTCGGAGATGTTCAGTCGGACGCCGTGCCCATAGCCGTTAAGGCCGATCTCTCCGCCTTTATCGCGGTAGGTCATGCTGGTAACGGTCCCTTGCTTGGTCGTGCTCGCAGCCTGTTCGTCGCTTTCTTGCTTCTTGGAATGGATACTGATCGTTCCCGTTGCATCCACCTTCACTTGAAGCTTCATCACCTTTTCGAAATAGGACAGAGGAACATACGTTTTCTCATTCGTTAGCTCCGGGGCCACCTCAAGCGGAACGAGCATTTTGGCAAAGCCGTATTTGTCTTGTCCGATCTGAAGGGTTAGCCATTGGTTGCCTTGAACCAGCTCCAGCGAGTGCGTATCCTGCTTCCACGTGAGCTTATAGCCAAGCGCTTCGGCGACAGCGCGGATCGGTACCATTATTTGATTTTTGGCGCCTACGTATATCGGGTTCTCTTCCGGGGAGAATCCTTTTCCGTCGATCACGAGTACAAGTTTTAGACCGCCGTTGGAATCCTGCGGAACAGGAGCGGAAATCGGCAGCGGTTTTACCGTCGCAGGCTCGCTTGGAGCGGCGGACGCGACGTTGGTTGCCAGCAGCGCGCCGGCCAACACCGCCCCGAGTACTTTGAATGGTTGCATGATGTCCTATACCTCCTGTAGTCAACCTATGTAGGAGAATAACCTATGGAGTCAGCGCTCCACGGTGTTGTTCTCTACCTCCTAAACGCGGCGTCCGGCTAAAAGGTTGCACGAGACCAGTTCTTTATCCTTTCTGTCCGCATACCATAAACATTGGCGTTGACCGGCTGAGTACCTGCTGCCTCTCATCCAGCACCCGCTCCGACAAGTTTTCCACGCTGAACGCATCGCTGTAGCCTTCGGCTTTCAACGCCTGCAGGTCCCATGCCGGACGCCATTCCTTCGTTAACGGAAGCAGCAGGCTGAGACGGTCGGATTCTTCCCAATCGACATGCCTTGGCGGACTGCCCCAACCTCTCGCTTCGTACTCGCGCAGATCCGCATCCCGCTTCGCCCGCAGGTCGTCGTCAATGAAATGTCGGTTCCAGTTGGCATCGAATACGAGCAGCCGGCCGCCTGGACGCAGCACCTTTAGCCACTCGCCGTAAGCCGCCTGCGGCGCATGAAGCGTCCAAGTCAGGTTGCGGCACACGATTAAGTCAAAGCTATCGGATTCCAGCTCCGGCTTCTGCGAGTCCATTTTGCGGAATTCCGGCTTCACTCCTGCCTGTTCCGCATTGCGGCGGGCACACTTCAGCATATTTTCCGTGCAGTCGATCCCCAGGACATTGTGGCCGGCCTGCGATAAAATAATCGTGAAAAAGCCCGGTCCGCAGCCGATATCCAACACATCGAGCCGCTCCTTCGGCGGAGCATATTCAAAAATCAAATCAAGCCAGGCCTGCTTTTCAAAACCGTTCAGCTCCTTTTGGATGCTGTCGCTGTACAGTTCCGCTTCGCCATTCCAGTACGTTTCAATTTCATTTTGCATCGTCATCCGTTACACCTTCTTTGCTAGGATCATAAAACGTCTGTCGCTTTCGTAGCCGTATTTCAAATGCTGCATCGTCATCTTGTAGCCGGACGTAAAATTACGGCGAATTTCCTGAATACGAAATCCGGCCTGCTGCAATGCCTCTTGATCGGCCTCCGGGCGCATGACCTGTACGAACGGGAGTTGGCCGAGCAGTTCCTTATCCTGATCGGACCGTCTCCTTACCCTCATCTCCGTAAGGAGAATTAGCGTCCACCCAAGGGCGTGCCACAGCATGTTGAAGGGCGTCTGTTTCTCCTGCTTCTCCCGATAAAAATAGTTGCCGTCGAATACGATTAGCGTGCCGCCCGGCTTTAGGATGCGGTACCATTCCGCATAGGCCCCGTACGGGTCAGGCAGCGTCCAGACGACATCGCGGCACACGACCGCATCGAAGGTATTGTCTTTTTCGGCATGGAGATGGGCCGCGTCCCCCACATAGACCTTGACGTTAACGCCGGCCGCCTTGAAATTGCGCGATGCCGTTTCGATCATCCCCTGCGAGGCGTCGATCGCCGTAACGCGATGCCCCATTCTTGACAACAGGATCGAAAAAAATCCGGGGCCGGTTCCCATATCCAGGACGGCTTGTCCCTCCCTGCCGCCCAACCCTTCGCTCAGCAGCGATGTCCACATGGCTACGGTCCGACGGCTGCGGAATTGCGCCTTGACTGCTTTATCGTAGCTGCCGGAGCTGGACGTCCAGTACTTGGAAATGTCATTCAACATAGCGTCTCTCCTGAAATTTTATAGTTTATTGTATAGTTACTTGACATCCAGCTCGTTCCAAACGACCGGCAAATATGCGGTTTGCCCCAGCTTAAAGCCTTGGACTCTCTTATTGACGACAAAAATGTCATCCGGATAATAAACCGGCAAAACCATCGCCTGCTCGAACATCCGGCCGAAGAGCGCATCGTATGTTTCCTGCCTTGCTTTGGCATCCATCGCTCCCATCGCTTCGTCAATCAAAGCCTCCAATGGCGGATCCGACCAGGCGACAGCCGGAGCATTTGCCGTCCGATGGAACAAAGACAGCAGGAAAAAGTGCGGGTTCTGGGAATCCGCATAAGTACGGTAAATGAGCATATCGTACTGCTTGTTCTTCCACAGCGCATCGTAATAGGCGTTCGCTTCCAGCACCTTCAGGTTGACGGTAATGCCGATTTCCTTAAGCTGCGCCTGGACAAATTCGGCGATCGCTTTCCATTCGGGAAACTCGGTCTGCTGCAGCACAAAATTCAATTCAAGCGGCTTGCCGTTTTTCTCCACGATGCCGTCGCCGTTCGTATCCGCAAAGCCGGCTTCCTTAAGCAATTGCTTCGCCTGCTCCGGCTCATAGCCGTACCATCGGATATTCTCTGCGGTCACATAAGGCACGGTAGCCGGGAACAAGCCTTGCGCTTCCTTGCCGCTCCCTCCCATCAGCTTGTCGACGATGCTTTTTTTATTGACCGCCAAATTGATCGCCTTGCGCACGTTCACATCCTGCAGAAACGGATTGGAGCCATTAAAGACGACAAAATGCGAATTCGAACCGGGGGCGGATTGTACGGTTAACGAATCGGAGGTTTGGGCGACCTGAAGGCTTTCCGACGAAATTTTACCCATCTGGCCGCCGGAAATGTCCACCGATCCGTTCTGAAGCGCCAGCAGGCGCGATTGCGGATCGTTGACGACTTTTAGCACGATTTTGTTCAGCAGCGGCGCTTTCCCCCAGTAGTTGGAATTTCGCACCAGCACGGCCTGCTGGTCCTTCGTATAGCTGTCGACCTTCCACGCGCCGGTGCCGATGGGCTTGACGAACTTGCCTTTGACGTCCCCCGCCGGCTCAACGGCCGAAGGAGAAAGGATGCGCACCGGTCTGGCATACGTCAGCTCGGTCAGAAACGGATAGAACGCCTGGCTAAAAGTCATCTTGACCGTGTGGGCGTCAACGGCCGTAATTTCCTGCATCGCCTTCGCGACATTGATGGAGGAATTGGCCGGGTCCTTGTACCAACGCTCGAACGAAAACTTGACCGCCTCCGCGTTAAATTCCGTGCCGTCGGAAAATTTGACGTTTTTGCGCAGCTTGAACGTATATTCCTTGCCGTCGGGGGAGATTGTCCACGATTCGGCTAACGAAGGCAATATTTCGCCTTTCTCGCCGTATTCGACCAAGGAATCGTAAATCATCGGATGCACCTGAATCGAGCCTTTGTAAGTCCCGGCATCGAGCTGGTCGAGCCCCGGATCGGAAGCGACGGCGACGACCACCTGCTTTTCGCCCGTCGCCCCGTCGCTTCGGGTACCTGCGGCCGTTTGGCTTGTGCCGGCTTTGTCTCCGGCCGAGCAGCCGGTAACCAACACCAGCAGAACGCTTAATAACACGAAAAGGCCTTGTATGGCAAAAGATCGTTTGTTGCGGCTTGCGCTGTTCGGTTTCATCGTAGTTGCCCCTATTCTTTAACAATTTGGAAGGTTTGGCTTGCCTTCGGCTTCATGCGCATAGAGATGGCACGCAGCCTGATGAGATGGCCGCTTCCGTTCGAGTGCGGGCTCGACCGTATAGCAGACCGGCATCGCGGCAGGACAACGGCTGCAAAACCGACAGCCCCGAATAATGTTATCTCCCCGCAGCAGAGCCGGTTCGCCGGGCGGCCTCCCTGTCTTGCTCCGCCTGAGCCGCGGATCTTGCACAGGAACCGCGTCCAACAGCGAACGGGTGTACGGATGCAGCGCCTCTTCGGCGATACGGGCTCCCGGCAGCGTCTCGACGATTTGCCCCCTGTACATCACGGCTACCCGGTCGCAGAAGCGGGATACGGCCGATAAATCGTGAGTTATGAACAGGTATGACAGTCCGAGGCGTCTCTTCAGCTCTTCAAGGAGTGTGAGGATCTGTCGGCGAAGCTTGAAATCGAGGCTCGAAAACGGCTCGTCGCAGACCAGCAGCTCCGGTTGCAGGACAAGCGCCCGCGCGATGTTCACCCGCTGCAGCTGCCCGCCGCTTAATTCGTGAGGGTACCGCCCCGCATAGGCCGCCCCCAACCCGACCATGTCCAGACTTTCCAGGACGATGCGTCTGCGTTCGCGCGCTGTGATGTTTCCATAATTGCTGAGCGGCTCGCCGACAATTTTTTCCACGGTAAACAACGGATCGAACGAGGAATAGCTGTTCTGGAACACCATCTGCATCCTGCCGCGGATGTTCCGCAGCCGCCTGAATCCCCATCGGGTCATATCTTCGCCGCGGAACAGCAGACGGCCTTCGGTGGCCTTTTCGAGCCCGAGCAGCAGGCGGGCGAGCGTGCTCTTGCCGCTGCCGCTTTCGCCGACAAGCCCGAGCGTCTCCCCCTTCTCCACATGAAGACTGACCCGGTCTACGGCCGGCATAGCTTCGTTTGCGGAGGAAGAAAACCATCGTCCCTCCCGTTTATAGATCTTCGTCAGTCCTTGAGTCTCGATCAGCCTCACGGCGGTCCTGCCTCCCTTCCAAGCTCCGACGGATTACCTGCTTTCAAGCAATTCTCGGGTATAGGCATGCCGCGGATGGGCGAAGATTTCGAACACATTGCCCGATTCGACGATGCGCCCGCCTTTCATGACATAGACCTGGTCGGCGATTTCGGCCACGACGCCCAAGTCGTGAGTAATGAGCAAAATGCCCATGCCGGTCTCCCTCCTAAGCCGGTCCAGCTCGTGCAAAATTTGCGCCTGAACCGTGACATCGAGCGCGGTCGTCGGCTCATCGGCGATCAGGAGCTTTGCTCCGGAGGCGAGGGCGATTGCGATCATCACGCGCTGGCACATGCCCCCGGATAGCTGGAAAGGAAACTTGCGCAGAAGCGTCTCCGGATCCGGCAGCCCCGCCCGGCGCAACTGGTCGACGGCCAGCTTCTTGGCCCCAGCCCCTTGCCCTTTCCCGTGCCGCCGGATGGTTTCGGTCAGCTGCCTGCCGATCGTCAGAACCGGATTCAGCGCATTCGCCGGGTCCTGAAAAATCATCGCCACCCTGCTGCCTCTATATCGGCGCAGCTCCCTTGCGGATAGCCGGCGGAGGTCTGTGCCGTCCAGCCAAATTTCCCCTTCTGCGCGATGCTTGCGGGGGTCGAGCAGACCGGGCACGGCTTGGGCCAGCGTGCTTTTGCCGCTGCCGCTTTCCCCGACGAGCGCTACGATCTGCCCTTCCTTCACTTCCAAGCTCACCTCGTCCACGGCCGGACCGGAGGCGCGGCGGTCCGAAGCATGATACGATACGCTCAGCCTCTGAATACGCAGTACTGCGGGGACCTCTGCCGCTTCCTGCGTATGGCTCCGTATGACTCGCGGCTCTGCCTCTTGCGTCGTAACCAGCATCACGATTCCCCCTTGCGCAAAATATGTCATGTTCAAGCCATGTGCCTGCGAAGCTATGTCAGGCGGGCACGGCAGCCCTTCTTCCCTTTCCGCCTCGCCCCCGGCTTATCCCGTGCCCCGCAGCGTCCGCCGCAGCCCCTCTCCGACCAGATTGAAGCCGAGTACGACGATCATCACGGTCAGTCCCGGGAAAAGCATCAGCTGCGGATCGGTCTGCATATACGGCCGCGAATCGTTGAGCATCGCGCCCCATTCGGGCGTCGGCGGCTGGGCGCCTAGGCCGAGGAACGAGAGGCCGGAAACGGACAAAATAATCGTCCCGATTTCGACCGAAGCGAGCACGATAATCGGGCTGAGCGCATGAGGCAGAACATGGCGAAGCACAATCTGCAAGTGTGTCGCTCCCCCGGCTCGCGCCGCCGTTATGTAGTCCTCTTCCTTGATCTGCAGCACCATGCCGCGTATAAGGCGCGCATAGCCCGCCCACCAGACGGAGACGAACGCCAGCAGCAGGTTGAACAAGCCAGGCCCCAGCATCCCTGTGATCGCCAGGGACAGAATCAGACTTGGAAAAGCGAGCAGGATATCGATAAGCCGCATGATGATGTGATCGACTTTACCGCCGATGTAACCGGCGGCGATTCCGACCGGGATGGAGACCGCAAGCGTCGCACCCAGCACGGCGGCGGAATAAAACAGCGAAGAACGCGTTCCGTACATCAGACGGGATAGTATGTCCCGTCCCATCTGATCCGTGCCGAAAGGGTACTCCGGCGAAGGTCCGGCCAGCTTCACTTCCAGATTCACCTTCAGCGGGTCCCAGGGTGCGACATACGGCGCAAAGATGCCGACCGCGATAAAAGCGGCCACAATCAGCCCGCCGCTCCAAATCGCGGCGTTGCCCGGAAATTTACGCCCCCGTTTCATGCCGGATGGTCTCCTTTCGTTTCGAGCGTTCTTGTTGTGTTTTCCATATGGCGCTTCTCTGCGCGATGCCGCTCAGCGCAGCCGGATTCTCGGGTCGATCATCCGGTAGCACAAATCGACAGCCAGATTGATGCTTACGACGAAAACGGCCATCAGCAGCACATACCCCTGAATGACAATAAAGTCTTTTTTAAAAATCGCATCGACGGCAAATTTGCCGACCCCCGGCCAAGAAAATATCGTCTCGACGATCACCGAACCGCTGAGCAGCCCCCCGATATGGATGCCCAGCATCGTCAGTACCGGAAGCAGGGCATTGATAAGCGCATGCCGTCCGATGACGAGACTTTCCTGCAACCCTTTGGCCCTGGCCGCCTTGATATAGACGGTGCCGAGCACATCGACCAGACCGGAGCGAATTACTCTGATATAGTGGCCCGCCATGCCGATCCCAAGTGTGAGCGCAGGCAGCACCACACTCCGGAAACCGTCCATGCCGATCACCGGAAACAGCTTAAGCTTGACCGAGCCGTAATAAACAAGCAGCAGACCGAGCCAATAGCCCGGCATCGAAACGCCCAGCATCGCGACGATTCTTGCCAATCGGTCCACCCACGAATGCGGGTACAGTGCAGAACCGATTCCTAAGGGAAGCGAGATGGCCAGCATCGCCACAAGCGCCCACATAGCGAGCAGCAGTGTCGCCGGAAGCCTGTCCGTCAGCTCCTGCCAAACCGGGAGATCGGTGCTGTACGAACGGCCAAGATCCAGATGAAGCACCCGCCATAACCAAGCTGCATATTGCTTGTACACGGGGGCGTTCAAACCCATCGCTTCTCTGGCCGCCTCAATCGCTTCTTGCGAAGGCTGCACGCCCGATGCTCCGCGCAGCATAATTTCAGCAGGATCGCCCGGGGTCAAATTCATGAGCGCAAAGGTTATACAAGTGACGCCGATGAATACCGGAATCATATGCAGCACCCGCCGCAAAAAATAAGCTATCATGTTCACCACTCTCTGTGCTGCCGCGGACCGACGAAATAAAGGATAATAATTACGATTAAAACCGATGTTAAAGCATACTTCGTCAGCTCGTCCTAATTAAATCCATATCCCTGAAACAAGCTCGGAAGCATATTAACGTTTGTAATTCGTAATTATTACTATTAGTTATCTTATCTTGCTCTATTGCGGTTTGTCAATCCAAAAAACACAGCGCCCGCTAACGCGCCGTCTCGAAAAAAAGAGGACGTTCCCCGCGCATTTCCGCAGCTTGGGGATACGTCCTCAAAATAATATTTTCAACAGCTTTCGCCACTAGCGACAGTTCAGCCTTGCAATTGTGCCCGGAAGCGCTCCAGCTCGCGGCGCACTTCGTCGGCGGTGGCAAGCTGCAGCCAGTGCTGCGCCCGCTCCCGGCACGTCTCGGCGTTCAGCTGAGCGAGTGCGCGCTTCACCTTCGGCAGCGCCCCCGTTTCCATGCTCCACTCGTCAAGACCGAGTCCGAGCAGGAGCGGCGCCGCCAGCGGGTCGCCCGCCATGCCGCCGCACATCCCCGCCCACTTGCCGTGCCGGCGGGCGGCTTCGATCACCCGGCGAATCAGCTCAAGCACCGCCGGGTGGAAATAATCGTACAGCTCCGCAACCTTCTCGTTCATCCGGTCGACAGCCAGCGTGTACTGGACGAGATCGTTCGTTCCGATGCTGAAGAAATCGACCTCGCGCGCAAAGCTGTCGGCCATTACCGCCGTGGACGGAACCTCGACCATGATGCCCAGCTCGACGTTCCGGTCGAAATCGACGCCCTCGCGGCGCAGCTCCTCCATTGCCTCGTGCGCCGCCCCTTTCGCCTTTCTCCATTCGTCCATACTGGAGATCATCGGAAACATGATCTTGACGCTGCCGTGCGCGCTGGCCCGCAAAATCGCTCTGAGCTGCGTTCTCAGCAGCTCGGGACGATCGAGGCCGATCCGGATGGCGCGATAGCCGAGAAACGGGTTCGTCTCTTTGGGCAGCTCGAGCGCCGGAAGCTCCTTGTCTCCGCCGATGTCAAGCGTACGGATGATGACGGGACGACCTGCCATCGCTTCCGCAGCTTGCCTGTAGGCAGCATACTGCTCTTCTTCGTCCGGAAGCCGGGACGCGCCCATGAACAGGAATTCCGTCCGGTACAGCCCAATGCCGTCCGCGTCGGCATGCGCGGCCGCCTCGGCCTCCGGAACGGTGCCGATATTGGCGGCCAGCTCCACCCGCTGGCCGTCCGCGGTGACCGCCGGGCGGAAGCGGAACGCCTCAAGCTCGTCCCTAAGCTCGCGCTCCTGCTCCTGCAGCTCCGCCGCCTGCCGAAGGTAGGCGGCCTCCGGGTTGCGGACGCACAGGCCTGCGCGCCCGTCGACGACCAGCGTCTCGCCGTCCCGGACGGCGTCCAACGCGTTGCCCGCTCCGACAACCGCAGGAATGCCCAGCGACCGGGCCAAAATCGCCGTATGCGACGTCTTCCCGCCGACCCGCGTGACGAAAGCCAGGACAACGCGCGGATCAAGCTGCACCGTATCCGACGGCGCCAGATCGTCGGCGACCAGAATGACGGGCTCACGCAGGTCCGAGAGCCTGACCGAAGTCCCTCCGCGCAAGCTGGACAGCAAGCGGCCTCCGATATCCCGAATATCCGTCGCGCGCTCCCGCATGTATTCGTTGGCCATGCTTTCCAGCCGCGCCGCGTAAAATTCGGTCACCTCCCGGACCGCTTTGTCCGCCGGTACATGCAGCTCCGCGATCTTCCGTTCCATCGCCGGATAAAACTTGGGATCGTCCAGAAACCGCAGCTGGCCCGCAATAATTCCCGCCTTGTCTTCGCCGAGCGTCCGCTTCGTCCGCTCCACCATAGCTTGAAGCTCCGACGCGCAGGCCTCCTTCGCCTGACGCAGCCTTGCCGTTTCCGCCGTCACCTCATCCGGACCGATGCTTTCGCGCTCCGGCTCCATGCCTGCCGCCGGGACCGGCGAATATCGCAGCGCGCTTCCGATCCGTACGCCTTCCGACACGCCGATGCCTGAAATCCGCTGCTCCCTCATCACGATTCACCGAACTTGCTTTCGATCAGCTCGGCCAACGCTTGCAGGCATTCCTGTTCGTCCTCGCCGCTTGCTTCCAAAACGATGCGGGCGCCTTGCTCCAATCCGAGGGTCATCAGGTCCAGCATGCTTTTTCCGTCGGCTTCTTCACCGCTCTCGCTGCGCACCTTGAGGTCCGACCGAAACTCGTTGGCCTTGTCTACGAACAGCTGGGCCGGCCGGACATGAAAACCTTGTTCGTTTCGTATGATTATCTCTTTCGCCACCATGCGGCACTACCTCCTAACCTATAATCTTTATATATTTAATAGGATATTAATTACTTCAATAGCGGGATACGTTCTTTGTACCGTTCGATCAAGGCGGCATTGTGGCGGTCGGCTCCGTCGATGTTGCCGCTTAGGAAGACCGGCGGCTGGAACCCTCGCTCTGCCATCCGTTCGATGGCCGAGGCCAGCACGGCATTGAGCAGCGCCGCTCCGATCACCGTGGACGTCGGGGTGAACGGAATCGGAATGTCCGGATGCTTCAACACCGCATCGCCTTTGACCGCATAATTGTTAATGACCAAATCTACGGCATCGTACAAGTGCTTGCCGCTCGTATGCCGCGAAGGCTGGCTTTGCGAATACTCCAGCGAGGTGATGCCGATCGTAAAGGCGCCTTTTTCCTTCGCTGCCAGCACGACGTCGACCGGAACCGGATTGCGTCCCGAAGTGGACAGCACGAACGCGACCTCGCCGGGACGGATGTCCTGCTCCTCCATAAACGTGCTTGCCAGTCCGTTCTGCCTTTCCAGCTCTGAGGAGCGGACCGCCCCTTCGTGCAGCATGAGCGGCTCCACGAAGATCGGCCGGATCGGGACCAGACCGCCTGCGCGGTAGAACACTTCCTCCGTCAAAATATGCGAGTGGCCGCAGCCGAACAAATGAACGACGCCTCCGCCGATGATGCAGTCGGCCGTCCGCTCCGCAGCCTGACGCATGGCGGCCGTTTCGGTCGTTTCCACTAGATTCAGCATGCGCCGGATATGATTGAAATACGTTTGGATCATTGCTGCCTTCACCTGCTTTTCTTTAGGGTGTGGGTTGATGCCGCTTCTTGGCATCGTTCACGATACGGGTCATGACGTCAAGACTCGTCTCCAGGATGGCCCGCCCTTTCTCCGCGGTAGCCAACGTGGCGTCGCCGAGGACGGCGGACGAGGTGAACGTCTCCCACGGGGTAGGCGTACAGTCGGCCTCTACGCCGATGTCGGGAATGTCGCAAATCGCCCGGCTCATGTCGACATGCTCGCCGGCCAGATACAGCATGTACGAGGTTTCAATCTCGCAAGCGTGAAAATACGAAGCATGGCTGCTCGAAGACTCGCGGACCTGCGCCGTAATGTCTTTGACACCGGGATAAAAGAAATAATAGACCGTGAGCTCCGGCACCCGTTCCGCCAGCTTGCGGGCCGCTTCCTTCAAGGCCGTGGCGTTGCCGAGATGGCCGTTCAGCATAACGAAGATGCGGAAGCCTTGCCGGAATAAGCTTTCCCCGATATCGTTCAGCAAGGCGATCAGCGCCTCGTTGGACACGTTGATGCTGCCCGGAAAATTCCGCAGGCTCCATACCTGGCCGTAAGGCATCGTCGGCAGCACGAAGCTGCCGGTCCGTTCGGCGAGCTTGGCGGCCATCCGCTCTGCCAGCAGATTGTCCGTCCCGAGCGGAAGATGGGGCCCGTGCGCTTCCACAGCACCGATCGGCAGAATCGCAGCCTGCGCCCGGACGATTTTCTCTTTGACGTCGAACGAATTTTCGTATTGCAGCTGCATGGCCGCCCCTCCTCACCGTTTAAAGGCGAAGCAGTTCGCCGGATTCGTCACGAAAAACTTTTCCACGAGCTTGTCGCCGTCGAACCCGGCTTTGTTCGCCTCGTCGATAAAGCGCGGCACCCATTTGGCAATGATATATTCCAAGCCGAGCCCGTAATCGTAGTGCTTGTAGTACGTTTTCCGGGCCGTATCCCCGCTGATCAAAATCTGGTTCTCGTACCCTTTGCGCACCAGCTCCAGCAGGAGATGAATCCGGGTGCTTTCCGGCGCGTATTTGATTTTGGCAATGCCGTCAAAGCACAGATAGGCGCCGGTTTTCGCCATTTGCTCGTGGTAATACGGATCGGGATTGCGGTCCATGTGGCCGAAGCTGACATAGGCCAGATTCACGTTCTCGCTCCGCAGCAGCTCGATCTGTTCCAGACCCATCGTGCCGACCTCCGTATGGGAGTGGACCGGCGCTTTCGTCTCGTGATGCGCGCGGGCGACGGCCCGCAGCGTCTTCTCCTCCAGCGGCGTAATCCGGTTGTAGCCGGTGCCGAATTTCACTTGACCGCCCTTGAACGGCGTTCCTTCCAGTCCTTCCTCCACTTCGCGGATAACGAAATCCGCCAGCTCGTTGATGCTTTTCGCATCGATCCACTCGTAGTACGTGTTGTAATTGCCGATGATCGGCTTCAGCTCTTCCTTCACTTTGGCGTTCCACAGAAAGCTTTTGTTGAAGCCTGCCGTGCCGACGATCTGAACGCCGGTTTCTTCCATGATCGCGTACACCGCCTCGACGTCGCGTCCGTAATCGACGGCCGTGGCATCGACGATCGTTTGCCCGCCGTGGCATTTGAAGTCCAGCACGTCCAGCTTCGATTTTTCCTTGTCATCCAGCAGCAGGTCGTTTTCTCCCCGCTCCGCCCAGAATGCCGGGCGGCAAACGATATGCTCGTGGGAATACGTAAACCCGAGCTGGTCCTTAGGGATATCTCCACGCAAAGTCCGAACGAAACTCATCTCTCTGTGACCTCCTTATCCGCACCTCGTCCGGCGAACCGGCTGAGGCCGAATGGCGATTTTGATTAAAACAGCAGCTTCGCAAGAAAACTGATGATCGGCCCGATAATAAACATGTCGGAGTCTGCCGCCCACATGGCCGTATCCGGAATCGTCGATGCGATGAAAAATTTGACCATGGCGTACTGGCCCCAGGCAACGACCGTTGCGGTGGCAAAGCCGCCGAGCACCGCACCGCGCGCTCCCCCGGTTGCATTGCCGAAGACGCCCGCCGTCGCGCCGTGGAAGAACAGCACGATCATCGTCGGCACAAAAATGTAAGCGACGGTGTTGCCGAGAACGACGAGCCAGATCAAGGCTCCGACAAAGGCTCCCATAAACCCGAGAATGACGGCATTCGGCGCATAAGGGAACGTGACCGGGCAATCGAGCGCAGGCTTCGCGCCGGGAACAAGCTTCGTAGCGATCCCGTTAAACGCCGGCACCAGCTCGCCGATGAACATCCGAACGCCCATGAGAACGATTGCAATCCCGCCGGCAAACGTGAGCGATTGAAGCAGCGCGTAGATGATGAAGTTTTGCTCGCCCGCTTTGGCGACCAGCTCTTTCGCGCCCGGCGTGTCTTTCAGGACGACGACGATCGCGCCGACCAGAAACAGGAGCCCCATGCTGAGCGCCGTAATGACGTTGGAATCGCGCAGAAACTCGAAGCCCTTCGGCACTTTGATTTTTTCCGCATCGTTCTCTTTGTTCCCGAACCATTTGCCGAGCAGCGCGCCAAGCAGCGCAACCGACGCCGACGTATGCCCGAGGGCGATGTTGTCGTTGCCCGTAATTTTACGGACGAACGGCTGGGTGAGCGCAGGCTGCAGTGTCCAATACAGACCAAGAATAACGGAGAGGAATAAGACCAGCTTGCCGAAAGAAACGTTGCCCGCCGAATGAACCACGATGCCGGCGAATACGCTTGATGTCCAGAACATCATGTGACCGGTCAAGTAAATGAACTTGAACTTCGTGAACCGCGCGAGCAGGACGTTGATCAAAAAGCCAATGAACATCGCCAGCGTGACCGCGCTGCCGAATTTGGAGTTGAACGTCTGCTGCCCCATAAACTGGCCGAGCGATTCGGCTTGCAGCCCGAACACCTCCTTCCACATCGGCTCGAACACGTTGAGCGCGTTGACGATGACCCCTGCTCCCGCTCCGATAACGAGGAAGCCGATGACCGCCTTGAACGTCCCGCTGATCACCTGGCTTGTCGTCTTTTTCTGAAGCAGGAGACCGACCAGCACGATGAATCCGAGCAAAATGGCCGGCGTGCCGAAGACGTTGGTCGCAATCCAAAAAATGACTTCCATGTGAAATCCCCCTTTAAGGATTAGATGGTGCCTTTCAATTTCTCCTTAATTTCGTTCAGATCGAAATAGTTGTTCACGATGACGATATTGGCGGAGTGCCCCTGCAGGCTTTGCGCCAGCTCGTTGCTGGTGATGATATGGTCGACGGACATGCCCGATGCTGAAGAAACGTCCGTATGCTCCACATCCGCGCTCACACCCAATTCCCTCAGCACGCTTTCCACGTTCATTCGCAAAATAAGGCTCGTTCCTTGACCTAAACCGCAAACACACAAGATTTTCATACTTCGTTCCTCCTTAAGATCATGTTTTCGATGTCGTCCGGGCTTGTGGCTTCTCTGAAGCACTGCACATGGCTCGGGTCGTTCAGAAGCAGCGTCAGCCTGCGCAGCAAGGCGATATGGTCGGCGTTGGAGGCCGAGCCGAGCGCGAAGACCAGATCCACCGGATCGTTCGTTTGATGGCCGAACACGACCGGCCGTTTCAAGCGGACGAAAGCGACGGACGCCTCATGGACGCCATCCTCGGCTTTCGCATGCGGCAAGGCGATGTGCGGCGCGAGCACGAAGTATGGCCCCTTGTCCCCGTACGCCTGTACCATCGCGTCGACGTAGGAGGCGTCTGCCGCTCCCCCGCTGACGAGCAGCGAGCCTGCGGCCCGAATCGCGTCCTCCGCCGATTGCACCTCCACATCGAGACCGATGAGTTCCCTCTCCAAAAATTTCATCCGTTTCTCTCCTCCTTGGTACGATTCCTTGCTATGACGTATGCTGCCGGATGAGTCCGGCAAGCTGTTCGGCGGTCTGTGCCTCGAGAAGGCTTTCCTTCACTTTCTCCTCGCGCAGCAGTACCGTCAGCTGCGAAAGCGCCCGCAAATGCGATTCGCCGTCCGCGCTGGCCAGCACCAGCACGAGCCGGATCTGATGCCGGGCCTCCGGACCGAACGGGACGGCCTGCCCCAGCTTCAGCAGGCTCATGCCCAGCCGCCGGACGCCCTCCTCCGGCTTGGCGTGAGCGATAGCCACCCCCGGGCTGACGACGATATACGGTCCGTAGCTGTCAACTTTGGCGATCATCGCTTTCACGTACCGCTGTTCGACGAAGCCGTTGCGGAGCAGCGGCTCCGCCGCCAGCCCGATCGCGTCCTTCCAATCGGCCGCTCCGTTCCGCAGCACCACATGCTCCGGCGGCAGCAGGCCGGCGAGCGAGGGCTTCTCTTCCTCCGCCCCCGGGGAGCGTCCTGCGGACAAGTAGCGCTGGAGCTCCCGCAGCAGCCCTTGTTCGTCCGAGATCCGGGCGTACTTCCGGACCATCTCCAGAATCGCCTGCGCGGAGCGGCCCTGCGGCGCATCCATCTGTCCCGACACCCGGTTCACCTGATGAAGCAGGTGTGCTTTATCCGCATCCGATAGAATGGGATGCACCGTAAATACCGGCGCCGGGCTGTCCTGCAGATGAACGGTCGAGAACAGCAGATCCACCGATTCCGCCGGAAACGATTCGTAGTCCCGCAGCGACAGGACCGCTTCGATATCCAACGCCGGGAACAGCTGCTCCAGCTGGATTCTCAGCATGCGCGCGGCGGAAATGCCGTTGACGCATACGATCGCCGCCTTTTTCCGCCGGACCGGCATCGCGTTTTCCCGGCGCATCCAGCCTCCGAAGTGCATCGCCAGGTAAGCGACCTCATTGTCATCGACCGGCTTGCCCAGATGCTCTTCCAGCGGTTTGACGCATTTTCTGGAAATCTCGAATATTTCCCCATATTTCGATTTCATCGCTTCCGCGAGCGGATTGTCGATCTCCAGTCCGAATTTGATCCGGTAATAGGCCGGCTTCAAATGAATCAGCAGCCGCTGCTCCAGCTCGTCGCGGTTTTGAAAGAAAATGCACGCATGCCGCTCGAACAAATCGATCATCTGCCGAATCAACCGCTTTAATAGCAGGATCGTTTCGTCGGCGTCGGCATCCTTGCCGGGATCGCCCAACGCCTTCCTGCCGTTCGACCGGTTCACCCGCGCGCCCAACAGCTGGAGAGTCAAGTAGCATACCTCGTCCTCCGGAAATTCGAGATCGAACATGCGCCCGAGCTCGCCTGCCAATTGGATGGCCCCCGCGTATTCCGGCGTTTGCTTCAATGCCTCTTTCTCGTCGGCATCGAGTGTAATGCTATGTCCCTGCTGGAGCCGGTTCGCGTAAACGAGCAATCTTGTGGTCAGACTAAACACCATATCGTCGGTGAATTCCAGCCCGAGCGTTTTCTCGCAGCGCGTGACGAGCCCGTACACTTCCGCGAGCTGTTCCTCTTGGAAGAACGGGAGCTTGCGGTGAACCACGTTGGCATTGACCAGTCCTTGAAACTGCGAAACGAAGCTTTTCCAGCTGACGTGATGGAGCACTTGGGACATAAAGTACGATAGCGCCTTGCGCTGGTCGGTCTCTTTCCCTTCGACGCTGTAGCCGTTCTTTTTATCGAACAAGACCTCAAGCTGAAGAGCGGCAAGCTCTTTCTTCACCTGCTTCAGCTCATTCAGGCCGGTTCCGCGGCTCACCAATAAAAAGTCCGTGATGTCCTGCATGAACAACGGTTCCCTGCGGGTGAGCAATTGAATCGCTACCCAGGCTTTTCGTTCCCGCGGGGACAAGTAATAGTCGTCCTTCTTGACTTCATGCGCCATGGAAGGGATACGGGAGCGGCTTTCCTCCGGCAGCAGATATCCCCGGCCCCGAACATATTCGACGGGGGCGAGTCCGTGGTCCGAGAGCCACTCGTTGACGGCTTGAAGATCGTAGTAGACCGTCCGCTTGGAGATATCGAATTTGTTCATGATTTCGCGGACGGACACGTAATCTCCGGTTTCCTGCAGCATGGCGAGCATGCCGGCGCGCCTTTGGTCCAGAATCGCCCATCCCCCCCTTCCGTCAGTCTATCTTTCAAATCTAGTATGTTATCTGACGCCCTTATTATACAATCGGCCTTCGCGCCAAAAACAGAACAACTATTGTCGTTCGTACCGTGCAAAAATTGCACTGTCGCTTTCCGGAAACTTTTTAACCCTCATTTCGTATAGAACAATAACGAACCTCAAAGGAGGCTTTTCGAAATGTATCTTCTCGCTATACTGCTCCCTCCTGTCGCCGTTTTATTTTGCGGAAAACCGATACAGGCTCTTCTCAATTTCATTCTGACGCTCTTCTTCTGGCTGCCTGGCGCCATTCATGCTTGTCTGGTCGTCCACGAACGCAAGCAGGACCAACGGATGGAAAGAATGGCCCGGAATATGCACCGGTAATTTTGTATAGGAAGCGGGTCGCCGTAAAAACACTTCTCCCATCGGAAGTGTTTTTTGTTTTTTAGAATATCATTTTTGTTGTTGACTCTAACGTTACGTTATACTCTATAGTGATTCTTGGAAGGAGGTCGCGACGATTCCAGTGAAGGTAAAAGAGGTTGCGGATTTAGTCGGCATCAGTGTGCGCACACTTCATCATTACGATGCGATCGGGCTGTTGACCCCGGACGGGACGACGGAAGCCGGGTATCGCTTATACTCCGACGAAAATCTCGAAATGCTGCAGCAGATCTTATTTTTCAAAGAACTGGACTTCCCCTTGACGAAAATCAAAGAAATTGTTCACAGCCCTTCCTTTAACCGTCTGGAAGCGCTGGAGCTGCACCGGAGCATGCTGCTCGAAAAACGCAGCCGGCTCGAAAAAATGATCGCGACGATCGATAAAACGATTCGTCACGCGAAAGGAGAAATTGAAATGACGACAAAAGAAAAATTCGAAGGCTTTGACTTTAGCCGTAATCCTTATGAACAAGAAGCCCGCGAACGCTGGGGCGATGAAGCGGTCGACAAGGCCAACGCCAAAGTCGGCTCCATGTCCAAAGACGAGCAGGAAGCGATGGCCAACACCATGAATGCCCTCTACACAAAGCTTGCCGGACTTCGCAGCGGCTCGCCTGATTCTGCTGAGGCCCAAGCGGCCATTAAAGAATGGTATGATCTATTGAACCAAATGGGCACTTACTCGCTCGAAGCCTTCAAAGGCTTGGGTCAAATGTATGTGGATGACGAGCGATTTACCAAAAACATCGATCGTTTCGGCGACGGCCTGGCGAAATTTATGCGCGATGCGATGGCCGTTTATGCGGATACCAACCGAAAATAATACGATGGGCAGTCCCGCAAGTCATTCCCGGATGACTTCGGGGCTGCTTTTTTCGATATCCCTCCCCATCCCCCCTACGCAAGTTCAAACTCGCATAATCGCTTTTTGGATCGGTTAAGCTAAGCCATGGAAAGGATGGTAATCACCGATGGAGCATTTGGACTGTGACGTTTCTCCTTTAAAAAAGGAGCTCAAGGAGCAATTAACCGATATCCTTCACAGCATCGGACAAGTCGTCTCCAGTCTGGACGAGGTCAACACGTGCCTGCTGAACGAGATCGAGCACATTTCCAAGCGGTTCTCCGTGACGGGGGCGCTTGCTTCGACCTATTATTTGAATTGTTTTCTTTCGCCTTATACGAGCAAGTATAAAGAGATTTCCCGTTCGGTGAACCACCTGAGTCTTAAGCGTCAAGGCGCCCTCATCGTCATCCAGCGGGAAGACAGCATCGATTCCTGGATCACCCCCGGCATCCTCCTGTCCGCGGAAATTACCAGCTCCTTGCTGGAGTCCATCTTCGTTCCAGGCAGCCCGCTGCATGACGGTGCCGTGTTCATTCGCTCCGATCAGATCGTCTCCGCAGCCAACATTCTTCCTCTGACCGAACGAACCTTCCCCAATCAAAAGCTGGGAACCCGTCACCGTGCCGCCATCGGACTGTCGGAGCGGACCGATGCCTTAATCATCGTCGTATCCGAGGAGACCGGGAAAACCTCCTTTTGCCTGAACGGCCATCTCTACCCTTTCTCCATCCCCTCTCCGGTTTGATCGAGCATACAGCCTCTCCCCTTTTTTCTATGAATTTGCACTAGATTTGAAGGGCTTCTCCGTCCGGGACCGTCTAAAGGTTTGTATATATATTACAAAGAGATGCCTTTCATGCGTTTCCGATGATGAAAGGCGCTTGCGACGGGTGAGGTGTATAAATCATGAAGTACGTACTTGAGTTTTTGCAATTCCGGCTGATCGTTTTCCTGATGATCCTGATTGTGCTTAGTGGAGCGGGGGTCGTCATAACTTACGGTTCTTCGCTGACCTGGCTTGCCATTGCGGGCGGAATCGTGCTGTTCGGACTCATCGAATACGTCGTGCACCGGTATATCATGCATGAATTTCCCAGGCTGCTTCCGAGCGCCTATGAAGGGCATGTGGCGCATCATCAGCATCCGAACGACGACCGGTATTTGTTCGGTTCCGTCTGGTACGAGGTCGTCACCTATCCCTTGCTGCTGCTGCTTTTCTGGGCACTGACGGGAGAGCTTCATCTGGCTGTGTCGGTTGTGTTCGGGACGGTCATTTGCCAGATGTACTACCAATGGAAGCACTTTGTTTCCCACCGCCCTATCGTGCCTCTTACTCCATGGGGCAAATGGCTGAAAAAGAAGCATTTGCTGCATCATTACTTGGACGAGCACGCATGGTACGGCGTGTCCAACCCAGTCATGGACGTTGTCATGGGAACGAACAAAGTGGCGCCTGATGCCAAAGCGGCGAAGCGATCTCCCGGCAGCAGCACGGAGAGCATGTGAACGAAACTAGCATTGCAGCTTGGCTGCGCAAAAAACGGCCCGAAGGCGGCATTTTTCGCCTTGGGCCGTTTTTGCGCAGGTTCAGCGGTTATTCAGCTCTTTCCGCCTGCGCAGCAAACGTTCGTACTCCTCTTCCAGCTTCGCTTTATCCGCATTCGAGACGGGGACGCTTAATCGTCCGATCAGCTCCGTCAGCCGCATATTGATCCGCAGCAGCTCTTCTTCCGCGACATCCCGGCTCTGCGAATCCGTCTCCCGCCGCCGCCGGCGCTCCTCGTATTCGTCATACGTCCCGTCGAACGTGACAACCGTTTCATTCCGGATTTCGATGATTTTGCCTGCAATCCGGCGCACAAACCGGCGGTCGTGCGAAACGAACAAGACGGTTCCCGGATAGGCCGCAAGCAGCTGCTCAAGCGCTTCAATCGAGTCGATATCCAAAAAGTTCGTCGGCTCGTCCATGACGAGCATATGGATCGGACTGCAAAACACTTTGGCAAACGCGACCTTGACCCGCTCTCCTCCGCTCAGGACGTCAACGCGTTTGTAGATGTCTTCCTGACGGAACAGCAGCCGGGCAAGCACGCTGCGGACCAGCTGCTCGGAATGGTCGGACGTTTCTTTGACGTTATCCAGAATGGACTTTTCCGGGCGGAGAATGTCCAGATTTTGACTGAAGTAGCCGATTCGCAGCCCCGGCATGAGGTGCACGCCTTCCTCGGCACGGATGATTTTGCGGATCAAGGTCGTTTTGCCGCTGCCGTTCGGGCCGATCAACGCGGCCTTCTCTCCGCCCTTCAAGCGGAATGAAGCCTCCTTCCATAACGTCCGCTGACCGGCCGAAGCGGACAGCCGCTCCACACGGAGCACCGCGCGGCTGCGGAAAGCAAGCGCGTCCGGAATGTCCATTTTGACCTGGGGCAGCTCTCTGGGCTTCTCCACCCGCTCCAGCTTATCGATCCGGGTTTCGATCGCCTTAATCGATTGATGCATCCCTTTTTGCTTGGTCCCTTTTTGCATCTTCCACAATCTGGATTCGGAGGTTCCCATGCGCGAGGGCGGCTTGATCATGTGAACCGCCTTTTGCTTCTTCAAGGCGATGGCCCGCTCCAGCTCCTGCTTCTTGGCAACGTACTCCTCGTACTTCTCTTGCAGCTGACGCTTGGCGAGCTGCTTCTGCGCGTCATAGTCGCTGTAATTGCCCTTGAAGACCGTAATCCGCCGCGCCTCCAGCTCCCAGATTTGGGCGCAGATCCGGTCCAGAAACGAACGGTCGTGCGAAATGACGACGATAGCGCCCGGAAAATCGGCAAAGGCGCGCTCCAGCCAAGCGATATGCTCCACATCCAGGTTGGTTGTGGGTTCATCGGCAAGCAGCAGGTCCGGCTTTCCGGCCAGCGCCTCTTCAATGGACCGGCGCGTCAATTCACCGCCGCTTTTCCCGGCATCGTCCTCCTGCAGCTGAGGAATATATCCCACCTTGCCGCATACCGATACCGTGCCTCGATCCGCTTCCGCCCTTCCTGCGAGCGTCTGGAGCAAGATCGTCTTCCCCGCTCCATTCCTTCCCACGATTCCGATCCGGTCCCGCTCCGCTACCCGAAGCTGCTCGACAGCAAACAGCAGACGGTCTCCGATGCTTTTCTCCAGTTGAAGTGCTTCCAATCGTATCATACAAAAAACCTCCTATCCCTATTCTGGACAGGAGGCAAAGAGCGACAAAAAACAAGACACGCCCGGTTGCAAGGGCATGACCGATCCTTGAGTCACCATAAAAGCCTAGACCAATCCTATCCAGAAAAAGATTCGTTATCATTTCACGAAAGTTTTCTTGGAAATAGGATTAATAAATCATCGGCTTAAAGGTCACCCTCTCATTCATGTTGAATTTAACCTAACACGGAACGGGTCGTCTCTCAAGGGAGCGTTCGATTATAATTGTTTTCGCCGGAAGGCGGACCGCCCGTTAAGGCATGGTGCGCCCCCGGGAAGCGACGTAGAGCGAGTACCACTCTTCCCGCGTAAGTGTCACCCGCTCCGCTTCGCCGCAAGCCCGGATGCGCTCGGGACGCACCGTGCCGATCACCGGCTGGATCCCTGCGGGATGGCGAAGCAGAAACGCCAGCACGATCGCTTCGGGCGATACGTCCTTCTGCTCGGCCATACGGCTGACCAAGCCCGCGGCAGCCCGGACGGACTCCGGCTGTCCCGACAAGTCGCCGCCCGTGAACAAGCCTCGCGCGAGCGGGCTCCATGCCTGGATCTGGATATGCTCCATCCGGCAATATTCCATCGTCCCTTCCGGGAACGAGACGCCGGTGCCCTGCGGCTGGTTCAAATGCACGCCTGCATCCAGCCAGTCCAGCTTAAGCAGGCTCATTTCCAGCTGATTCGCGATCAGCGGCTGCCGGATTGCGGACTGCAGGAAGCGGATTTGCGCCGCGCTCATGTTCGAGACGCCGAACGCTCTCACTTTCCCCGCCTCGTGCAGCCGCTGGAACGCTTCCGCCACCTCTTCCGGCTCCATCAGCGGATCGGGGCGGTGCAGCAGCAAAATATCCAGCGTCTCGATGCCGAGCCGGCTTAAAATTCCGTCGACACTCGCTTCAATATGCTCCTTCGAGAAATCGTACCGCCCCGGAACCCCCGCTTCCTCGAAACGGATGCCGCATTTGGATTGAATAATAATCCGCTCCCGCAGGTCGGGACGCTCCTTCAATACTTGGCCGAACACTTGCTCGGCCTTGCCCTTGGTGTAAATATTGGCGTGATCGAACATATTGATGCCCGCGGAAAGCGCCGCCTCGACCGCCTCATGCGCCTGCTTGACATGCTCCGCCGTGTACGGCTCCCGGTCCCAGCTTCCGCCAAGCCCCATGCAGCCGAGCACGAGCCGGCTGGCGGGAAATCCGTGTTTATGTAACGGAATCGGTTTGTTCATACGTATGTACGCTCCTCTGCCCTGTTCTCGCAAGTCTGTCGTTATTATATGTCATGCGCCGGAGCGGCTGCAACGGTACGCCGGACTCAGGGAGCGAGAAACCGGTCCAAGATGTCGTCGATATGGTCGGCTTCGACAGTTTCTTTTGTTTTACGGAGGCCGTCGACCACAGTCAAAGAACGATCGTACAGCGTCATCCTGCCTTCCTCCGTCACCTTCATCAAGAAATAAACCTTGTTGAACGGCGATTCCGGGGCGTATTGCGTCACATCGCACACCTCGGCAAAATCGTCCAATTGCTTCGGGTCCGTACCAAACCTGTACAGCATGGTCCAGTCCCGGTCCTCCTTTTTCTCCAAAACATAACCGTTCCGCAGTTCAGGAAACGGTCTGATCCGATAAAAGCCGTCCGCGTCCCGAATCTCCTCCCCGGTCATGGGCACCGGCCGGCGCGGGGAGTTGCCCCCAAACCCGACGTCAACCAAATATGAGCCTCCCTCTAAAGTTACGAGATTGGTGGCATGCGAGCCTTCCGTCCCCCATTGGCCGTCCCCCCGATAGACGGTTGCGGCAATCAAATGGGCATTGAAGCCGGTCCGGCGCAGCAGCTCGCTAAACAGACCGTTTAACTCATAGCAGACGCCTCCCCTCCGCCGGTTAACGAGTTTATCGAAGAGGTCGCCGGTCCGAAGCGAGATCGGAATGCCGCGCAGAATATCCAAATTTTCAAAAGGGATTCGGGTCACATGCCGCTTCTGCAGCAGCGTCAAGCCTTCCAAGGTCGTTTGAGCGGGTTCTGTCATTTGGATGCGCTGCAAGTAAAAACTTACGTCCATTTACATTTCCTCCATTCCCACTTTTGGCATTAATTTTGCGGCAGCGCAGCGCGCAGCAGCTGTCTTACGAAGACGGCAAACAGGATCAAAGAAATTGCCACCGACACGGCGCTAACCGTGAACAAGGCCGGGTACCCCGTATGCTGGGAAACCCAGCCGAGCACAATGGCGCCAAGCCCGATGCCCAAGTCGAACGCGGTAAAGAACGAAGCGTTGGCCACCCCTTTGCGGTCTGCAGGCGCAAGACGCAGCGTTGCCGCCTGGAGCGCCGGCTGTGCGGAGCCGAATCCGATCCCGTACAATACGGCCGCTACGATCACGCCGGACAGCCCGCTGGAGAAGCTCAAAACGAGCAGCGCCGCCACCGTCGTCCCAAGCGCCGGCACGATGATAAACGTCTCGCCGTACCGGTCCGAGAGCTTTCCGGCGATGGGACGAATCAGCGTCAGCGCCACGGCGTAGACCAGAAAAAAAGTACCCGGATTCACCTTGATCGATTCGGCGAAAAGCGGCAGGAAGGTCGTAATGCCTCCATAAGGAACGGCCAGAAAGAAAATCGCCACCGTCACGGACAATACCGACTTTTCGACCAATTGAATCCGCCCGGCGGCCGCTTTCGGTTGAAACGGGATTTTGGTTCCAAGAGCCAAGAGCAGAGCAATGGCCGCAAAGCCGGTAGCGTACAAGAACAGACCGTGAAACGAAAGCTTTTGCAGCATCCATATCCCCAGCATCGGACCGATGGCCATGGCTACGGTCATCGCCATCCCGTACCAGCCCATCCCCTCCCCGCGCCGGGCGGGTGGAATCACATCCGTAATGGCCGTCCCGACGGCCGTCGTAGACAGCGCCCAGCTCATGCCGTGCACGATCCGCAGCAAAAGCAAAACCATAATACCGCCTGCCCAACTGTACAAATACATCGCCACGACGAAGAGCAGCAGCCCCCATACGATAAAAGGCCTGCGGCCGTACCGGTCCAGCAAGCCCCCGACAATCGGGCGAAAAATAACCGCGGACAGCGTGAATACGCCGACGACAAATCCGACCTGCGCCTCGCTGCCGCCTAGTTGCTTGATGAACAGCGGCATTGTCGGCAGCAGCAAGTAGAAGCCCGTGAACAGGAACAGCATGCCTGCCGTCAGCTGAATGAAGGGCTTGGTCCATAGACGCTCCATCTTTTGTTTCCTCCTCGAAGTAGTCAAAATTTCAAAGCTGCATGATGCCTGCTATTCCTTGGCTGTTTTCATGCGCTCCAGCTCCTTCGCGACCCACTCCGCATCCGCCAGCCCGACATGCTTCCGGTGATCGAGCATTCGCAGCACTTGCGCGCGCTTCCGCTCGTCCATCTTCTTGCTGGAAACCATGCGGGTCTCCGAGTCGACATATTTCAGGTTGTGCTGAAGGTAATTCAGATACTGCTCTAATGACGCCAACCGGACTTCTTTTGTGACAAAAGGAAAGTTGGACATCTTGAAATGGAACATCAGCTCCGTCTCGGCGGTGTAATCCAGCGGGCTGACCATCAGCTCGAAAAACCGTTCTCTTCCGGCCTCCGTCAGCTTGTAAATTTTCCGCACTCTCCCGCCCTTCGGCTCCTCAAGCCGGAGATTGATCCACCCGCGCTCCACGAGCCGGGAAAGAAGCGGATACAGCGTTCCCGAGCTGATCTGCCGGACCGGGCCAACGGCGCGCTTCAGTCTTTCTTGAAGCTGGTAGCCGTGGGTGTCTCCGATCATCAACTCCCCTAAAACGAATAAGTCGTACATCGTGACCCTCCTCTTTTTATATCGTGTCGACATATCGTTACGATATAGTATATGTCGAAGCAACGGTCGGTTCAACTATAAAATGCAATCCAGACTCCAAACCGCCGCGCATGAAAAAACAGCCGCCCACGAGCAGCTGTTTCTCTTTTCTGGCTATGTTCCTACCGGCTGGCCCGCCTCCACGCGCTTCAACAAGCGCTCCAGCAGTTCCGGTTCTCTTTCCTTAATCGCCTCCAGCTTCGCGGGCATCTTCGCGTAAATGCGGTCATCGCCCTTCATTTCCGCAATGGCCAGCTGATCGCGCAGCAGCTTCGCCTTGTTCGCGAGCTCCTCGAACGTCTGCTGCAGCTCCTCGTCCTGCTCAATGATGCCGCGCTGCGTGAAGTACCGGATTCGATCCGCCATCACCTTTTTATGCTCCCAGAGCAAATGCAGATGCCTTACGGCATTGGGCCACACCAATGCGGGATGCCGCTCCGCAGCGGCCTTGAAATACATTTGGAGATACTCGTATGTCTCCAGGCCGAACACTTCCCCGTCCGGGTTATAGTTGATCCGGTTCAAATGGGTCTCGCTGTTCAAATAATCGCGCAGCTGATCCGCGACCGCCACCGGATCGAACGCAAAGGGATGCCCCCCGTTAAACCGGTAAAAAAACGTATGGTGATCCGACTCAAGTCCGCTTTCAATAAGCCGCTTCATCGATTCGCAGGCGCTAATGAATTCCTCGAACGGGATTTTGAACGTCCGGTACACCTGATTGAAATCGAACATCGACACATCGAACGTTCGTTCCTTCAAGTCGTATCCGGAGAGCATCAGATGATGGGGAAAAGCATCGCCCTCATAGGCAGGGCTGGCCGTAATTTTCGATTCGTCGATGAAGACGATCGCATAATAGCCTTGCTTGATGCGCCCGATCATAAACTCGACAAGCTCATCCGGCCGATAGCCCGACAACAGCTCATAATTGACGGCGCAGGTCAGCAGAAACGGATTGTTGAAATTCAGCTCGTTCGGCTTGCCCCGGAAAAAATCGAAAAAAAACGTCTGCCGTTTCTCCAGAAAATACTTTGTGCACGACATTTGGATGAAATTGGTATAATACCAAGGCAGCGTCTCTTCGTAATTGTGCGTAATCGATAACGTATACGCCCAGCGCAAGAAGCCCTTGATCGGCGGCGGCTGGAGCGGCAATTGGTACCGGTTCATAGCATAAACTCCCCCCTTTGCCTTTCATAGGCACCACGATTGTTTTCCCTTGCAGGGTCATCCGGTGGCTACTTCTTTGCCGTACAGCTTGGCAATGCTTTCTTCAAGCGGGAGGTCCGCCACCGTGAAGTCGACCACCGGAAACCGGTCCAGCAGCATCCGGGATACCGGCTTCAAATGCTCCTTGGGCAGTTCGATTACCGCGTGATAGGAGTCGCGCTTCGTGACGCAGCCGAGCGGCCTCAGGCTTTCTTCCGGCACCGGTTCGGAAAACTGAACGTTCAGGACCTTGACTTCGTTGAACAGCTCGTTAATCTTCTTAAAATCGCCGTCATACAAGATCCGGCCTTCGCTAATGACGATCGTGCGCTTGCAGACGTCCTCGATATCCTTCATATAATGGCTGGTCAAAATCAAGGTTGCGTTGAATTGCTCGTTGTAATAGGTCAGAAACTCCCGGATCTTCTTCTGCGAGATCAGATCGAGGCCGATGGTCGGCTCATCCAGAAACAACAGCTTGGGGCTGTGGATGAGCGCCGCGATCAGCTCCATCTTCATCCGCTCGCCGAGCGACAGCCGTCGGACCTGAACATGCAGCAGATGCTTCGCGTCCAGCATCTCCGACAGCTCGGCAAGCATCCGCTCGTAGGCATCGTCCGGAATCTGGTAAATGCATTTGTTCAGGTAGATCGATTCGATGGCCGGCAAATCGACCCACAGCTGATTTTTTTGCCCCATGACGAGCGAGAAGATGCGCTTGAATTCGTTTTTGCGCTCCCAGGGCGTATGGCCAAATACCGAAGCTTCCCCGCCTGTCGGATGAAGTATCCCGGAAAGCATCTTTAGCGTCGTCGTCTTCCCGGCTCCGTTCGGCCCAATGAAGCCTACGCATTCCCCGGGGGCGATCTCGAACGAAATCGGCTTGACCGCTTCCTTTGTCAACATTTTGCGGGAAAACAAATTTTTCAAGGAATGCCGGAGACCCGCTTCCTTCGTGTAATAATCGTAGGATTTATGCAGCCCGTTCACCCGGATCCGTTCCATGGCGTCCTCCTGATCGTAGATCTCCGTCCTTCATCTTTTTGCAAGGATCGTATCCAATTCCCTCCCGTAATTGCTGGCTGCAATTCGCTGCTTTCGCAGCCGTTCGTGGCAGGCCTGCAAAGACGTGATCGGAAAACCGTCCTCCTCCCAATCGTCATAGCCGATGCCGAATCCGCACCGCTTCCAAAAAGCGGCATTGCTTTCCTCGTGGTATCCGAACGGCTCAAGCAGCAGCAGCGGCGTGGCGTATACCAGTGAATCGTTCAAGGTAGCGCCTCCCGGCTTGCTGATAATCGCCCGGCTTAAGCGAACGAGCTCCAGGTAAGAAGCGTAGTCCGGCAGCCTCTGCTTTTCGACCGTCCCCTGCCGTCTCACAAGCTCCAGCATCGGAGGATAGGTATGCGCTCCGCCGGCGTCCTTGATCCACGGACTCCACTCGGGATCCACCATAAAATAGCGGGTTTCTCCATCGTCCTCCTGCACTTCGCTCTCGTCATACGCAATCATATCCAGCGAGCAGCCGCCGCGCCGCAGCCGCTCGATTTTGTCCCGGTAGGTGCCGATCCCCCAGCCGCCGCCATGAATCAGAAACCGGTCTTTCCGGTCCTCGAAGGGCACAGCTTCTGCGTCCGGCGGCGCAATCCAATAACCGGGGCCTTCGAGCGCGGGTTCGTAAAACCGCACATTGCGGTACGCTTCGTAGGACGACTTGTAAACCTTATACGAAGGGGTGTCGCAAGCATCCATACGAATCCATTCGATATGGACGGGAAACCCCGCAACCTCCTTGTAGGCTTCGAGAACAGGCAGCCAAAACCCCGTGAATGCGATAAATGTCGCGCAGCCCGTTTGCCGCCAATGCGCATGCAGCCGGCGGACCGCCGAATCGTCGAGATTCGGGCTGATGTCCTTGGCCAGCCTATGGCCGGTCAAGGCGACGGAAAAGTTGTTGTGGAACGCTTTTTTATACCCATTGATTTTGCTGCGGGTCTCCTCGCGGTAGAGCGTTTCAAGCACCTGCACTTCCGCCCGAACATGTCGGCGCGCAAGGGTTTCCCGCAGATGAATGGCAGGAATATAGGCGCCGAGCGAATTGCCCGAGGCGAGCAGCGTGATCGCATCCTTGGTCATGGACAGCCCCCTGCCCTTCCGTTAATGGAATACTTTAACCGAGAGGTCATGCAGCACTTGCTTCAGCCGCGCCAATGCGTCTTCCCGGGCCTCCCCCGTCAGTCCGATTGCCGACACATACAACCGGCCTTTCGGCTTCCCCTTCGACCATCCGCCCGGACCGGCGTTTACGGTTAACGTACCGGAGGAAAGCGGCATGATCCCGCTTTGCCGCAGCGGTGTAAACAACAGCCGCTCGGCCTCCAGCGCTTCAAGCAGCCGTTCGAAGCGGAATTCATCCGGCAGAGCGACGGACAGATAGGTTAGCCAGCCCTTAAGGTTCCATCCAGCAAGCAGCCGGTCCAGATGGGCATTGATAAGTCCCATCGACATGCGGGCGTTAATTTCGACGATGGGAACTAGTTCTCCATCCTCCAGCATCATCGAGTCGAAGCAAACGTATCCAAAATAGCCGTCGAGAAACAGCTCGTGCAGGGCCGCTTCGAGCATGCTAAAGTAGCCTTTTTGTTCGAGGGAGTTCACAAAGGCGGCTTCCGCCGTGACGGAGCCTCCGTAATTTTGCTGGCGGTTCATCATCCGCTGGACGGAAATCAGTTGCCGGGAGCCGTCCGGCTCAAGCAGCCATTGACTGGAGAAGTCCGCTGCCTTGGGCAATAGCGGTTCGAGCAAAAAGAGCGTCTGGGACCCTGCTTTTTCTTGCTTCCGCAGGTGCGAAACGATCCGCTTCAGCAGCGCCGGGCTTTCGATCAGCTGATTGCCTTTTCCGGAAACGCCGAACGGGTCCTTAATCAGAAAAGCGCCTTTACGCAGCAGCTCGGTGCCGTATTGTCCCACTTCCTCCGCACTCATGGCCGGCGTACCGTAAGTGCCCATGCCTGTGTCCTCCAGCAGCCGATGGTGATACAGCTTGGAATTCACGCGCTTCACCACAGCCAAATCCGGAAGCGGGTTCGCGAAAATATCCTTCCCTGCGTATTCGTGCGCCTCCTCCGTTACCGCGTACGGCTCAAGCACATACGGCTTGTCCGCACCGAACCCGGGGATTCCGTCCCTGGAAGCGAGCTTGAATACGCACGACGAGAAATGCTCCGTGCGCAGCGCTTCCCCGGCCTCCGGCGAAGTCAAATCGATGACGCTGCGGTGTTCGAACGAGACGCCCAGCTTGGAAAAATAATCCAGCAGCGCATCGTCGATCCGGCAGCGGGTAACCAATATATCGTCAGGCCCGCAGAGCGGGAAGAGCAGTTCATCCATGCAAAGAACGATCCTGTCTCGTTCAGGATCGGGAATCCGGGGCAGCATCGACAGCAGAGGATCTCTCCAGCGCGTTTCCGGGTCAAACGTACCCATGACCGTTTTGCGCAAAGCGACAGCGGATTTACTCGACAGCATGCTCGTAAGTGCCCGCCGCCGGAGCGCACCGGTTTAAGAAGTCGATAAACGTGCCGATGGAGCGAAGGTGACTATAATCGAATTCGTCGTAATCGATCTCGATCCTCAGCTCTTCCTCTACCTTGACCATAAAGTTGATCATTTGCAGCGAATCCAGTCCGACATCGTCGTTCAGATCCGTTTCGAGCGTAAGCCTTTCCCGCAGCGACGGGCTGCCCTCCTTAATTTGGCACAAAATTTGGACGATCGTATCAAACACATCAATTCCCTCCTCTTGGCATATAAGGTCTCTAAGGCTCATTCCTTTTTATTATGGCATATCGGTATAGAGGTGAGGAGGGATAAATTTCCACTATTATGGGATACAATCCATTTCATTTTGAAAGCTTGAGAAAGGCAATTGTTTGCGCGCAGGGTCGTGAAGGAGAGATCGCATAGACCTGCAAGAGCTTGATCTTCTTCAAGCGATCCTGACAGTATCGATAAACGCGGCGGACGCCGAGCTGCTTTTGTCATGGTATACGAGGGTATGGTATAATCTGATCGAATAAAGCGAATGCGAAGAGGTGAATCCATTGTTACGACGCGCAACGGTAGTTCTGGCTTCAACCGCCCTTCTGCTGATGCTGGGCGCTTGCGGCGGCGCCAAGCCGGCGGAGGAGTCTGATGCCCGGCATCAAACGCCGAGCGGCGATCTGCAAGAGAAGACGGCTTCGCTGAGCACGCTGCCCTCCTTTTTGGACAAGCAGCCGGAGCAGATGAAGAAAGCGTATTTGGTCGCGGCCCAGACGAAGGATCTGCTGCGCAATATCCCTTGTTATTGCGGCTGCGGCGAGAGCGCAGGACATCAGAGCAACATGAACTGTTTCATTAAAGAAACCGCATCCGACGGTTCGGTCGTATGGGACGATCACGCCACCCGCTGTGGCGTATGTCTGGAGATTGCCGTCAAATCCGCGCAGTGGCAGCAGCAGGGCCAATCGGCCAAAGACATCCGCGAGCAGATCGACAAGCAGTATCAAAAAGGCTACGCCAAACCGACTCCGACTCCATTGCCCGCCTAATTTGCATGCATGTCAGAAAAACGCCGCTGCTTGAAATTTAAGCAGATGGCGTTTTTTTGGGCATCGGCCGCCGCTAATACGCGGGGACCCCCGATGATCATTGACAGACCTGTTCCTGCTCTCCCATAATAAATTTAAGGAACCAAAGAGTTTTATGATATCGGCCAATGAGTTTACATAATTATTTTTATGTAAACAAAAAAACGAACAAATTATCCTTAACCAAGAACAGAGATACAATTGAGCTGTGATTTCCACTGAGCTTCCCTGATTCAACTTCACTTTGCAGGGTAAAGCAGTGACCGGAAGTGGAACATCCCTCTCAGCCCCCTCTGTTCCCTTAATGACCACTTTTTTCAGCAAGCTCATTACATTACATAATAATTATTATGTAAACTATTTATCGTATGGAGGCGGTTCGCATGAATATCATCAAAATCAAAGACCGAAGCGAGCTGGAGAAAAAATTACCCTCCATGCCTTGGTATGTGGAGAAATTCATCAATTACAAGCTGCCGGACCTCTCCCCTTCTTCACTGCTCGAATATGTGCGGGACTACGATACTTTCTTTTCATGGCTGCTTGCGGAAGGCTTGTCCTCCGCTGCTTCGGTGAAGGATGTGCCGCTCATCGACCTGGAACGGCTGCATATGGACAGCATCGACAATTTTAAAATGTTCCTCGCCACCCGCAAAGAAAATTCGAACGGCAAGACGACGATCGCCCGCAAGCTGTCCTCGCTGCGCTCCCTGTTTCATTACTTGAGCCAAATTGCCGAGGACGAGAATTTTTATCCGCTGTTGAAGCGCAACGTGATGGCCAAGGTCGAAATCAAACGCACGCACAAGCCCAAGGATACCGCGGCCAAGCTGGAGGGGAAGCTGCTGCAGGAGTCGGAAATCGCGGAGTTTATCAATTACGTGCAAACCGGCTATCCGGTCGATGTGGCCAAAAACAAACAAGCGCTCTACTCCTACGAGCTCAACAAGGTCCGCGACGTCTGCATCATCAGCCTGATCTTGAATTCCGGTCTCCGCGTATCCGAGGTTTTCAATCTCAATGTCGATGACATCGACTTGAAGAAAAAGCTGACGTATGTATACCGCAAAGGGAAAAACGACGATACGTTCAAGACGCCGGTTTATTTCCGGCAGGAGGCCGTCGATTGCTTGTCCGCGTATTTGGAGCAGCGCCAGCTGAGATACAAAGCGCCCAAACGGGAAAAAGCCCTCTTCCTTGCCATCGCCAACGGCAAAAAAGAAGGCGAGCGCATGACCAAGCGCGCCATACAGGAGATGGTGATCAAATACGCCAAACGGTTCGGCAAGCCTTACTTGTCCGTGCATAAGCTGCGCCACTCGTTCGCGACCGACTACTACCTGCGCAACGATTTGTACAAAACGCAGGAGCAGCTGGGGCACGCGTCGCCGGAAACGACGCAAATTTACGCGCACCTGACCGATAAAACGATGGCCGAAGCGATCGATAAGCCTTCGGAATAACGCCTGTAAGCCGGTCCCCGTCTCGCTCGGGGCCGGCTTGTTTATTCCTGCTTTCCTTTGCTTACCCAGTAGGTGATCTGAGTGCCTTTGGGGACCTGCGTATGGGCCGCCGGCTCCTGCTTGAACACCGTGCCTTCCTCGCGCTCATCCACCTCCATAAAGAATCTGAAACGCAATCCGGCCGCGATGGCCTGCTTGCCGGCCGTATCGTTCTGCAGCCCGATCAAATTAGGCACAATTACGATTTCGGCTTCCGCTTGATTCGGATCGCTGGCCTCTACAATTTCGGGTCCGGCCGGCTTATCGTACGTCTGATGCGTCGGCTGCACGGGAGCGCGGTGCTCGGTTTGGGTTGGCGAGGCGCTCCTGCCCGAAGGCTCCTCATGATCCTTCCCCAGCCATACGAAAGCTGCGGCGCCTCCCAAGCAGGCAATTGCCGTACCGACCAGAAGCTTACGGCCTGCCCGTCCCAAGCTTCTCCGGGGCGGAGCCTCTTGCTCCTCTTCTTCCTTTTCGGCCGGATCTTCCTCTTTATCCACTCTCTCCGGTTCCTTCTTATCCCAGACTTGCCGGTCCCATACCGGATCCTGCCTGACGGCAGTGTCCTGCCGCAAGCTCTGCAGCACCAGCATAAACGAAGCTAACGTTTCCTGATCGTTCCATACCCGTCGCAGCGTAGCAATCAACAGATCCTGTTCTACGCGCGAAGTTGACGAGAGCGCCTCGCGAAGCCGGGGCTCCATCGAATCGAACGAAACCGGGATCGATTCGGAACGGGTCAGGATCTGGTACAGCAGGCAGCCGAGACCTTGGGCGCCGCGCTGCGCGTGCGTCCCTTTCTCCCAGTAATTAATGATCTTGAGCTGGCCGTCATCGCTGAGCCACAGGTTGGCCGCATGTACGGAACAGCCGGATATCCCTTCCTCAAGCGCATCCATCAAGCCTTTTCCGAGCTCGAGCACTTTGGATACCGCTTCCTCGGGGGTAAAACGATGTCCCTTCAGCTCCTGGATAAACGGCTTGCCGTCGAACGTCTTCAGCACGGCAAAAATATAGTTTGGTTCCATCCCCACATCGAGGATATGTAAAAAACGATTATCGCTAAGCGGCGCAACCTCGCGCAGCTTGCGGATATACGCCTCTTTGACTGCTTCGTCCGTGCTTTCCACGACGAAAAAAACGACGTCTCTTCGCAAAGGCAAATCTTTTCCGCTGTATAGCATTCCGCTTAACATCGGAAGAATCGGCTCGGTAAGCACGTAACGTTGATTGATGGATTTCTCCATGGAAACCTCCTTCAAACGTCATGATTATAGTATTCGACAGCCGAACAATTTTTGTGAGGCGTTTTATGGCGATAAAGCATAAATTGTGTCGAAATTTATAATTAATCTCATTAAATATTAATGCAAAGTACAATCAATCGAATGAATTATAAGTGTCGATAATTGTCACAAATGGTCGACAATATCCCCGGCGGTGAGCGATGCAGGAAGCTCGCGGCTGGCAGCCGCCCGGTCTCCGGCTGCGCCATGAAGATACGTCCCTAGCGCGGCCGCCTCAGGACCGCCCCAACCTTGGGCCAACAAGCCTGCGATGATTCCCGCCAGCACATCCCCGGCTCCTCCGGTAGCCATGCCCGCATTGCCGGTCGGGTTGATATAGACATCCCCCTCGGGAGCGGCAATTACCGTCCGCGCCCCTTTCAGCACAAGCGTCACGCCGGTGCGCGCCGCATAACGGCGGGCTGTCTCTATGCGGTCTCGCTGCACAGCCGGTACGGAGGAGCCGGTCAAACGCGCCATTTCCCCCGGGTGTGGCGTCAGCACGACCGGTGCACCGCGCTTCGGCCAAGTAGCGGCGTCTCCCGCAGCGGCCAGTATATTGAGCGCATCCGCATCCAGCACGAGCGGACCATCGGTTTCCTCCCATAGCGTGCGCAAGAAGGCCGTGTCCTGTGGCCATCGTCCGACGCCCGGACCAAAGAGCAGCGCGTCTTTTCCGACGGCGAGCCGTACCAGAGCTTCCGCCCGGACGACGCTCCAGTCTCCCCTCTGCTCGTCTGACAGCCCCGCAAGCATGGCCTCCGGCACCTTGCCGAACATCGCCTCGGCCAGCCGATCCGGCAGTGCCCACGTAACCAGGCCGCTTCCGCCACGTAGCGCGGCTTTGGCGGATAACAGCCCCGCCCCGCTCATCGATCGGCTGCCTGCGGCAACAAGCACGTGGCCGTAGGTGCCTTTATGCGAATCGGCCCGGCGCAGCCGGTAATCCCCAAGCCGGAGCTGCCGCGACAAGAGCGGCTCTTCGATCCGGAATGTGCGGACACCCGCTTCGGCAGCCGTCTTCTGAGGGATGCCGATATAACGCACCTTCACCTCACCGGCATGCTCTGCGCCCGGATACTGCTCCAAACCCCGCTTCGTAAAAGCCAGCGCAACGGTACGGGCGGCCCTGATGCAGGGATCGGACACTTGCCCGGTATCCGCCTCCAAGCCGCTGGGCAAATCAACGGAAAGGACGGGCAGTCCGGAAAGATTCGCTTGTCCGATCAAATCGGCATACGCCTCTCTCGGCGCCCCCCGGCTGCCGGTTCCGAGCAGCGCATCGATAATGCCGCCGTATCCTCTCCAATCGATAGTCGTCGAATCGTACACTTCGTAAGGTATTCCTAACCGGGACGCGATATCCCGCTGAATCGCCGCTTCCCCGCGGAACGAATCCGGGGATTCGGCATATATGATTTTAACGTCGTAACCCGCTTCGATCAAATGTCTGGCGGCTACAAGCCCGTCCCCGCCGTTATTGCCCTTCCCTGCGAGAACGGCCAAGGCGCCCCTTCGGGCATCGAACAGCTCAAAGCCTTCTTCCGCCACGGCCCGGCCCGCATTCTCCATCAGCACAAGCGAGGGAATGCCGACCGTTTGAATCGTATGCCGATCGATCCTTCTCATTTCTTCCGCCGTAACGACAAACATGGCCTCGGCCCTCCCGCAGTTTAAGTTTCCTGCTATTATACCATATTTAATCGGCAGCTTGCTTGCCTCAATAAAGTATACATAATATTTATTATGTTAACTAATGAAAAACGCGGGAGTCTGCGCTCCCACGTTCATCCGGCTCCTCCTCTCTAACGCGGACGGAGGACAAGCGTCGCTTTCGTATGAGCCGCAACATCCGCCTCATCGAAATACATCGTTTTGTAGCGCCCGGCGAGCCACATCGAGGTCTGATCGGAATAATGCGCGCTGCCGAGCTGACCGGAGGCTCCCATGATCATGATCTCCTCCGATGCTTTCAAGTTGGAGAGGTCGGCCGTAAAGCGCCACGGAGCCCCGGCAACCACCTTGAAGGGCCAACGCTGGCGCGAGTAAGAGGCATCGCCTACAGTAACGTTGCTTCCGCCGTACGGGTGCGGGCCGTCGTTAAACATCAGATTCAGAGGTTTCTTGGCGCCGAGCGGATGCTCGAACGTCAGCGTATGAATCGCTCCCCATACCCACTTTTCCTGTTTGCCGCCAAGCTGCCGCTCCAAGAGGCGCATCGCCTCCTTGAAGCCGTCAAGCAGCGCCTGCTCCATCGTCCCGCCGGTGCCTGCCAGCCATTTGTTATTTTTGCCTGCGAACAGCTCGTTAACCGCTTTGCTGCTCAACCCGGTAGACAGAAAATCGGCGTAAAGAGCCGGTCCAAGCTGGGGCTCAAACAGCTTCTCCATCGTCTTGTTCAGCGTGGTGTGGAATAGGGACGGACCGACCAGATCGGGGGCGTCGACCGGATCCCGCATCCATTCCTCCAGCGTGCGCAGCGCCTCCTGCTCAGCTGCGTTCCAGGAGCCGCGTTTCAAAATGGGCAGCCAGATGTCCCGATACTGGACCGCTTGCAGGTTTTTCCAGTCCCCTTGCATGCGCTGCATGTCTTCCAGGGTCAATAGCGATTTCTCGCGCAGCATCTCGTGAATCCGGTCGGCGCGGTACGATTCCGACCAGTTGTTCGTAATGAAATACGGGTATTTGTCATCGACGATGCGGTTGTTGGCGGTGGCGATATAGCCTTCCGGAGGGTTCCAGGCATGCGGCAGCTCTTCCCATGGTATGTATGACTTCCACTCGTATTCGCCGGTCCAGCCGGGCACCGGCTGCATGCCATCCCCCTTGGCGCGGATCGGAATCCGTCCGTTCGCCCGCCAGCCGATGTTCCCCTGATCGTCCGCATAGACAATGTTCTGGGCGGGCGCGGCAAAAAGACGCATCGCTTGTTCAAATTCGTCACGGTTTTTGGCTTTGTTCATCATAAGCCATGCGGTGATCTCGTTTTCGGGGCCGATGTCATAGGCAGTCCATCGGAGAGCCAGCGGTTGGCCGGGCTGTTCCGACAAACCGATTTCCTTGACGATATCCGTAATGATGGGACCGTGCCGGGTGATGACCGTCTCGCCCCGAACGGGCTCCGCCCTTCCCTTGACGCGATACGTTTCTTCAATCACGATGGCGTCTTCGTAACGGCCCGCATACTCAAATTGGTGCGGATTATCGGGATTCGGCTTCTCGATGTACAGGTCCTGGACGTCGGGGTTCAAGTTGGTAAAGCCCCAGGCGATATGCTCGTTATGTCCGGCTACGACGCCCGGCAGCCCCGGGAAGACCACGCCGGTGACGCTGTACTGCCCGGAGACGGTCAGGTGGTTTTGGTAAAAAATCGATGGCGCGCCCAGCTGCAGATGCATATCGTTGGCGAGCAGCGGCTTGCCGGTTGCGCTTTTGCTTCCTGAGACGACCCAGTTGTTGCTGCCGAGCCCTTCGCCGGGAATGCCGTATCGGCGCGAAGCGTCCAAGAGGTCGACAAGCTGCCGCACATCTCTGTCTTTTAGAGCGGCGGCTCCCTCTTCCACCGGCCTGATCTCCGGGATGAGCGATTGCGTCTTGTCGAAACCGAGCTTCTTTAAGGATGAGCTCACGAACAGCTCCGTGATGGCGTTATCGCCCAGATACCACGCCATATTCTTGCCGATGGCGATCGAATCGCTGACCTGCCATGGCTCGAAAGCAGCGCCGGTCAACGTATACTCGATTGGCAGCGGGCCCGTTTCCCGAAAAGCGTTAACGCCGTCCGCATAGGCCTGTAGCGCTTCCTTGGTCCGTTCGTCCAGCTTCGGAACCAGTTGATCGGCCATCCGTCTGAACCCGATCGTACGGTTAAACCGGTCCTGCGGCAGCACAGCTTCGCCGAACACTTCAGCCAGCGTTCCGCTGACGGAACGACGCGCCAGCTCCATCTGCCAGAGGCGGTCCTGGGCATGGACATACCCTTGCGCAAACATTAAATCACGCTCGTTCGATGCATAAATGTGCGGAATCCCATAATCGTCACGCACGACGGACACCGGCTTGGATACGCCCAAATTCAATTCGCCGTCGGTCTTCGCGAGCGTATGACGGACAAACCAATAGCTGCCTCCGCTGGCGATGGCCCCCAATGCCAATACACCGGATAATGAGAACAGCAGTATTTTTTTGCCTTTGGACAAAGTGAACCCCCCTAACAATAAAAGATCAGTCCTCCAAAATGATCGTTACGTTTACTATATATTCCCAGTTGGTGTGTATATTTCCTTTCCCTCAAGCAAAATCAGCAAAAAACAGCGCCATCCCCTGCGCCTCGGTTACGGAGAGCATAGAACGCAAAGCATCCATACAGTGCCTAACGTGGAGTTAGGCGCTTCGTTGTGAACCGCCAGTAGGACGCGAGATCCTTCGTCACGAAGCCATGTCCCGCGCCATAACTTACATTCAAGTAACTAAGGCAATAACTTTTCAGTACTTATCAATCCCTACGGATTATCGATATAATAGCAATGTTCTTATACTTCGATTCGGGAGGCGGAGCATCGATGAAATACCGCAAATTAGGCAGAACCGGACTGAAGGTTAGCGAGATCAGTCTCGGCAGTTGGATGACATACGGCGGCTATGTAGAGAACGAAAAAGCCGTCCGTTCGATCGAACAAGCTTACGATTTAGGCGTAAACTTTTTCGATACGGCTAACGTATACGAACGGGGCGAAGCGGAGAAAGTCGTGGGCGAGGTGCTGAAAGCGTACCCCCGCGAATCTTATGTGCTGGCAACCAAAGTTTTCTGGCCGATGGGCGAAGGCCCGAACGATCGCGGCCTCTCCCGCAAGCATGTCATCGAGCAGTGTCATGCCAGCCTGAAGCGGCTGCAAGCGGATTATGTGGACGTGTATTATTGCCACCGGTTCGACCCGGAGACGCCGCTGGAAGAGACGCTGCGCGCACTCGACGATCTGGTCACGCAGGGCAAAGTGCTCTATATCGGCGTCAGCGAGTGGACGGCCGCCCAGATGATTGAGGCCCACGCGATCGCGGACAAATATTTGCTGGACCACATCGTCGTCAATCAGCCGGTGTACAACCTGTTCAATCGGTATATTGAAAAAGAAGTCATCCCGACCGGCATCGCCAAAGGCATCGGCCAAGTCGTCTTCTCCCCGTTGGCGCAAGGACTGCTGACCGGGAAATACCGCAGCGGACAAGCTCTGCCGCAAGAGAGCCGCGCCGTGAGCAAAGGCTGGGACGAGAAGCAATTGTCCGAGAGCCGCCTGGCCAAAGTGGAGCAGTTGAAGACGGTTGCGGACGAGTTGGGCATCAAAGTATCGCAGCTCGCGCTGGCTTGGATTTTGCGGCAGGATAACGTGGCAAGCGCGCTTGTCGGTGCGAGCCGTCCGGAGCAGGTCGTGGAGAACTGCGCCGCTTCCGGCATCGTGCTGTCTGCGGACGTGCTTGATCGAATCGAAGCCATCATGCAAGAGTAGATGTCCAAGCGCCTTCGTATTGAGCGAAGCACAGGGCGCGGCAAAAAGACCCGAGACCTTTCACACGAACGGGAAAGGCCCGGGTCTTTTTGGCGTATGATGAGGATGTATGAGCTGTGGCGTTACGCTAATCGAAAGAACGCCGCGCAGGCCATGAGCCCTGCAGCTTGCGGATCTGCACGATCTGTCCTGTATGATACGCGTCGTGCACGACCAGACTCGTAACGGAAAGCGCAATCGTTGTTTGCGTGAGCTGCCGTTCCAAGTCGTCTTCGCTTAACGCTGCCAGCGCAGCCCGAACGGCTTTATGCACATGTTCCAAACGGGCGGCCTCTTCCTCCCAGGTCTCTTCCTTTTCCCCGTACGCCGCAAATGTATCATCGTTACTCATACTGTCGGGATATTGCGGATCTTCCCCCGACAGCCGTTTCAGCAGACGCTCCTTATAGAACGTCAAATGCCGGACGGTTTCGCGGATCGTATTGGCCGCGGCTCCCTCCGGCCGCCAGTCGGCTTCGGCCGCCGTTAATCCATTCAAAGCCTCGCTCAGCGGCGGAAACCAGTCTTCCTTGTCATAGCAAATATCCCATTCGTGCAGGAGCAGCTCCTTCTTGTTCATTCCGTGTTCTCCTCCCGTTTCACCATGATTGTAACCATCTAATATTATTTTAATGGTTACATCCATAATATACCACAGGCTAAGCCACTTGTATAGAAGCTGGCGCAGGCCAATCTTTCCATGCTACAATAAGGGACAAAAAAGCTGGGATTGCAATGTTATGGGATGATTTTCTCAACAGCGTGTGGCGGGATTGGCGCGGTAGCGGCAGAAGCGAGGACCGGCTGGAAAGCCCCGAGTGGATCAAGCAATGGCTGTCCGAGCACCGTCTTACTGCCCCTCACCTTCCCTCGCCTCAAGAGTTGGCCGAATTGAAAAAGCTGCGGGACCTGCTGCTTAGCATGCTTCAAGCCTTCGCCGCAGGCTCGCAGCCCGATCCGGGCGATCTCGGGGAATTAAACCGGGTCATGGCCGACGGGCCGGTCGTTCGGCAAATCGTCCGGAAGGACGAGCGTTATCGGCTGGACTGCGTGCCGCCCCTGCTCGGCTGGACGCAAATCAGAGCCGAAATTGCCGCTTCGTTCGCACAGACTTTGGCTGACAAAGATCCTGCCCGGATGCGCATTTGCAGTAACCCCGACTGCTTGTGGGTTTACTACGACGATACCCGTAACCGGTCCAAGCGATACTGCGATGACAAATTGTGCGGCAATTTGATGAAGGTGCGCCGTTTTCGCGCGCGCAAAAAAGCCGGGGATTAAACGTTCATCAAGGACGGAGCCCCGGCTCCTCTTACGCCTTGCCTTGCACCAACTTCCCTTCAACTCCAACCTGTTCAAAACAACACAGGCCGCCCAAAACGAACCTTTTTCTCCCCATCCGTACTCGTCGTATCATGAACCGCACGAATCCGGTTGGGCGTTTCGTCTTACTTCGGCCATACCGGCTTTCGCCGCTGCGGTCCGAGCTGCTCGAACGCATAGGCGAGCCGGATCAGCACGTGCTCGCTGTACGCCTGCCCCGTAAACGTGACTCCGAGCGGCCGGCCGTCTGCGGCATAGCCTCCGGGAACGGCAATCGAAGGGTAGCCCGCCTTGGCGGCAATCGCGGCACCGGCCGTCCCGGGAAACAGCAAAGCATCCAACCGGTGCCGGGCCATCACCGCGTCGATGCCTTCGGCGCGGGACAGCCGGAGGTCCTTCAACCTGTCCCTCATATATTCCGCTTCGGTAAGCGTTCCCGATGTCTCTTCGGCCCGCATCAATGTGATTTGGCCGTATTTTAGCGTCTTCTCAAAATGCTTCGCATTGAAGGCGATAACCTCGCGCAGCGAATGGACCGGAAGATGCGGCGCAAGCTTGCTCAAGTAGGCGTTCACGTCCGCTTTGAACTCATAGCGGAACACGCTGGAATTGAACGAAGCAAGCTCCTGCGCGGAAGGAATGTCCGCCGGATCGACCACGTCCGCTCCGGCAAGCCGCAGAGCGGCAATGTGGGCTTCGAACGCCCGGCGCTCTTCCTCGCCCAGCTTGTCATGGTAGACCGCCCGCGGAATGCCGATCCGGGCTCCTTGCAATCCGTCCTTCTCCAGGAATTGCCTGTAATCGGCAGGCACCTGGCCCAGCGATGCGCCCGTGATCGGATCGGCGGGATCCGTTCCGGCCATCGCTCCGAGAAGCAGCGCCGCATCGGCCACCGTTCGGGCAAGCGGTCCCGCCGTATCTTGGCTGTGGGCCAGCGGAACGATTCCGCTGCGGCTGATTAACCCGAGCGTCGGTTTGATGCCGACGACTGAGCTGCTCGCCGCCGGACTCAAAATCGATCCGGACGTTTCCGTCCCTACGGCCAGCGTGCACAGGTTTGCCGCCACGGCCACGCCGGAGCCGGTGCTCGAACCCCCCGCTCCAAACTTGGGGCCGTACGCATTCAGCACTTGGCCGCCTCTGGAGCTGTAGCCTCCCGGCATCCCCTGCGTCATGTAGTTCGCCCACTCCGTCATATTGGCTTTTCCCAGAATGACGGCGCCAGCCTCCCGCAGCCGCTTGACCAGGAAGGCGTCGCTGGCCGCATAGTGTCCCTCCAGCGCAAGGGAGCCTGCGCTCGTGTGCATTTTATCGGCCGTATCGATATTGTCCTTCAACAGCACCGGAACGCCGTGCAAAGGGCCTCTCGGACCTTGCGACCGCCGTTCGGCGTCCAGCGCTTCGGCGATTGCAAGCGCATCCGGATTAAGCTCCAATACCGCATTCAACGCCGGTCCCTGCTTGTCGTATGCCGCAATCCGCGCCATATACGCCAGGACCAGCTCCGCTGCGGTTCGCTTCCCGGATTCCATCGCTTGCTGCAATTCGTCGACCGTCGCTTCCTCGATCCATTCCTCCACTGGATAAACTTGCTTCGCCATCGCCCATACTCCCTCTTCAGCTTGTTTTGGTACAAGGTATTCCTTTCCAAGTTCGAGAGAGCCGTGCCAAAATCCTTTTTTAACCTGTTTTTCCATCCTTATTGACCAACTCCATAAGCCTTACTCCGCAAGGGAATAAGGCTCAAAGAGCTGTTATGCGTCGGTAGGCGTTGCGTTGCAGAACCAGCCGCCTGGAGGCTCAGCGCTTGAGCAGCGCATACTTGACGGGTACCACCGCTTCTTCGACGCATTCCTCCGACTCGACAAGAGGGTCCGCGACCCGCGGAGAGACCGGGTACGCATGCATGCGCTCGGGCGCATAAGGCCGGAGCAGCGATTGCAGCCTGTCCGGTTCACCGTTCATGGTCGGATCGAGCCACATTTCGATATCCCGTTCGTCCAAAATGACCGGCATCCGCTCGTCGTAATCGAACACCAGCCGGTTTGACCTCGTCGTCATGACCGTACAGGTGCGGATTTCCCCGCCTCGCGAATCCTTCCATATTTCATACAGCCCGGCCATGGCGAAAATGCCCCGGTCCTTCATGACGACGCGAACCGGCCGTCTTGTTTTGCCCTCTGTTTTCCAAACATAAAAGCCGTTGCTCGGAATGATGCAGCGCTGCTTGCCGAACAGCTTGCGATACGCCGGTTTTTCGTGTACGGCTGCGCTGTCGGCATTCACGGCGTCCTTCCCCCAGAACGGGACGAGCCCCCACCGGTGCTCCTCCAGCATCCGGCTTTCCGTTCCCCGGACAATGACGGCCACCTGTTGTGTCGGCGCGATGTTATATCGCGGCTTGTAGTCGTAAGTCACTCGGGCGATCCGGTAACGCTCCGACAGCTCCGGCAGCTCGGCCGTCAACGAAAAACGCTCGCACATGAAGAACACCTCTTCTTTTTTAATTCCAGTATCTTCATGTGCAGAAATATTATGCATCCCCCGACTTAGCTATACATTTTCGGATCTCCTTCCATGTGCGCAAGCGTCCTCGTAGAACAAACGCGGAGCGGTATGGTAAAATATAGCGGAGACGAGAAAGGAGACGGACCATGAAACCATACGAAATCCGGACTTACCAAGATTCCTACGAAATTTACGAGTTGATCGAGCACAGTACCCGTTCGTGGTTCAAAATCGCTCCGGAGCGCGGCGGAATCGTCATCAGCTTCGGGGCGAACGGTCAGGAGCTGCTTTATTTGGACAAAGCGACGTTCGACGATCCGAACGCCAATATCCGCGGCGGCATTCCGGTGCTGTTTCCGATTTCCGGGCAGCTTTCGGAAGGCTCGTACGAATGGAACGGACAGCGCTACCGCATGAAAAATCACGGCGTCGCCCGCGTACGCCCGTGGCGTGTCGAATCGACGGATACCACCGACGGCGCCGCCATTACGTTGACGCTCGCGAGCGATGCGGAAACACGGGAATCGTACCCGTTCGACTTTGAGCTTCGCTTTACCTATCGGCTGAAGGGCGGCCAGTTGACCATCGAGCAGGAATACCGGAACGGGTCGGCAGAGCCGATGCCGATGTACCCCGGATTCCACCCGTATTTTGTGGCCGACCGCAAAGCGCTCGCGTACGAAACCGACGCGACGAAATATTTCGACTACAACGATGGTATGGAAAAAAGCTATGACGGCCGGGTCATCGACCTCGACAAGCTGCCGGAATCGGTCGTTTTCCTGAATGCGCAGCGACGGGACATTACCTTCAGCCCGGCGGAGCGCTTGATCGTGAGGATGACATACGGCGATCCGTTCAAATATGTCGTGCTGTGGTCCGTAAGCGGCAAAGGCTTCGTCTGCGTCGAACCGTGGATGGCCAAAACCGACGAGCTGAACCGGAAGCAAGAGCTGGTGGAAGTGCCGCCGGGCGGCGTGCACCAGACCTTCTTGACCATCAGCCGCATGTCCGTGTAAACCAATAGCAGCGGGTCACCTGCCGCTTCCCTCTTTATGACATTGGCCATTTGAGGAGAGGCGCAGGAACCCGCTGCTGATCGTTTTAGGTCTGGCATCGTACCTATATTTCGTGAATTTAGGCAAGCATCCAACTCCTTGCAATGGCAGAATACGTAATATAACAAAACTCAGAGGAGGTAAATACGAAATGAGCGGAGTACCAGGTCCGACAGGCTTGACAGGTCCAACGGTTTTAACAGGCCCGGCAGGCCCCCCTGGACCGTTTATTCCTTTCCGAAGCTCTTGCAGCCGATTCCCGGCAAGTACATTTACCTTTTATCGACCTCGCTCCGGCTGTTCCTTATCCTTCAACGATAAACGTATCGGGCCTCACGGGTCCCATTACGAAGGTGACCGTGACGCTATTCAATCTATCTCATCAAGATCCGACAGACATTGATATTTTGCTTGTCGGACCCGACGGACTAACCAATACTATCCTGATGTCAGACACGGGAGGCGCATTTGACATCGCCAATGTTACATTGACATTTGACGACCAGGCGCCAAGCTTCCTTCCGCTTACTACTGCGATTGTTTCCGGCACGTTTAAGCCGACCAACTTTGAATTCCCTCCTGAAAATCTCCCGGCTCCTGCGCCCCCATCGTCTGCCTCTGTTGCACTCAGCAATTTTAACGGATTGCCCCCCAATGGAACATGGAGCTTATTCGTGAGTGACGACGCTTTGGCCGGTTTGGGATCGATAGCGTATAGAGAGAAACGGTTGTCCATACTGAACAGTCCGTAACTGTTCAGTTTACATGTGGATTTTCACCGGGAATATTTGTCGAAAATGTCTGAAAAATCGAAAAATGAATCGAGTTGTGCGCTTACCCGGGAAATACACCGTTCATTTCCCAGCTTTGCTTCATTTCCCTATTCTCTTTCACCGCCTTGTCTTCCCGGTGCCCAGCTCGTGATATATCCGGATGCAGGTGGACGCTCGCTGTCAAGGCGCGGATTTCCCTATCCGGACTATCGCCTGCAGCACCAGCTCATAATAAGCCCCCGGATGCGGAACGAAATCCGCAGGTCCGACCGTCCGCTCGACGGGTACCAGAACGCCATTCTCATCCGGCGCAACGCCGTCGATTCGGATCGGCTCCACGAATGTTCCTTGAGCCATCTTCCGTACCTGCACAAGTGGAACTCGATATAACCCCGTGACCTCCTCCGGTTGTAAGCGGTACCGGGTGAGCGGCTGCCGGTTCATATGAAGAAATAAATGGCAAAACTCGCGGTCGATACACGCTTCGGAGATGATGTCCTCCTCGGCAAACAAACCGCAAGGAACCAATGCTTCGAACGGAACGCTTAGTCCAAGCTCCTCTTCCAGCTCCCGGACACCGTCTTCGACTCCTTCGCCTGACAGCAAATGACCGGCGCAGGACGTATCGAGCAATGACGGAAACGTATCTTTCCCCGGGTGCCGCTCTTGAAACAGCAGTACCGTCTCCCCTTCCGCAGGGTCTACAATCCAGCAGTGAAACGTTTGGTGCCACAGCCCCCGGGCATGAACCTCGGAGCGGGAAGCCTGTCCCACCGGATTCATCCGTTCGTCAAAAATGTCAAAGATTTCTTCGCTTGGCGTCATGATGTTTTCCCCCTCGGCTCGTTAAAACGGGTTGCATAACCCGCAACCCGACGCCCGTTTAATACCCGCGTGCCGGGTCCACCCTATTGGCAAGCTCCCGTTCCCCCGCCTCCAGCTTGCGCAGCGTATCCAAGAACCCGCTCAGCGCCTCTTCTACGGAAGTGACGGCGGCTACGTGAGGCGTCACCCGAACATCGTTGCGCTGCCACAACGGCGACGCGTCGGGGAGCGGCTCCTCCTCGAACACATCGAGCACCGCCAGGCGTAGATGTCCCTTATCAAGCGCCTCCAGCAGCGCAGCGTGATCGACCGACGGGCCACGGCCAACGTTAATAAAACCGGCACCGTTCATCCGTGCAAAAAGCGCAGACCCGAACAGCTTATCCGTTTGCGCGGTCAGAGGCAAAGTATTGATCACCCAGTCGGCGGCGGAAACGGCGTCCCCGATGCGTGATATCGGATAAACATGATCCATGTACGGCTTCTTTTCCCCGCGCATGGAAACGCCCGACACTTGAACTCCAAGCGCCTGCAGCATCCGGGCGAGCTCTTGCCCGACGGAGCCGGTCCCCATCACCGTCACCCGGCTTCCGGACAGCGATTGCGGCGGGACCGGGCGCCAGCTCCTATCCGACTGGCTGCGCGCGAACATTTCATGACGCTGGAGTTCGGCGAGCATATGACCGAGGCAATATTCGCCGATTTTCCGCCCGAACGAGCCGGTCGTGCGGGTGAGGAGCACGTCAGGCTTCCATGGCTTGCGGTAGACGAATGCATCGACACCCGCTCCGAGCGCATGCACCCAGCGGACCGACTCCAGATGAAACGCCGGGACGGGCTTGAAGCCGACATACGCATCGGCCCATGCCATATCGGCTTCCCTCACCTCGGATTCGGCGAGAAACCGCACTTGCTTGCCAGCGCCCTCCGGCCATGCGGTTTCCAGCTCCCGGTACATCCGTCCCGTAATAATAATGTTCTCGATCTGCATCAACGGTCACTCCGTCCGTTCTTATTTGCGCATAACGTTTCTATCATAACCGCTTCGGCGTAAGGGCTGCAAACATTCCGCCCGCAGTTCGGCTATCTTTTGCCTACACTCCATACTGCCCTCATTCAGCTCTCCCCTGCCGCCTTAACCGCAGATAAGATAGCGAAAGTTTTCGATGGACGCTTCTTTGTCTTGCGGCGGCCGGTTCAAATGGTTGTAAAAGCTGAAAGCGAATTTAAACGAATGGCCGAAATCCCAATCATACCGGCCAAGATCTGCGGTCCAATAATCCGGCTCCGTAGGCAGCGCCGCAGCCCTCCTGGCTTTCATGAGCGGCAGTCGGTCGACCGGCGAGACCAACCGGATCGGGTCCCCCGGCTGGAGGTCATGACTTCGCCGAAGCACCTTAACCAAAGTAAAAAGCGGAAGCAGCCCGCGGCGGAACAACGATTCATGACCGAGATCCGACAAGATGTTCAGGTTTCGTCGAGTCCCAGCCGCCTGACCTTCGAGGCCGTAAAGCCGAGCCACGACCGTCCGGGGACGGTGTTCTCAAAAGAACGAAGAAGCTCGCATATGCCGGCTATATTTTTCTCGCTGCCCCAGCCTCCGAGTTCATGCAGGGCAAGCAAGCTGACCGCGGCGTAAATGACATTGTGCCCTACCCAATGAAGCCGGTCGATCGTAGGCTCGAGAGCTTCCAAAATGGCCGATTCGGCCCAACGAACCGTACACCCGTTCGTCCTGGGGATTGCCGGAGTCTGCAAATGCTTCTTGATCATCGCTTCGGACTGATCGGCCAAGCTGTGCAGCGTCAGGTCGGACAACCGGTTCTCTTTAGCGAAAAAATAACCGGCAATCGCGGCGGCGCCGAAGTGGGCGTGCCATATATCCCCCGTTTCCTGCTTGCACATCGCAATCATCGTCAGTCCGCTCTCTAACGTTCCTTGATCCGGCAGCATCCGTTCCCCTCCTTTTCATACAACCTATATGCCATGTCAGGCCTTCTTTCGTCAAGCGGACTTTGCGGCCTTTTTGCTGAACATGCCGGCATCATTTCAACTGACAACAGTGCGGATGCGAAAGCGCCTCTTCAAAGAAGCAGCAGCATGATGATGAAGACCGCCGCCTTGTTTTTCATGAAACATCCGTTAGCTGATTCATTTCACCCCTCCTCCGCCCTGTCCGGTACTTTGCGCTTCGTATATCGAAATGTTCCCGTTCGCCGCATGCAAGCGGATGAGATGGGCACCGGAGCCGACCGTTCCTATCGCGGCATTGGCGGTTACCTTCATAGGCAGCCCGGCGGTTACGCGGCCTCCGGGACTGGAGCCGTCGATGCGGAAATCGCCCTGCGCAGGAACCTCGACGGTGATGTCACCGTGCTTCGAATCCACGTTCCAATCTCCCCGGACCGTCGAGCCGCTTATCCAAACAGGGCCATTGGAGGCGACGACATTGACTTTGCCGCCTGCTTCGGACAGCCGGATCGAACCGCCTGACGCATGCATCTTCATATCGCCTTGAATATGGTCCGCTTGGACTTGGGCTTCCGTCGTACGGACCATTACGTTTGCGCCGATCTCCGCGACCGTCACTTCTCCGTTCGAAGTTTCCACCGTCAGTTGATTGCGGATAGGCAGTCTCGAAGCTTCCACATCGCCGCTTTTTAATTTGAGCCGCATATCCAGCTTGCGCTGCTCGGGGACGGTAACCAGCAGGCGAATGAGCGGCTTGCTCTTTTTGCTCAAGCCGGATAGACCTCCGCTTGCGGTGATGATTATCGTTCCGTCTTTCTCTTTGGCGGCAACTTTGAAGTCGTGCGATGCCGTTGGAGTTTCGGCCCACAAAGAAGCATCGATTTGAATTTTGTCCACAGGTCCGGGCTTGACGACCACGCTGCCGGCAGGGTTATCGATGATGAGGCTGTCCGTTCGTTCGCTCAACGCCACGGTGCTGATGCCTCCTGCAATCTTATAGCTCGCTGCAGAAGAGGAAACGGTAGGAGAGGCCGGTGTAAAAAAGCTTAGCCCCCATAAGAGCAACACCGTGAACAGCATGCCCCCGAAATCCAGCTTCAACCTCCCTCGCTTCTCGCGCCGGAGGAAGTTAAAGGCCAACAACTCAGCCCCAAATGCAACCAGCACGACAGGCCACCAGCCAATCGCCAAATGCAAATATTCCGTCTCCATTGTCCGGTCCAGAAGCAGTAACGCTCCCGTTAGGAGTACCACCAACGCCGACGTATAACGCCCTACTTTTTTCATGAACTGGCCCCTTCTTTCCTCATCCTCCTATTTCCTACGTTTCCCATCGTATCCAATACATCTTAGGAGAAAGTAGCAGAAGTTTTAAATTATTCTGAAGAATGGAGCTAAAGCCGTTCCTCCTTTCTCTACATAATTAACATAGTTAATCAATAATTAAGTTAATGTCATTAATCTTTTTATTTAATAGCATTAAATTTAGTCAATATACTACCGCCTCTTGCTGCGTATTACGACGTTCAAGCATGCTTGCCGAATAATGCAGAAGTACATCGTTATTTGATTTTGCGGCATTGTCACGCCAAGCCCCTTATAGTATCATAAATTTTATCGATTTCCGTCTGTTAAAGGAGCTGCTATCTGATGAGTGTCCATGAAGCTATCACGAAACATACCCGTAAACAAAACGCGCACTTGGAACGATTCCTTGTGCTGGACAACGAACGGGAGGCTGCGATTGAAGAAGCGATCGCCTTATGCATCGCCGGCGAACCGTTCAGCGTCGATGCCATTAACGCAGCGACGGATCGCATCAACCGCCACGCCCAGAGCGGAATCTCCCCGACCCGGGTTCACGTCACCCCGGACATGGTGCGCGAAGCCGCCCGTAAAAAGCGGAAGTGACTGAAGCAACCGCCTGCAAAGCCCGGATACCATTCGATCAATCGATGAGTATTCGGGCTTTTTATAACCAGTTTTTTCTGCAGCTTGACATGAAACCTTTTGGTTTCATATAATACGGGTGATCGCTTCAAGGACATGCTATACAAGGAAAGGGATGAACACGTGGAGGCATTATTGAAAAAACTGCGGTACAAAGAAGGAGCCGCTTTAGTCTTAAATGCTCCCGAAGGGTACCGGCTCGGCATCGAAAGCGGCACGGTGCCGGACAAAACCTACGATTTTATCCAGCTCTTCGTTCAAAATGCGCAAGAAACGGACGAATGGCTGCCGAAAGTGATCCCGCTCTTGAACGAAGATGCGGTATTCTGGATCACCTACCCGAAGCAAAGCTCAAAGGTGAAAACGGATATTAATCGCGACATTCTGGCCGCGATGGTGCAGGCAAAAACAGCCTACCGTCCGGTCAGCAACGTAGCCGTCGACGCCACATGGTCCGCCTTGCGTTTCCGCCATCAGGATAAAGTGAAGACTTCGAAATAACTTACCCCCATTTACAGAGGAGGAATAAAATCATATGGAAAACAATACGCAAAATACGCTGCCTGAAATCCGTAAAACTGCCCTGCTCAAAGCGCCGATTCAAAAAGTTTGGGACGCCGTCGCCACCTCGGAAGGCATTGCCGCGTGGTTTATGCCCAACGATTTTCAGCCGATCCTCGGCTATGAATTCCAATTGAACGCCGGCCCGTTCGGCATGTCTCCTTGCAAAGTAACGGAGCTTGACCCTCCTACCCGCCTTTCGTTCCAATGGGGTAAAGATTGGACGATTGTCTTCGAGCTGACGGAGAAGGACGGTCAAACGGAATTTACGCTGATTCACTCCGGCTGGGATGCCGACAAGGTTACCGAATTCGGGCAAACCCATCAAGCCGTACGCGACCGGATGGACCAAGGCTGGGTCGGCATTGTGCAGAAACTCGTTACCTTCGTCGAGGGCTGATATGGCCGCCCCTTCGCGCAAGACTGACGTTTTTCAAGCCATTGCCGATCCGACCCGCCGCCAGTTGCTGAGCATGCTGGGAGAACGGGAAATGCCCGTGACCGTGATCAGCGGCCACTTTCCGATGAGCCGGACGGCCGTGTCCAAGCATCTGCGTATCTTAGCCGATGCCGGACTGGTCAAAGAACGGAAAGTTGGGCGCGAAACCCGGTACCGGCTGG
>NZ_BILX01000026.1 GCF_004000785.1 Paenibacillus ehimensis NBRC 15659 | reverse complement strand
CCAGAGAAACAAGCTGAAATTAGAGTTTTAGATGACACGGAATACATAAAAATGTTGAATATTAAGCTTCAAGAGGAGCTCGATGAATTTATAGAGGCTGGGGAAGATGAGCAAATAACGGAATTGGCTGATTTGGTTGAGATTGTTTATGCCATATTGGAGCATAAGGGGATCAGTATAGAGGAGTTTGAACGAGTAAGGCAGGAGAAGAAAGAGAAGCGCGGCGGATTTGGGGACAGGATACTCTTGGTTAAGGTGAAATAGATTGATATTAAGACATTTTCATTCTAAGTAATAAGCAACATAAATTGTAAGAGGTGAGATTATTGGAAAATAGAATCATTACACGAAGAGATTTAATTGGTTCAATCGGGATGGCTGGAATCGCTCTTTTAACTACTGATGCAATTAGTGTTTCTGCTCAAACTGTTACAAATTCTGTGTATAGTAACAACGTTATTCAATCCAGTGATGTATACAACATAAAAGATTATGGAGCCATTGGTAATGGCGATGATGCTACTAAAGCTATAAAGGATGCAGTAGCGGCTGCGACAAATTCTAGTTATGGTGGGGTAATATATTTTCCATCAGGTAAATATCAAGTTAGCTCAGAGATACAAATCGGTAACAAAATTAAAGGGGTCATTTCGAATACAAATGCAACAGTAATTTCAACACTTTCAATCGGTACTACATTTTCCATTAGGAATACTACTGATTTTGTATTAATGGGAATTGAGTTCACTGGAAACATCAATAATCCTGATACGATTTTCTGGTTGGAAAATAATAAAAGAATAAATATAAGCAACTGTTCTTTTAGAACAACAGGAGGGATGTGTCTTGGTTTTTCCAATACGACTAATGGAAATGTCACTAAATGTCTTTTTTATGATACGGGGAAAACGGCCAAAAGTCTTTCTAGCCATCCATCAAAACCCGCTATCTGGGTTGGAGAAGCCCCCACTTATACAAACACTAATATAACAATAAGCGAGTGCATTTTTGATCATTGCAACTGGAGTGGTATTTATTTTTTTGCGAAAGGCGGACTAATACAAGGTAATATTTTTGAAAGTTGTGGAGAGAGTTCCATTTTTATTGATTACAATGCTACAAATATCAATATTTTTAATAACAGAATTAATAATGCTTACATAGTTAATATTGCAGGATTTGGAATAGAGTGCAGCGGAAGAGGCATTATAATAGCGAATAACAATATTACTAACTGTGATGAAGCTGGAATAGGTATTGCTGACCCCGATAGCTTTATAATACAAGGGAATATTTGCAACAACAATGGTAAAGGTAATGGATCAAATGAACAGAAATGCGGACTTTTGTTTAGATTTTCAGATAGTTCGCCTAATGGTGCAATTAGAGGTTCTATTATTGGGAACATTTTCACAGATAACAATTCCGATATAAATAAAAAAATACAATTATACGGCATAGGGACTATGAGATACGGAACAAGTACTACTTCGATGAGCGGCATAATATTTGTTGGGAATTACCTTGAAGGAAATAAAATTGCTCCGGTTAGGGTCTGGGATAATAACACATTTTTGAATGAAAGCGTAATCTTTGATAGTAATTATGGTTACGCTCAGAAGCCTGTTTCATTGACTATAAAAATGATAAGGAATACCGGAATCTGGAACATTTCGGGGGTTGGCTTTAGACCGAGGCATATTAAAATCGATACCTATGCAATTAATAACTTAGGGGTTTCTAAATGTACTTCTGAAATAGAGACTTCAGGATCAGGAAGCGCAGTATGCATAACACAATACAATAATAAAGTGGAAGATAACGGTACAGCTTATTTATTAAAAAGTCCTTTGACCGGAAACACGTGGACCTATGCAACAATTGCAGGTGCTTTTAATGACGGGATTATACTTAATGTTGGTTATATTGACGGAGAGTGTCCCGAAGTAAAACTTTTAATAACTTGCTATCCTTAAAAAGATTTAGAATGAAATACTAGTTTAAAGGGGAGGAATTTAAATGTTAACAAATAAAGATTTTGCATACACTGCTGAACTCACTCCTGATCAATCGCAGTTCGCTAGTGAATTTATAGATGTATTGTTTAGTGATGATATTGAACGGTATTGGAATCTTGTTTCAGAAATTGATAAAGGTATTGCATTTGGATTCCATGATGCCAATAGACAATACAACAATCCTCGCAAAATGATTGATACAATAAATGAACTAAGAGAGGCGCACAGAAAATTATTCTCTCCAGTCAGAGAAAATTGTGGAGTATCCAAAACTGTTCGATACACAAGAGATGGGGAAGCGTATATTTATCTATTAGAAAATGTTGTTGTGCCAAGGACATATATTGCTGCAACCGAAACCAAGGTTTATCCTTTGCGAGTAGTAATTGAGGCAAGATATGAAAATCAGCAAATAACTGCAAGACTAAAAGTTCGCGTATATGATGATGTGTTTAGGACATTGAAACCATAACTTTTTTCTAAATAAAAGAGTTATAAGTTTTTTAAAAGTTAATGAAAACTGACTTTCATCATGAAATGAGGAATTAACATGAAGACGTTAGCTAAGAATTTAAGAAAAGTTAGGACTAGGAAGGGATTGACTCAAATTCAACTTGCACAACGTCTTCGTGTAAATAATGCAACTATTTCAAAGTGGGAATCCGGTAGTTATGAGCCGAATTTAGAGCAGTTAGTTTCGATCTCAAAAGAGTTGGATGTGTCCATTGACTGGTTACTTAGTCGTGAAGATAAACTTGATCAAGTTATTGATGAATATATATTAAGTGATGAAGATCTAGTACTAATTAGGCAGCTTGCAAGCAGGTTATCTAAATGAAAGTGCACCTTAACTCTAAATTCAGGTGGAATGCCTATGAACAATATATTTAAAGCTGCTGCTACGGGTGATATCGATTACATAAAGAATGCCTTATCAGTAGGAATTGATATTAATTGTAAGAGCGAATCAGGTTGGACATTGCTCTTGTACGCTGTAGAAAATGACAAAAAAGATATAATCGAATTTCTGCTTAATAATGGGGCTGACGTAAATTTCCAAAGTTCTGGCGGATGGACCCTCTTACATCAAGCTATAGACTTATCGATTGATGGGACAATTCAAACGAGTGGAGAACTCGGGGAAGAACCCATAGACATGATTAAATTCTTGCTAGACAATGGAGCAGACGTAGATTTAAGGGATAGCCTAGGGAGAACACCAATAGATATTGCAAAATCATATAATTCTCTGAAAATTATTGATTTTCTTGAACGATATAATTACAACTAACAATTCAGTTCTTAAAAATGTAATTGTTTTATGAAATGAAAGGTCAATTTCATAAGAGTAGAAAGGATGTCTACTGGAGAATGAAAGTAACAATTATTGATTTAACAGCAAAAAAAATCATAAGTGTAGTTGAAATGAATAACATTCCTCAAATTGGGAGTTCGATTTTTTTGTTTAGAGCGAAGAGCGAATTTAAAGTTCATGATGTCGTGTTCTTTATAGATGAAGAAAAAGAAAATGAAACGGAAGTAACGTTGTATGTATCTAAATGACTATGAAATGTCATTTTCATGAGGGATGGAGTGATGCTTCTTGTTTGGAATAGGGAAAAAGAAAATGCATTTTGGTCAAACAACAAGAATGATCGCCGCAACTTTACTTAATTTACCTCAACAAGATTATGGCAGTTTGAAGAGGTTCATCAAAAGTTTTCTGAGAAAGAAATTGGATTTATCAATTCTGAATTGTTTTTGTTCAGGTTTGTTGCACTGAACTTTACGTTTATGTCGATTGCGCTAGAGAAAAAATACAAAATTAGCTCTTATGATGTCGGCTTTATTGTCTCTCAGGGAACAAGACTGGCGTTTGAGGACATGGGATATGATGAACACGCTTTATTATTTTTTGAAAATAAATTTACAAATGACCTAGAACAATATACATCAGAACTTAAGAGCGTAACTGAAATGAATCAGGATTTAATTACCCTTTTAATCGCTGAAAGTTTCAGTAGAAAATTTTTATTGTCTATAGGATTAAATAAAACTCATGAAGAGTGGGAATTGAAGAAAGTCTCTCTTTTTGTGCTAGCCTCTTCCGTTTTTGTGATGGTAAGAGAGACTGTGGATGATTTTTTAAGGAATGTTAAGATCGTCGACTTTAAATAAAATGACTCTTTCCTGGGAAGTGAGCGCTTTGATACAAGATGTTCTTATTGAATGCTTTGATAAATTATACGATAGTGGGTACAGATTTATTGACTCTTTAGATGAAATTAAGGTTGTTGAAAAGCAAGTCTACAGGGAAGTGCACACATCTGTAACTCATATAAATTTTACCTACCAAGGAAAAGTGTTGACTAGGGAGCAGAAGAAACGTATCTTTAACTACGCTGCATTCCTAATGGCATTTGCAAACAATGAAGCGAGCAAATAACGGTTGATAGGAGATGTTTCAATGGCAAAAGATGAAGGCTTTGAATGGAACTTAAAAGCAAGAGAACTGGAAGCAAAGGGCGATATAGATAAAGCAATATTATTTTATGAAAGAGCATTACAAGCAAATTTCGATGGGAACGGCCCATATGATAGATTATCTATATTATATAGAAAACGAAAGCAGTATAAAGATGAAATTAGAGTTCTCACTCATGCAATATATGTGTTTGAAACATTTGTGAGTGATGAAAGAAGTGATAAGTATCCCAAACTGGAACGATTTAAAGTAAGATTGCAGAAAGTGAAGGACCTTGAAAATGTGTAATAATAATGATTTACACGGAAGAAGGTGAGCCTCTTATGTTCTGGAAGAAAAAGAAGATGGCAAATGAATTATCTGTTAGTGCACTATTTGTCCAAGTGGCTACCTTATCGTATGACATACACGATAAAGCAATTGAAGTAGATCAGGATAATAAGTTTTTAGATGGACGACATGAAAAACTCTTCCGACATATTGTGGCTGCATCAGCGATGACTGCAATTGCAAAGTTAGAAGATCCTATATATGCAGATTATTATGAGCAACTTATGACTAAATTGAACGAGAAATATGAGGGAACTCATGAACTTTCGTTGCATTTCAATGATGTTTTGCGAGAGCAATATCAGATTGATGATAGCGGAAAAGAAAATTTGCCTGAATTGATTGCGTATTGGCTGTATTTCAATGTAGCCAATGATTAATGAATCCGAATTTGATAGGAAATTTGTTCCCTATGCTCTAGCAGGGCAAGCGATTTACAATGCATATAACAATTGGTTTCAGAAGAATGACATGCCAATAATATGACGATTTCATAAGTATAGGTTTAATGACTAGGATATAAGCGAAGATATCATATATTTTTGGGAGCAGAGAATGAAGAATTTCTTTAAACACCCAATAATAGTAGGGTCAATAACATCATTTATTACATTGGGGATTATTACCCCCATTGTTGCATATTTAAAATCTGTTTCGATCCTTAATTCATTGTTTCTAATATGGGAATTCATTCTCTCGATTTTTAATTTTAAAATTTCGTTATGGATAATAATAGTCTCTATTATTTTATTTGTTATTGTTCGAAAACTAATTAAAAATGCGGATATTGAGAAAGACTTTAACCCATTCTCCACTTACAAAGAAGATATTATCGATGGGATCAAATGGGAGTGGAAGTGGATTCCATCATCATCAGGTTACACGCTTCCTAAAAATTCACCAGTTCCAACATGTAATAATTGCAAAGGTTTTTTGGTTTCTGAACATGAGCGATATTATCCATATGGTAATCTCTTGGTTTGCGAACATTGTTCATTTGAAAAGAAAATTACCATTGATCTAAAAGACTATCGAGAAAAAATTAGGAGAGAAATATTTAGAAGAGTTAGATCAGGTGAATGGAAGAGTTCTGTTGATGCAAGAAACCAATAATGAATCTATATTATGATCGTATAAAATATCATTTTTATTGGGAAAGGTTGTGTGAACATGATAGACTGGATTAATAGCAATTCTGGGATTATCCAAAGCATCAGTGCAATTGTTATGATTTTTTTAACCGGTTTCTATGTGTTATTTACTAAGAGCATATTGAAAGCAAATGAAGGGGTGTATGAAGAGGCTGAAAAGTCGCGTGAATTAGCTAATATGCCGAACGTCATTGCGTATTTCGATATGCCAGCTCACAATGTTTTAAATTTCAATATTAAAAATATAGGGATCAATGTAGCTAAGAATACACATATAGAAATAGAGTATCTAAATGAGATTACAAAAGAAAATGAATTGAAAAAATCCTATATTTTACAGAATGGCGTAGCTACATTAGCGCCTGGTCAGAAGTTAGAGATGTTTTATGGATCATTATTAGAACTTAAGTCAGCACAAGGAGATTTTCCAAAAATAAATGTTCACTTAGTGTTTGAAGATAGTCATGGTAAACAGTATAGATTGAGCTACACACTAGATGCTAATGTATACAAAGGAATTGGAACAATTCGTATCAATGGAATTCATCATCTAACAAAAACTTTCGCAGAATTCCAAAATGATTTTTCAAAAATGAGTCAGGATATTCGAGGATATATAGAGTCTAGACAGCAAGAAGAAACTGATTAATTGTAAAAGTTGAGAAAGTGTGAGTATTCGAAAGTCATCTTTAATCGATATTGTTATCGAATCAGTTTGTTACAAACACAATCTAATAACAATTCTCATAAAATGAGACTTTTAAAGGGCGGACATTTTGTTGATTTTTTATCCATACAATTTTTTGAAGACCATACCTGCAACAAACACATACAAATCAATCCCAAGTAAAATGACAAGGCCCACGAGAAAATTTAACGTAGTATCGGAGTGAAAAAGAAATCCAAGTACAGGAAATACACTGAATACAACGATATGTGAAAGTATTATATTCCGTTTCGATCCCCAACTAATTTCATTCTTTACATCAGCGTAGAGAGTCCCAACCAAAAGTGCTACAAATGAATAAAGTGCAAAAAAGTTCCAATCTCCTTTTCCGTTATCCAAAATTGAGAATGCAAAATACCAAAAAGGTCCAAGTATGATTAGCTTAAGAATAAACAATAGGATTCTTTGCTTAGCAATTTGCATCTTCTCACCTCGCGCAAAATAAAACGTCCCAGTATTAATGTGCTTCAATACAATAATACCAATGATACCCAAAATAGTATATTCAAAAATGGAGAAAGGATGAAAAAAAGAACCTCCTACTCAGGAAGTTCTCCATATAAATAACTCAGTTTATAAAGTTCAATCCTCCCGATACATCCTTACCACGCACTCCACATGTATTGTGCTCGGAATAGGAAGGCACTTTCCCCCTTTCACTTCGCATGGACTTTTTTTGCTTATGCATCTTGCTTTGGATGCTGTTATGAAAGCCGGTTTTGTAGACGAAGGTCAGTTTATACGGCTCGGGACTACCTTGATCGGGGTTCTCCCCAATAATCACTTTATCAACGATGCTCTCGAATACGTTCCGGTCGAATGCGGTCAGAACCTCATTCGTTTGAAGCACTTTGCGAAAATGTTCAAGCCGTTTTCCCAAATCAATTTCTTCTTGCGCGGATTGCTCCAACTGTTCCTTTTCTTCGAGCAATTTAGTAAGCGAAGTATCGAGCTCCATATACTTCTGTTCGTAAGTAGCCCTGTCTATTTTCTCATCCAGGCACAAATCAATCAGTTTGCAACGTTTTTGCTCCATGGCCTCAATATCGCTAATAATTTTGTTCAGTCGCTTTTGATTATTTTGGTCACTAAACACGGACCCCATTCTTTTCATAAGCTCGTCCAGCACATCCGAATTGTTGCGGCACACCAATTTGTACGATTCGACAAAAGCACCCTCAATCAGCTTTTCCTCCAAGGCTTTGCTGTGAGAGCAGTATTTCTTCCCTTTTTTCGTAGCTGTCACGCACTGCCAAATCACCTTTTCATGCGAGGTTCCGCTGTGCCAGTTCCGCCGCGAGAGATTGCTTCCGCAGAAAGCACATTCCAACTTGCTGCTGAAAGCAAATTTTCTGCTGTACTTGTCCCGCTTGCCTTTTGCGCCGCGGCGATGATTCTCGCCTCTTCGATGCAATATGTCCTGCGCCTTCTCAAATACTTCCTCGCTAACAATCGGCTCATGATGATTTTTGACATAAAACTGATCTTCCTCGCCGTAATTGTCCAGTCTTCTCTTGGAAATGGGATCGACGGTAAATGTCTTTCCTTGCAACAAGTCGCCTTTGTACTTCTCATTCTTTATGATACCAAGAATGGTTGTGTCCTGCCATTCGACTCTTCCGTACTTGGTTTTATGTCCAGCCTCAGTCAGTTCCTTTGCAATAACGTAAGCGCCGATTCCCGATGTGTATCGTTCAAAAATATAGCGGACGATTTTGGCTTCTTTTTGATTAACGGTTATCGTTTTCGTATTCACATCGTAATCGTATCCCAGACAGCTTTGAAAGCCCACCAGTTCGCCGCGCTTCATTTTCATCTTCAGACCTTTTTTCACGTTCGCGGAGATGTTCTCCACTTCCTGCTGCGCTACGGAGCTTAAAATGACGAGCAACAATTCGCCGTCCATCGTCAGCGTATTGATATTTTCGTCTTCAAAAAATACGGCGATGTTCTTTTCCTTCAGCATACGGACGTATTTCAACGTGTCCAGCGTATTTCTTGCAAACCTGGAGATAGACTTCGTGATGATCATATCAATTTTCCCGTCCATACAATCGTTAATCATGCGTTGAAAATCCTCGCGCTTCGTTACCTGAGTACCGGTTATGGCTTCATCTGCATAAATATCAACCAGCACCCAGTCGCTTCGTTTGCTAACGAGATCGGTGTAATAGGCGACTTGCGACTTGTAGCTGCTCAATTGCTCCTCGGTGTCGGTACTTACGCGGGCATAAGGGGCGACGCGAAGAATATCCGATAACTTTCCGGCGTTTCGATCCGATATTTTCCGACTTGCTTTAATTACTTCTACTTCGAGAGCCATGGTGTTGTCCTCCATTCTTATTTACTTGCCATCAGTTTAATAAGAGATGGGCGGACCGACAAATGTGCGAATCAAGAAGTAAGGTCCGAAATGATGCCGTAATCCCGCATCGTTTTGTTCTTTATCAAATGAAATTCGTTTTCGGTAATCAAAGATAATGCCAGCAATTGTCTTATCATAGCGATTTGCATGCTGTATCGGATGAGTTTATGGTTCATAAAAACCTCCCATTAATCCAGAAAAGTTGAAAAACAGAGATGCGCAACAAACATAATCGCGTATGCGCATCTCTGTTTCCGCCTCTGTTTTGGTTGCTTCTCTCAAAAATCTTATCCGGCGGACAGTGGTTAGCCGTCCTCATAGGGTTCAAACCTCTTCCAGGATCGCTGCAAGCCGCCCCCATTGCGATGAACTGTGGCTGGACGGAAGTATCATTATCCCTCCGCATGGGTCTTCGCCTTAAATGGAACCACCATTTTTTATTGCATGGGAAAATCGCTCGCAGGTTGCCGTTTCTGATGAAAGACATATAGAAATAAATCGGCAAAATGGTCGTGGCGCACCTGCAATTTGGCTATCCTTCCAGGCCATGCGGGGAACGTACCGGATAAGATTGTATTTAGTTTTCAAGGAGCAATGAGAGGTTGAATAATGTCCCTCTAATATTCATTTCATTTTTAGGGTAAAATCGGAACTGCTTGCCCAAAAAACTCCCCTCCGCGGCTTCCATTTTTTGATACAATCAAATATGGAGTGCTACGATAAAAATGCAGTCGAAAAACCCCCTCATATGAAATAAAATGAAAGCTGACGAGGGGACGAGAGACAATGAATCGATACGACAAAGCATTCAAAGAAGAAGCAGTAAGATTGAGCGATGAGATTGGACCCAAGAAAACCGCCGAGCAGTTAGGTGTATCCTACTATACCTTGCAGGAATGGAGAAAGCGAAGAATCCTGCACGGTGACGGAGCGCATATCGGGAGCGGACGCGCTTATGCATCTGCCGATAAGACTGCGCGTGAAATCGAATTAGAAAGAGAGATAGGCGAGTTGCGCCGCGCGAATGAAATTCTCAAGGATGCACTCGGTTTTTTCGCAAAAGACCGGAAGCGGTAAAGGCATGCCAGCTCTATGCTTACATCCGTGAACGACGGGATCAGTGGACCGTCAAGGAAATGTGCAAAGTACTTGCTGTCAGCGAATCGGGCTATTACCGTAGCTTGAAGCCCACACCGAAACAGGAGCGGCAGCAACTTCTTCTGGTCAAAATCAAAGACATCATTGGAGAGCATGAAGACAACCGAAATTACGGTGTCCAGCGTATTCTGCTGGCGCTGTCCCAAATAGAGATCACGACCAGCTACAGCACCGTCTACCGAATCATGAAGAAGCATGGCCTGCTGAAGAAAACCAAACGTCATCCAAACGGTATTACATGCGAGGATGCCGCAGCTCACAAGAGCGAGAACCTAATCCAGAGAGACTTCAAATCCTCAGGACCCAACCAAAAGTGGCTATCGGATATCACCGAAGTCCCTTGTTTAGACGGCAAGTTATATCTATGCGCGGTACTGGATTGTTTCAACGGCGAGATCGTGGGCCTCGCCATGGACGACAACATGCGCAAGGAACTCTGCATTCAGGCCTTTGAGAACGCTTGTAAAGCAAAGAATGCTCGCGGAATGATATTTCACAGCGATCGAGGCAGTCAATTCACAAGCCATGCATTCCGAGAGCGTCTAGCAAAACGAGATGCCATTCAGAGCATGAGCGGCACAGGGCGTTGCTTGACAAAGCAAGGATGGAAAGCTTTTTTGCTACGCTAAAGAAAGAAAAGCTGTACAAGATCAACACGGAGCGCTATCCGATGGCCTATATTAAATCGATCATCTTCAGATACATCATGGTCTACTACAACAGACAGCGGATCTACACCTCTAATCCAGGGGCTGGCCCCCAGCTATTTATCGCGAAAGAATGCTGTCACAGGCAGCTTAGTAACGGGTTTTCTGTATGAGGGTGTTTTCAAACTGCACTTTTTTTGACAACTCCATTTCCAATATGAAGCGCGATTCCCCTTCCATAAATTCGAAGTGCCCAAAGCAGTCATTCCATACATAGCAGAGCAGGTCGAGTCACCGGCAGAGCTGTACGCCCAAAAACGATTGGGCGGGTCGCTCCATCACCTACCATCGAACACAAATCAGAGATTCTTTCAAATTGGGTATGGTTCGCATCACCCAACGGAATACTTCCCCTTCCGCTTTGGACAATGCAATTGTTTTAGTCGCACAATTTTGCTCGCCTTGGGCGAAGCCGCGGTTTGTCTGCTTTCCTGCATGAAAGGTGTAGTCAATTCATGCGAGGATGACGAATCTTGATGTGATCAGTCATTACTCGTAGAGTCCGGCATTCGTATCCACTCCTTATGTTATTTTAATCAAATAATTAGGTATTTGAATATAAAGTGTATTGTATAGGCAACCAAATCACAATCCATGCGCCGGTATGCCCTTCTTTCCAGAATGTTTTTGGGTAAAGTTGTGTTATGATATTCATATATTCAAAAGTATAGTGATCAAGGAGGCGTTAGCAATGAACCAAAATATCCAACAGTTTAAAGCCGATTTTTTTAAGGCGCTGGCGCATCCCATGCGGATTCGAATCCTGGAGGTTCTGAGTGAAGGAGATAAAAACGTAAATGAGATACAGAGTATTTTAGGCTCAGAGGGTTCAGCCGTTTCTCAGCAGTTGGCAGTATTGCGAAATAAAAATGTGGTGACGGGCTTAAAGGATGGTACTTCTGTCATTTATTCGTTACGTGACCCGTTGATTAAAGATCTACTCGCAGTCACAAAGCAGATCTTCGATAATCATCTCGTTGATGCCATTTCATTACTTGAGGTCATTCGAAATGAATCTTAAACTGAAAAACAAGGGGTTCCATGAGTAACATCAAGGATCTCCTTGTTTTTTTGTTTTGCAGCCGGAAACATGCGGAGCGACACGAGATTATTATGATTGACATTATTCGATGACAGGAGTAACATTTCACTTATATTCAAATAATCAAATATATGAATAAGAGAAGGTAATTCAGATGAAATGGACGGGAAGATTTGAAGGATACCATGCGGCCGCATTCCGCAAGGATATCATTTCAGGCCTCATTGTTGGTATTATCGCCATTCCATTAGGGATGGCGTTTGCTATTGCGGCTGGTGTAAAACCGGAATATGGCATTTATACCACCATCGTTGCCGGTATCTGTATTTCCTTGTTCGGGGGTTCTAAATTTCAAATCGGCGGCCCGACCGGTGCATTTATTCCGATCCTTTTCGCGATCGTCATGGAATATGGATACGAAAATTTATTGCTTGCAGGATTTTTGGCGGGAATTATTCTTGTTCTCATGGGGCTATTTAAACTCGGTGCGTTGATAAAATTTATTCCTCGCCCTGTAACCATCGGATTTACCGCTGGAATTGCCGTCATAATCTTCAGCGGACAAATTGCCAACTTTTTAGGTTTGAGCGGTATCGAGAAACATGAGAATTTTCTACCAAATATGAAGGAAATTGTAACGCATCTCGCAACTACGAATCTCTACAGTATTATCACAGCGGTCGTCTGTTTGGCAGTTATCCTCCTAACACCGAAATTTTTACCGAAGGTCCCTGGTTCCTTGGTAGGGCTTATCGTATCCACTATAGTGGCGACCGTATTCTTTAAAGGGGAAGTTGCAACGATTGGATCGTCATTTGGAGCTATTCCAAGCACCCTACCCCATTTTCATTTCCCTGATCTAACCTGGGATCGCATTGAAAATTTGATTCGCCCCGCCTTTACTATTGCCATGTTGGGCAGCATCGAATCTTTATTATCGGCGGTTGTTGCCGACGGCATGACCGACAGTCGTCATAACAGCAATCGGGAGCTGATTGGGCAAGGCATCGCCAATATGGTAACCCCTCTTTTTGGAGGCATACCAGCGACAGGAGCCATTGCACGAACAGCAACCAATATCAAAAACGGTGCGATCTCACCCCTGTCAGGTATTATACATGGTATTGTTGTATTGCTGGTGCTCATTTTGTTTGCACCTTATGCATCAGAGATCCCACTTGCTAGTATGGCACCGATTCTAATGCTGGTTGCCTGGAACATGAGCGAACGAAAAGAATTTGCCCACGTCTTAAAAATCAAAACGAGCGATTCTTTTGTCCTTCTCATTACCTTTTTGCTAACGGTCTTTACGAATTTAACGACTGCCGTTGAAGTCGGATTAATTTTGGCTGTTATACTGTTTGTGAAACGAATGAGTGATGGGTTATTGGTTTCCAAGGTATTGCCTGACCCAACAGTTAAACATGAAAAAGTGAAAGCTCATATGGTGACCGAAGGCCACGATTGTCCACAAATCGGGATCTATACCATCGAAGGCCCCCTCTTTTTCGGCGCCGCGAACATGTTTGAAAAGTCCATTATGGATTCGATTCATCTAAGACCGAAAGTGTTACTGCTGCGCATGGGAAAAGTACCTTTTATGGATACGACGGGTGAATCAAATCTTTCCAGTTTGGTGAAGCATTTCGAGAAATTTGGTGGGATTATTCTTGTATCCGGAATTCAAGCTCAGCCTTTAGATGTATTGAAGAGAACAGGGTTGTATACGCTGATTGGGGCTGAACATTTTTTTGGACATACCGGTGAGGCACTTAACTTCGCGCTATTGCAACTGGATTTGAATAAATGTCTAGGTTGTAAACATTTTGCTTTCCGTGAATGCGCGGCGTTATCAAACAAGGAGTCTCAAAAAGAAGTGATCACCAGTTTAAAGGCTGATCCAGCAAGGACATAGCCTAATCTCATTTGAAATCGCCCTAAAGACGAAATGAGGTGAATGGCTATGCAACTTGCACTTCAGCGTTACCATGATTGTCGAGCGGATAAATAAAAAAGTGTTCTAACAATCTTATCGTTTATCTAAGCAAAAATGAGATCGACTGCGAGGCGCTCTCTCGTCCAACTGAAACAGTAACATACAGACACGCCCATGCTCGGATTCTTTTGTTACACAGCCACTTTCAAGTCATCCTCGGCAAATGATTGCGAATGATTCCCACTATAATATACGGTTGCGTAAGCAGAGTTCGAACAAAATAAATAAGAGTTGTCGGGATGAATGGTTTCTAAAGCAGAAGCTTTAACATGTACAGCAATCCATCCTAAACCACTCCTCATGTAGACGAGAATGGGCTTAAGGGTGAGGATACATTTCTTTCTTTACTCATTTAATCCTGCCCATGGAGTAATGACAATGTTTAGTCTACAACTTTACATTCCCGTTCAAATTTACCGACCTTCGGCTAGAAACTTTTCGATACGCGACTTAATCGCATCCCGAACCGCTCGAAATTGGCTCATGATTTCTTCCTCGGTGCCGGTCGCCTTGGCCGGATCATCGAAGCCCCAATGCCATTTCACGACGTTTTTATTCGAAATCACCGGACAATGTTCGTCTGCATGGCCACATAACGTAATCACATAGTCTGCCAGATTCAAAATCTCCGGATCGATGACATCAGATGTATAGCTGCTAATATCGACGCCAGCTTCCTTCATCACCTGGACGGCACGGGGATTCAGCCCATGTGCCTCTAACCCGGCGCTTTTTACTTCGTAGCGATCAGTACCGAGAGCCTTCAAAAAGCCATCCGCCATTTGGCTGCGGCAAGAGTTTCCTGTACAAAGGAAATAAACGAGTTTTTTGTTTTCTGACATGATGAGTCCTCCTGTTTATATTAAGCTGCTTGCTTTGAAAAATACTTCCGCTGGAATCGGAGCGCGACGTTGACTAAGGCAATCATCACGGGGACTTCCACAAGAGGACCGATGACGGCCGCAAATGCTGAGCCGGAATGAATACCAAACACCCCGACGGCAACGGCAATCGCCAGCTCGAAGTTATTCCCCGAGGCGGTAAAAGCCAGTGTAGAAGTCACCGGATAACCAGCCCCTGCTTTTTTGCCCATGAAAAACGAGATCAAGAACATGACGACAAAGTAAATCAATAGCGGAATCGCGATCCTCACGACATCGAACGGCAATTGGATAATCATTTCGCCTTTCAGCGAGAACATGACGATGATCGTAAACAATAACGCGATCAGCGTAATGGGGCTGATTTTCGGAATAAAGACCGTTTCGTACCAGGACCGTCCTTTTGCTTTTACAAGAGAATAGCGAGTAATCATTCCGGTCAAAAACGGTATCCCTAGATAAATGAACACACTCTTGGCAACTTCGGCCATCGTAATGTCAACAACGACACCTTCCACCCCGAACCATCCCGGCAAAATCGTAACAAAGATAAAGGTGTAGACGGAATAAAACAAAACTTGAAAGATCGAGTTGAAAGCAACGAGTCCCGCCGCGTACTCAGCATCCCCTTTGCATAAATCGTTCCAAACGATGACCATTGCAATACAACGAGCTAAACCGATCATAATCAGGCCGACCATATATTCCGGATAGCCTTGGAGGAAAATAATAGCCAGGAAAAACATTAAGATCGGGCCAATGAGCCAGTTTTGAATCAATGAAATGGTTAACACTTTGCCATTTCGGAAGACACGACCGATTTCTTCGTATCGTACCTTCGCCAGCGGCGGATACATCATTAAAATAAGGCCAAACGCAATCGGTATCGATGTGGTTCCGACTTGAAATTCATTCAACCGGCAACAAAGTTGGGAAATACGTAGCCCAAGCCAATTCCTATCGCCATCGAAATAAAAATCCATAACGTCAAATAGCGATCCAGAAATGAAAGTCGCTTTTTCTCTTGTTTACACACTTGCTGTACACCCCCTTTACTCGCAAATAACCGTTAGTCCTTGTTGCTCCAATTCCCGCAGATCCTCGGATAGATCAGGCAAGTGGAACAGAGCATAACCAATTTCCTCTAACCGCTTCTCATTGATGGAGTAAAACACCCATTGCCCCTTTCTCGTTTCGCGGACCAGTTCCGCCGTTTTTAGACGGCTTACATGTTTGGAAATGGCTGGCTGGGAAATGTTAAAGATGGGAACCAGTTCACACACACAGCAATCGCGAACACGGAGCAAAGAAAGGATTTTCAGCCTTGTCGGATCGGCAAGAGCTTTCAGAATATCTGCTATCTTTTCAAATTCCATTGTCGTGATAATCACCCCACACCAAAACCATATAACCATATTGTTATTTATGTATGGGAAAAAGTCAATACGAAAAATGAAATTTTAAAAATCCTGTCTAAGAACCGAGTTCCTGTTTTTTGCATTGCAGATAAATTAAACACTTGCAACTTGCAATCATTTGTTGTATAACTGTTTCATGAGGTGAGGCGCCGTGGAAAATGTACGTGAACAATTTCAAATCATGACTCGTCGCTTTGGCTTTCTGAATAAAAACTGCTGTTCTGCCGGTGGCTGCGACATCTCCTTAATTCAAAGCCATATTCTTTACGAAATTGATCGCCAACACAAGCCTTCCATCCAGCAAGTAGCAGAGGCATTAGGGACCGATATCACGACATTCAGCCGACAAGTCCAGTCGTTAATCAAGATGAAATTAGTGAAGAAAACGCCCGATCCCGATGACCGGCGGGTGAAGCTGCTTTCCTTAACGACAGAAGGAAAATATGTTGCGGCGTCGATTGACCAGCAAATGAATGACTATTTAAACGAAATTTTCTCACACATGAACGATTTTGAAAAAGATACCGTCATTCGCTCGATCAAGCTATTAAACGAAGCGATGGCGAAAACCGGCCAATGCTGTTCCACCCCTTCTTGTGGGTGATCTTTTTCCTATAATACTTGCATTTTGCAAATATTCTAAGGAGGACTTGGAATGTCAGCGATTTTCGATGGAATAGTTATCGGGGGTGGGCAAGCCGGTCTTGCTTCCGGATATTACTTGAAGAAGAATGGGCTGCAATTTGTGATCCTGGAAGCAAGCGAACAGGCAACCGGTTCTTGGCCACACTATTACGATAGTCTAAAGCTGTTTTCGCCAGCTCGGTTATCCTCATTGCCAGGCATGAAGATACCCGGAGCTGCGACCCATTACCCGTTGCGAAACGAGGTGATTCAGTATCTAAAGGCGTATGACCAACGTTTTGACTTGCCGATCCGGACGAATCAGAAGGTTGTTGCCGTGGAGAAAACCGACAACTGCTTTTCGATCCGAACGGCTGCAGGAGACGTCATCTGACGAGAACGATCATCAATGCGACCGGTTCCTTTCATAATCCCTATACGCCGAACATAAACGGAAAGGAAGTCTTTCAAGGAGAAGTCCTTCACTCTTCCGCGTACCGCAATCCGGATCGTTACCGTGGGCAACGAGTGGTCGTCGTCGGGCGCGGAAATTCTGCGGTTCAAATTGCAATAGAGCTTGCCGACAGCAGCCATACATTGCTCGCCGTTCTTCGGCCCGTTCAGCTTACGAAAACAAAAGTATTGGGAATAGATCTTCATTTTTGGATCAGAGCTGTCGGCTTAGATACCTTTCCATTCTGGCGATTTGGCAAAAAGCCTCCAAGTCCGAGTTCCGTTGCCGATTTGGACGATTACCGAGCAAGACTAGAGGCTGGGAAGCCGGACCAACGGCCGATGTTTACCTCGTTTTATTCCGATGGCGTCGTTTGGACAGACGGAACGAAAGAACCGGTAGCAACCGTCATTTTTGCAACCGGGTATCGCCCCGATCTGTCTTACCTTCACCCTCTCGGGGCGCTGGATGCCGAAGGGAAACCGCTACAGACCGCCGAAATCAGTCTTTCTGTTCCGGGACTGTATTATGTCGGCTTGGAAGGACAGCGTTCCTTTGCTTCCGCCACATTAAGGGGGTGGGGCGGGACGCGAAATACGTTGTTCGCAAACTACGACGTTTTGTGAAAAATGACTTGTAGGGAGGCAAGTTCCCATGAACTTGAATTGGTTTGCCACGGAATACCTTATGAAACAGGAGCAGCGTGAAATAGAGCGCTCGGCACGGGAAGCTTGGAAATGGCAAAATCCCACGGAGTTATCGAGCCGGTTCCTTTGGAGACGGCAACTCACGATTGCAAACACAGCAGCTTGTTGCACCCCTAGCTACTGCTGATTTGATAAAAAAGTTGAAGGAGAGAAGATTCATGAATCAAATAACGAACGATCAAATTCGCCAAAATGTACGCAGCCGGTATAAAGAAATCGCCTTACAAAAAGTGGAGTCGGGTTCGTGCTGTTCGCCAGCTTCAAGCTGCCGCGGATCGGCCGATGACGTTTCTTCGCAGTTGGGCTATTCATCCGAAGAATTAACCGCTGTTCCTGACGGTGCAAACCTTGGTCTTGGTTGCGGCAATCCGCAAGCCATCGCGGAGCTTAAACCGGGAGAAGTAGTATTGGACCTCGGCAGCGGCGGCGGTTTCGATTGTTTTTTGGCGTCCCGACAAGTAGGGGAAACCGGCCATGTGATTGGGGTCGATATGACGCCGGAAATGGTAAGTCGCGCCCGCAATAACGCCGTCAAAGGAGGATTCACGAACACCGATTTTCGGCTAGGGGAAATCGAGCATTTGCCTGTTCCCGATCAAACGATGGATGTCATCATTTCCAACTGCGTCATCAATCTTTCTCCGGATAAACAGCAAGTGTTTCATGAAGCGTTCCGCGTTTTGCGCCCCGGTGGTCGTCTGGCCGTTTCCGATGTCGTGATGACGGCAGAGCTTCCGGCGGAAATCAAAAACGACTTGGATGTTTTTTATTCGGGGTGCATATCGGGGGCCTCGTCCGTTGACGAGCTGAAAACGATGCTAACGCAAAGTGGATTTAAGGATGTGGTGGTCGAACCGAAAGAGGAATCGAGGGCGTTTATTAAAGATTGGGTTCCTGGGTCGAAGGTGGAAGATTACCTTGCCTCTGCCGTTATAAAAGGAGTTAAACCATAACCCAATCGGCACAGCAGATCATAAGTAAAGCAAAGCAGTTCTATCGTTGTTTGGATAGGACTGCTTTTATTCGGTTAGCTCGCCATTGCCTCGCATGTCATTACACAGGAGAAGAAGGCTTCGGCACACCGCATACATATTACAAATGACTTTTTTCGTAAATCCAATCAAACTGCTACATAAGAGACGACATCTACTACTGCGGATACCGTTCCGATAAACATCAAATAAGGATATACCGTCAAAGTTCACCGTGTCAATAACTCAATAAGCGACGACCATCCGATGCACCTATACGGGCACTTCTTCCAAGGCCTAAACAAAAACGGGAAACCGCTTGAAGGGTCCTCCGTTATTAAGGATACGGTGAATTTGAAGCCGGGGGAAGAGTACGTTGTTGCATTCGAAGCAGATAATGAAGGGAACTGGATGTTCCATTGTCACGATCTTCATCATGCTTCGTCTGGTATGGTAAGGGAATGAAAATATATAGACTATAGGACTGATTTTGTTGCAGACCCGAATGCAGGAAATAAACCAAATTAATACAAAAATGAGCGTTCACTCGTAACCCGGCCATTTTGTCACATCCGCTCCGTTGCACCATTTTTTAAAGTTGGTTCTTGCTTTCGCTATTTTTCTGCCGACAGGGAGGAATTTTGTTGCGAAGAATCAGAAAGACTCGGCCTTCCAAACAACACTTGCTTATCCGAATCAAACAAGTCCCGAAACACCACCTGCCCGCGACTTGAGGAAGCATCTACAACTTTGCCATCACCCGCATAAATCCCAACGTGAGTAATATCCATAAATCTACCATTACGCTCGTAGCTCCAAAACACAAGGTCACCCGGAACCAAGTCGGCCGCGCCTACTGTAAGGCCATTCTCCACGCAAAATCTGGCCTGCTCAGCTGCGGTTCGCAGCAAGCTAATACCTAGCTGACGATAAACCCATTGGACGAGATAGCTGCAATCCGTATAATTACCCTGCCCGGCCTTCGGTTGGCTGTAAGGATCGCCTAGACGAGTCAGCGCCAATTTGACGGCTTCACTGCCCAGTTCGCCTTTGGGCAAATGCTGTTGAACCAAATCAAGCTGCTCCGGCGTCAAACCAATATCCGCACCTTTTCCAAGTATTGCATACATGAGCGGGCGGAACTCCTCGGACAGCATTTCCTTCATTAATTCCATCTGTTCATTTGTAAAGCGATATATATCTGCCTGTTGCTCCGCAGTTTGGCTAGTGACGGTAATATGCAAAATGCGCTCATATCGGGTAATCGTTTCTTCGCTGGTGCTCCCGTCCTCATGTTCTACCGTAACCGTTTCCTTATGTTCTATCGTTTCAACACGAGATTCCAGCGAATTCATATCCCAAAACACCGATCGAATGATACCGATTCTTGTTGCATCAAGCGTAGCCACATCCATTCCGTTTTCCGCATCTGTGACGGTCTTCACGGCAAAGACGACGATAATGTCCATCCAGTTATCAATTCTAGTGTTGTCCGCGCTGCCGGGATAATGATATTCCACCCGGTCTACATGGCCAGCGGATCGCTGCATATCTGCAATTCGGGCGGCGAATTCATCGTCTATTTCCTGAACGATTCGGGTAAGCGGCTTTACATCGGCATCCGTATTTTCACCAGACACAAAGATACCGAACGGAGAGGAAATGACAGCGGCTACCGCCATGATAATGCACAAAACTACAATTACCGAACCGCTGAATCCCAGAAGCGCCGTCAATCCCTTGACAAGCAAGGCAGTGGCTCTTACAAGCAATTTAACGATAAGGCGATTCAATCTCGCGGCTGCACGCGCGGTTTGAATGGACCGGCGAGCTGATATCGCCATATGCGCAGCCCGATGAGCTTCCTTGACAGCATCCATTCTCCCTTCAGTTGAAGCATCCGAATAATCGTTAGCGTGATCTAGCCGATGCCCATTTTTTATAAATGGCGCTAACGTCTTGAAATTTCGCGCTTTCCGTTTGATCGTATGACCTGATTGTTTCATTATAGTAGACGGGACTCGGGTTAACGGTTTCACGCGTCCATTTGCTGAATGAGATACCGCGGCGGAGAATGATTCCTTCTTCCCGACCGGTTTTAGAGGGCCGATATCCCGTTTTTGCATCCAGTCAGGATAGCTGCCTGTTCGAGAACGATGCAGAAGCCGGGCATTGACCCGGCTCCGTATAAATCGTTGTTTTCCTGAATGCGAGCCAGAAGACAAGATGTATTTTCCATCAACCGGCTTTCGCAGACGTATCCTACGGGCAAGTCGCGGTGTACGCGAAATCGATGACTCCGTATGAACATCAATCGGACTCTGACTTGTGACAGAATCACCGTCTGGAAACGGCTTCCTTTTTAGAATGTGCCGGATCAATCTCTTGTTGATACGCACACTCATCCCCATTTGGGCACGTATTGTTTTTTTCGTAGCCGCTGCGGAATGGCGCTGAGCAAATTCAACTGGAGACTGGGAAGTCGTCTTGTCATGATCAACTTGCCGCTTGGCATGAGCGCTTGAACGCTTTACACGATGCAACACGTTTGGGAATCTTTCCAAACGTTTAATGTCCTTCACAACATTCCTCGTTTTAATCTCCTTCATCGTTCCATTCAACTCCCAATGTCGGCAGACATTCAGCGGTTTTGTTCGGCCAGCCGTTTGATCGTTCTCTCGTTACTTTGGCAATAATCAGGGTAACGAAGACGAATCGCTTCAAATAAATAGGGGGCATAGCTGCAATCGAATAATTCGTGGGGAGTGGAGTAACGTTCGTCGCCTGCTTCGGTCCAGCCGTTCCATAAATTAAAGGCGAGCCGACACACTCGGATGGTACCGCCGGTTTGCCATGGGGCCGAAAGACCTTCGGGCTTAATGCCGCCATTAGAGAAATCATATAAATCGCGGATATGACTTCTGGTTTCTCGGGAAATGCCCAATGTATAGAACAGTGCCCGGTGGTAGCCATCGCTGCATTTCTCTGCATCCAACATCTGAACGTAAAATCTCTCGTGTTCATCATCTCGAAACCAAATCGGATGCATCGTCACATACCCCTTTCATGGAGAATTCAGCGGCTGGTTGCAACCAGCCGCTGTCTGAACATGGTCCTCTATATAACCGTTCATTTTGGCAGGAAAATCGGACCCTCCGACGAATCGATTACATGTTTTTGAGCAAGTATTCCATTTTTTTCAAGCCTCGTTGGATCGATTTACGAACCGCCCGCTCATCGACATGCTCGGCTCTGGCAATATCGACTTTGCTCATACCCAAAAAATAATGGGCATAAATCCGTCTGGCTGATTTCACCGGCAATTGACACATAGCTTCATAGAGTTGCTGCCGTGAAAGCTTGCGCTCGTAAACCTCCTCCGGTGAAATCGAGAGAAATAAAACATGCTGCTCAATCCCGTCGTTGCGATCCAGCGAATAATAGGCCCTATGACGATACGTCCGCAGTCTGTAAGCGCTCTCTTTTAAGTCAAAGCGACGGATTTCATCGGCAACCTCTTCATCTACATCAACCCATACATCCGACCTGAAAAAAGGATACATATCTCGCAAATTCATCTTCTTCATTCAAGTCCCTCCATTTTGGTTTAATGGCAAACCAAAACAGAGGGGGGGGAGCGACAGCCAACGCTCCCCGACAAGCAGGAAGCACAACAAAAAAGACCCACCCGCAGAGAGCGCCAACGCGCGATTGCGACCAGGCCAATTGGATTACATTCTTGCCGATTAATTCGCCGTTTGCAGTTAAGAGCAATAGGGATACATTACCTTCACCCTCTTTCTCACCTGGCAACACCGAGTGAGAAATTAGGCGGGCTATGATGTATGGTGCTGCCCTAAGCTTGGTTCAGCTCCTTGGCAACCGGGATTTAGCCGACGACCGCATTGACACAATAAAAAAAGCGCCGTAATCCTTTCCGCTGGGTAGCAGGGAAAGAATCGACGCTTGATAAAGAGTGACCACAGAGTTTTCTTGTTGCTACCGCTGCACTGTCTGTCCACGCTATCATCATAACACGAAATCTGTGCATATCGTGTGCATACTTCGTGCAAAAAAAGGCACATCCGGTGCAGCGTTCGGTGCATGTTCGATGCAATTCCGGCACTCCAATCCTCAAAATTGAATTACTGGGACAGATCTATGCGCAACGAATCTTCTGAATTCATTCAATCTGCTTGAGAAGACTCCAAATCCAGCAAAACCGTCCGATCTTTGATTTTCATGTAGATTTTGCGTAAAATTCGCTTCCGATGATAGAAGTATGCGCGGCGGGAAAGTGCCAGGCGGCTCATGGCTTCTGAGGACGCCAGATTATCAAAATATCTCAACCGAACAAATAAGCCCTCTTCCGAGGTGAGCGCCGTGAGAGCGTAGTCGATCAGACCGATTCTGGATAGCAACAATGGGATTTCATGTTCAGTGATCTGTATGCGTCGAATGACCGTTCGCAATACCGTTTCCTGTTTTCTGCTGCTATGAGCCGCAACCATATCCAGGGTGCGCGTCAATTCTGGGATGTAAGTGAGTTCGGATTGAACATACTTCAATCTCGCTTTCCAGTCCTTATAGGACTTTAGCCATGATTCAACTTTCTCGTAGGGAATGGAGACCGGGTCCGCGACATCACAAATCCCTCCTTGCTGTGCATGCTTTCTTAACGTTTTCCGCCAGTTTCGGCAGTCAATCGACTTCGTTGTACTTTGTTCACTCTCCATTTCTATCGTCATCTTCCCTTCTTTTCTAGTTTGGCATAAGTTGACAAGGTACTATTTTCACAACCTTCGTTCCGCTTTTTACGACTCTCACCTCCGGTAAATTCCTCCTAATAATATCCATCTGCACCTACCATTTTACCTATAAAGCGCATAATATGGAGGGTGATTTTTTCATCACGCTATCAATTCATAAAGTGTCGAATGAACGCAAAATGACTCGAATCGAGTACGAATCGCTAACACATGATTCGATCATGCCGATCGTACAAGCCTCTTCGTTTTGCTTTTTCCGCCGCTTCATGAATGGAGCAAGCGTTGAATTTTCGAATGATGTTACGAACGTGCGATTTCATGGTGTTCGCTGTGACGCCTAATAACTCTCTGATCACCGGCTGTCTATAGCCCCAACCGATCAACTGCAAGATCTCTTTTTCAGTGGGCGTCAGCATTCGATGTAATTCTTTTCGCTTATCCAGCCCAATTTCATTACGGATAATGGATGCAACATCGGCATGAAGAGAAGGTTGCCCCCGATACGCTTCCCTTACGGCATTTACGACATCAGCATAGTTTATCTTGGTAATATAATTGATCGCCCCGGCTAGCACAGCTTCCACAATGATTTCAGGCTCGTAGAGGGAGGTCAAGATAATGATTGGCATTGATTTCATTTTCAGAACTTCGGAAATTGTATGGAGTCCATCCTGTTGCGATGAATGAAGTATCAGATCAAGAATCATCACGTCTAAATCCAATTGCACACTCGCTCGAATGGCCGATTCCTTGTTTGTTGCAATATGAAATATATTCATATCCGGCTCTGCATTGATAAGCCCCGCCATCCGTTGTTGCCAAATGGGGTCGCTGTCCACCAGCAATACTTGGATCTTGCCTTCTTTCCAACGCACGACTTCATCAACTTCTACGGCATAACTTGCACGCTCCTCCATCTTTTCATCACCTCATTGATTGTTCTGGAAAAACAAAAAAGACACGTACCCTCGGAAGGCCGTGCCTTTTCCTGACAGCATTAGAGAGGGTAACCCGGCGATCATTGCAAGCATGCGGAAGACCCGTGGCTTTGCGTCCCAGTCTTTCGAACTGGTTTGCCTTTTTCCTGTTGGAACTTGTCGTCATTCGTTATACTGCCCCATGTCCGTTGTTGTCTTTTTCATCACCACTAAGCATAATCCGGAAGCTCGCAAGGCTACGAAAGAAGATGCCTCGGGGCATCTCCTTTACATCTCGGTCGTCTTTGAAACACCCGTAACCGCTTCGTTCCTGTAACCTTAGCAGCATGGATACCGCTTCCACCCGAGTGGCCGTAATGTCCGGAACGAATTTGCTGCCGTTCGGCCGTCAATTATACCTAGTTTGCGGATCGTTTCCACCGAGCCTTTTGCCCACCTCGGAATGTTTTCGTCATCAGCAAAGCCCGTTGTTGTATGCGAATTAAGTGAGACTTTCAGCGTTTTTGCGATCATCGATATCATCTCCGCTCGGGTGATCTGAGCATCCGGTCGGAAGCTGCCGTCCTCGTACCCGCTGACGATTCCCGCTTTTACAGCGAGAGCAACCGCCTGCTTGGCCAGTCACCGATCTTCGTCTGATCCGTGAAGGTAAGGGTTGCATCAGTTCCCTCCAATCTCAGTGCGTCTGCTAGCATAACCGTACATCCGCAGATCCATGCCGTATTCGTGTCTCAAACGCTTGTTGATGTTCAGCAGGCCGACGCCCTGACGCCTGTCCGATCCGGAAGCCGGCAGTCGACTTAGCTGTTCGCTCTCGATGCCGACACCGCTATCTTCAATCACAAACCAATATTCGCCCTCCGTTTCAAAAGTCGTCAATTTGACCGTTCCGCCTTCTATCCGATTGCCGATCCCGTGCCGAATCGCGTTTTCGACGAGCGGCTGCAGCAGCAGGGGAGGGATGCTCACCCGGTACATCCTCGAATTGTAAGCGATCCTTGAAGCGCGCTTTTTCAATATCGACGTATGTCCGGATCAGGTTGAACTCTTCACGAAAGCGATCCGCTTCTCCATATGGCTTAACCGGAAGCTGCCTCGCAAATAATCGACCAGATCCGCGGTCAATTTTCGCGAACGTTCCGCATCCGTATAACTTGATGCAACGACGTTGTACAAAAAATGCGGCTTGATCTGCGAATGCAGAAACGCCACTTCCAGATCGACCGCTGGTATGCTTCCCTTTTTAATTCAGATAATGAGGCGTCACGAAAGCGTACTCCGGTGCTTTGACCGGACGTTCGCTTAACAGGGAAGCTGCTATCGGTTTCCCGCGTTGCCTGCGATCGGCAGGGTGAATGTGAACGTCGTGCCGACGCCTTTCGTCGAAGATACCGTTACGGTTCCCTTTAGCAACTCGACCAGTTGTTTGACGATGGACAGCCCGAGCCCGAAGCCCCGGCGTTCCGCTCGCTCATCAAACAATTGGAACGCTTCGAACAGGTGCGGGATGTGCTGCGCTTCGATTCCTTCCCCCGTATCTTTGACCGAAACTTCAATCATGCTGCGATTCTCCGCCGCTGTGACGACAATGCTCCCGTTCACCGTATGCTTGACCGCGTTGTCCGAGCAGGTTGCCGACGATCTGGCCGAACCGGCTTTCATCGGCAATCGCATAGGGCAAATGTTCGGGGACACGGTTTTCGAGCCGGATGTTGCGGTCCGCGCACAGAAACGAATAGATGCGCACCTGCATCTCGACAGCCGGGCGGACATCGACCGGCATCGAATCGACGGCCAATTCACCTTGCTTCAGCCTGGAAAAATCCAGAATATCGTAAACCAGCTGCGAAAGCCTGCCAGTGATGCTCGTGATTAATTCAAGCTTCTCGCGCTGCTCCGCCGTCGGCGGATGATTGGCGTTGTCAAGCATCGACCTTGCGATATGCATGACGCCGTGCAACGGCGACTTGAACTCATCCGACGTTCTGGCCAGAAACTCGTCTTTCAGCTTGTCCGCTTTCAGCAATTGAACGGAGAGCTCTTCGATTTTCCGGAATGCGTTGGAGAAGCGAAGCGACATGAGCAAAGCCAGCATCAGCAGGTACACGAGCGGTTCGAACGGAGGCACCGAATCAACCGGTACGGCGAAATAGACGTTCAGATTTTGCACCAGCGCAAAGACGTTCAGGGCGATCACGGCGACGGCCAGATACAGGCTCCCCTCCACTTTGCGGGAAGGTGGCGTAGATCGTGACCAGTTGCCTAAACAGATCCGTCGCGAACGGGGGATGAAGCCGATTGCCCAGACCGCCAGAACCGTCCCAAATATCAACCCGATCCGGATCAACCATCAGGAGTAAACCGGACGGAACGCCGTATACACGTACAGGAGAAATCCCATGCCGCGCCAAGCGCCGAAACCATCTGAATGCGAAGATACAGCCAGAACGGAACGGAGCCGAACAGGCTGAACAACACTCTTTCGCCGCGCGTGCTGGTGAACAGGGCGAAAAACATGCACACCAGCCCGAATACGATCAGGGAATAATCGTTTTTCCGTTGGGAGTACTAGCCGACAAAATACAATCACATCATCAGAAAGGCTGTAACGTAATCAAGTCGTGCGTGAGCGCCTTGTCGCGCAGCCCGGAAACTTGCGCGACATACCCCAAATAGATCGATTCGTTGATGCCGCTGCTGGCGGGAAATTCGGACAACATGTCGTCCAGCATCCCCTCGAATGTCGTCACATCGGCAGCCGCCCCGTCCAGCCGGATCGTGAACCCGTTTCCGGCTTTGTCTACGCTTATGGGGACGTCATGCTCCTGCAAGCTTCTCCGCAAGTAGGACAGACAAGTATACAAGTAGCTTTTCGCCTTTTTCACATCGCAACCCGGCCAAATCGACTCAATGATGAGCGCGGTATCCGCGGGCGTCCCTTCGTGATGGATCAAAAAAGCGCAGACTTCTTTTTCTTTGTTCGTTTTCCAGGAAAGCAGCTTGTTTTCGGCATGAGGAAGCCCAATGGAAAAGCCCCCCATACATCGGATCAAAGGACGGACGTTGGCGTCCGGGCGAGCTCGAACCGCGGATAAGGCTGCTAGATGCGCGATACCGATTGTTGCACATTCAATGCAATTTCATGACCACATTACGGACATATTCGACAACAACGGTCCAACTCCTTGCCTTTCGTCGGATTCGCATACTACGAACGTAGTCGTCAGCCTTCATTGCCGTTCATCTGAATTAAAATGCTATTGGTCCATCCATGCACGTTGTTTTAGCAAGGGGGGAATTTGGAAAGCATAAGAAGAGGTTCATCTGAAAGTGGTGACAAGTATCGCATCGGTCAATCAAAAAATTTCGTTGCTGCAAGGATACATGGTGATCCTGATGGCGATAGGCATTCTGAATCACGTGATTATTATCCCGCTTCTGCTGACTGCTTCCAAAAGGGATGCCTGGGTATCCGTTTTAGCCGTATTGGCAGCATCGCCAGTCTGGATCGCCTGTTTATCTTATATTCTCAAAAACATGAACGGGACACCGGTCAAAACCTGGATGTATCGTCATTTCGGCAAACTGCCGGCAAACGGTATGCTCGTTTTTTTCACGATTTACATGTTCTTTATGGGCACCATTTCGCTAAAAGACACCATCACATGGACGATTGCCTCCTATTTGCCGCAGACGCCGGCTTTGGCGTTAGTGCTTGCGGGAGTCGGATGCAATCTATTGGCGGCACTTGCCGGTTTGCGCGTGATTGCAATCGTCACCGGCATTTTGCTCCCGGTTGTGATCGTGCTCGGCGATTTTGTGATGACAGCCAACTACAAGTATAAAGATTACAGCCTGCTGTTTCCGGTCTTCGAGTTCGGGTGGGAGCCTGTATGGAAAGGCGCACTATATGCGGCAGGGGGACTTTTGGAACTCATCTGCATTCTTTTTTATCAGGAGCACTTATCCAAACGTCCTCGCTTCGGCACTCTCATGCTGGTGAATGTACTGTTGGCCGGATTGATTCTGGGACCGCTGATGGGTGCCATAGCCGTATTTGGACCTGTTGAGGCGGCAAATCAACGATACCCTGCATATGAGCAGTGGCGCTTGGTTCAACTCGGGCACTATATTTCGCACCTTGATTTCTTCTCCATCTACCAGTGGCTTTCCGGCACATTTGTTCGCGTCTCGCTGGCTCTGTTTATTATGGTTGATATTTGGAAACCGGGCAAGCGATTGCCATGGCTCATTTTATACGGCACGCTGATGATCGTTGCCGTTGTGCTGCCTGTGAGCGATGCACGGTTCCTTGATTCTCTCGGGAGCGTGCTTTTCCCGTCGTCCGTTTACGCTGCTTTGGGCTTGACGGCATTGTTTGTCGCGAAAATCTGGATTTCCAACAGAAAGAGAAGGTGAATCCCCATGCTCAAAAGGTGGTTAAGACCATTTCGTTTCCAAAGACCTGTCGGGGCGGTTGAGGCTTCTTCTCGACCAAGCGCCTCACCTTCCGAACGGCCAGCCGTTGAACTGGCCGATGCTTCCGCTATTTTAAATTTGTTCAATCGTTGCGCCGATGTCAAGCATCATACATACACCTTGAACGCACGGGAGGAACGTTCAACCGTACTGTTCGTCTTCTGCGAAGGGATGAGCGACAGCCAGCATATGATTCATGAGGTGGTACTTCCCCGATTGCATCGTTTTTATGAGTGCTACGGGTTTACGGACGCGGGCATGCTTCAAACAGCGAGCCAACTTCAACTGGAACGTCTGCCGGATGATGATTGGCAACGGAAAGCGACGCAACTTGTTTTTGAAGGCAAATTGCTTATGTATATTCCCGCGCTTCGGCTCATCTGTTCCGTTGATATTGCCAAGCTGCCGGGGAGAAAACCGGAAGAATCCAATGTCGAAGTCTCCGTTCGGGGCGCCAAGGATTGTTTTGTGGAAGAGTTAGCCATCAATGCCGCGCTCATCCGCAAACGGCTTAAATCCCCATCGTTAGCCTATGAGCAAATGGCGCTCGGCGAACGTACGCAAACCCGAATCGGATTGATGTACATGTACGATATTGCCGATCCAAAGGTCATACAGGAGGTGAAGCAGCGCCTGCAAAAGATAACGATCGACGGAGTATTCAGCGCGACGGAACTTGAAGAAATGATCGAACCGACATGGGCGTTATTCCCGCTTATGGCGTATACAGGAAGACCGGACTTTGCCGTCAACTGTTTGACGAACGGGCGATTTGTTTTGCTGGTGGACGGAACGCCGGCGGCGCTCATTGGCCCCGCCAACTTGCTGCTCCTGATCAAAACGCCGGAAGACATCCACTTTACAGCGTTATCCTCAACGTTCGGACAATTATTGAGGCTGTTAGGTTTATTCGTGTCGCTCATGCTTCCGGCATTTTGGCTCTGCCTGCTTTCGTACCACCAGGACCAGCTTCCGTTTTACTTGCTGGCGACGTTGAACGTGAATCGTCTCGGAATCCCTTTATCTGCCGGGCTGGAAATGTTTCTTGCGTTGATTTTTCTTGAAATGTTGCGCGAGGCCGGCGTTCACCTTCCTTCCGCTATCGGTTCGACGCTTACCATAGTAGGCGGCCTAATCTTGGGGGATGCAGCCATTCGGTCCGGAATTTTGTCGCCCGGAATTGTGATAGTTGGCGCAATTACTCATGTATTCGGCGCATCGCTAACCAATCAAGCGTTAGGAGGTACGGTAAGCGTGCTGAGAATTATACTGTATATATTTTCATGCATTTTCGGTTTATACGGTTTTTTTCTCGGCGTATTTTTATTGCTGGTCTTGCTGGCGTCTCTTCAGTCTTTCGGGGTTCCATACCTGGCTCCAATGTCTCCTCCGTTTTTCAGAGACTTGCCGCATGCTTTGTTTCGGTTGCCTTTGGCATGGAAGAGAAAGCGTCCGAAGATGCTTCATCCGATTGATGATACGAACCAGGGAGAACAGTCAAAATGAAAGTCGTGAAATTAACTGGAATTCTGATTGTTCTGCTCGTCATCACGACCGGCTGCTGGAATATGAAGGAACTCCAAAATATCAGTTATGTAACGGCCATCGGGTTCGATTATCATGACGGGAAGTACGTTGTGTATTTGCAACTACTTGATTTCTCCAGCGTCGCCAAGTTGGAAGGCCAGCAAAAATCGAAGGAAGCGCCTGTATGGGTAGGGAAAGGCTCAGGAGCATCGTTTACGGAAGCGGCAAACCATTTATATGAAACGTCGCAACAAAGGGTGTTTTGGGGGCATGTTTCCACGCTCGTATTCAGCGAACGTATTCTGAAACAAAATAAATTTCAGGATGTAATGGATTTGCTGAACCGTTACAGGGAAATCCGCTATTTGGTTTGGGTTTTTAGCACCAAGGAACAGATTGAAGATATCTTCAACACAACTCCTTTTTTCAATGAGTCTCCGATGATGTCCATTTTGCACAGCCCGGAGGAACCGTATCGGCAACGATCGATCATTTCACTGATCAGGTTGTATCAATTTGTCATGACGCTGAAAGAAGATTCGCGGATGAGTTACCTGCCTGCTCTACGGATTGAGAAAAATCAGTGGGAAGTAAGCAGAAAAACGCATCCGTTGTTAGAATATGCAGGTATAACCGTGTTTTGGAACAATCGGTACCATGGAGAATTGGATCCGGACGATTTGCAAGGATTGCCTTGGATGCATAAAAAGACGGTTCGCGTGCCGCTTTCTCTCGAACGTGAAAAATCGTTAGCGGCTGTATTGGTCATGGAGAAGCCAAAAGTGCGCATCAAGCCGTCTGTTCAAGATCTTCGCGTTTATTTTGACGTCGAGCTAACGGTAAAGGCAGGCATTAACGAATTGCATCAGGAAATGTCCGAGAAAGAATTGATCGACCTGGCCGAACGAAAGATTGAAGAACAAATTCGCCATACTTACCGGAAAGGCTTTGAGCGGAAGGTTGATGTTTATAATCTGGGCGAGTCGTTGTTTCGACGCTATCCCTCGGTATGGCACCGGATCGAAGACGAAAATCATTTTGTGCTGCATGAGGATTCTTTACGAAACATACGAATCGGTGTTCAACTGACCAATACGGGGAGGTACAAGTTAAAGCCCAGTCAAGCCTAGATGTTGAAAATTCCGATTTTCAAATGATGGATTCGCGGCGCGATTGATACATCCGATCAATCGCGCTTCCACGTCGGCAGCAATGCCGTAACCATTTTACATCCATCAAGCTTTCTCTCTGAAGACAACCTCCTATTCCATTTCGGACAATTCCGTATCGGATTCCATCCATAGCAGCTCCTTGAACAAAAAAGCAACAAACTCTTCTTCAAGTCCCATGTCCCAAGCTGTCGCTATACATTCGAGCAGTTGTTCCTTGCTGAGCAGCCTCGTGGCAACCCTTCCCCTTATTTCTCGCATTCCATTCTCAGTCTGTTGACTTACGCTTTCCAATAATCGAGTCAGTCTTGTAATCTCCTTGGAAAGCTGGACCACTTGATTATGGCTCAAGCCGATTTCCTGCCGATTCCCAAACAATACAGTCTGCGCAGCTATCATGACATGATGCATGACTTCTGACTCCTTTTTATCGAAAATATTGGCTTAAAGGAATTTGTGACAAAATAAGCTCTTTGGAAAATTATATCGCAAAGATTTTAAAGGTACAATCAATTGAATGGACTGTAGTTTAAGAGTACTCCATCCCTCCGACTGCTTTGACTACACTTTACTATAGAGAGGGGTTGTGAGGGACATTATGTCTACCTTTGCACAAATAGTCGGAGCAAAAATTCGCCTATACCGCATGGAGCAAAATTTGACTCAGGAACAACTAGCCGAATCGATCGGCATGGCCGCGACATATCTTGGTCAGATTGAACGCGGCGAAAAAAACGTCAAACTTCAGACAATTGAAAAAATTGCTTTGGCATTACATATGAGCGTATACGATTTATTCAGCGACGAGAAAGAGGCCAATTTGCAACAAAAAAAATGGTTATGGGCCAGCATTCTCTTATTGCTCAAACACAACGATGCCAAACAGCGACAAGCGTATCGTATTTTACGGGAACTGTTGGAACCGGCAACCGAAGATTCGTAAAAAGTGATTCAAGCTATGAAAAAAGCAAGCGGTTGGGACGATCTGAACCAACCGCTTGCTGCTTATTTACCGCGATTCTCTATGTTAAATGGCAAGTCTTTACCGATTTTTTGGATAAATACGGTTTCTTAGGAACACCCGTTTGGAAGGAGTTGGCGCTTTTTGCGCGAATTATTGGGTATAAAGAAGGATTTTGTCGTACATGATCCAACTTCATTCAAAAGGGGGAGGTTCTATTCGTAGGTCCTCAGGCTGATCCCTTTCTTTCAGGATCATAAAAAACGAAACGGCAAACCCATTGAAAAATGGGGGCGCAAAACTTCAGGCCTAAGGATGATATCTATGGTAGCTGGGTTGCCGAAATTATTGCTTCCGAGCTCAAAGCTGCCCCAAATCGGGGTGGCTTCTTATTTTGATTCTCCAGCAAAGGGAGTAGCCTCGATGCCGAATATTGAACAATTAATAGTACAAAACGATTTTTATCATGTGTTCCAGCCCATCTTGGGGTTTCCCGAAAAGAGAATCCTTGGTTACGAGGCCCTCATTCGCAGTAACTCCAACATGAATCCGGATCTTTTATTTCAGCGCGCCATGGAGCAGAACAAGTTGTTCGAAGTCGATTCTTTTTCAATTTTCCAGGCGATTTCAGCCTACTTCGAATTTCCGGGCTCACGGGAACATAACCTGTTGTTTATTAACATATTCCCTTCAACTTTGGTCTCGCCTTTATTTATCGACTTACTCGACTCCCTTGCCGAGCGATTCGAGCTATATAGAAACCAAATCGTATTTGAGATTAACGAGTCCATTTATGAGGGCCTCTTATGGAAAAGCGCTTCTTTCAGAGATGCCATCCGATTGCTGCGTGAACTGAATTTCCTGATAGCCCTGGACGATGTAGGAGATGGAACAACTTCTTTTCGAAATATTGTGGACGTCTCGCCTGATTTTATCAAAATCGACCGCTTCTTTGCTTCTGACTTGAGTACATCCAGGAAAAAACAAAAAGTTGTCGCACTGTTTGCCGAGTACTGCAATGACGAGGCCAATCTGATCCTGGAAGGAATCGAAAAAGAAGAGGATTTGGATACCGCGCTGTCTTTGGGTATCAAGATGGGACAAGGCTATTTATTCGGAAAACCGAATCGGTTAACGTAAACGGTCGAACGTGAAGTCTCACCCGAACATGAAGGAGTAATCAGGATGCAGGATAAACTGAACTATTTCCGCAAAGCAACGCTCTCTTTAAAAATTTCAGAGTTTGAAGTTCCACCCATGCAGGATTTGTTGATCATCGGGAAAAAAGCCCCGATCGGGCCGGAAGCGGTAAAGCGAATGGCGCAGGCGCTATCGCCGGAACAATTTACAATCGTGAAATTGGACCATGCCAAAATTGAAGCGGTCTTGATTCGGAACTCCATTCTTCAAATGTTGGACGAACGTTTGCTGATGCAAATCATATTGGAAGAAGCGGACCGGTTGATCAGCGACAACATGGTCCTTCGTTCCGAACTGAAAATTTCGGTGTCCGTTCAGCGGGAGGTGGAGTTGTCATGAAGGTGGCGGAATTCATGTCGTCCCCGGTCTACACAGTTTCATCGGAACGAGGCGTCCAGTTCGTCTCCGACATGATGAATGAACTTAAAATTGGTTCGCTGGTCGTCACAGATCATGGATCAATCGTAGGGATCATTACGTCTCGGGATATCCGATCTTCCCACCCCAATCGCATTGCGGCAGATGCGATGACCCCAAACCCGATCAGCATTTCGCCTGACCGATTTGCCTGGGACGCCTTAGAAGTGATGGAACAACATTGCATTGAACGTTTGCTTGTCACTCATGAAGAACAGGCAATCGGGATCGTGACCCGAGTAGCGCTTCAAGGCAAGCTGAACCAAATCGTGGATCCGCTAACGGGTTTGTACCGTGCACCTTATATCCAGCATATCGGCGAACATTTTCTGAACCGTCACCAACATTTCCGTTTGCTCTTTATTGATCTCAATAACTTCGGTGAAATCAACAAATTTCATGGGCATCCGGTAGGGGACGATTTTCTAGTCGAGTTCTCCAATCGCTTGCGTACAATAACCAACGAACAGGATTATGTATGCAGGTATGCAGGGGATGAGTTTATTGTGATTACATGCCGGAATGAGAACGATGCCATGCAATTAGAGGCGGCCCTGTCCCAACCCGTCGTCATTCAAAACGTTACATTATCCGCATCGGTGGGAATCATAAACGGCTATCTCGTACCTGACTTTTTTTCGTTGTCTTTTCGAGAACTGATCAGCAGAGCCAGTCTTCTATCCACTTCTTTGAAGCAAAAATCTCTTGCATGATGGAGAATTCGACTTTTCGCCAAACTTGAGAGCGGTAAAAAGCGTCAAGCATTCTGACACGCGTCCTAAGCGTAAACAGAAGGTTGGCGCTATTATTTTAAAACGGATGTTCATCCGATCAGAACGTGTCCGACTGTCTCCGCGGTTCAATCCTGCATATTTTTCTTCTTCCATTGTTTTCTGATCCAGGCCACACCGAGCAGCGCCGCGGGAATGCAAACCAATACCGTCAATGCCGAAAAAATGATCGAAGTCGATAACGCATGCGTCAACTCCTGCAGATTGGGCGCGACCCATACGCTCATTAACAGCAGTAAGAAGCCGACAGGGAATACGATTGGCTTGTATTCACGAAGGCTCATCCATTGAGCGGCGCCCATGGCCGTCACATAAAAGAAAACACATATTTTAACAAATGCGCCCAACACCCAAATAGCCATAAAAAGTGACTCCAGATGGGTAAAGAAATCGGCCAGGTTGATGTATCTGGCGACAATCAGGAAAGGATAGGTATAATTTCCCGTTAGGTCCCCCAATAGCAGCAGCGTAACCAGGTTGGATGACACAAGCGTCACAATGACGGCCAGCAAAGTTATCGCCATGCTTTTTTTCACTTTTTCCGCACGGTTTGCAAATGGAATTAAAAACGACACGGTCAGAAATTCGCTGAACCATGCTTGCAAAACAACCGAACCTGAGAGGGAAGGCCCGATACCTTCTCCCATGATCGGCAGCATCTTCAGAATATGAAGATCCGGAAGCAAGGGGATGATCAGAAGCAGAAAGAGCAGCGCAAAAACAGGGATAAATACATCGGCAAATCTCGCGATGATTTCCACGCCGCTGCGAACAACAATGGCACAAACGAGCACCATGCTTCCGGATACAACCAGCAACGGCGTTTGAACAAGAAACGCTCCGACTACAAATTCGCCGTATTCCCGAACGATAATGCCGCTTAAATACAAATAGTACAACAGTATAACCAGCCCGAACACTTTACCCAGCATTCGACCTAATATACGTTCGCTTGACTGAACGAGATTCTCGCCTGGAAACAATGTTTGAAACCCTAACGCAATACCAATCGCGATCAAGCCGCTGAATGCCCACATCGGAGATATCCACAAATCCTGTTTGGCATATTGATACGTAATCGCCGGCGTGCTTAAAATAGCCGTCGGAGTAATCGCCAAATAGATCATTTTTCCGATTTGCGGGGCGGATATTTTTCCTTTTTCAATCATGTTTCACCCGTTCCTTCGTACGGTAAACTTCTCCATCAAGTCGACCAACGGTTTGTAGATAACATCCAGCCATTGCGTAGGGCCCGGCATTTGGGGATCGATCACAAGCAAGATCGCCAAAATCGCACCCAGTCCGGTCAGGGCGCAATAAGCCGTCTTCTCCCGCTTCGTATAAGACGGCATGGAGCGCCAATCATGCAAAACCATCAAAGTAAGCACCGCGGCAACGCCCAGCAGTTTCCCCCAAATCAAGATCATATCATCACCTCTGCGCCGGCTTGAATATGCTTCTGTTGGTCATGCCGGGGCGGACAACCTTGACTTTCGCCTGTACGTTGACTTGCAGATGGGAATAAATTTCGTCCCAGCGATCCTTGTTTCGGTTCCACTCCTTCGGATACTTCCGGTAAAAAGCATCCGCAAAATTGAAAATATCGGCTTTCATCTCTTTTTGCGCCCGTTCTAGCGCCATTTGAATGCGGCGTTTAATATCGTCTTCCAGCTCGCGCTCCAACTCGCTGATATGGTCCGGCACGGACAGATCCAGTTCCGACGTGTTTTCAACGATGTCATCCTGGGTTTCGATTCGAACCGTCAGGCTCCATTCTCCTCCTTTAAGGTGCGGGATCAGATCCGTACGGCTTCTCAGCAATTGTAGCGACACGAGTCCATTGCTCTCGCCTGGGGAAACGGTAACCGTCGCTTTTTTCACTTCGTTTCTCAACCACATGATTCCGCGTGTCTCGGCATCGTTCATGCGGCCGATCATCTTTCCATTTTTCAGAACCGCCGTGCCTTTAATGAATGCGAACGCTGCTTGCTTTCCATCGCCAGGCTTGATTTCGACCCATGGGATGACGGCGGATCTGGATCTGCCCGCCATCATCTCCGCCAATTCTTTCAACGTAATATTCAGACCTGTTTCATTTTCAGCCATTTTACGCAGAGCATGCGAAACCGAGCGTTCAATCGGCGGATCGAGTCCCAGTACTTCCTTGGCAGGACTTTGGCTGACGAAAACATTGGCCCGCTCTCTCGGAATCGGATGCCTCGTCAAAAATTCCAAAGGTTCGGCGAGCCCTTCTTTCGCCAGCTGCTGACCGAATACGAACACCTCGTCCTGGCCCCAAAACACTTTGCGGCTTAACACCTGCTGCAAATGGGATGCCGCATCGGCCATCGATAACCCACGGGAGGAACGAACAACCGATTTGCCGGAACCTCCGCCGGCGTCTGAAGATACGCTGCCCGATTGATCGGAGGATGATGGCGATACCAAATATTGCTTGACGGAAAGCTCCAGTTTCCGATCTTCCGTCAGGTCCAATCCGCCGGCTGTAAGGATCGCCAAATCATTCACTTCCATCCGGTCCCAACATCCGGACAGCAGCACCGCCGAGGCAATCAGCCCCACCATCAACGTCCTCTTTGCGCTCAGCTTCGTCAATCTCCTGTCTCCCCTTTATGCGGGCCCGGGCGTTGACCGCGGGGCTGCCTTATGGGATTCCACGCCCCCGTCATGTGGGGACGTTTGGTCATGAGCCAGCGCGGAGCGCGCCAGAGTACATCGTTCAGGCTGCGCCACTGCATCGGGGCCAGGGGGGCCATATACGGAGCGCCGAACGAACGCAGTTTGAACAGGTGATTCAGAATGAGAATGCCTCCCATAATCAATCCCAGCAGCCCAAGAAAGCCGGCAAGCACCATCATGGGGAACCGCAGCAGCCTGATGGCAATGCCGACGGTAAAACGGGGGGCCATAAACGACGCGACGCCCGTAATGGCCACGACCATTACCATCGGCGCAGAAACGATACCCGCTGCAATGGCCGCCTGACCGATGACCAGCGCTCCGACAATACTGACGGCGGTGCCGATTTGCTTCGGCAGCCGCGCGCCGGCTTCGCGCAGCGCTTCAAACATGGATTCCATCAACAATGCCTCGATAATGGCGGGAAACGGGATTTGATCCCGGGATCTTGCCATTGTAATCAACAAAGCGTTCGGTATCATTTCCTGATGGTAAGTAATAACCGCAACGTAAAAGGACGGCCCCAGCAAAGAGATCAAAAAGAAGAAATAGCGCAGCCAGCGTATTGCGGTACCTACAACAAACCGCTCGTAATAATCTTCCGGCGACTGCAACAAGGAATAGAAGGTAATCGGTGCAATCAGCACGCTGGGCGTACCGTCGATCAAAACGACGACGTGTCCTTCGAGCAAGTAAGCGCTCGCCACATCCGGCCTTTCGGTGGAAAGCAATTGCGGGAACGGGGAGAACGGGTTGTCCTCGATCAGTTCTTCGATGTACACGCTCTCCAAAATGCCGTCGATCTCGATTCGTTGCAGACGGTTCGTCATTTCTTCCACCAAAGCAGGGGCTGCAACCCCCTCCAAGTAGGCGAGCGCAATCTGCGTGCTCGTATAAGTCCCCATGCTCATCGTGACGATTTTGAGATGGGGAGTTCGGATTTTACGCCGCAACAAAGCCGTATTGGTGCGAAGCGACTCGATGAACCCTTCCCGCGGTCCGCGTAACACCGATTCGGCGGACGGCTCGTCGATGGCCCGTTTTTCCCATTTCGGCAAGCCGATCGCCAGTCCGTGAGGCTCACGTTCCATCAGCAATACGGGATTGCCGCCGGATATTTCTTCAAGCACCTTGGCAATCGTATCCACCGGCTTTATCGAGGAGACGGCAATTTTTCCGCGAATGTCTGCCAGCGTGCAATCCATAGGGAAATCCTGTTGCAACGGAGCGAGCACATGTTGATCCACTTCTTCGATATGAGCCAGACCGTCGATGTAAACGAGCACAGCCTCCATGCGATTGCCTATGCAGAACTCGTGAAAAATCACGTCAGAACAACGAGTATACAAGCGCTGAAGCGCCTGAACATTCTCGGCCAGATTTGCGGAAAGAACCTGATCGAGTTGCCGATTTTCTTCCTGATGAGCAAAGCGTTCGGTCTCGCGCTGATTGGAACGCGGGCGGCGGCTCCAAAATCCGTTCGATTTCCCCATGGCGATCCCCTCATGTTTCATTTCCATTTTATTGTTGGCAATTTACCCCCTTTTTATTCAGTGTCGGGGAGGGGGCGCACACATTAAAAAATCCCGATCTCCGTCGGGTGAGGGGATCGGGACTTGCACTCATACTTTGAACTTGCCGACTAACGTTTTCAGGGAATCGGACATTTCGCCAAGCTGGCGAGCGGTTTGCAGCATTTCCTGACTCGTGGCCGCCTGCTCCTCGGTCATGGCCGCAACCTCTTCAGTGAACGAGGCGGTTTCTTCCGTAATTTTCGTAATTTCCCGAATGGAACCTTCAATCGCTTTGCTGCCGGCGGACATCTGTCCCACAGAAGCGGCAACCTCCATGACTTGAACGCTCAAGTTGTTCACTTCGTTCATGATGGCCCGGAACGACTCGCTGGCTTTCATCATGGCCTGAACGCCATCCTTGACGCCATGGCTGTTCTCATTTACTTTCTGGACGAGTCCGTTGATGCCGTTCAACATCACTTCGATGGTTTCATGGATCTCGCGGGTCGAATGCGCAGCCTGGTCCGCCAGCTTGCGGATTTCTCCGGCGACGACGGCAAACCCGCGGCCTTGTTCCCCGGCGCGCGCCGCTTCGATGGCGGCGTTCAGCGACAACAGATTGGTTTGATTGGAGACGTCCTGAATATATCCGACCACATCCCGAATTTTTTCAGACAGCGATGCCAGTTCCGCGGCGGAAGCTTGAATGTCGGAAAACGTTTCTTCGATCTGGCCGATTTTTTCCGCATTTGCCTGCATTTCGCCGGCATTCTCCGTCGCGACGGACTGCGCTCGCTTGGCAAGGTCGGAAACGTCGGTTGTCGTGGCGGCAACCTGCTCCAGTCCCGATACCGTCTCCTGCAAAATCGCCGACATCTCTTCCGTCTGGGATACTTGTTGTTCCGCTCCCTGTGCTACGCGCTGGACAGATTCAGAGATTTGATCGGCGGCTTTGTAGCTCTCGTCTGCGCCAACCTTCAACATGGATGAGGAGCGTTCCAATTCCAGGGTCTTCCCTTGAATATCGGCGATCATGCTCTGGAGACTGGCTAACAGCAAGTTCGTTTGATCCGCCAAATCTTTCGTTTCATCTTTGGTCTTCACTGAAATTCGTTTCGTCAAATCACCGCCGGAAGAAGCAATTTCTGCGATGGCGTTCCCGACTTTGCGTACGTTCCTGGCCGTCAATGCGCCGGTGAAGTAAGACGAGATAACCGAAACGATAAGTACCAGCAACAGGGAGCCGTACAGTTGCAATCGGAGTTGACCGTTTTTCTTTTCGAGCGCCGACACCCGATTCAACGTGAGCTGTTTTTCGATGGAACGGAACGACGAAAGCTGTTCGCGCAGGGCATCCATATCCTGCTTCCCCGGATCGTCCTGGAAAAATTGCTGGAGTCCCTTGTTGTCATTGGCCTTTTTCAAGGCAATCACTTTCTCGCCGGCGTCTTGAATCCAATGTTCCACATTTTTTTGAATGGCTTTCAAGTTGTCCTGTTGGCTTGGATTGTCGGCAACAAGCTGGAAAAGGGCCTCATAGTGCTTCTGCCAATTGGTTTTGCCGTTGTTGTACGGGTCCAAATATTTGTTTTCCCCGGTTATAATAAAACCTCTTTGACCGGTTTCCATATCTACCAGATCCTTCTCGATGGACTGGGCCAGGCTATGTACTTGCATATCATGATCCGTAATGAATCTCGTTTCCTTCTGGAAGGAAGATAGTTGCCGGGTTACGCTAAGAATGGCGATGACAAAAAACATGACGACGACCAGAAAGCCAAGGCCGATTTTATTTTGGATGCGGTTTAGACGAATGGGTACAGTTTTCATAAATTTAAGCGCTCCTTGTTGTAAGTTGAATTCAGAACCGGATTAACGTAAAATGGCTTTGTTCAAATTGTTAGGCCTTGCCTGTGGTGCACATGTCAGTCATTGTGGCGGCTTAATTTTTGCTTGTACATTCTCTTGTCCGCCATTCTCAAGAGCTCGCCAAGATCGGTGCTCTCGTCGGGACAAACCGCATATCCGACAGAAAGATACGCGTGCGTCTTCAATTCCTCCAGCGATATCGACAGCGCACTGCCAAGACGTCTCTGGAGCGCTCTGGCTCCTTCTTCGTCGGTGTACGGCACAATGACTACAAATTCATCGCCTCCCCATCGTGCAACATAGTCGTATTTGCTCGTTATTTTTTCAAGCAAGTTTGAAAGTTGACATAACACACGATCTCCGGTTTCGTGAGAGTATGTGTCGTTGATATCCTTGAAGTTGTCTACGTCAACATAGAACACGAGCAGTTGTTTTCGCAGCCTTTGAGATCGGCGAACCAGTCTGGGGAAAACGCGCTGAATGAACCCTCGATTATACGCCCCGGTCAAGTCGTCTCTTTGCGAGAGCCGCAACAGCGTATCGAACCGCTTGCCGCACAAGTAGGCCAACGGCAAAAAGACCGCGAGCGACATGGCCACGGCCTTATCCACTACATCATAAACAAGTTTAATATAAATTAGTTGAATCGCGACAAGAGAGAAAACGAAAATGACAGCTGTAACGCGACCGATCTTGTTCATATACACTCGACTATTTCAACGCTTTGGCCAGCGTCTCCACAACTTTTTCCCTCTGAAACGGCTTGACGATAAAATCCGCGGCCCCCGACGTAATCGCATCGACAACCCGATCTTTTTGTCCCATTGCGGAACAGATGATGACTCGCGCCATGGGGTCTATTCGTTTTATTTCCTTCAAAGCGGCGATGCCGTCCATTTCAGGCATCGTAATATCCATCGTGACAAGTTCGGGTCTGTACTGCCTGAAAAATTGCACGGCCTCTTTTCCATTCTCCGCTTCCGCTATCACTTCAAAGCCGCAATCCGTTATGATCTCTCTCAGCATCATTCTCATGAACGCCGTATCGTCCACAATCATAATTTTGGCCATGACAACCTCCCTCATGCCAATGCTCTCAAAGGCCTATGATTCCAAACCTATTATACTCGAAATTGGCACATATTTCATAGTTCGCCTTTTTAAGAATCAGATCAACGTATTTTTGTCGATATCATGATTATTCATCGACAAGAAGGGGCTGACCTCATCAGAGACCAGCCGCTTCTCGCCTCTTCCTTCTATTCACCCGGCTTAGTCGTCATCAGACTATACAGCTTCGTATGCCGTGGGAACTTGTCGGTAAACGGCACAAGGGAGCTGCCTACCTTCATCAATCCGTTCCCGGCGTCAACATTGGTAATATAAGAGAGTTGCAGTTCCGAAATATTAAGAAGCTCGGCTAGCTCTTTCCGGTCGGTGCTGGCCTGATTCAGCATGACAATAAATTCGCTGTTCGCGAGCATAGTCCGGGCCGTATGGCTTTGCAGCAAATCGTCCACGTTCTGCGTAATGCCCGTACAAAAAGCGCCATACTTTCGAACGCGCTTCCAAAGCGTGAACAAAAAGTTGGCGCTGTATTCGTGCTGAAACAGAAGATAGATTTCATCAATAATGATAAACGTATTTTTGCCTTTAACCCGATTTTGTGTAATCCGATTCAGGATGCTGTCCAGTACAACCAGCATGCCGATCGGGAGGAGTTGTTTGCCCAAGTCGAGAATATCGTAGCAAATGAGACGGTTATGGACGTTAACATTGGTCGGTTTGGCGAACGTGTTCAGGCTGCCCGAAGTAAACAGTTCGATCGCCAGCGCAATGTCCTGCGCCTCCGGCTCCGCTTGCTTCAGCAATTCCTCACGAAAGTCCTGAAGCGTCGGCGGCTGCCCCTTATAGTTGCTCTGCAAATACTTCCTGTATACGCTGGCAGTGCAACGGTCAATGAGCGACTTTTCCTTGGCTCCCAGCTGATATCCGCCAATCAGCTGCTCGCAAAGCGAGAGGATGAATTCCGACTTGAGAATAATCGGGTTGGCTCCGTCGCCATATTGCCGGTTCATATCCATCGCATTGATATGGTTGGGCGAGGTGGCAGATATATGAATCGTCTCGCCGCCCAATGCGTTCACCAGTGCGGAGTATTATACCGATAGGTAACGCTTTGAAGTGATCGCCGCGTTTTCCCCCGGTTCACACCGTACGTGATGGTTTCCCATCATACGGCGTTCCAACAAGCAGACCTACTTTCCAGTGATTTCGACCAGATGCACGCTCGCGCCACGCAACTGGCTTTAAGGAACCTCGATTAATCGCTCAATGTATCTTGCAATTTTCTTTGCAAACTTTGGCAGCGCATGTTCAGTGGACACTTTCCCGTGAATCATTCGGTGGCATGTCATACAAACCCAAGCCAAGTTTGGAACTTTGTTGATCAGGTCGATTTTCAAATGTGGCCTCACATGATGGCAATGACGATTCCCCGGTCTAAGCGGCTCTCCGCAACATTTACACTTGCCCTTGTCACGATTGAAAGCATACTCTCTGTTCATGAAATATTCAAAGTTGTACAGCTTATTTGAAAGAGAGTTGTATAGCGTGACTTGGTCGTCATATAACGCAGGGCGGGTTAAGGGCAGAAGCTTCTTTCTTGTCTTCCTGTGCCGCGCTCGTCCATCCTCGGTGTATGGTGTTATTTTCTGGTCAAAGAATCCCCGGATGTGTGCCGCATGGGTGATATATGCCTTGGTTAATCCAATCCACATATCGTTTAGCTTGATTGCAAACACTTTGTCCTTGTAGCCGCTGTGCCGATTAGGCCGATTGTGAAGCTCTTTCATGGGAACCTTATAGTCTTTGGCGTTGCCGGTATACATTTTGTTCCATACTTTGAAGGCACACTCGCTTACGGCATAATCCAGCTTGTGAAAAGCTCGGCTACATATAGCCACCTTCCAGTATTCCGCTATACCAATAATCTGCGCATTGATCTTTTCGACCTGCACCGCCCTTCGCGGTGCTTCGCCCATATGGTATAGTTCATGAATTTCGTCCCGGAGGGCACGCATCTGCTTTTGCAACTTTTCAGGATTTGGATAGATTTTGCACAAGGAAAGCTCACTTCGTGCGCCACACGGTTTTCGCCCTTGTTCCACTTTTAGCATAAATCCGAGAAAGATGACGGGGTGTTCCCTAAGATTCGTAATGACCGTTTTCTCCAGAGAAAGCTCGACCTTTAACTTGTACTTGAAATACTTGGTGAGTTTGCGAAGCAACCTGTCGGCTTCAGCCTTTTTGTTCGTCATCAAAATCCAATCATCGGCATAACGAATCAAATATTTGGGCGTTACGCCTTGATAGCGGAGTCTGTTTCGGTCGCAGGTTAGTAGAGTAGTCCTTTGATGTGGGTAATGATACATTCTCCCGACTGTCCAATCGAAATCGTTCAAATACAGATTCGCTAAAAGTGGGGATAAAATGCCCCCTTGAGGCGTGCCCTTGGTTGTTGCGTTCCATTGTTCCCACTCGATATAGCCCGCTTTCAGCATTTCACCGATAATGGCGATGATTCGCTTGTCGTGCACGCCTGTCTGCCATAGCTTCTTCTTCAACAAACGATGATTGATATTGTCAAAGTAGCCCTTAATGTCGCCTTCGATGCAGTGATATGGCTTCTCCTTTAGTTTGCAGTTTGCAAGTTGAAAAGCTTCATGTACCGCATTTCTGGCAGAGCGATAGGGACGAAAGCCATAACTTTGGGGATAAAACCGAGCCTCGAAAATGGGTTCGAGCACGATTCTCAGACATTCCTGTACGATTCGATCCAGGATCGTCGGGATTCCTAACGGTCGTTTCTTCCCGTTGTTCTTTTCGATGTATATCCGTTTGACTGGCTTTGGCTTGTAATGATACATCGCTTTTTACACCAGAGCCACCAACTCGTCATAATCCATTTGCAAATATCGCTTCATGGTGCGACCGTCTATTCCCGCTGTTTTTGCTCCTTTATTGGACTTGATGTTATGAACCGCCGTTACAATGGTTGCCGGATTCGATGCCACTTCCAGAATTCCATGAAAGCTGCGTCCGAACTGCGAATGATGATAGATGAGATCCAGTTGAGCTTTCAATTCAGCTTCGCTTGAAAAGCCTCCGTTTAGATGCACGGACATCACCTCCGTGGTTCGGAACCCAATATTTCAGGGAGTTTAGAGCTTTTCATTTGAAGTTCCTTAGAATCTGCTTGTCTCGTCCCCTTCGCCATGTAGTTGGCTTTCCCAACCGCGGACTACTATGGGACGGCTGACTTCCTGCAAATGTCATCACCCTGTCCGGCTCGATTTGCAGGCTCTCAAACGTTCCGTTCTGCTTATCCTTTGGCGTACCCCTTAGGTCAACGCTATACCCCGGAAGGCCCTGCCGTGGTTTAAACCACAATTGTGCCACGGTCTACTATCGCTATTTCAAGCGGTAAGGCAGCAATCCAAATGCAGAGGGCCTTGCTGCGCCTTCCATTGCTCCGCCTTTCGGCGGTGACCCCTGACGAGGCTTGAGCGTTTTCATATACTTAACCATAGGGTACGGACGCCCGCGCCATTAGTCCATGCCAGCTTTCGCTGGTTTAGGCATTCAGGCTACGACTTTACCAAGCTATCATACCGCATGTGGTGACAGCCACTTGCGGCATGTTGGAGGTTTCAGCGCGCGCACCATCTCCGGCAGACAGCCTTCAACGATGTTGGTTTTGTGCGGCAAGGGATTTTCACCCTTGATTTCAGCAGAACAGTTCTCTCATCCCTTGTCAGTTCAGCTTCAACCGCTTTGCCGACGATGGGATGCCGTGGCTTTCGCGTCGCTTGTCAGGCGACACTTATACCTCGACGTTTCGCACCCCGTTCCGGGTCGATCAAAATAATATCGTCGTCGCTGGCCAGCATCTGGTTGACGATTTCCCGTTTCGCGGTAAAGCTTTTGCCGGAACCGGATACGCCGAGAATAAAGCTGTTTCCGTTCAGCAGCTGCTTGCGATTGGCAATAATCATGTTTTTGCTGATCACATTTTGCCCATAGTAAATGCCGCCCGAATGCACGATTTCCTGTGCCCGAAACGGAATAAAGACAGCCGTGCTTTCTGTCGTTAACGTCCGCAGCGCGTGAATCTTCCGCAAGCCGTAGGGGAGCGCCGTATTCAGACCGTCCATTTGCTGATAGGTCAGCGTAGAAAACTGGCACAAATGCTTGCGGGCGGTGGTGAGCAGCGCCTCCGTATCGCTTTCAAGCTGCTCCTTGCTGTCTGCGATGTGGACCATCGTCAGCAGGCCGAACATCATCCGCTGATCGCGGGTGGTCAAGTCGTTCAGAAATTCTTTGCTCTCTTTGCGTTGCTGCTCCATGTCGTAGGGGACCACGGCAGAAAAATTATTGTTTCGGTTTTGTCGCCGCTGCCAGTTGGTGATGTTCGTCTCCACGCCAAGCAAACGGCTCTCCACCTCACGAACGGCCTCGTCAGTCGGAATCGGGATAATATCCAGTGACAGCAGCAAATTCCGGTTCAGGTCACAAAGCTCGGACACCATGCTGTCCTTTATATAGCTGGCGTATTCCCGCAGAAAGATGACGCGGCCAAAAAAGTTGCCCATCCGAAAATGATCTTTTTCAAACTCGAACGTATCCGGGCAAATGTAGTCCTTGAAATCATGACCCTTGCGCATCGTTTCGGACAAATGGAAACGAAAATCCGCTTCCTCGCCGATCCGAAAGAAATCATGGAAAATGCGCAGACGGTCGGTTGCATCCAGTTCGATACATTTGGAACCGAGACGGGAAAAATGCGTCATCAGTTCGGTTCCGACCCTTGCGAAATATTGACGGGCTTCCTCCACATTTTTCTTGACCACAGAAATGGTAACGTACTTTTCCTGAATCGTACCGTTTGCGCCGATGGCCTTTGCGAGCAACATCTCGTTGTACTCCTGCCGGTACACATCTAGATGATCCTCCCGAAGCGGAATCAGAATCGAGCTTTCAAAATCGGCCCGATTCAAACGCCGGTTATGGATTGTAATTTTCGTGGTCGCTCCGCTGTCGAAGGAATTGAGCAACTCGGAATAAGACAAAAACATCGCTTCCTTGTCTTCTCTGGACGCTACGGCGTAGTTGATATCCTCGAACCGATACGATTTGGAGAACTTGTTGCCGACAAAAAAAATCCCGTCCGGCCAGAGGGCGCGAATCGGGATGACTTGCTGAACGCCTTTCGGAATGACAAATCGTTCCTTGTCCTGCTTGATGATGCGTCTGAGCGTTTTAATCATGGCGCTTCATCCTTTCCTGCTCGTAACTATGCATGTTCTTTTTCAGCGCTTCAACATAGACATTGGTCGAATAGAAGACGAAGCGTCTTGGCAGCAGAAATTCCGATTTCACATACGCCCAAAGCAGCTGCTCGGCCGTCATGCCGTGATAGCTGATGAAACCCAAGGCTGCGCAGGGCGCAGCCCCCAAAATGCACATCCAGCTGAGCGTTTCCAAGCCAAAGCGGCCGCGCAGTCCAAAATATAGTCCGATCGCCACGCCAACAGCCAGCACAGAAAAAAAGAACTGCCGCAAGGACAGTCCAAAGAATAAGCTTTCCGTATAATCCCGGATTTCCCGGTTAATTTTCACTTCCATTTGAAATCCTCCCATAAACGATGCTCACTATGGTCTACAACTCGCCCTCAGCTTCCGGTTGAACCGATGTTGGCTCTGTCTTTTTCGATCTTGCCAACAACTTATCGCCGGATAGAAGAGGATCGGCTAAAAGCGCAAATACAAGCTGAGCGCCGTCTCGCATGCCTTGCAAATATAACCATTCATTCATGATCGCCTGCTTAAAATGGTGCTTGTCCTCCCATTCCATAAACGCCGGCAACTGCGTCATATCCACGCCGGAAAACATTGCTTGAAAAGCCGATTTCTCTTCATCGCGACATCTACGCAACTCGGGATGGTGTTCGATCCGAGCCGAAACGTGGTCCAGCCGCCGCTGGATCGCATTTTGAAACCATAACGGAAACTCCATTGACATCCCCCCTCCTTGTGCGAATGCGATCTAGCGCAACTGATGCTCTCGTCCGGACTTCCTTTGAAGCCACTGGACAATCCATTCGTCCACCTTCCGGCTTTGAGCCTGAACCGCCTCATTCTCAAACAGAGGAATTCCCTGATCAAGAGATTTTTTCCCAAGTTCGTTCAACTTTCTTCTTTCCTCCTCCAATTGACCAAGCAAACGTGTCATCGGTCGGCCTCCCCGTGTCTTCATTAGATCGGCGTTCCTGGCTGTCTGAAAGATAGATTACCTCTCTATTTTATTGCGTAAATCGGTTTATTTCATTTTAATGCGATATTCGCATTAAAACAACGATGCACTCACGTACAATTTTGCTTGTAATGTGAGGTGCATACAAATGAAACATCGTAAAGAACCGCCAGGCGACAAAAATATAATCGGCGTGAGAGTCGTTGCCATCCGCAAGGCAAAGGGGATGAAACAGAAGGAGTTTCTCGCCAGACTGCAAACGGCTGGTCTCGACATCAGTCCAACGAGCCTTTCGCGTCTGGAAGGGCAGTATCGGCTTGTTCAGGACTACGAAGTCGTTGCGATCGCCAAAGCGCTGGATGTTTCCGTCCGGGAATTGTTGGGCGAAGAATCGGAATGAAGCTACAGCCCCATCATCTCCCTCACCACCCGGTCCGCCATTTTGACCGTCCCCACGAGCACCAGCATGTTAAAAATCAGCTCGCCGATGTACGTCCACACCATCGTAACCGCGCCAGCGCCTTCATCGACCGCCGGGGGAGCGGAGGCAAAGGCGGAGTAGATGATGCAGGCGAGTATGATAATCGCTCCCTCTAGGCAAGCGGCCGCATACCCTTTGAGAAACGATTTACCGATATTTTGGCTCGGCTCCCCGGCAAAGGAGGAAAGCGGAACGGGAGCGATCGCCGTATATAAGTAGATACGAAAAAAACGTCCGTACACCGAGAGGATCATCACAAAAGACAGCACCGTGATGAACAGACTGCCCAGAAGGGTGACAACCCACAGGGGAATGCTTTGCCAAAAGCCGACATCTTCAATCGCTTTTGCAATGGTGTTCGGCAAAGTCATAGCCTCCGTCCTTCCGAACCCGGAACGTCCCATCATCGTGGAGATGATTCCCTGAACAATGGTAAACAGCGCCATCATGAGCTCCAGCCCGTAGGTAACGACCGCTTTGGCCAGGACAAAACGGATAAACAGCTTGACGGCCATCTCCGGCTTTTTCACTTCGGCAAAATTGCCGGTCGTCTTCACCACGCCGATCACAAAAAACAAGACCAGAAGCGCCAGTCCCGTCGCCTGCAACGCGCCGTGAATGTCGGTAATGACGCGCCAAACGCCGCCGCCCTTGAAGTCGGCCGGCGACTCGGTAACAAGCTGCCAGATTTCGTTTATTTTCTCGTTCCATGTATCGAGCGCATGTTCGAGGTTGTCAATAATCCAACTGTTTTTGGCCATATTCTCACCCCTTTTCTGTAGACGGGGAACGGATAAATCGCCCGTTCCCCTCATGTGCGACTCCCGTTTAACCGGCTATCAGGGTAAGAATTTCCTTCGTGAAGGTAATGATAATTCCGCCGGCGAGCGTCAGGAACCCGTTCGCTCGCTGGGAAGGATCGTGAGACTTGAGCGACAATCCGATCTGCACAATGCCGAAGCCGAGTATGATCATACCGATGGCCCGTATTAATCCGAATATGAAAGTGGACAAATTATTGACCGTCGTCATCGGGTCGCCCTCGGCATAAGCGGTAGAGACGAATACGGTTCCCGTTAACATCAGCATGATGTACAGTGCCAGCAGCCGTTTCTTTTTGAACTTCATTTTCATCATTCCCCTCGTAAAAATAGCGACTCCATGTCTTCTTCCGACAGAAGCTCGTACTCTCCGTTTTCATCAAGCGTCACGGTTCGCCAATCGAGCGCAAGTTCCGTGCCCCCATGCTGGTAGGGAGGACCGTTGCCATCCGTCGTGAGAGCGACATGGGGATGCCTGAGCAAATCGTATTTGTCGTCCTGAACAGGACGCTCGCCGCGAATAAAGAGCAAGGCATGACGGTTATCGAGAAGCCGCACCTCATCGGGCGTCAGCAAGTCGCGGCCGGACAACTGATAGTTGATCGAATAGCTGCCGCTGCGTCCCTTGCTTTGGCCATAGGTGTTCGTGTCGATCGTTTCCTTGCCCAGCAGCTCCGATACGTATTTGTGGGTGGATTGTTCATTGCCGCCCAGGTACAAAAACACATCGCAGTTCCCAACGATCGATTCCCACGACTCCTTGTACAGCGATTTGAGCTGCGCCAAATTTTGCAGGATGATGGAAACCGAAATCTCGCGGCTGCGTATGGTGGAGAGCAGCTTGTCGAATTCATCGGGCAAGGCGACGTTGGCAAATTCGTCCATCACGAAATGCACGTGCACCGGCAAGCGTCCGCCGTGCCGATAGTCGGCCTCGTACATCAGGCATTGGAAAAGCTGGGTGTAAAGCATCCCGACGATGAAGTTGAAACTGCTGTCGTTGTCGGGAATGACGGCAAACAACGCCGTCTTCTTTTCTCCCATGACAGCCAATTCCATTTCATCGACCAAGCTCATTCCGGCGATTGAATGCAAGTTGAACTTCTCCAGCCGAACGCCTAGGCCGATCAATATCGATTTGGCTGTTTTCCCCGCCGCCAGTTTGAAGATGTTGTACTGTTTGACCGCCAAATGCTCCGGGTCGCGCATCGCCAGCCGTTCAAACAACTCGTCCAGCGGACTCTGGTAGGTTTCGTCTTCTTCCCGCACTTCGGCGGCGGCGATCATCTCCATCACCATCGGGAAATTCTGTTCCTCCGGCGGCGCTTCATAGAGCAAATACAAAACGAGCGCCTCCAATAGCGCCGTTTCGGATCGTTCCCAGAACGGGTCGTTCGTGTTGCTGCCCTTCGGCGTCGTATTGCGAATCAGGTTGGTGACCAGTTTCAGCACGTCCTTGTCGTCGTGCAAATAGGCGAAAGGGTTGTAGCCGTGAGAGCGGTGAGGATTGATCAGATCGAGCACCTTGATGTCATACCCTTTGGATTTAAGCAGATGGCCGGTATCCCGCAAGATTTCGCCTTTCGGGTCGAGAACGACGAACGATGTGTTCGCTTGCATGACGTTCGGTTTTGCATAAAACCTTGTTTTGCCGGAGCCGGAACCGCCTACGACGAGCACATTCACATTTCGGCGATGCTTGCGGCCGTCGAGCCCGATGCAAACCTGCTTGGTTAAAATTTTGTTTTGTCCCGGCTGCTTGCTTCTATATTTGGCGCATATGGTTTTCGCCCGGCCCCAGCGGGCGCTGCCGTGCTCCTCCCGTCGTCGATAGTTTCGCGGGGAGGCCAAGTAAATACAGACGCCGAGTCCATAGGCCAGCGTAAAAATGAATAGACAGCGCGGCGTATCGTCTACCCACTGAATGTCGAACGGGTGATTGATCGCCGCGCTGAGATGCTCCACAATCGCCGGCAGCCCCCCGGAAAGTGCAGGGGCGGTGAGCAATGCCGCCCAAACGACGGGAATCAAAAAAATCGCAAAGAGTATCAAATGACTCCTTGCGGTTTCAACGCGCCTCATGATGGCTCCGTCGTTTATGTTTTTGATAGGGGGCTTCAATTGTTTTGAGCAACAGATCATCGACGGCATCGGTGGGGCGCTTCTCGCCGATCAAATCGTTTCGCAGCGCATTCAGCGCATGCACCACGATGCCATGCTCATAATGATCCAAACAGAGAATCCGTTCTTCTTCCTTCACAGGCGCTCCCTCCCTGAGCAAAATAGAACTTGACGGCGCTTACCTTGCCGGTTCCGGCCGCTGTTGTTGCCGCTGCTGCGCCAGCATCCGGTTCATCCTGCGGGCCATGTCATGCGCGGTATCCTTCATCACCGCCAGTTCGGTGCGAATTTGCTGCGGCTCGATGTCCTTCAGCTTCTCCGGCACTCGATGAAAACGAAAAGAAGACGTGTCTACGCCGAACTGTTTGCACAGCATATAGGAGGCGCAATATGCATGGAACGTAAAATCGGAACGGCTGTATCGGCCATCGCCGCGATCCAGTTCCGCATGCGCCAGCTCCTGCGCGAGCGACCGGAAAATATCCCCGGCATCCAGGCCGCGGCGGATGACAATATTCCGCATGTCCGGCTGATAGAGCGCATGCGCTTCCGGCGGCAGCGCATCCCCGATGACGATCGGAACAGGGGCGCGATCCATCAGCGCTTTGATCCGCATCCGGTCGTCCGGATAGGCCGGTTGTTCCCTCTTTTGGCTGGCCGTCGTTTGTGCGATGTCGAACATTTTTTTGGGGTTATAGCTAATGCCGGTGCTGCCGTCATCCCTCCGGTACTCCTCTCCCGGCTCTAAGATGTAAAAGCCGGTTTCCTTGCGGCGGATAAATACGCCTTGTTCTTTCCACGTATCGAAATCAGAGATGCGGGTCGCCTCCGGCCGCTGTGCGAGAATCAGAAGTGCATTGGATACGCTGTAGCGATCGAAACGGCTCTGCACATCCAGATAACGCTGAAACTCATCGCCGCTTTGCGCAATGGACGATGTCGCGGCATCAATCGTCTCGTAAGTCCATTGCCTAAGTTCCTGCTTTTTCTGTGCCCAGGTTTCCTTGTCAAAAGGTTGCTCAGACGGATTCGTGGATGATCGACTGGCTGCATCCTGACGGAATAAATCGTCCAGATTGTTCACTTGGCTTTCCCTCGCTTTCGAGATCCGTTGGATTTTCCCGTCTTCGCTTTATCGGCATTTCGCACGCTTCGTTTGGGCAGCGACGGTTCCTTGACGATCTGACGCCGTTCTTTCTCCGCCCTTCGATTTTCTTCACGAATCTCGCGCAGCAGTTCGCGAATCGATGGCCGTTGCTGCACTGTCTCGGCTTTCGGTTCAATCGTACCCCTTGCGGATGCTTCGCTGCGCCCGGAGGTAGGCTCGGACGGATGGGGCGGCTCCGTCGTCGCCATCGTGGGGTTTGTTTGAACGTGTGTCGGGAAAGTTGGCTGCTTTGATTTGTTCTCCTGCATCAATTCGTCCAAAAAATCGTCGGCTCTCTTTTCCGGAGTCGTTCCCTTGGACGCGATGTCTTGCTCCACCGTTCGCTGCTGGGTTTGATCCAATGCTTGCTCATGCCCTTGCTCGGACGCATGTTGAACGGGCTGTTTCCCGGCGCGGGATTTCTCAATTTCGCTTTTAATGCTGGCCGTATCCACGGTCGCCAGTTTGAAGCGTTCGACAATACGGTTGATTTTGGATGCGTCCTCGGCCCGCACCATCACATCGCACAAGCCATCGACATTCTTTTTGTCCCGCAGGGCACAGTACAAAACGCCGTATCGTTTGGCCTCCTTGCAGAAGGTAGGCAAGTCTTCGTTTTTGACGGCAAATACTTTCAATTCCTTGCCGCTGCGGAGCAAGCTTTCCAGACGAATGCTGCCCTTCGTCCGTTTCTGCCCCTGCAGGGCGGCAAACAAATAGACGGCCAGATGCTTAGCGCCTTCGCCGGAAATCTTGGCCATCACCTCGATGCCCCGAAGACTCATGTTGACGACCTGATCGGCCGCCTCGGCACCACTGCTCATGGATGGAATCCTCCCTTCGTAATGATTGATTTTTCCTGTCACCATGTAGTTTAGTCATCATTTCCCCGGATCGGGCCAGGATGCCCGCACACAGCTTCACCTCCTTTCGAAGCGCGGCAAGCCGCTTGGATAATACGGCTATCTGCTCTTTGCAAGCGTAGATCCGGCCTTCCTCCTTGCAGCGGCGAAGACGGTTGTACAGCGCTTTGCGCTCGCTGGAAAGTAGGCGCATCTCCTGTTGGGCAATGGATACATAGTCCAAAAGCTGCTCTTTGCTGGAGATACGGCGCTGGCAGAGTAGTTTGGTCTGAGCGGTAATAACCGCCAAGTGTCGCAAGTCTTCCCGTAATAAAAAAGGCGTCCTTCTCACGGACGCGCGAAAACGGGGCCACATGCCCATCTCATATAAATAGCGCAGGTACAATGCTTGTAAGCCGCTGAACTTCCTGCCGGATCGAAGCGTTCCTTTGCAAACGGCGCGCCTGCGTTGCGGCATTGGCAGAGGCTGTGTTTTACGGGGAATGCGATTTCGTAAAATCCGCTGTTTCAGAGCCTCTTCCGTATAGTCGTCTCCCAAGCTGCGCAAACGAACGAAACGTTCCTTACCCGGTGGACGCACTGCCATATGCTTCACGGTCGTCTTCACATCATAGCCTTGCTTTTGCAAAGAGGCGATAAACTGGGTCCACGTCATGGATGCCGCAATCGCCTGATCCACATCGCTCCGAATCGTCCCCCTCCAAGTCGGCTTACCTTCCCGATCTGCTTTCCATTCTCCATAGTGTTTGGCCTTGCTCTGCTCGGGTTGCTCGATCACAGACAATGCATGTTCACGGCATAGCCGGTCGGATGTTCTTCTTAGAAGGGCGTAGGAGGCTTTGTTGTCGTAATACCGTTTGCCGTCCATAAAGGAGACGGAGTTTAGCACAAAGTGATTGTGCAAATGCTCCTTGTCCAGATGGGTCGATACCACGACTTCAAAACGATCGCCCCATAGCTCCTGTGCCAGCTTGACGCCGATGGTGTGCGCCATTTCCGGCGTCGTTTCACCGGGTGCAAACGCTTGGTAGCCGTGAAACGCGACGATGCCATCCATCTTTTGAAATTGACGCTTGGTGCGCTGCATTTGCTCATAAGCGGTGAGCGGATCGCAATTGATTCCGCTCACATAAAGATGCCTCTCTGTTTTGACATCCGAGGCTGCATATACGAGCGCCTGTTGCAAACCTTCATTCTCGATGCGCCCTAAATCCGTTTTGTCGGGATTGGAAGCATAGTCCAGCACGCGCTTGAGTCGATCGGTAACGTCCCAGATTGCAGTTGTCGCCATACGCATGCCCCCTTTACGGCAGATGTACGTTCAAATTCCCGCGCGGCTCGGTTCTAAGCTCCGGCGCTGTTACAGCCTGTTGAATGTATTGGACGGCGCGGCGCAATTGATCCGCCTCCTGCTGAAAAGCGGCCCGATCCAGATGCCCGGTTGCGTGCGCCTTCGCCGCCAATTGATTGAGATTATTGCCGATTGCGTGAAGCTCTCGCATCATCGCATAATAATCCGGCGGCGGCAGCGGCTTCGGTATATACCCATTGATGAGCGCCCGGATGTACGCTTCCCGAGAAAGACCTGTTTGTTTCACTTCATTCATTAGACGAACATGTTCGCTTTCACTTAAACGAAGCAGAAACGAGATCGAACGTTTTCTCAACGAACAACCCCCTTTCAAAATCAACTATTCGAAGAAGTTTACGCCGCAATAAACAAGCGATCATGAAGGGTCTTAGGGGCGCAGGCCCCTAACAAGCGAATTTGGATATCCAAATTCAGTGCTTGCTGCAACACGAGACATTCGTCTCGTGTCGCCTTCAAAGCACCTGCCGGGAAAAAGAGAGGCCCCAAAAACACAAAAAAGACGCCGATCCGCTCAGCGTCTTCCGCAGAATTTTTTTGTTATCGCACCAACCAGCGGTAATCCTGGCGGCAGTCTACAATGAAATCGACATACACGATTTCATCCTGAATCTGATACAACACCAGATACCATTTATCTACGAACATTTTGTGGTACTTGTTTGACGGAATAAATTCCGCTTCCAGAAAAGGATAGCGTTCCGGCATTTGCGCCAAGGAACGTATCGCTTGCAGCAATTCGTTTTTCGTTTTCCGCGCCGCATCCGGACTTTTCTCCGCAAGAAATCGCACATGAACCGCCAGCATTTGGCGGGCGCGATCGGAGACGACGATCTTATAACGGGGCATCTTTTCCATGCTGAACCTCGTCAATAATGCCCTCCAGGTAAGCGTCCAGTTCGTCCGGCGTCACACCAGCACGGCCCGCCAAACGATCCTCTTGCACAGCGAGCAGTTCTTCGCGCAGCTTTAACATCTTCTCGCGACGGGAGAACGTCTCAATGTCCATCACGACGAGATCGCCTTCACCGTTCTTGGTCAGATAAACCGGTTCCCCGGACGATTTGCATAGATCGGCGATTTCATTATAGTTTTGCCGGATACTGGCGGAAGGTTTGATAATCATCATGGTCACCCCTTGCATAGCTGTATATTGATTTTATTATACCTATTACATGCTATATAATCAATGCGGTTGCGCTTATCCCCAATCTATTCACATCTTATCCACATACAGTGAGAATTTTCCGTAGCCCAGAAAGAAAAGACGCCAACCGTTCAGCGTCTACCGCTATCGGGATGGTTCACCGCGTCTTCTTCGGAATTCCATTAAATCGTTGTTTACATCCTTTCCGAACTTAGGCGGCTCATCGAATATGAGAAGGGCTGGAGAGAGGAGTCTTTGTATCGTGGCTGCCGCCAATCGCCCCGGCTCATCATTGTCCAGATGCAGGACAAGTCGATTCACCTGGGGAAAGCACTGCAAGTAATGCATTAGGGCTGACGGGGGAGTAGAGTCCTCCCCATTTGTCCTGGGCCTGTATATTCCGGCCAGCGACAGCTTATGCGCCTGCCGCCAATCCCGGCCAGCGAGATGTTCCAGCGTACAGTAGGATAAGAGATCAATGGCGCTCTCAAACAGATGCAGTTCCGTACAGTTTCCCGAGGCCGGAATGGAAAACGAATACCGCTTGTCGCTGCCAGCGGCTTCCCCCATATAACGGGTGCTTGTCGTACCGCGTATCGCCGCATAGCGCGGCGTTCCTTGCTGGTCGAAACCGACGAATACCGCGTTGTGATAGCGGCGGCTTTCATACAAACGCCCCGTTTCGAGACAGTAGTCGATCAACGTGCGATGGATACCGCGTTTGCTGAGATAGGCCATGACGCGATGCGATGTACGATTCGGTTCGGGAAGCTCAAACCGCGCTGGAGAATAGCGTTGTTGCAAAGATTGCGAAAATGCAGGTGCGCTGCCCGGATGAACGCCTTCAATTTGCAGCACCGCATCGGGAAAAGACATGCCCCGCACTTTGATCAAATAGTCCAGCGCCGAGCGTCCGCCGATCCCCCTTGACCACCAGTACCATTTGCCGTTGGAAATTTTCAAGCTGTCGTGTATCCGGGTGGTGTAGACATTGCGAGAGCATCGGACCAGTTCTGCCGGCTCGTGCATATGCAAATATGTGAGCAGATCCAGTCTTTTGGCACGTTCGATCTGTTCCTTGTTTACGTAGCTCATTGCCGCAGCTCCTTTTGGAAATCCAGGCAGCGTCCGATGGGTATATGGTTCATCGTGCCTTACCCCTCTTTTTGGGGTACGTATAAGCTCTGCCTTCCTTCAACTTCGTAACGCCTTTCTTTTTCATGAATGCGTCTAAATCGCCTTCATGAACTTGACTGGTCACCCCGTTTGAGTCGCGGATGTAATAATACGTGTCGCCAAATCCGTTTTTCTCTTTGGATATCAACTCCAACGATGGCACGGTTTCTCCCTCCTCGATCAAGCCGGTTCCGTAACCAAAAGGCGGCAAAATCGGACAAAAGCATCCGCCGCTTGGGCTGGCATACAACATGTTCATTCCTCCGGAAACGAGAAAAGGACCCCAAAACCGGAGTCCAATTCGTCATGAGATTGATAACTTTAACAAGTGAGCTATCTTCGACCTGTGAAATGCTCGCACCGATACCATGTTCTTTTCCGTAATGGTCAGCATGAAGTTCCCTTTCAGGGGGAGGAACGACGGTGTCAGGCCGTTATCGCTCACGGCCCACCACCCGCCGTTCGGGCGCTTCCGGTTCTTCGTCCGGAACGCTGTCCACGGCTTCGTTTTCCCGTTTGTCCATGTTGAGCAGCGCATTCAATTCCGCAAGCCGCGCCGCTTTCATTTGCAGCTCCTGCTCCTTCTCGAAAGGAGCCTCGATTTGCTCTTTGGCCGTGACCATCTGCTGCCGCAAGGTGGCAAGCTGCTCGCGGGCATGCTCCAGCTTTGCAGGCAAGTCGGACAAGGCATTGTTGATGCGGCTTATGTTGCCGCCTGCATCCGCTCCGAGCGTCACCGTATGACCGAGCGCGCCGCGAAGCGTGACCTTGTACTCCTTATGGAAGCTGTCAAAGGACAGCCACAAGGAAAATCCCCGGTAGCTGCCGAATTCCTGCGGATCGGGCGATGTCATGCCTTTGCAAGCGTCCAGCAAAGCCGCGCCCGCTGCCGCCCTCTCCGAGTAGGTGTAATCTTTGATCGTCATGCCGGGAAATTTATCTGCCCCATCCGCCTCGGATGCCAAAGATCGTGTATACAAAGCAACGTCCTGTTCATAGCCGGCAATTCGTTCTTCGGTGGATTTGATCTGCTGCGGCAGCATTTTGAGCAGGCGGTCCTCCAGTGCGTAGCGCTGGCTCAAGTGGTTGGCTTTGAGCAGCTTCAATTTGGATACCTGAATGTCCAGGTCCATTTTCTCTTTGATGTACGGGTTGCCGGTCGCCAGCGCCTTCACTTCGGCATAGGAGAGCGCCGTCTCGTCGATATCCTCGGCGGAACGGACCGGCGACTTGCTGGTCATGATCTGCGAAATGAAGCGCTGCTTGTTCTCCAGTGTCTGATAAAGGTACGCGTCGAACGTGTTCTCCGTCACATAGCGAAAAATATGCACTTCGCTGTTCTGGTTGCCTTGCCGGATAATGCGCCCGCTGCGCTGCTCCAGGTCCCGCGGACGCCAAGGGCAGTCGAGGTCGTGAAGGGCAATCAGCTTCGTTTGCACGTTCGTGCCCGCGCCCATTTTGAATGTCGATCCGAGCAGTATCCGAACCTGTCCGCTGCGTACTTTGGCGAACAGTTCCTTTTTCTTGACCTCGGTATTGGCATCGTGAATGTACGCGATTTCCTCGGCAGGAACACCTTTCTCCATCAGCTTGCGCCGCAGCTCGTCGTACACATTGAAGGCACCATCCTGTTTCGGAATGGACAAATCGCAGAACACCAACTGGGTCAAACGCTGCTCCTGATGTTCCGCCCAATACCGGAAGACATTGTCCGCGCAGACGCTGACTTTGCTGCCTTCGTCGTCGGGAAGCAGGGGATTCGCCAGCCGCTGATCGAGCGCCAGTTTGCGTCCGTCATTGGTGATCGTCAGCATGTTGTCCTCGTGCGGCTCCACTTCTTTCGCCCGCACCCGCTCGGCGCGGCGGGCGAGATCCGCCACCATTTCCCGCTGGAAGTCGCTTGGCGGCACAGCAACATTATGATAATGCGCCTTCGGTACGGGAAGCTGGAGCATGTCCGCCGTCTGGATGTCGGCCACTTCCTTGAACATATTCATCAGTTCCGGCAAATTGTAAAAACGGGCAAACCGGGTTTTCGCCCGATAGCCCGTTCCTTCCGGCGCAAGCTCGATCGCGGTGACGGTTTCGCCAAATGTCGAAGCCCAAGCGTCAAAATGCTGCAATCCCTGCCGCTTGAGCCGCTCGTATTGCAAATAGCGCTGCATCGTATACATCTCAGTGATGGAGTTGGAGATCGGCGTACCCGTCGCAAAGATGATACCCCGGCCTCCGGTCAGTTCGTCCAGATAGCGGCATTTGGCAAACATGTCCGACGACTTCTGCGCTTCGGTTTGCGATAGTCCGGCCACATTGCGCATTTTCGTGTAAAGAAACAGGTTTTTGTACGAATCGGCTTCGTCCACGAATAGCCGGTCTACGCCCAGTTCCTCAAAGGTGACGACATCATCCTTCCGGCTGGTGTCGTTCAGCTTCTCCAGCTTGGTTTGTAGCGTCTTTTTCGTTTTTTCAAGCTGCTTGATCGCATAGCGTTCGCCTCTGGCTTCCTTGAGTTCCCGGATGCCGCTTGTAATCTCCGAAATCTGTTCGTACAGTTGCTGCCGCTGCCGCTCCGTCGAAATCGGAATTTTCTCAAACTGCGAATGGCCAATGATGATGGCATCATAATCGCCGGTGGCAATCCGCGCGCAAAACGTTTTGCGGTTTTTCGTTTCAAAGTCCTTCTTGGTCGCCACCAGAATATTCGCCGACGGATATAGCTGCAAAAACTCCGCCGCCCACTGTTCGGTCAGATGGTTCGGAACGACCAGCATGCTCTTGTTGCACAGCCCCAAATGCTTGCTCTCCATCGCCGCGGCGGTCATCGCGAAGGTTTTACCTGCACCGACACAATGCGCGAAAAGGGAGTTGCCGCCGTACAGCGCCCGGGCAACCGCATTGACCTGGTGCTGGCGCAGCCGGATTTCCGGGTTCATCCCGGTGAATCGGATATGACTGCCGTCGTACTCGCGAGGACGGATGGCATTGAACCGGTCATTGTACAGCCTTGTCAGCCGTTCACGCCGCTGCGGATCTCGCCATATCCAGTCGCGGAACGCTTCTTTCATCATCTCCTGCTTTTGCTGAGCGATGGCCGTTTCCTGCTTGTTCAGCACACGCTTTTCCACGCCGTCCTCATACACAGTGTCAAATACGCGCACGTCCCGCAAATTCAGCGTATCTTCAAGAATTTTATACGCATTAACGCGGTTGGTGCCGTACGTGACGTTCGCCTTGATATTGTTGCTGCGGTCATCGCTTTTGCCTTTGACGTTCCAGGCAGCCGTATATTCGGAATACATGACATTGATGTAGGTCTGGTACATCGGCGGCGTGTCCACCAGTTCAAACAGAAATTGCCGAATGTCTTCCGGCGGGAGCCAGGTTGCGCCCAAGCGGACATCGATTTCGGCGGCGTCCAGGTCTTTCGGCTGCACCGCTTCAAGCGCTTTGACGTTTTCGCCGTAACGTTCGGCATCGTATGCGGCAAACTGTCTGGCCACCCGCAGCTTCTCCCGCACATTGCCGGACAAGTACGCATCCGCCGTTTCGTAGATCGGCTTCCCTTCCTCATCCAAATTTTCGGGATTGGGAAAGATGACGCCGCGCAGCTCTTTTATCAATTGTTCTTCCGTCCAGCCGGTTAGCTCCGCCATATACGGCAGATCGACACGGGCTTTTGCGCCGATGGAAACGGCCAGCGCCTCCGAAGCGGTATCCACCTGTTCCACGCGGATGCGCTGCCGGATGGTGCGTTTGGTGAACATATCCGCCTTGCGCAGCAACCGCCCTTCCTCGTCGATGATTTCCAGCGAGCAAAGAAGAAAGTAAGAACTGTCGTCCGAAAAAGCAAGGCTGTTGGCGCGGCTGTTGATCAGGCCGTATTGCGCCGTAAACCGATCATACTGCGTATTCAGCTTGCGCTGTTGCTGCTCTATCATCTCATCGCTGTAGTCTTCGGTTTGATACTCGATCAGCTCGCGCACGGTGTCCCGCAGCAGAATCATTCCCTTGATGCGGCCTGACGCCGTAGCCGAAGTGTCCACGCGCCGCATCCGGCTGTTCTCCCGATAGTAGATTTGTCCATCCACCAACGCAAAGCTGAAATTGCGCACAGTCGGATCAGCAGGGAGAGAAGGGTCTTCTTCCTCCGGCTGGTCTTCCCGTTCCAGCTCCACCCATTCGGCATGGATGCCCGACAACGCTTCGCGCAGCAGCTCATCCAGATTGGCGTCCGGGAATGGCTTGCAGGACGTTTCCTGCCGGTTGCCGTACATCCGGTCGTCAAAAACCATGGTGCCGAGCACCATATCGGGATGTTCTGCGAAATAGCGATTCACCGGAACACCGTCCGCTGTCTCGGAAAGGGATAGCCATGCTTCGGTTTGCTCGCTGACGGCGACCATGCGATCCCGTTTCTGTAAAAAGATGATGTCGGCGGTTACTTCGGTTCCGGCATTGGCCAGAAACGCATTGCTCGGCAGACGCACCGCTCCGAGCAGTTCGGCGCGTTCCGCAATATATTTGCGAACCGCCGGGTTCTGCTTGTCCATCGTTCCTTTGGACGTAATAAAGGCGATGATGCCGCCCGGACGCACTTTGTCCAGTGTCTTGGCGAAAAAGTAATCATGGATGAGAAACTTTTGTTTGTCGTAACGTTTATCCGCCACGCCATAACCGCCGAACGGCACGTTCCCGATGGCGAGATCGAAGAAGCTGTCCGGCAAATTCGTCTGTTCGTAGCCGCTGACCGCAATCGACGCCTGCGGGTATAGCTGCCTGGCAATACGGCCGGTAATGCTGTCCAGTTCCACGCCAAACAGCCGCGAGCCTCGGATCGACCCCGGCACCAGTCCGAAGAAATTGCCGATGCCGCAGGACGGCTCCAAAATATTGCCGCTGCGAAAGCCCATCGATTCCAGACAGTCGTACATCGCCTTGATGACGGTCACAGACGTATAATGGGCATTCAGCGTTGACGCGCGGGCGGATGCATATTCCTCCGGCTCCAGCACATTTTTCAGTTCCGCATATTCGGCTGCCCACTGCGTGTTCGCTTCGTCAAACGCCTGCGGAATGCCCCCCCATCCAACATATCGAGCCAGTATCGCCTGCTCGTCCGCTGTCGCTTGCCGCTGCTCCTGTTCCAGCTTGTTCAGCAGCCGAATCGCTTCCATGTTCCATTTGAACTTCGTTTTTGCGCCGCCATGCCCCAGCTCATCATCCGTAATCCGGTAGTTGACAGCCGGGACAGACGGACGGGCTGGCGCGGTGCGGCCGGCCGCACCATCAGAGGAAAGGGAAGTGTCTGGCTGCGATACGGTCTCTGGCCCTTCCGTCACCGGCTTTTCCTCCGGTAAAACCGCATCTTCCGCCGTTTCCCATGCCGTTTCGTCAGTCCATTCCGATTCCTGCTCTCCGGTAATCAAATGATCGTTCAGCGGGTTTTCGCGCAGCATTCGCTCAAAATCCCGGCGATTTACCTCTTTGATGAAGAGCGGGAACTGACGGTCTTGCAGCACCACTGTTCGTTGCTCCAGCTGCACAATTTCATATTCGTCCGCACCGATCCAGACCGTGCTGCCCGCGTCATAACCGTAGCGCGCCCGTTCCCGATTCACAGGCGTGTGTTCCGGTTCCGCTTGCGCGTCCGGTCGGGAAAGCCCCGACGATGCATCCGGCTGCGGCACATCGGACCTGTCCAATTCCGCCGCTTGCAGCCGCAGCTTTTCCTCCTGTTCTTCCGCAAAGGCGGGCAATCGCTCGGCTTCCTTCCGGTTCAAGTAACGACCCGCTGCCAGCAGTTCGCCGATACGTTTCTGCACGTTCATCCACGGCAGCACCACCTGCGTATCCGGGTTCATGATCGAGCCGCGGGTCAGCGTGATGCCTTTGCTGTCATAATTCATGTGAATATCCGTGCCGATCAGCGCGGGAAGACGCCCGCCGGTCCCGTATTCCCGTTTCAGGAAATCGGCGTTCTCCTGTGCGGACAGCGACTGCTGGAAATGCAGCGCAATGCGATACTTGCCGTTCTCAAAACCGCTGCCGTTTTGCAAAATGGCGTCAATGACCGCTTGCGGCATGAAAAAAGCGGAGGCTTTTGCGTCCTCCGCTTGTTCCATCCACAGCGTCTGTTGCTCGATGGATGGTTCTGACTTTCGCGACAAGTCAAATTCGTTCAACAGCATCATGCTGGCGAGATGCCCGGCGATGACACCCCAATCGTAAAAGCTTTGCGCCGTGCGTTCCTCCGCCGTCCCTGTCCACAGATGCAAAACGTTGCGATACGGTTCAAATCCTGCTCGTACGCCTTCATCAAGCGTCAGTTCGGTGATGCCTGCCGGAAACAAACCGCGCACATACAACATGCGCTCGCGCTCATCCTCGTGAGCAAGGAAAAATGCTGTGATGTCCGACTTGCTCTCCCGCAGCGGCGCGGCTCGGAGCATGCCATTGATGATGGCATGGTCATGAAAAAACGGAAGACCTCGGTCCTCCGTTTCCCGATCAAACCATTTTAATGATAAATCAGTTCCGCCAGAATCAGTTCCTCCGCCTGCTGCTTCAGGTTGTTCATATGTCCCGTCCAGGCCAGCGGATCGCTCGCCTTGTCCGGTGCCGGGTTCAGCCGAAGCATCTCCTTCATCGTCCGGTCGATCTGCTCCCGCGCTGTCCGGTCGATGTCCGCCAGATGCCGGTTCAACTGCTCCGACAACATCAGATGGGCGTACATGCCCTTCCGCTCGGTTTTCAGGAACGTCTTGCGCATCATCCCGTACTTCCCGATGGTCGTCTCCGCTTCGCTCAGCGTCAGGTTGGGCAGCAGATAATCCCCTTGCGGCGAGTACGTCAGTTCCATGTTCATCCTTCCTTTCTTGTCGAGTAGCTTCATTGTGCGGCAAGGAATCGGGTCTTGCAAGGGTATGAAACGATTGCCCCTCATTTGCACGTTGTGCCTCCCGGCGCAACGCTCGAACGGTCGATTCCACTTCCCGCAGCATCATCTCGGACACATCGCTAATCGCTGCGCCCAAGTGAGACAGCGCAGGAAGCGTGTTGAAATACCCGATGCCGGACAAATCCTCGATGCTGATGTAATGTGCGGGATCGAGTCCGCAACGGGTCATCGCCGTGTAAGCGACGGCCGTTTCGGCCATTTGCTTGAACAGTAATTCCACATGTGGTATGTCCAGGTCTTCCAGCAAACTGTGTTCCCGCTCTTTCATCAACTCCGCCACATAATCGGCGCTGTTGTCATCCACCGCATTCCACGCAGCAGCGAGCAACGCAGCAGGCAGATCCGCACGTGGTTCCATCTCATCCGACGCGCCGAACGCATTTTCCAGCGTTTCGATGACATGAGCCGTATCGCTGTCCTGCAATCGCCAAAGCGACACCTGCGGCTGGCGTCTGCTCTGGGTATCCGATACGTCAAACACATGGCGCAGGCCCAGGTGGTTGCCCCGATCTTCAATCAGGGCAATCCCTTTCGCGCCGCGCTTCACCCATCGATCCAGCCGTTTGTTCCAGACGTCAATCGGCGCGCAGGCCGTTGCGTCAGGACGTTGTGCGTAGATCAACAGTTGATCCTGAAACGGATATTTATAGTTCCAGGCCGCCGTCCGCAAAAAATCCGCCCAGCGGTCAGGGTGATTCGTCACCGTGCGAGCCGTGCTGGCAGCCAGTTCGACGATGCGCTGCAACTTGGCTGTCATGAGAGCACCTCCCTTACCGAAACGTGATTTGATTGGTCAGGCGAATGCCTTCCTCGGAATAACGAGCCGTAATCCGAAGGAGTCCGATATGCTGCAACAGGTGCAGATTGCGACGGACAGTCGAATGGGAAAGACCCACCTCCAAAGCCAGCCTTTTGCCGGACAACAAGACGCAGCCGTGCCGCCCGCCCGCGCGGTCCATCAGGTAGCTGTACAATAGCTTTGCGGCAGGAGATACCTTCGCTTTGGCCAGCAGTTGATACCGGGTGAGATCGTTCATAAACTTCCTCCTCGGCAGACGCTATCGCCCCGGCGATCGTTCCGACAAACGATCCGGCCGGATGTAGCAGTACAGATAGAAATTGTAGTCTCCCGCATGCGGGAAACAACGCAGGTAGTACCGATGGTGTGCGGTTTGAAAACAAAAGCCGTATACGCCGGAATGCCACGCCCCCGATAATCGGGCCTCCGGATGCGACAGGCAAAAACGGTGCATCTGGCTGCGGCTTTGAAGAAGTCCCTGCTCCGTCAATGCCCGCACAACCGCCTCCAGTTCCGCCCGGAAAGCCGGCGTTTTTAGCGCTGGCAAATGCTCGAACCAGTTTGCCCAGAATGTCTCGCCGCTGCTGCCAAAATAACCGCGCAGGTGCCCGATGCAACCCCGTTCCGTATCCTTCTTTATCGAAGCGGAATAAAAATAGGCCGCGTCCTCCGACACGGCCGTTTGCAGTCTTTCCAGCATATTCTTTTCCTCCCGGCTGGTAGGTGTTCGCTCTAGGTTGCGACACACATAGAAGGGGAAAGTCCGATATCTGCCACAAGCCGACGGGAGGAAAGCGGCTGTTTTTTCCGCCCGCCAAATTCAGTAAATAGCAGTACACCAACTTGGCCGCAAGCGGAAGCGAGGCTCCGTCCAGCAGCCGATAACGAGTGAGATCGTTCATTGCGTCCTCCTATCGTTGCGTTTCCGTTTTTTTCTTCTGTGCGGCAGGCGTGGAAGGCGCTTGCTGTTGCTGCTCCACCAAGCGCTCCGGCCGGGCATAGCAGTACAAGTAAAAGTTGTAATCCCCGGCAAAGGGAAAGCAGCGCAAATAGTAGCGGTGATCCTGCGTTTGCATGCAAAACCCGTATACATCCGTGCTCCAAGCACCGCCGATGCGCGCCTCCGGGTGCTCGCTGCAAAATCGTAACATATGCTTGCGGCTTTTCAGCACCTTCTGATCGCCGATAGCTTGAAAGACCTTACCCAATTCTTCTTTAAAAGCAGTCGTTTCAAAGGGAGAGCGCCGGGGAAACCAGGTTACCCAGAACTCCTCGCCCGACCGCCCAAAATCGCCGCGCAGGTGGCCGATGCAGCCACGTTCGATCTCCTCTGCGGCAGAAGCGGAATAAAAATAAGCCGTATCCTCTGGCGCGGCACTTTGCAGCTTTTCCAACATGTTTATCCCTCCCGTCTGGTGAATTTAATGGGTGCCTCCCGTCCCAAAGTCGTCGTGGCTGGACAAATTGGCATGATAAAAGACGACGTCGCCGTCCAGCAGGGAGAACGTTGCCCCGTATGGATCGACGAAGCTGGGCTGAAACCCTTCCATCCGCCACTGATTGTCCAGCGGCGCGTTTTTGTATTGCAGATGCGGATGGTTCAAGTCTTGATTGCGGATCGTTTCGATGTTGAAATTGACGATGATGTACCCATCCTTCAGAAATACGGGCGCATGGTCGTCCAGCCGGTGCGTGCGGCCGTACTCCGCCAGATTGAAGCCTTTCGGCACCACGTACGGCGCGGCGGGCAAACTGTAGTCCCCCCGCCATCGCTGAACCGAAGCGTTGGCGCGGGCCGCATCGATGCCGGAGGGCACCTGCGTGCTTCCGACAAACGTCCGAAGCTGAGGCGGCAGCAGCATGATATCGTAGCCGCCCACATAGGTCGGCTTCTGCGCATCCTTTACATATTGATCGATAAACGTCTGCCTCGCTCCGGGCGAACCGTTCAGCGACCAAAGCGTTGCGGCGGTGCCGGTCAACTCCTGCTTCGGCACATTGCGCAGGCGAGCGTCGAGCGTCACATACCGTTTCTCCACATCGTCGCTGGAGCCAATACGAATAAACCGCTGACTGCCTGAATGATAGTAGAGATCGACTTCCTGCCTGTTCTTCCCCTTGCTGTCCACAAAATAAAACGTCGGTGTAATGAGGATGCCGTCGCCCGAGCCGAACATGTTGCCTTTCGTCATGACTTCGAATTTGACATGGTAACCCGTTTTGACCGCAACATTTTTCTTGCCGCTCTCCGGGTGACTGCCTTGCCGTACCGGCAGCACGTAAGGAGGGGTATTGCCGCGCGGTGCGCCGTCAATGCCTTTCGTGCCGACCCAGTAGGCGTTTCCTGTCGGCGTCGCGCTGCCCTTTTGGGTGCGGAACACCGATTCCCAGGCAAAATCGGCAATGTCGGTGATGCGGAAATCATAGAGACGTCCGATCACTTCCACTGGAACCACCTGCGCAGCCACATGGTTGGACAAGTCCAGATTGGCATTCATCTGGGACGTAAAGGAGGCCGGACTATTCTCGGCAAACGTTCGGAATAACACGTCGTAATGGCCCTCGTCCACCCAAACGGGCAAGTAGAAGGTCGTCTGCAACTGACCGACCGGGATGGACACCCACGTGTCCTTGGGGACGAACGACGTGCGATCCGCTTTGTACACATCGAACGGAAAGCGTACCTGCTTGTCCCTCACATACTTGGCATAATCCCGATTTCCGTAGCCCTTGATGTCCATGTGCGGGCCGCTTGTCGGAATCGTCACGGAGAAGGGCCGGTCCAGAATGAGCGCCGACCGCCCGGCAGTCGGCTGCGTTTTCTGGTTGTGGGCCTGATCGTCCGACACCGAGGCGTAGTTCACCACCGGCGTATGCACCGTCACCGGATTGATGCCGCCGATCGGATAGCTCTTGTTTTCCCCGCCGCCAATGCCCTTGACCAGCGTATAAAAGATGGTGCCGGTGCTCGGTTGATTCGCTTTGTTTGTTTTGAAAGCGTCAATGAGATAACCTTTGCCGTACAGCACATCTTGCCCAATCATCGGCGGGGCCGGTATCGCCCCCGGCGTCGGCGCTTTTTCCTCAACGATTCGGTTGTCCATGATTGTATTTCCGTTAAAAACGAACGAGTCGTTTTTTACCTTGATCTTGCCAATAGCTCTCTCGGCCTCGTTTGTCCAGTCCTCGTTCGGTACGGAAGGCCGGCTGGAACCGCCGGAAATCGTTTGTCCGGGCAGCGTCACATTCGAATAGACCGGATCGGTCATATGCGCGCTGAGCGACGCATCATGCGCAGCGGAAACGGTTGGCGGCGTATAGCCATTCGGCTCCAGCGTAACTGTTCCCGAAGGAAGCGCATAATTGGAGACCGTCGCCTTTTGAATGCCGTACACTTCGAGATTTTGAATCGTCCAGAAGCTGTACTTGCGTTCAATCGAATAGTTTTTGGTGACCGTCTGTGTATCTGAACGCGGAACGGTAATGGTGGTCGGATTCCCGTCCGCATCGGGCGGGCCGGATCGCGTCTCCGTCCAGGTGAGGGTATATGTTTTACTCACCTGAATCGGGTATTGCTTCGTGCCGGTCGTTTCCGTGAACGTGTTGCGATACAAGTACGATTTGGCCAAAGCGTTCACATACAGGTTCTCTGAAGTCGGAATGCCTTGCAGCACATCAAATTTTTCTGCGCCGCGCGCATCCGCCTGAATGACAGCAGAAGCGCTTGGCTCCATCGCTTCGGCCTGCTGGGAAGCGCCGGGCTGCGGTTTTCCGTCGCCGTCGCCTTTGCGTACCGTATGATCGGATGTCGAGTCCCCCGTATTGCCGTCCACATCCTTCACAACGACGGTGATTTGCACGCTCACTTTGTCGCCGGACGTGAACGGGATTTTGATCGGAATCGTTTTACTCGTTGACGTGCCGGAGAGGTTTCCGGTTTTGTCGCCCGTTTGAACGAGCCTGGCATTTCGAATATCCGTGATTTCGTATGACTGCAAATTTTTTAACGACTTGACTTCAAAAACAAAATTCCCGTCCACTTCGGTCACGTTTTGGTCGACCGTTTCCGGCGCTTCAATCCGGGACGCGACCGTTACCGAGGAGGGAATTTTGTAAATGCCGATAAAGTTGGAGCCGCCCGATCCCACCAGAATGGAGCGCTCTTTGAGCTTGGGGTCGCCTTTTTCCTGAATGAACAGCTTCTCGTCGGGTTTGTTATTGTTCGTAATGTAAGAGCGGATGATTTCATACGTCTGACCGCCGGAAGTGATTTGTCCTTCGAACGTATGGTTCGCTTCCTCGCCGGTTGCGAAAACGCCTTTGTCCACTTCTTTGAGTTTGGTGCCGTCTTCTTTTTGATAGATGGCCTTCACCGGATTGTTCTCCGCATATTCGGCAACCGCGTCCGTTCCGCCCAGATGCACCGTAAAGCTTCGCGTTCGCACCTTCGGATTGGTTTCCGGGTCTTCTTGCAGCCAGTCTTTCCGCGTCGGGTCCTGCTTGGGCGATAAATAGGAACGAACGATCGTATACGTTTTTCCGTTGTCCTCAATCGTTTCGGGAAATTCATGATTGATCGTTTCCCCGACTTTGTACTCGCCCTTTAGAAATGTAACTTCCGGTCTTTGAATGACTATGCCGTCTACGGTTTTTGCAATGACATCGACGGGAAATTCCGCGCTTCGATAGGGTACATGAATGCCGAAATAATCGTCCAAGTCGTCCGGGTGCGCCCAAGGTTCGGCTCTCTTGATCTCATCTAACGTATAAAAGGGCCCTTTGCGCACGTTGCCGTTTCCGTCGATGGACACCATGATGGCATACAAATATAAGTCGTCGTTGTCTTTGATGTCGCCCATGCCCGCGTTCCACATGCCTTCCGTGACAAGCGCCTCGCTGACTTCGTAATAGGTCGTGACAGGCTGGCCGGGGATCGGCGGATTCGGTTCCTGTCCTACTTGCCGTACTTGCTGGTCCAAAAATGAAGCATGTTGGCCGCTTCTCGGATCGCCACACTGCTTGGGCGTCGTATTCGAACATAATTGGTCACGGCGCACCGTCCAACCCACGGTTCTGTATCTAATAGACGATGTTGCAGCCGTACTGGTGATTTCAAAGCTGATTTTTCCTGCCTCAGTTCTTACTTTTGGGGTTTCGGCTTTCGCTGCGAAAGGAAAACCCGAAAATAAAAAAGAGCATGCCAGAAGCACGCTCAACGCCGATTTTATGAATTTGTTTTTCTTCATCTATTCCGAGTCCGCCTTTCTGATGAAATAATTGCGGAATAAACTGGCTCCCGGATCGACTTTCAATGTACTGCCCCAATCGCCGCCAACATTCGTGGAAAGGGAAATATCCGCGTAACCTTCGTACCAAACCTGCTTATCGAATTTGCGATCATTGGGGAACCGCTCATCGTACAGCAAATTTTTACTTTCCGTGAATGAGTTGAATTTGATTCTGAACTTGGAACGTACATAATTATTTCCAAACCCGTCTTTATAGATCATGGAAGGCTCGGGATCAAGGTATCCTTCGGTCTGAATCTTGTTTTCTTTAACCCACTCCACATACCGCCGGATATATTTCAATTCCGCATTGGAGCTTTGCATTTTCGTGGCGAATACCGCCTGCGCCCAAGAATCGTCAATCGTTTTGTAGTCCACATTCAGCCACAGCGCGCCGAACATTTTCAACCGGTTCATCCATATATCCACGTTTTTCTTATTGAATTCCGGTATGGTTGAATACAATACCGATGAAACCTTGCTGTCCGTAGGATGCGAGTAGGGATAGGCCATCTCATACGCTTCATTCGGCACATCGGCCAGAATGTACGGGTAATCTTTCGCGTTCTTCGGCAAATGGGTTGTGCGAATCAGGCGGCCCCATTCATCATACTTCGCATTGGCGTCTTCTTGTGTGGAAATGAAGACGGTCGATGTCGGGCTATCCCAATTCACTTCCGCCCCCAGCGCTTCGCTGACAAAACGCAGCGGGACAAACGTCCGGCCGCCGCTGGTGATCGCCTTCGAATCGAAGGTCACTTCATTACCGTTGACGAGCGCCTTGCTATCGCCGATCGTAAGCACAATATGCAGGTCGTCCCGTTCAATCGGTACGGTCATGCTTTTGGGCTCCCAGCCTACGTTTGCGCCCATCTTTTCCGCGATGAATCGAACCGGCACGAGCGTCCGGTTGTTTTCATCGACAAATGCTTGCGCATCGGGAAACCAGATTTTTTGTCCGTCCATGACGACGCTGACAAAAGACGGAGGGTTGCCTGCCGCGCTTGCCGTCGCACTGAACAGGCTGCAAATCATCGCGGCGACAAGTCCTGAAAATACCCATTTTCTCACGCAATTCGCTCCTCTCTTAATAGGGATCATGACAAGTTTGGAAGATTTCTACTGTCAGGTTCATCATAGAGCCGATCTGACGGCGTGTCCACTTTCCGAAATCACCGCCGTCTCGTTAAGATGGCGAGACAGGACAGTCCAGCGGCATATAGCCTTTTTGCGCGGCCGCTTTTTCGCTGGAAAACGTCTCTTCCACCGGATAAGCAAAGCCGCATGTGCTGCGGTAATACACCTTCATGCTTCCTTTCCTGGCTCCGACAATCTCCGGTTTCTTGAGTATTCGGCTTCCGCCGAGGGCGTAATTGTTGTAAAACTTGCCTCCCATCGGAATGCCCTGGATGAAAGCAAGCACCCCGACGTCATCCACGGTATTGTTCCATTCTTCCTGTGAAATCGTTGGCAATGTAAACGTGTAGGAGAGACCAAATCGGGAAACCGATTCGTTGTGTTTATTGATCCGGTACGCGAGTTCGTCTTCAATTGCGCGGACGATGGTGCTCCGGCGCACCTGCTCAAATCGCACCGCATCCTTTAATAGCGCAATATTTGTCTGCTGCCCGACGTCGGCGCGCAAGCCTTCGTGCCAGCTCCGGCTGCCCGCATCGTAAGCGAGGACGAAATCGTCCAGCGTAAACGAAAGGCTGTTGCCCGTTTGATCGGCGTAGGCATACGGCTTTTTCGCTCCCCAAACCGGTTTCCGTTCCGTGTTCCCGTCCGCTCCCGTCCACTCCTCCTCGGCATAGACGTAGAAGCCGTCGTAACCAATCACCGCAATAGCCGGGATATACCGACCCAGCACGCCTTGGGCAACGGGATCGTCGGCAATGCCGAAGCTTGCGTACAGCGTCCGATAAAAAGCGGCAATCGCCTCGTCCTTGTTCAGCGCCACCCGCTTGGCCGATTCGTATTGCGTCTCCCGCTGCTGGTTCGCATTGACGGTCAACATCCGCGCCGCGTCATCCACCGCCGCATCCAGCGCGGCGTTATAGCGCAGCTCGGTCAATAGCGCCTTTCGCTGCGTTTCGACCTCGATCCGGTTCACGGTCGCAAACGGCAGGAAAATGAGCGCCCCGACAATGGCCCATTCAATCAGCCTCATTGCGCACCACCCCGCCGTAAGGAATGAAGATTTTTTCGTTCGGACTGATGGCCTGGTTCAGAAAATCGAACAGAATCGTGCTTTGAGTCCGGTTCGTATTTTTGACCGTGACCGCAAACGTGTCGCCGACCCGCAGCTTGTAGCGTCGCGCCGGATCGTCTTTTGCGGCCGCGCTGTTCGGGAAGAGCACAGGCAAAATCTGCGCGTTGTAAAATAGGTCGTAGTGCACTTCGTAGCTGCCCCGAAACGTATCCGGCCTTGTCGGGTCGTCGTAAACCGGCACGTACTTTTTGCTTCCGTGTTCCATTTGCACATCGAAGGTGTTGCCCGTTGCCGCAATCGCCTCCATAAAGTCCGTATACATGCTCGGCGACACAAAGCCCTTGTCCCGCACTGCATCCACAAACGTTGTCGTCGCTTTCAGGACGACCAGTTCCGAAATATCGTCCTGCTGGTCGAAGGCTGCGGAAATGGGGTAGAGGTAGAGCAAAAGAACGGCAATGAGCGCCGCGAAAACTTTCGAGATACTGTTCATGGCATTCTCCTTAGCGTAAAGCGAAAATGAGACGCACCAGTTGTCCGGACGCATCTCGCTGGGCGACTGCCGTATACCGGGCATTCAGGCGAATGCCGGCGGGGACGAACGGGTCCCGATCGAGCGGCGGCACGTATCGAACGCCGTCCACCACAATTTCCGCGTCTCCCGTCTCCAGCCGGGCAATGGATTGCGCTACCTCTGCGCCGGATACGGTGCCGTCGCCGGCAATCGGCGAAAACGTCATCTGCATGTTGCGATCCAGCGACTTTCCCGACACATAGGCGGTGGCGTTCAGCGCGGCCCCGGTTTGAAAGAGTAGCAGTCCGCTTGTTACGGCCATCAGAAAGAGAAGACAGGCCACGCTCATTTCCAGCATCGTTCTGGGGGCATGTTCCATCGGCTTCCTCCTTGGAAAAACTGGGCGTCCGTCTATACCCGAAAGGACGCCCCATCAGCGTTGTGATGTCTGTAAGGACGCTTACTGCTGCCGAAACACAATGCCGCGAATGACGTTGCTGCTGTCATGCACCAGTTGCGCCCGAAATTTGCCGCTCGGATTGACGTAGTTGATATTCGCTTCATCGAGCGCATGGCTCAGTTGCCCCGGCGCTTCACCAACCACTGAGCCGTAGGTCACGCTGTCGATCGGAACACCCGTGTTGATCACCTTGCCATACCACTGACCCGCCGGATTTTTCCCGGTGACAATCTGGATGCCGAACTGGTCCTGATCGCTGAACTTGCGCAGCGCGTTGACCACCTGACTGCCCGACAACGTCGTGTTGTCGTACACCGTAAACGCCGTTTGCGACAGCTCCGTCTGGATATTGCTGAAATTGCTTTGCGCCGCCTTGGTGGAGTCTTGCGCGGAAATAAACAATACGACGGCAAGGGTAATGAGCGCGATGGCAAGAAAAATGCCTGCCGCCATCACAAGTGCTTTTTGCGCGTTGGACATGAACCGATCTCTCCTTCAAATGAAATTCGAAATAAAAAAGACACTTCCCGTTTGGAAAGCGCCGCAACATGTCCGCTTACTGAATGCGCTGAAGCTGTTCGTAGTAAACGGACATCTGATGCAAGCTGACGATGACGAGCGGAATGACCAGATAGCCGAAAATGAGGGCCATCATCGGCGCAAACCCGATCCATTTTCCCCAGCCTGCCTTTTGCTCGATCAATTGCTCATACTCCTGTTTGCGCTGCTCCTGCGCGTAAGCCTGTTCCGACTCCAGGTCGTCGAACGCTTCCCGGATCGGCAAACTTTGCGCCGCCAGTTCCAGCTTCTCGACCGTGCGGACGAACGACACAAACGGCGCATCCTCTTTCAGCTGCGCCAGCGCCTGATCCGCGCCCTGTTCGAAATGGAGCAAGCACGTTTGCAGCGGTTCCTTGAAAACGCGGGCAAACTGCTCCATCCAGATGAGCAGATGCTCGACCGACATCCGGTCCAGATCCGCCAGCATGGCGATGACGGCATGCAGTTGGTCCACTTCATGCTTCATCTCCATCTGCCGCATGCGCCGCTGGAACAACCGAACGCCGACCGGCATGGCGTAGCCGCCCCATCCCGCGAGAGCGGCGAGGAGCGCTTCCCACCATTTCACATACTGATTGTCCAGCTTCGTGAGCTTGCCCAAAATGCGCCGAGCCGCGGCGCGAAGCTGATCGTCCTGATTCGCCGTCGGCGTTTCGCTGCGGAGCAGGGCCATCACCGTTTCTTCGGTGCGGTGCTTCACCTCCTTTGCGCGATCGATGATGCGGCGATCGAGCGCCGCCGCCTCGCGCGCCCTGGCTTCCTCCTCCGGCGAAAGTTGGCCGAACAGGATGCCCGGCTTTACCGGCGCATACAAGATTTGATGCCGGCTTGCGGCATGAAGCGCCATAAACATCCCGAGCACAGCCAAAAAAGCCATGCCCCCCGCCACGATGCGCTGCACATAGAGCCATTCCAGCCGAAGCGGCGATGCGGTGTCTTTAAGCAGCTTGACCATGCGGTCAGCTTCCCGGGAACCGGGGGCGGGACCTAAACGATGCACAAGCCAGCGCATCCACGGCCATTCGTAAACCCGTTTCTCCCATCTTTTTCGGCCGGTTGGTTTTGGACTCGCGTCCAGCTCCTGAATGTTCCGCAGCAGGACGTAGGACAGCCATACGACCGCCATCAGGCCGATTTTCACGATCCAGCCGGTCGTGCTCGCATAAAAGGCGTCCATGGCCGGAAAGTAATGGCTGGCCCAAGCTTCGATCGGCCGGGTAAACAAGAGCGGCAACAGCGCGATGGCGGTCAGTCCTTGCAACAGGAAACTGAGGCGCTCGCGGCGCAGCAGTTCCAGATTCAGTTCGGTCGCAAGCTTCCCAAGCGCCTTCAAGTACACGGAACCGGTTGCGGTTCGTTTGTCGCCGTATTCCTTCACCAGATGCGACAGCCCGGCCAAGCCCTGCAAATAGCGGTTCGGCGCGCTCTCGATATACTGCGCCAGCCGCTGCTCGGCGTCGCTTGCCGTGAGCACTTCGTATATTTCGTGTCCGTGCAGCGCCATCTCATACGACGCGCCGTCCGCCGCTTCATAAACGGCTTCTTCCACCATGCCGTGCCGATGATAATGATGGCGCACATCCGAAAAGAAATGCCGGAGTTGCCGAAGCAGTCGCGTCTCCAGCCGATGCACCAGATTGTCCGAAAGGATTCCGTGGCCAACCCAGAAGCCGATGCCAATCATGCCGAGCGTGGCCGGGTCGCGCACGCCGATCGCCAGCGGAACAGCCGCCGCGAGCAGCACGCCCCAAATCAGCAGTGCCGTCCGCATCGTCTCCAGCCGAAGCTTCCATTCGTCGCCAAGCCGGAGAATGGTCATTCGTTTGCGAATATGAAGCAAATAAGCGCGCAGGATTGGCACGCGTTCGCATAGGCGATACAACTGCTGCAACACGCTGTACATCGCTTGCTTCTTGCGGGCTTTGCCCGGTTTGCGCAGCGCTTCATACCGCCGTACAGCCTCCGCGTCCGAACCGTGGCGGGATACCCATTGAAACGCCGCCACCATCGCGAGAAACAATACCGTCGCGGCGCCAAGCAACAGGGACAGCCATTCAAGCCTCATCGCCATCCCCCCAGTGAACCGCCAAAAACGCTTCGAACGCCGCCTGGTCCGGCCCGGCGAGGCATGCGGCGATTTCCTTGCGGCTTCGGTCGGACAACGGATAAACGGCGACATAGCGTCCGTCGCGGTATTCGATGACGTTCCGCGCGACGTAAAGCGGTCGGTCCGTCGATCGGCGGAAATATTCCAGCATCGTCTCCATGAACGCCGTCATTTTCTCCTCGGTCGTCGTTTTGTGGCGGAACGTCTCCGGGTAGCCCTCTTCCCGCTCCACCGGGACGCATTCGGTAATCCGTTCAATGTAGCGATGTCCGTCCGCGTCCCGCCTGAGGTGAATGTCGAAGTTGATGACGCTGACGACCTGCTGCTCGGCCACTTTTTCGTTCGTAAACACCCCTGTCTTCAGCAGCGAGTTGCGGAGCGAATAGACAAGATCGCGGAATGTTTTGGCATGATGCGTAAACAAGGTGAACAGCGAAGCGACCTGCGCCATCTGCACCATCCAGGCGGCAACCGGGTCGGTCGCCACTTCTCCCAAAATATTGACCGAGCCGTCCGTTTTTTTCTGGATGTCCAGACCGTCTTGCCCGGAGATCGTTTCCGTTTCCCGCAAGCTTAAAATGTTGCGTTCCCGGTATATTTTCCGAAGCTGAAGCTCAAAGCTCATTTCCTGCACCCGGATCGGCAAGATGGCCGGAATGTAGCGCACCATCGCCATCAAGAGCGTCGTCTTGCCGCTGCCCTGCGCGCCGGTAATGGCCGTAATGCGCTCGCCCATGACGAGATATCGGATCAGCCCAATGGGCAACTCCGCATTGTCGTCCTGAATCAATTGTTCCAGCGCGGCGTTTTGCACATCGAATTTGCGCACAAAAAAAGCCCACGATTCGCTGAACCGGGGGCGCAGCACGACGACGCGGGAGCCATCGGCCATTTCGTTCACCTTAAAGCCGTTCGCCTCGGACAATTGGCCGGGAAAATTATGTTTGTACACGTTCTGGCACACGCGCCTCAGTTCTTGCTCCGAGCCGAAGGACAGGAAGCTCAAATGAATGGATTTCCCTTTATAAAACAGCCACACGCTGTCATGCGACCTTGGCACTTCGCGCAGCAGCGCTTCTTCCTCCAGGCCCCACTCGCCTTCCCACATCGAGGGCGGGATGCCGGAGACGCCGCCCGATACGCCGTCGATTTTCATGTCGCGGATTTCGTCGATGACGCTAAACCCTTTGTACTGCTGGTAGATCCGCTGCACAACGATCTGGGTTTTGTCCTCGGCAGACAGCTTGCGCGCTTCCTGCTTGTAGATGTCGCGGATTTCGTCGGCGGTAATCCGGTACGACTCGGTCTCTTCGTCTTCCACGCTCCGTTTGGGGCGGTCCAGTTCGTATTTTCGGATCAGCTCGTCCAGCGCTTTCAAACGATGTTGTTTCTTAAAAAGAAAGAGCAGGATATCAAACTGATCTTGTGGCGAGAGCGCCTGTGGGTCTTCAAACGGCAGGAGGCGATTCAGGTTATTATCGTCCAAGGTATAACGCTGTTCGAGCAAATCGGCGATCACTTGCTTCACATACGCCTTGTCCCGCAAATCTCCGGACGTGCAGCCCCGCAGCGCTTTTTTCAGTTCCGCGCGCTTGTTTTTGCGGCGGCGGTATTCTTCTTCCGACAAGTCGAAATCGATCAGGTTGCTGCTCGTCATCTCGTGCAGCGCCTCTTTCACAAACGCGGTCATCGCTTCCAGCGTATAAACCGGTTTTTCGTCCGGCTGCTCCGGCAAGCGGCGGCTCATGCGCAAATAGAGCAGGACTGCGATCGGAATCAGGACGCCCGTTATTAGCAATCCGTTCAGCACGAGCATCATCGAACGTCTTCCTCCTTCCCGCCGAAAAGAGGCTTGTTCAGTCCGACGTTGTTGATGAGCGCCTGCGCTAATGCCCGCACCTGTTGCATAAAGGGATCGTTTTCATGACCGCGCGGCACCTGCCGGTTGCGAAATAAAAAACGGACGGCTTCTCCTTGTTGGGTCGCATCCAGCCAGCCCGTATTATGGACAATCGGGTACGCAGGCTCCCGCCGATGAAACTGGCGCATGACGTTTTTGACGCTCAACGCCGACCCTTGGTCATATTGTCCGAATACAAGCAAATGCTTCCGGTTGGACTGAAGCTGCGCCTCCACCAGCGGAAAAACCTGCTCCAGCTTGAGCGCGTTTTGCGGCAGACAGACGACCAGCAAATCCGCCTGACGCAGCAGCGCCTGTGTCCACACCGACAAATTGCCGCTTCCGCCGTCCAGCAATACCAGATCGTAAGCGCGCCTTGTCAGTTCCAAAAGGGGCGCAAGCCATTCCTGTGCGGCGGAAACAAACGATGCATCCGGCTTGTTCGATCCCGGAAGGATGTCGAGCCGGTCGGCGAGCAGCGGCAGCGTGTAATCCCGCAACCTGTTCGGTTCCAGCTTGCGGTTTTGCAAAAGCCTGAGCAGCGCGTCGATGCCCGCGTCAGACGGGGCGTCCGTTCTGCTTATCCAGGAACGTCTCGGGTAAAAGCCGCGTTCGATGGCCGCGTATTCGCTTTGCAAATGCCCAAGCAGCAAAAGGCGCGAAGAATATTCAAGACCGAGCAGCGCTGCGGCGGCGATCAGGTTGCTCGTCGTACCGGCCTGTCCCGAAACCGGGCTCCAAAACACCACGGTAAAACCCATTGTTTCATCTCCTTTCGCATAAAATTACCGGACACGCGAACGCTTTCGGGAGCGCGCCCATGCCCGCCGGGCGGTTTTGGCATCGCAATCAAACAACTGCTGCAGCATGTCGAGCACGGTCCGGCGATACGTCCCGGACAGCCGCCTGATGTCGATGCTGCCATGATGCTGGTTGTCCAGTTCGACCGACATATCCCGTTCGTCCAGCGGAAAGCGGAACACGGTGTCCTCCCAGCGGACAAACTGCTGCGGTAGCAGCGAATCGATATACGACTCGGGTATGGCGATCGGCAGAGTGGGAGCGATCATTTTGTAAAACGTGAGCGGCTGGCCTTCCGCTTCGTGAAGGCACAGCCGCTGCATCAACTCCGCGTTTTTATACATGCCGAGCCGTCTCCAATTGCTGCACCAAACCCGCTTGTCATAGCCCGGCAACTCTCTTCCTTTCACAAACTCGGCGTGATCAGTGTCGAGCAGCATGACATCGTAGGCCGCTTCGCCTTCGGCTTGAAGCAGGGAGCGTTCCAATTGCGCTGGCGTGATGAGCCCGGTTGCCACATCGATGCCTTCAAACTCCCGCATCGAACAGCCAAAATCCGCTCGCGGCAAATAGCCTTGCATGGATTGAGCGAGCGTGGAATCCACGATCAGCACCTTTCGCTCCATCGCCGTGAGCAGCTTGCCCAGCACAAGGAGCAGGTGGCTTTTGTCCGGCGCGCCAAAAAATACGACTTTTTTCATGACGGCCTCCTTCACTGATTAAAAATTTGCTCCAATTTATCCACTTTTGCAGGCTCTCCAGACGGCGAAGCTGGTGCCGGATCTGTTGAAACAGATGATGTAGACTCCGCTGACGTTTCCGGCCGATTCTCACTCGTCGTTGTCGGAACGGAAGAGGAGGGCAGCGGCTGCGCAGCTGGCGGTACCTGATCGACCTTAGCCGTTGCGCCTGCCGGTGGTGGCGATGGGGTCGCCTCATGCATGGCATTGCCTTGCTGAGTGACAATCCGTTCGTTTTGCAATTGCTGCTGAACCGTTACGCTGCCGCTCGTTACGCGCAGTTTGTCCGACTCGCTCATCGCCTTCAGATTGTCATCCAGTGTCGTTCGCAGTTGGCGGGCAAGCTCGGTTGTCGCTTTTTCGAGCAGGTTCGGATCATGTTCCATCAAATCGAGCACCTTCGGATTGGCGGGATAATTGACTACCGCCGATTCCTGCAAGCCCGGCTCGATGTAGGGCAGGGCATACAGCCGCGCGCCTTGCAAGTAGGCATCGATGATCGCGCTTGAAGTCCGTAATAGATCCAGCTCGTTCATTTCCAGCCAGATGACATTGCCGGACAACTCCCGCGCCTTCTTCTTCGCCAGCAAGACAAAATCCTCGCCAGTCGGGAAGTTGATTCGCACGTCGATGTACTGTCCCTTTCGCAGATTGGAGGGAAGCTGAATGACATGAAACTCCTGCACACGCAAATCCTTCGGGATCGGCGCGCTCTCGTACAGCATGGAAGGCATCAACGGCGTGCCTGGCTGTAATTCGATTTTGGCGCTTTTGCCGATGACCGCGTTCTGATCGGTAATCATTCCTTGCGGCACCAAATTCGCAGGCATCGGGACAGACTTGAGGTCTTCCGCCTTCACCGTGTCACCGGCAGGAATGGTGCGCGCCACAGTCCAAACACTTCTGCGAGATTGTTCCTCTATCGTTTTCAGTTCCCTGATTTGCCTTTCATATTGTTCCTTCATCTGTTGCTGTTTCTGCTCTTGCTCTGATTGCTTGATCAGAGAATAAACGGCCGCGGCCGCAAGCAAACAAACGCTTATGGCGACTGCGGCGATAATAAGCGTCTTGCGGTGCCGATACATCCACGACATCGCTCACGTCTCCTTTCTCCTATATATGGAATTGCATCTCTTACCGGGCCTCGTCGCGGCGCTTAGACTTTTGCCTGGTTACAGCCTGATGCTGCTCCAGTTTCTCTTGCGCCCATGCGGGCATGTGCTCCGGTTTTATCAGACCCATAAAATCCTCCCGATTCCAGCGAGCCTCCTCTCCGGTATACAGATTGATCACGTAGACGGCGCGACCTCGGGAATAGGCAGAGGTGCCAAAACCGCTTAGCGCCAGCACAAGCTGGTTAACAGCGGTGCGATATTCGGGTCGCAACCGTTCCGGCCGGATGACGACAACCTGGTTGTCAATGCGCATGTCTTCGCGAATCGAATGGCATTGTGCTTGCGTAAGGGGAGATAGGGGGACCTTGACGCTGGCCCTTTCTTCTTTGAGATCCTCCAGTTCCCATTGCACGCGGGAAATAAAGTCATGCATGGCTTCAAGATTATCCGCGCCGGCCGCAATCGCGTAAAATTGCTCGACACCCAACGAATGGTTTCGGGTGCAGGTACAAACCATGTACGGACGTTCGGCATTGGTTTCGTCTATGCCAAGCAGCACTTCCACTTTCCCGATGGAGATGGCCTGATCGACTTCGTAGTTGTCCACCATTCGCTTCATTTCTTCCATCGTCCGTCCTCACTTCCTGGAAAGTTGCAATCTTCCTGCGTTCTCCGGTTTCGTTTTGATTGGCCGGCTTCACGAGATTTCTTGTTTCGCGTGCGCGGCTGCTCGGTCTCATCCTCCAAAACTTCAACGCGGTTGAAACCCGGCTTTTCTTGCATCAGGCGCTCATATTGACGACGCCTCCCTTTCGTGAAATACATCATGAATCGCCTCCCCAAAAATGGGCATAAAAAAGCTCTCCGTCCTAAGGGAGAGTGCCTGCCGAACAGGATACAGGTTAACGTTCCTGTTCCCGTTGCCGTTTTTTATACCAGCTTTCCAACAATTGTACGATCAGATCTTCCTTTTGCTTTTCGGTAAAGTCCCTCGGGAAGAAACGGTCGACCCGCTCGCGCCGAATGGTCATCTTTTCTTTCTGGTTCGGCTTCTCCTCTGTGAGAATCGAGAAGATGACATCCACGTTAAGCCGCCCGTCCTGACTCAGTTTTTTCATGCGCTGCGCCTGCGCCAGCGAAGGCGTGCAGTCCTCGGACTGCATCGTTTCGTACAGGGCTTTCTGTTCTTCTTCGGCCAAGTATGAAAGTTCTACGGCCGGATTGAAGGCGATCCGTTTATCGTCTACCATTTCGAGAATGGAGGGGGTTAGTTCGGTAAGACGGATATAGCGCTGGATTTGATTGCGACTTTCCCCTGCCTGATCTGCCAAAATTTCAACTGAATATTTGCCTCGTAAATCCTGCCCAACTTGGGTAGAATTTTCTTTACTCGGTCTGCCCGCCTGTCTTTTCATCGCCTCCAACTTCATCTTATAGGCGAATGCTTTCTCGCTTGGCGCAATATTTTCCCGTTGCAGGTTGCTGTCCACCATAATGATCGTCGCCTGATCGTCGTCCAGTTCGCGGACGATGCAGGGCATCGTTTCTCTGCCTGCCAATTCGCTCGCTTTTTTACGACGATATCCGGCTACCATTTCATAGCCGCCGTCCGCCTTCGGACGAACCAGGCCGGGAACAAGAACGCCGTATTGCTTTACGCTGTCCGCCATTTCCAGCATCGCTTCATCCGCCTTCACCTTAAACGGGTGGCCGGGAAAATCGCTGATTTCAGATAAAGGGATGTCCAACACTTTTTCCCGCTTTTCATCGGCGCGGCTCTCCTCGGTGGAGAATAAATCAGCGACTGTGGTCAGTTTGATGCTGGCGCGCATGTCGTCTTTCGCTGCCAATGCTCTGCACCTCCTTCGTAAAGGCGGCATACGCTTTTGCCGTTTGACCATTGGGGTCATGAGCATAAATGCTTTTTCCCTTGGCGCTCGTTTCCGCCGCGCGAACGGATAAGGGAATTTCGGTGTTGAACACGCGCAGCTTGTCGCCGTAGTCGCGCCGAAGAACAAAGGAAATGTCTTTGGCAAATTTCGTCCGGCTGTCTACCATCGTGAGCAGCACGCCGTCCAAAACCAACTTCGGATTGATCTGCCTGCGCACACGGGCAATCGTCTGCAAAAGTTGGGTCATTCCTTTAGCCGGCAAATAATGCGCCTGTACAGGAATAATCACGCTGTCTGCCGCAGCCAGCGCATTGATGGTCAACATGCCCAAACTCGGCATGCAATCGATCAGCACGTAATCGTAGTCGGCTTTAACGGAATCGATGTACGAACGCAAAATCGTTTCTCTGCTCATCGTATTGACGATCGATACCTCAACAGCGGACAGTTCAATATTGCCTGGCATCAGGTCAACGCCTTCATGGTGATGCAAAATACCTTCCCGCGCTTCATAGGATTCTTCCAGCATCGTTTTCGCCAGCAATGTGGCTAAAGATACCGGCAGATTATCCGGTTCGTGGAATCCTAACGAATCCGTCAAGTTGCCCTGCGCGTCCGCATCGACCAGCAAAACCTTTTTCCCATCCCCAGCCAAGCCGATCCCCAGGTTGACCGCCGTTGTGGTCTTGCCCACGCCGCCTTTCTGATTGGCGAGGGCGATCACCTTGGTCATCTTACACTTCTCCTTTCAAGCAAAAAGCCGATTGTTCTGAACATTCAAGTTCAGACAATCGGCTTTCTCGAAAAATATCTATATGAAAAGAGAACGCCGCTCTCAAGATGGAGGGACGTTCTCTTGAATATTCATATATTTTCAATCTAGGGTTCCTTGTTATATCTTGTATCCTTTGTGTAATTATCCCCAATATTCTTCCTTGGGGTAGGAAGAATAGCTGATTGAGATTATCAAGTTTTTCAACTCATCCGACTTTATTACTTTGGCAGTGCTCAACTTACCTATTCTAATGAAGTGGTCTTCTGGCATTTCTATTCCCACAGCTAGCCGGTATTCTCTTTGGTAGTCTAAATCTGAGTTCTTGTACAGAAAGCGTTCTTTCGCGCTTTTATTGAAAGCTTGCATTCTATCAATTCTGTTTTGATTGCAATATTCAACTTTATCAAAGATATAATCGCATCCAAAGTGATTACAATATGCGGCAATCCTCGCTTCTACTTCTCTGGCTCCAAGTATTACACAATATTCGCCAAAACGTTCTGTCATTGTTTTATATTCGTCATCCGTGAATGGAAATTTGAAATCAGCATGTGTTTCATCGACATCAATAATTTCCATGTCGCCAAGAGGTATACCAACAAATGAGACAATCGGTATCAGATCATCTTCCTTAAACTGTGTCTTCAGTACGCCCTTGGGAGCAGTAAAAACCACATTCCCTGTTTCGCTGTCAATAACCGTAATATTTTCAGTTTGTATGGATAACAGCAGCTCGAATTGGTCACCCTGTCCACGTTCGCCAGTTTCAATTTCTCTTCGCCTAAAATACTCTGCTGTGTTTCCATACAAATCCCCGTTACACACATTTTGCGCAAAACTTTCGCAACTACAGAACTTTAGGTAAAAAAGAGGGCGTGGGCTTGTTAGGTTCTCTATTTGCTCAACCAAATACTTTTTTTCTTCTGGTGTAATGCTCATGTCACAACTCCTCCAAGTTACAAATGCCCTTGTAAACTTATTGTTTCAACATGTCTACACACGCGACGTCCAAATCCAGGTCCAAAACGACGGAAACCTCAATTTTGTCTTTGAGCACCTTATTTTTGAAGTCGTTGCTGTCCGCCGTGAACGTCATAAATCGCGCAAAGTGTTGAAAATAAAGGATTTCTACGTATCGATTCGTTGCATTCCTATTACGCACTCCACATGCGCCGTCTGCGGGAACATGTCCACCGGCTGAATCCAGTCTAGCCGGTAGCCTTCCCCGAGCAGCACCAGGCAGTCCTTCGCCAGGGTGGACGGATTGCACGACACGTAGACGAGTCGTGCGGGCTTCGCCTCGGCGAGCGCGAGCAGCAGCGGGCGCTCGCAGCCGGTGCGCGGCGGGTCGACCACGACGACGTCGGGGCGGATGCCGCGCTGCACCCATTCGGGCAGCAACTGCTCGGCACGCCCGACGAAGAAGCGGGCGTTCGCCGCGCCGCTCG
>NZ_BILX01000025.1 GCF_004000785.1 Paenibacillus ehimensis NBRC 15659 | reverse complement strand
GGCGAGGTGCGCAAGCCGATTCTGCTCAAGCGCGGGTTGGCGGCGACGATCGACGAATTCCTTCATGCGGCCGAGTATATCTTGTCCCGCGGCAATACGCAGGTTATGCTCATCGAACGCGGCATTCGCACATACGAAAAGGCGACCCGCAATACGCTCGATATTTCCGCCGTGCCGATCCTGAAGCAGGAAAGCCATCTGCCTGTGCTCGTCGACGTCACGCACTCGACAGGACGCAAAGACATTCTTGCCCCATGCGCGAAAGCGGCTCTGGCCGCCGGTGCCGACGGGGTCATGGTCGAGGTGCATCCGGACCCGGCGACAGCATTGTCCGATGCCGCCCAGCAGCTCAATATCGAGGAGTTCGGTCATTTTTATGCTCAGGTCCGGGAGTCCGGCCTTCTTGGATAGATTATATCGGTTGGCAAAGCAGAACTGTCCGGCATTGATCCGGACGGTTCTTCCTGTCTTTACTTCACGGCGGCTTCCAGCTTGCGTGTCTGGGTCTGCTTCTGCTGTCCGGCAAAGTAGTCGACGACAAAATCGCGAAAATGGCAGGCCGCCTTCGACAAGTACCGCTTCTCATGCCATGCGAGCTGGAACGTGCGCCGGCAAACGGGCTGTTCGATATGCAGCAGCGTAAGCGGCGAGGAGGTTGCGTTCATATTGCATCCCCCCGCAAACGCGACGCCCAGCCCGGTGCACACCAAGCTTGCGATGGCGGCAGGTTCGTCTACCCGGCAGACGAAGTTCGGCGATATCCCCGCCTCGCGGCAAAACGCATCGTTCATCTTTTGGAAAATAAATCCTTCCTTGTATCCGATAAACGGCTCATCGGCCACCTCGCTTAAAGCAATGCTGCCGCGTTCCGCCAGAGGGTGCCCCGGAGGCACGGCCAGAAACACCTCTTCGTGCAGGACGTCTACCGCGCTAATGTCCGGCCGATCGATAGGCATCGCCGTAAAGCAAAAATCGACCTCGCCGGCTTCGAGAAGCTGCGCCATTTCATCCATGGAAGCTTGGGTAATGCGAAAGTTCACGTTCGGATAAACGGACAGAAACGCGCTTAAAGGGTCCGTCAGACGATTCAGCGTGGACATGGCCAAGCCGATGCTTCCCTGCTCGATGCCGGCCATATCGGCCACTTCCCGGCGTCCTTCCTCCAGCGCGGTCAGCGCCATTTCGACTTTGTCCAGAAACGCTTTGCCGAACGAGTTGAGCCGGATTTGCCGGCCTTCGCGGTCGAATAAGGGCACCCCGACATCCGCCTCCAGCCGGGAAATCGTTTTGCTGAGCGCCGGCTGCGCGATGTGAAGCTCTTGGGCCGCTCTCGTCATGTGCTCCAGCTTGGCGACCGTCCGAAAATAATGGAGCTGCAGCAGTTCCATCCTCGTTCCCTCCTTATTTCATTCCCGTTCATTCATATACTCAGGGTTATATAATATATGAGATAAGATGTATTTTTGTTTATTTATATTCCAGTATAAAATAAATGCTGCAAGCGGGCAATTCCTTTGAATTCCAAATCGGGAGGCAGGAGCATGAGTTCGACGCAGCGGGCGGTCCAGGCGGCGAAGATGTTTACAGCACGAAGCGGAAAAGGTTAATGGAAGCGTGCAAGGAGAAGCTGCCCGGGAGCAGACTTTTCCTGCGGGCAATGAGATAAAAAGGAGGAGATTGGGATGAAAGCAGCTGCGTTTTCTTCTCCGGGTACGCCGGATGTGCTGCAAACGATGGAATTTGACGATCCCCAAGCGGGAGCGGGGCAGGTGAGGGTGCGCGTCAAGGCGGCAGGCGTGCAGCCGTTCGACTTGGCGCTGCGGAGCGGCTGGAGCCCTCCGCCGGGGGTAACCGTACAGCTTCCGCAAATTCCGGGCAACGAGTTCGCCGGGATTGTCGATCAAGTCGGGGAAGGCGTCACGGGCTTTTCCGTCGGCAGTGAAGTGATCGGCTACAAAATGCTGACCTGCTATGCCGAGTATGTGACGGTCGATGCCAGCCAAGTCGCAGCCAAGCCGCAGAGCATGCCTTGGGAGGTGGGAGGCGGCCTGTCCGGAGCAGGGCAAGCCGCGTATACCGGGCTGAAGGAGATTGGAGTGCGCCGGGGCGACACGGTATTGATCCATGCTGCAGCCGGCGCCGTCGGGACGATCGCCGTGCAATTGGCCCGGGCTTGGGGGGCGACGGTCATCGGTACCGCCAGCGAGCGCAATCACGATTACCTGCGTTCGATCGGCGCCGTCCCCGTCGCGTATGGAGAAGGTCTGGCCGACAGAGTGCGGGCTCTCGCTCCGCATGGAATCGACGCGGTGCTCGACGGGGCTGGCGGCGACGCTCTGCGCGTCTCGGTGGAGCTGGTCCGGAACCGGGAGCGCATCGGCACCCTTGTGGGCTTCGACTTGGCCGGGGAACTGGGCATTCGCCCGATCCGCAGCCAGCGGTCGGCCGCCCGGCTGGCGGAGCTCGCAGAGCTGTACGAGCAGGGCAAGCTGCGCCTCCACATTCGCAGCACCTTCCCGCTGCACCGGGCCGCCGATGCCCACCGCGAGGTCGAGACCGGACACGGCCGCGGCAAAGTTGTTCTAACATTTGATTAAAGGCGGAAGCCGCAGTGACGATCGGCCGCTGACTTACCCTTGCTGAAAGGATAAATGGACAGGAACGACGGAGCCTCGCAGATTTGCGGGCTCCTTTTTGCTTGTGCGGCCGCAAGCCGGTAGAATGCCGCACGCCATCTCCGGTTGATATGACGAAGAGGTGTTTTTCAAGGGAAACCAAGGGAAGCAGCTGCACGGTAAAAGCGAAAAACCGGCGTCCGCCAAGGCGGAGACCGGTTTTATAGTTAAGAGTTGAATTATAATCGATTTTGTGTTAAAATGACGGTTAGCAGTTGAAAAAATGTGATATTCATCACTGATATCCATATTCATTATATCACATCTTTGCATCTTTGCATCTTTGTCAAGAATTAATAAAGAGTGGGTTCGGAGAAGAGGGGGCAGCATATGGCGAACGATCAGCACAAGGAAGCGGAGACAGAGCTTACGATTGATCGGGTGAAACAGCAACTCATCGCGCAGGGCAAAGAGCAAGCTTCGCTCGCTTACAAAGAAATTACGGAGAAACTTGCTCCGTTCGATCCCGATCCCGAACAAATCAACGAGTTCGTCGAGCAGCTTAGCGAGCTTGGCATCGAGGTGGGCGTCGAATCGGATGAGGAGCCCGTATTCGGGCCGGATCACGAGGAACACGACCTGCTGCATGACGATCTGTCGCTCCCGCCGGGGATCAAGATCAATGACCCGGTACGTATGTACTTGAAGGAAATCGGACGGGTGCCGCTGCTTTCGGGGGATGACGAAATCAAGCTGGCGGAACGGATTCAGCAGGGGGACGAAGAAGCGAAGCGCAGACTGGCCGAAGCGAACCTCCGTCTGGTGGTCAGTATCGCAAGACGCTATGTCGGCCGGGGCATGCTGTTCCTTGATTTGATACAGGAAGGCAATATGGGATTAATCAAAGCGGTAGAAAAGTTTGATCATACCAAGGGTTTCAAATTCAGTACGTATGCCACGTGGTGGATTCGACAGGCGATTACGCGTGCGATTGCCGATCAGGCGAGAACGATCCGGATACCGGTACATATGGTGGAAACGATCAACAAGCTCGTACGCGTGTCCAGACAGCTGCTGCAGGAGCTTGGCCGGGAAGCTACTCCGGAAGAAATTGCGAAGGAAATGGACTTGACGCCCGATAAGGTGCGGGAAATTATGAAGATTGCGCAGGAGCCCGTATCGCTTGAAACGCCGATTGGCGAGGAGAACGATTCGAACCTGGGCGACTTTATCGAGGACCAGGAGGCGCTCGCGCCGGCTGACGCGGCGGCTTACGAGCTGCTGAAAGAGCAGCTGGAAGATGTGCTCGACACGCTTACGGAGCGGGAGGAGAACGTGCTGCGTCTTCGTTTCGGTCTCGATGACGGCCGCACGCGAACGCTGGAGGAAGTGGGCAAGGTATTCGGTGTGACCCGGGAGCGCATCCGGCAGATCGAAGCCAAGGCGCTGCGCAAGCTCAGACATCCGAGCCGCAGCAAGCGGCTGAAAGATTTTATGGATTGATCTTTATTCGTGCGGCAAATACGGGAAGTCGTGCTCTTGGAGCACGGCTTTTTTTTGTCAAATCGTTTAAGTTAAAAAATTCTCATTGAATTCTAATAATCGCTTCTTAGTGCAGGCGGGGCGCGGAAAAATTGATCGTCTGGGAAAAAATGCATTTTTTATTTGTGTTATGGTGATCTTGGGGTGTTTACCCAATTCGCCAAACCTAAGGAGGAAGTCATGATTAGCACGAAGAAAAGCCGGATCGGGAAAGCGTTACTAGGAATAGCGATGAGCCTGTCGATAGCCGTCACAGGAAATTTGCTTGCGGTACCGGAGTCGGCTCATGCGGCTGCCGTATCCAATGCATCGGTTGCGGATAAAATCATCGCCACGGGGAAGCGTTATTTAGGAGTCCGTTATCAGTATGCGGCGCCTGGAGGAAGATCGGATGTTTTTGATTGCTCTTCGTTTACTCAATATGTGTACAAGAAGCACGGAATCAACCTTCCTCGTTCCTCCAGACAACAAGCTGCGGTCGGCACTGTCGTTGCCAAGAATCAACTGAAGCCGGGCGATCTGGTATTCTCGGACACGAATCGAGACGGAAAAATCAACCACGTGAGCATTTATATTGGGGACGGAAAGCTCCTCCATACATATCGGGTCGGTATCGGCGTTACCATTTCCAACTTTAAAGGCAGCACATGGGATAAAACTTTCGTTACCGCCCGTCGCGTTATCCGCTAAGACCGGGACGGGGACGGCTTGCCGGAAGCATGCAAGGGGCTGCAGAATAAGCTTGTACAGAAAAATCCTTGAGCCGCTCAAGGATTTTTCTGTTTCCCGGCGGGATAAAACCACGAAACGGCTCTCCAAAGGTCACAGGCTTTATTTCAGCACTCCTGTGCCTTCGATGTGGACACGGGTGCTCACTTCGACGGGAAGCCCGCGGTACCCGGCCTGCCAGCGCCGCCATTCCTCTTCCGTCGTCGTGCGGTCTGCGCGGTACCGCAGCCCGAAGCCGATCGGATCGACGCCTCGGCTGATTAGTTTACGGATCAGCCTTTTGACTGCTGTGTTTACCTCGTTTTCCAGCGCCTTCTCGTACTCGTTCATCCGCCGGACGGCCGGAGGCGCATTCGTCTCCTCGACGATACCTTTAAGGTCCAGCGTAATGTTTACCGCAGGCGTGCTGCCGGTCCGGACGATGCCGAATTTGGCGTCGCAGTCCGTAACGGAAAAGGCAAGCAGGTTGGAGTCGATTCTCGTATGCAAAGTGAATTTATGGAAGCCTTTTTTGGCAAACATATCGAGCAGCTGCGTTTCATTCGGACTGGCGATATATTTGATTTTATGCTTATCCAGCAGAGCTACCCGGTTGACCTCGAACTTGTCGCGATCCGGCTTAATAACCGGCAGGAAAGGGTCCAGTCCTTTCTCGTGCGTCCGGCGGTAAAAGTCGAACAGCATGGCCGTCTGAATATAGGACGATTGGACCCCGTCATGCGAGAACGTCAGAAACAGCGTGTTGCCGGGGAACCGTTCCGACGGCGGACTCACCTGCAGAATGCTTTCGGCATCCGGATCTCCGACGGCCAAATAAGCAATAAGCTGAAAATCTCTTCTCCGCGAGAGCCAGTCTTTTGCCTGGGTCAGATCGTCCTCGGCCAGCGCTTTGCCGAGAATGAACGTTTTCGTATGGCCGAAATCCAGCTCTTTGTCGACCTTGGATTTGACCAGGCGGACGGCCTGCGAGATCGATTCGGCCTCTTGGCGGATGACTTGGAATTTTTCCTCGCCCGCCTCTACCTTGCTTGTCGGAATTCCCAGCATCAGCGATATTTTATAAGGCATCTTGGGATTATCGGTTTTGTCGATCCCCATCGCCGAAACGAAGAAGCGCTTGTCGATATCCTTGAACGCAAACGTGCATCCCGACAGCAGCAGGGAGAGAAGCAGAACAACCGCCGCCGCCCTCATGCTCCAGCCTTCCTTCGAAGCAGAAATACGGCTCCCGCGCAGAGGAGCAGCTCAAACGCCAGACGGACCATAAGCCAACGCTCGGCCTCCTTGAAATAATAGTTTTCGTGAGACAAAGAGAGATAGGCAAAGGAGCAGACAACGAAAAGGCCGCAGAGGATGTTCGTGAACGCGGGCGTCCGGACTTCATCGAGGTTCGGCGGACGGCCGGAAAAGCAGCTTTTTATCAATTCGGCCCCCATATGCCACGTGACGATACCGTACAGCAGCGATAAATTCAGGTAGGCGGTGGCGAAGATGAATACGACCCGTTCGATGAAGCCGAATTCCATAGCCAGCGCATCGGACGTCGTGATCCAGATATAGATGTACTTCGTCACGCCTTCCGTTCCGTGGTAGCCGACCGGAATGAACAGGCTTGCCAGCAGCAGGAACAGTCCGGCAGCAGGCAGGATATAGCTGTATTTGACGGAATCGGAAGGCTTGGAGAACCGGTTCATAATCGCCATCGGCGCAATTCCCGACCATACGAACGAAGCGGCGGCAATGCCCCGGAATGTCGGGACGTTCCAGTAATGATTGGCCACCGCCCGCACCGCATCCCAGTTCATGTAGTCGCCTCCGACGGCTTTGAAGAATATGACCGCCATAATCGGGACATTGAGAATAAGCAAGATTTCCGTCGCCAGTAGAACGGTTTTCGAAGACCGCGTCGCTCCGATCCACACGATAAACGAGGTAAACACCAGAAGCTGGAACGGCCGGATGTCCGGCGTAATAAACCGCGAGATGAGAACGGTGAACCCGACGACGGCCTGAATTCCGGAATAGGCCCATAGAAGCCCCAAGGCTGCAATGAGGGGCGCAACGACCCATTTCGGGAGCCGCACGGCCATGATTTCCGGCAGCCCCTGTCCGGGATAGCTTCGGTATAGACGCAAAAAAAGAAACAGCATCGCGCTTCCGAGCGCGGCGCCCGCAAGAACGGACGTCATGGCGCCGTCGTACCGGTCCTGGAGAAGCACGGCCGGCACGTACATCATCGTATTCATCAGCATGAAAAGCAGGACAAGATTGTAAATGAAACGGGGCAAAGCCTTCACCCACCTACGACGAACTGGACTTTACGCGAACGATGCCGGGCAGCTTGAAGTAAGGCTCTCCGAAGCTTCGATGGTTGGACAGCAGGATCACGTAGAGGAACAAGCCTCCTACCACGCCGACAAACCCGAGAAACGTGGCAAACAAAATTAGCGGATACTTCAAAAACCGGATGGAATAGCTAAGCGTATTGATCGGAATGATGAAGTTGCAGATCGCCACGACCGACGTGACGATGATCATGATGCTGCTGACAAGGCCCGCTTCCTGCGCGGCTTGTCCCAGAATCAGCCCGCCGACGGTCGTGGCCGTCTGGCCGATCGATTTGGGCAGACGCATGCTTCCTTCGACCAACGCTTCGATCATAAACAGCATCAGCATGACCTCGACGAAGGAAGGGTAAGGGACGACCGCCCGGCTTCCGGCAATGGTGAACGCCAATTGGATGCGGAACACCTCGGGATTGTACGATACGATAGCGACGTAAAGCGCAGGCAGAACGATGGTGAGCAGCAGGGAAATGTACCGCAAAAAAATTAAAAAGGTCGTAAACCAATACGGATTGTAAATATCGTCCATTGCCGAAAGCTGGTCGAAGAACGTCGTCGGGGCGATCAGCGAGATCGGAGAGCCCTGCAGCAGGATAACCGCTTTCCCTTGCGACAGACTGGCGGCGATCCGGTCGGGCCGTTCGGTTAGCAGCATGGACGGGAACAATAAATGGGTCCGATTCGTCATATGAATTTGCAGCTGGCCTGCCGATTGAACAAGGTTGACCCGAACTTCGGAAAGACGCCGGCGGATCAGCTCGATGGTCTCCCGCTTGCAGTAGGCGTCGTCGTAGAGCAGAATGATTTCCCGCGGGGATACGCGGCCCACCTGATGATACTCCACATGCAGCGAAGGCGATGCGTATTGATGCCGGATCAAATTCAGATTCGTGCCGTTGTTCTCCGAAAGCGACGATTGCGGGCCTTGGATGGACGTCTCGATGCTGGATTGCAGCGGCTTATCGTTCAGCACGAGATTGGCGTCGAAAGCGAAAACGAAAGGCCCCCAGTAAATGAGCGCATGCCCGTATAAGAGCATACGCGCCGCTCCGGGCTGTCCGGTAACATCGCGGACTCCGGGAAGCGAGGTGAAGCGGCTTGCCCATGCTTTGCCGTCCGTACCGTCGATAAAAGGCAAAATGACGCTCGATTGGATTTTGGCTTCGTCGCAAAGCGTAGCGAGATAGAACAGCTCGATCGTCGTCTTGCCGTTCGATAAGTGCAGCGAGCGGATATCGCCCGGCTCCGACAGCTCGCTTGCAATTTGCCGGTAGCGTACGTTCGTCGTCGGTATGTTCATAAGCCCCCGAAAAAAACGTGGAAAATGATAGAAGTATTGTCTCCAGAAACGGATACCGTCATTCAAGCGGCCCGTGGCCGACCGTTACGTCCGTAAACAGCCCGCTGGCCGATGTGCAAATGTTTGTGTTTGCTTTGATTTATGGTAGACTACTTGCATGGAAGTGCGGCGGCGTCCGTCATTTTACGGAGAGGAGGGAGCGGGGGTGTTCGCTGAGCAAAGACATCAAGCGATTATTCAAAAAATAAACCGCGAGAAGTCGATCAAGGCTTCGGACCTGATGGAGCTGTTCGGCGTATCGTTCGAAACGGTCCGGCGCGACTTGGAGCATTTGGAGAAGGCGGGATACTTGAAGCGCGTCCATGGCGGCGCGATCCTGAAGGAATGGGATTACCGCGAGGAAATACCGATGACTGTCCGGGAGAAGGTCCATGTGGACGGAAAAAACGAGCTGTCCGAAATCGCCGCGCGGTATGTGACGGAGGGGCAGTCCATCGCCCTTGACGTAAGCACGACCAACACCCAGTTCGTCAAAGCGCTGAAAAAAAAGATCGAACGGTTGACGGTCATTACGAATTCGCTGCCTATCGCAAACGAGCTGGTCCATATGCCGGGATACACGATCATTTTGATCGGGGGCGTCATCCGCAACGAGGAGCAGGGCATGATCGGGGACTTGGCCGAGGAATTCGCTTCCCGGTTCCATGCCGATTTGTTTTTTATGAGCATGAGCGGCGTTACGCTGACCGAAGGTATTACGGACTACGGTCTCGGCGAAGTGCAGATGAAAAAAATCATGCTGAGGAACGCCAAACGGACGATCGCGCTGGCCGACAGCAGCAAGTTCGAGGCGGTTTCGCTGATCAAAGTGTGCGGGTGCGCGGAGGTCGAACGGTTCGTGACCGATTCGAACATCGATCCGGCCATCGTGGACAAATACAAAAAGCACGGCGTCGAGATCGTCTGTAATTAGCGGGAACAATCCCGGCCGGCGGTTACAACAACATATGTACTTAAGCATGGAGTCCCGGAGCCTGTCCGGGACTCTTTATTTGTAAGGTGCAGCCTGTCGCTTGCGGAGATAATAAGTTGTTGTGAATATGTGTGTATGTGTGTTATTATGTTGGAAAAGTTGAATTTGGTAGGAGGTGCTTGAACATGGTGCTTTCATTGCTGCTTGTCATCGGATCGGGCATGACGCATGCGGTGTGGAATTTGTTCGCCAAGCAAAGCGAAGACAAAAGCGCGTTTCTGTGGGCGATCTTCATGCCTACGACGATCGCGCTCCTCCCGTACCTTGTGCTTGAGCTTATCCGGACCGGGATTCCGGCCGAAGCCTTCATTTTCATTATCGCTTCCTTGCTGGCGCAAGGCGCTTACGCTCTGCTGCTGTCCCATACCTACAAGCTTGGAGACTTGTCACAGGTGTACCCGGTGATGCGGGGAACGTCCACGCTGCTCATTCCCGCGACGGGAGTCCTCTTCCTCGGGGAGTCGCTTCCGCTCTGGGGTTGGCTGGGGATCGGCTGCATGCTCCTGGGCTTTGCGGTCATGAGCGGGCGCAAGCCGGAAGCGGAACGCGCGCCTGCGGTCTGGAGGCCTATTCTGTTCGCGCTGTCGGTCGGACTCTGCATTACCTGCTACACGCTGATTGACAAGCAAAATCTGCAGTATTTGTCGCCGCTGTCGCTGTTGGCCGTTTCCAATATCGGATTCGTGCTCGGTCTGACCCCGGCCGCTCTGGCCTCCGGCAGATTGAAGCGGGCGGTGCGCGGGCAGTGGAAGATCGTGCTGCTCGGATCGCTTTTGTCTCCGGGTTCGTATTTGTTGTTTTTGCTCGCGATGAGGAACGCTCAAGTATCCTATATTGCGCCGCTGCGTGAAATCGGCATCGTCTTCGGCACGCTGCTCGGTCTGATCGTGCTGAAGGAACGGCAGGGGACAAGAAGGCTTGCCGCATCGGTCATCGTCGTCGCGGGGATTGTCATGATCGCCGGTTCCGGGTGACGGATTATCGGCTGCACGGGCGGTAAAATGAATAAGCCATTAGAATTAGCTTTCTGCGTCTGACCGGGGAGACGCTGCCGGAGGCTGTCCATATTCCATTCGGAAGACCTACAGTTTTCGACAATAGAACCTATTTTATCCTCTTTCCAAATTTAGTATCGTTTTAGTGGGTTACGAAACTGGAAGGAGGAGCGGTCATGCAGGAGCGCAGAAAGTGGATTGACGTAGCCAGGGGATTAAGCATCGTCCTGGTCGTATTGGGGCATTCCGGGAATGAAGTGATCGACCATTATTTCGGTTGGTTCCGTATGCCGTTGTTTTTTCTGGTCAGCGGGCTTTTGTTCAAAAGCGTGATGCCGGACAAGTACGTCGTGTGGGCGCTGAAACGTATTCGAATGTTCATGATTCCCTATTTCGCGTACGGGATTTGCATTGCCGTGCTGGTCGCAGCCAAGCTGAGAGATCCGTTATCCGTGCCCCGCGATCTTTGGAATCTCATCTACGGGGGAACGGTGTTAGGCGGATGGTACGGCGTCTTTTGGTTCATCACCTGTTTGCTGCTTGTGCATCTTTTGATGGGGTATCTTACCCGATATTCGGTTAAAGTACAAGCAGCAGCGGTGCTTGTGTCCTATACGGCTGCGCATCTCGTCAGCATGACGCCTTTGGCCAAAGTGGACATTCCTTGGAATGCGGATGTGGCGCTGATGGCGGTTACATTCTTTTTTCTGGGCTATACCTTTAAGGCGCAGTTGGCTGCATGGCTGGAGCGGGGGACCTGGTTTATTCCGGCGCTGCTCATTTCGGCGGCCGCTATTGTTCTTAATAAAGAACAAATCTGGATTTTCCGAATGGATATGAAAATGAAGGTCTATACCCAGCCGGTGCTCGATCTGATCGTTCCGCTGGCGTGCGTCCTCGTCGTGCTTCAATTGTGCTATTGGGCATCGCGCTGGCCGGTGTCTTCCGTTCTGGCCTTTTTGGGAACCGTGACCATCTCGATCATGTACCTGCACATTCCGGTCAATATCGTGCTAAAGTACGGCTTAGGCTTGGAGTACGGCTCGCTTGTCTTTACGCTGGCCGGCGTGCTGATTCCGTTAGGGGCGGCTTGGATCATGTCCAAATCGCCGCTGCTGACCTTGCTTTTCCTGGGCCAGCAGGGCTTCGGAAGGAAGGAGAAGATCCAAGGCAAGCTGAAGGCGGCAGGGTGATCAAGCGGCAAGGCCAGCCGTATGGCTGGCCTTAGTTCGTGAAGTTTACTGGTACGTATCGCCGCCCTCGCCGTTCCAGGTCATTTCCGTGAAAGCGGACGGCGCAAGGGTGGTGATTGCGGCGGAGCCGGACTTTTTAAGCCCTCCCGCGACGTTGGTCATCGTATAATCCGAATACAGCTTCGTCGATCCGAAGTTCGTATGAATCATCGCACCGCCAAGATTCGAAGCGGTTACGGCTTTGAGCTCAAGATTGCTGCCGTACGATACGCCGTCGGTGGCGGTCATTTTGTTGGCGCGGAAAGCTTGGCCGGTTCCGGCGTTGTTTTTCACCGTCGTGCCGATCACCTGCACGTTGTTCGCGCGGATATACAGGCCGTTGTTCCCTACCGTGGACTCCGGCACGGTGTTCTTGAAATCGACCGTGCTTCCGATCACCTTGATATGGTGCGTGCCTTCCTTGAAGTCGAAACCGTCGTTCTTGGTCAAAATGGCCTTGCAGTTCAGAAACGTAATGTAGCCGCTCCGATCCGCGTCCGGCTTCGTCTGCCAGTTCTGATCGGCATCCCCTACATAGTACCCTTCCCCGAATTTTCCGCTTTTCCCCGTAGATTCCGCCGTGCAGTCCTCAAGGAGCCAATACTGGCTGTTTTTGCGGATTTTGAAGGCTTCGCCAAGCGTATTTTTCACCGTCACTTTCGTAAGATAGCCGTGAGAGGCTTCGATCAGAATGCCTTTGTTCGACTTGGAATTCGAATTAATCGTGACGTTCTCCAGCTTGTAATAATTGTTTTTGATATGAAAAGCTGCATTGCCCGCGGATTCGGTAAAGTTGAAGGTTGCGCCGCTGCCTGTTCCCCGGATCGTAATATACTTGCCCGCGCTCCCGTTGACCGACGTCGCAATCGTGCCGTCCGACACGGTATACGTGCCCGATACTTCAAGAATGTCTCCCGGCTGGGCGGACGCCAGGTAGCTGCGGAGGGCGGCCACGTCGCCGGGAGGGAAGGTTTGGGTCGCGGCCCATGCGGTGCGAGCGGGCGCTCCGAACGTGAGAAAAGCAAAGCATACGATAAATACAAATGAGAGTGCTGCGTATTTTTTGGCGAACATCAGAACACGTCCTTTCGAAGGAATAGCTTTACGGAGCTGTGAAGCTTTGGCGAAGCCCCGCACCGGTCTGTCCATTGTACGGGGGTCTTTCTAACCGTCACCCCTTTCGTAATAATGCGCTTACAAAAGACGAGCCCTGGAAGCGAACTTGTAAAATGCGGCCGAATCTTCCGATACGAATCGGCTGCTCCTTAGGAACGGGAGGAAACAGGCCGCCTTTCTTATAAGCTTAACGGATTTACGCGCTTGCCGATATCTCGGAAACTCAACTAAGTTTTACGGATATTGATTTTTCGGCCTTCTACCGCTCGGCAAAATACCGGACGACGAAATCGCGAAACTGGCGGGCCGCCATGGACAGGTACCGCTTGTCGTGCCACACAAGCCGAAAGCTGCGCCGGCAGACAGGGGAATCGATCGATAGAAAGGCGAGTCCGGATTCCTCCCGCTTGCATCCGTACAGCGCAATCCCCAGCCCAGCGCGGACAAGACTGGCGACGGCGGCAGGCTCGTCGACACGGCAGACGAAATGCGGCGCAATCCCCGCTGACCGGAAAAATTCGTCGTTCATTTGTTGAAATGGAAAGCTCTCCTTGTAGCCGATAAACGGTTCGTCCGCCAGCTCGGCCAAGTGAACGCCGGTACGATCCGCCAGCCGGTGTCCTGCCGGCACGGCCACATACATTTGCTCGCTCAGCACGGTTTCTTGGGCAAATCCGGGCCGTTCCATCTGGAGCGGCGTAAAGCACAGATCCACCTCGCCGCGTTCGAGCAACCCGGACATTTCCTCCAGGGAAGCTTGCGTGAGCCGGAATTGGACTTCGGGGTGACGGGTTAGAAAATCGCCGAGCGCTTCCGACAACCGTTCGAGAGTCGACGTTGCCAGATGAATGCTTCCCTGCTCCAGCCCCGCCAGCTCGGCCACTTCTTTTCGTCCCTCGTCCAGCAGGGCGAGCGCTTTTTCCACTTTATCCAAAAACGCTTTCCCGAACGGATTGAGCCGGATCCGCCCGCCGTAGCGGTCGAATAACGGTACCCCGACCGTTTCCTCCAGCCGGGCAATCGTCTTGCTCAGAGCGGGCTGCGCGATACACAGCTCCTCAGCGGCTTTCGTCATATGTTCCATTCTGGCAACCGTTCTAAAATAACGCAATTGAAGCAGTTCCATGTGAAGTCTCCTCCTCGCCATATACTCAAATGTATAACTGTCATGGTCGAAAATATATTTTTGTTTATGCCATATCGATTATAAAATAGATCGGGAAACGAGCACAAATGTGATTTATAAAGGGGGAGACACGTTATGGATCATGGTCCTGAACGGACGGGGGGAGCGCGGATGAAGGCGGCGGCGTTCTCCGCCTTCGGCCCGCCGGAGGTATTGCGGCTGACCGAGCTCGAGGTGCCGCAGGCGGGGCTGGGCGAGGTACGGGTCCGCGTCAAAACGGCGGGCGTGCTGCCCTTCGATTGCCGGGTGCGCGGCGGCTGGACGCCGCCCGGCCTTACGCTTCGTTTCCCGGAGATTCCGGGGAACGAGTTCGCGGGCACGATCGATCAGCTTGGCGAAGGCGTCGAGGGCTTCTCCGTCGGCGACGAGGTCCTCGGCTTCACGACGCTGAAGTGCTATGCCGAATACATGACGGTCAGCGCCGATCAGGTCGTGCTTAAGCCCGAGGACATGCCGTGGGAGGTTGCGGGAGGGTTTTCCGGCAACGGGCAGGGCGCCCATCTGGCATTGAAGGCGCTTGGTGTCGGCGAGGGCGATACGGTGCTGATCCATGGGGCCGCAGGCGGGCTGGGCACCTTCGCGGTCCAACTGGCCAAGGCGTGGGGGGCGAAGACGGTTATCGGCACGGCGAGCGAGAGCAATCACGAATATTTGCGTTCGCTCGGCGCGATTCCGGTTTGCTACGGAGCCGGGCTGGCGGACCGGGTGCGCGCGATTGCGCCCGCTGGCGTGGATGCCGCGTTGGATGCGGCCGGTCCGGAGGCGCTGCGGGCCTCCGTGGAGCTGGTCAAGGATAAGAGCCGCATCCGCACGATGGTGTCCTTCGAACTCGCTGCCGAGCTCGGCATCCCGCCGGTTAGCGGAACCCGGACCGCCGGGCGGCTGGCCGAGCTTGTCCGGCTTTATGCCCAGGGCCAATTGCGGATTCATATCCGCAGGGCGTATCCGCTGCGGCAAGCGGCGGACGCTCACCGCGAGGTCGAAAGCGGACATGGCCGGGGCAAGGTCGTCCTGAAGATCGACTAGCATGAATCGGATAGACGAATAAACGATGCGGCGGCCGACAGCGCATAAAGAAGAGGGGCCGCCGTTTTTGTTCGGGCATAAATTATACTATTCCGAATGGAATGCTTATGATATATTGGTTTTTAACAAGTTCGCCAAGAGCTGGAAGGAGGAGGGAGCGCTCGTGAATATTGAGAATCTCGAGGCGTTCGTCTATGTCATTCATTTTAACAGCTTTAACAAAGCGGCCGACGCATTGTTTTTGTCCCAACCGTCGATTACTGCCAGAATCCAGTCGCTGGAGCGCGAATTGGACGTCAAGCTTTTCGACCGGGAGGGCAGACATTTCTCGCTGACGGACAAGGGCAAGCAGTTTTTGCCTTACGCCCAGCAAGTTCTGCAGACCTACAAGAAAGGCAAGCAGCAGCTGCAGCAGATGAACGCCGCGCCTCACGAGCTTCGGATCGGCTGCACCGTATCGGTCGCCAATTATATGATCCCGGAGCTGGTGCCTCTCTTTAAGCAAAAATACCCCGATCTCCAGCTAAAATTAGTTACGGCTTCGAGCGAGTCGATCTTGGAAAAGCTGCTGAACAAGGAAGTGGACGTCGGGCTTGTGCGCAACATTACGCATCCGCATGTGGATTCCGTCCGGTTCTACGAGGACCCGATCCGCCTCTTCGTGTACCAGGGGCATCCGTTTGTAAGCCAAGCCCGCATTGCGCTGGAGGATATCGGGAGTGAGCCGATCGTGTTTTTCGAATGCGGGGCCCTCGATTGGATGAAAATCCACCGGCTGTTTGACACGCTCGACCGCCCGCCGAATATCGAGCTGCACCTCGATAATCTGGAGACGGCCAAGAAGCTGGTGCTGAAAGAACTGGGGATCAGCTTCCTGCCGGAGCTGTGCGTGCGCAAGGAAGTGAAGGAAGGGCTGCTGTGGCCGGTCGACATTCCTTCCCTCGCGGGCATCACCCTGCGTACCAATCTCGTTTCGCTCAAAGGGGAGGGCTCGGCGCTCGGCAAAATGGTGCTGGAGCTCAGCCGGGAGATCGACTGGAAACGGCATGCTTAAATCGAATTGTTCGATTGAAGAATAGAAATCCTCTATTACGAACCCGGTTGACGGACTACAGGGGCAGTGATAGACTTTTTTTAACCAAATAAAACCGATAAAACCTATTGGATTTTGTTTAATTCAATAGCCGGATTACAGGAGGGATGGACGATGGGGCTGAAGCTCAGCATCTTGGATCAAAGTCCGTTTGACGAAGGAAAAACGGCAGTTGACGCATTCCGGCATACGGTGGCTTTGGCGCGCAAAGCGGAGGAGCTCGGCTATCACCGGTTCTGGGTGTCCGAGCATCACGATTCGGCGGCCGTCGCAGGCTCTTCCCCGGAGGTGCTGATCGCGTATTTGCTGGCGCAGACGGAGCGGATTCGCATCGGCTCCGGCGGGGTCATGCTGCAGCACTACAGTCCGTATAAAGTAGCGGAAAACTTCAACGTGCTCGCCTCGCTCGCTCCGGGACGGGTGGACCTCGGCATCGGCCGGGCGCCGGGAGGTCTTCCCCGCTCGACGAAGGCGCTCCAGCAGGAGACGGCCGGGCAAAGCAGACCGCTGGCGGATAAACTGATCGAGCTGGAGCAGTATTTGACCGATACGCTTCCCGGCGACCATCCGCTCCAAGGGCTCAAAGCGATTCCGGTTCCGGCCGAGCCCGCGGACTTGTACCTGCTCGGAACGACTCCGGCCAGTGCGGAGCTGGCGGCGAGCCGGGGCATCCCCTACGTCTTCGCGCAGTTTATTAACGGGGACGAGGCGATTGTCCGGCAATCGCTGGACACGTACCGGAACCGGTTTGCTCCCCGGAAGTCTCTCCGGCCGGAGGCGATCCTCGCGCTGTCGGTCATTGTGGCGGATACGGACGAGGAAGCGAAGCGGCTTGCGGCCGACGCCAAGCTCGTGAAGATTCACCTGGAAAGCGGGAGGACGATCACCGTCAAAACCGTAGAGCACGCGGAAGAATTCGGACGGCAAAGCGAGGAGAAATACACGATTGAAGTCAAGGATGCCGACGTCGTGCACGGCTCCAAGGAAACCGTGCGCGCGAAGCTGCTGGACATCCAGCGGAAGTACGGCGTGGACGAACTGATTCTGATTCTTGCCCAGAAGGAATTCGGGCAGCGGCTGCAGGCTTTGTCGGAGCTCAAGGAAGCATTCGCGGAGTCGGTCGTATAAACGAGAAAACGGGGGAGGAATCGGTATGGCAAACGCAAGAAAGCTGAAATTGGGCGCAATGATCCACGGCGTCGGAGGGAATATGGCGGCTTGGAGACATCCCGATATCCAGGCGGACGCCAGCGTCAGCTTCGAGTTTTATACGAAGCAAGCCCGTAAGGCCGAAGAAGGCAAGTTCGATCTGGTGTTTATCGCCGACGGCTTGTTTATTAACGAAAAGTCGATTCCGCACTTTCTGAACCGGTTCGAGCCGATCACCATTTTATCCGCGCTTGCGGCGGTCACTTCGAAGCTCGGTCTCGTCGGCACCTTGTCCACCTCCTACAGCGAGCCGTTCACGGTCGCCAGACAGTTCGCTTCCCTCGATCATATCAGCGGAGGCCGGGCCGGATGGAATGTGGTCACCTCTCCGCTGGAAGGCTCCGCCCTCAATTACGGCAAAAAAGAGCATCCTTCGCACGATTTGCGCTACAAAATCGCCGAGGAATTTTTGGAGGTAACCCGCGGGCTGTGGGACTCCTGGGAGGACGACGCGTTCGTGCGGGATAAGGCTTCGGGCGTATTCTTCGATCCGGACAAAATGCACCGGCTCGACCACAAAGGGCCGTTTTTCTCCGTGCAGGGCCCGCTTAACATTGCCCGCTCCAAGCAGGGACACCCGATCGTGTTTCAGGCCGGGTCGTCGGACAGCGGCCGCACCTTGGCGGCCAAGACGGCCGACGCGGTGTTCACGGGACACGAGTCGATCGAGGACGCCAAACGCTTTTACCACGATGTGAAGGCGCGGGCGGCCGCATCCGGCCGGGCATCCGACGATATCCTCATCTTCCCGGGCATCGGGCCGATTGTCGGGCGGACGCAGGAGGAGGCGGAGCGCAAATACGAAGAGATCGCGAACCTCATGACGATCGAGAACGCGCTGAACTACCTGGGCCGCTTCTTCGACCATTTCGACTTTTCGCAGTTCCCGCTCGACGAACCTTTCCCGGAATTGGGCGATATCGGCAGCAACAGCTTCCGCAGCACGACGGACAAAATCAAGCAGACGGCAAAGGAACAAAACCTGACGCTGCGGCAGGTAGCGCTGCAGACGGCGACGCCGAAAGGCCAGTTTATCGGGACGCCGGAGAAGGTGGCCGACCTCGTGCAGCAGTGGTTCGAGGAGAAGGCGGCCGACGGATTTATTATACATTCGAGCGTGCCGGGAGGACTTGACGATTTCGTCGAGCTGGTCGTTCCGATCCTGCAGGAGCGGGGAATTTACCGGGAGGAGTACGAGTCCGACACGCTGCGCGGGAATTTGGGCCTTGCCAAGCCGGAAAACCGCTATACGCTCGCCAGACGAAAGCAGCAGGATTTTGTGAAAAGCTCCTGATCGGACTCGATCATAGCTTGAGATTTTACGCTCACGATTGGAGAGAGTCCTACGGCCATGGATGCTTGCTGCTATCCCGCATAAAGTCAGGAGGAAACCGCTGTGAGCCAAAGCGTTATCGACATAGATGCGTACTTGCATACGCATAAGCAATTGAAGCAAGCCATTGAAGGCTTGTCGGAGAACCAGCTGAAATGGAAGGCGTCGCCGGAGCAGTGGAGCGTAACGGAGGTGCTGTCGCATCTGGCCGATCATAACATCGTCGTCTCGTTCCGCATCCGCGAGCTGTTGTCCGGATCGGCGGCGCCGCTGCCCGCCTTCAAGCAGGACCCGTGGGTGAGCTCGGTCCGGGCGAACGAAAGCTCCGCAGACGATATTTTAGAGGTGTTTCGCGCGCTGCTCGTCTTCAACAGCCAGTTGTTCCGCCGGTTAACCGGGGAAGAGTGGGGCAAGAGCGGCGTCAATTTCAAAGGCGAAACCGTGACGCTGGAGCAAGCGGTTCAAGCTTTTATCAACCACGTGCAGACGCATCTGCGGCAGATCGAGCGGATCAAGCAGGCTCTCCCGCAGAAGGAATCGGTAAAATAACCATACCCGCAAAGAAGCTGATTGGACCGCCAAAAGCTCCTGTTTATTCAAGCAGGGGCTTTTTGGCTTAACGGTCGGACCGGCTGGACTAACAGTTCATCACGATCATGGGGGTTACCATATGAAAAAAAGATTTCTTTCGGCATCACTGCTCACCGCCGTCCTCCTTCTGGCAGGCTGCGGCGCTCAAGCCACTACGGAAGGGGCGGCCAGCTCAAGTGCGCCGGCTTCCAATGGGGGTCAGGCCGCGAAAAAAATCATCGTCGGCACGGGCACGCAGTTTCCGAACATTTGCTTCATCGACAAGGACGGCAAGCTGACCGGCTACGACGTGGAGCTCGTCAAAGAAATCGACAAGCGTCTGCCGGAGTATGAGTTCGAGCTGAAGACGATGGAATTCAAAAATTTGCTGCTGAGCCTGGAAACGAAAAAGATCGATTTTATCGCGCATCAAATGGAAGTGAACGAGGAGAGACAGAAGAAATTTTTGTACAACGACGAAGCGTACAACATTTTCCCGAACAAAATCGTCGTGCACAAAGATAATAACGACGTCAGGTCGATTGCGGATTTGAAGGGCAAGAAGCTGATCGCCACCGCGACGAGCAATGCGGCGGCGCTGGCCGAAAAGTACAATAAGGAGCACGGCAATCCGATCCAGATCGTCTATACCGGCGCAGGCGAAGACACGAACGTGCAGGTGAAGACCGGGCGGGTCGACGCCTTGATCAGCACCCAGTTTGCCATCGATTATTTGAACAAAAGCGCGGACGCCCAGCTGAAGACGGTCGGCGAGACGCTTTCCAATTCGAAGGTGTATTTCATTCTCCGCAAGGACGAAGGCGAGCTGAAAGGCAGGATCGACGAGGCTTTGAAGGCGATTAAGGCCGACGGGACGCTGGCGAAGCTGAGCAAGCAATGGCTGGGCGACGACTACACTGTGGAGAAATAGACCAAATTTCCTTACAGAAAGGTATTGGTGGAAATGGGGAAATCGTTCGACGCCGCGCTCATAGGGGAATTTATTCCCATACTGCTCTCTTACCTGCATGTCACCCTGTTTATTTTGGCCGCTTCGCTCTTCTTCGGCGTACTGTTGGGACTGCTGATCGCGCTGCCCCGGCTGTACAACGTTCCCGTGCTGAACCGGATCGCCGCCGTTTACGTGTCGTTTGTCCGCGGAACGCCGATTTTGATCCAATTGTTTCTCGTCTTTTACGGGGTGCCCGCGCTGCTGCAACTCGTGGATCTCGACATGTCGCGCATGAATCCGATCGTGTTCGTGATCATTACGTATGCGCTCGGCAGCGCCGCCTCCATCTCCGAGGTGATCCGCGGGGCGGTCAACGCCGTCGACCGCGGTCAGCTGGAAGGCGCGTATGCGGTGGGCATGACGGGACCGCAGGCCTTCTTCCGGATCGTTCTGCCGCAGGCGTTCGTCATCGCTTTTCCGAACTTCGCAAGCACGGTGATCGGTTTCTTGAAAGATACGTCGCTGGCGTACTCCATCGGCGTCATGGACATGATGGGGCGGGGGCAGACGCTGATTGCGGCGACCGCCCATACGCTGGAGGTGTATATCGGGCTGACGATCATTTATTATTTGACCGTGCTCGTGCTGGAGAAGGGCTTTGCGCTGACGGAAATCCGATTGCAGCGGCACGAGCAAAGAATCGCGAGCGCTTGACCGGCTGCCGGTCCGGGGATGGAGTGAGAAGGAATGAGTATCGACATCGGGTTTATATTGACGGCTTTCTTTGAAATACTGGACGCGCTGCCCTTGACGCTGGTCATCACGATCGTCCCGCTGCTGTTCGGGTTCGTCATCGGCGTAGTGACGGCGCTGATCCGCATGTACAAGGTGAAGGGGCTTCACCGGATCGCAGGCGCCTACGTTTCCTTTTTGCGCGGAACGCCGGTCATTCTGCACGTGTTTCTCATCTATTGGGGGCTGCCGCTGCTGATCGACAAGCTGTCGGCGCATTACGGATGGGGGATTAAGACGGCGTCGATCCCGATCCTGTCGTTTGTGCTGACGGCGTTCTCCCTGACAGCCGGCGCCTATATGTCCGAGATCATCCGTTCCGGTCTCCTGGCGGTAAACCGCGGTCAGATCGAGGCCGCCTATTCCGTCGGGATGAACACGCCGCAAGCGCTCCGGCGCATTGTGCTGCCGCAGGCGATCGGGGTGATTTTGCCGAATCTGTGCAACCTGTTTGTCGGATTTTTGCATACGTCGACGTTCGCGTTCACAGTCTCCCAGATGGAGCTGCTGGGCAAAGCCAGCGTCGTGGCGTCGAATAATTTGAAGTTTCTGGAAGCCTTTATCGCGGCAGCGCTGATTTATTGGGGGATCACGGTCATTGCGGAGCGGCTGACGGCTTATTTGGAGAAAAAGGTGACCAAGTACAATCGGGGAGGCGTGACATGATTCGGCTGACGAACATTCAGAAGTCGTTCGGGAAGCAAACGGTGCTGAAAGGGATCGACTTGACGGTGGAAAAAGGGGAAGTGGTTGTCATCCTCGGGCCCAGCGGGTCGGGCAAAACGACGCTGCTCCGCTGCGTCAACCTGCTGGAGCGCCCGCAGGACGGGGAGGTGGCGATCGGCGATTTTACGGTCAGCTGCAAGCATCCGAGCAAGCGCGACATTTTGACGCTGCGCCGCAAAACGGCGATGGTGTTCCAGCATTACAATTTGTTCAAGCATAAGACGGCGCTGGAAAATGTGATGGAAGGCCTCGTGATTGCGCAGAAGCTGCCCAAGGAAGAGGCGAGGGAGCGAAGCCTTCGGGTGCTGGAGAAGGTCGGCCTCGCGGCGAAGGCCGACGCCTATCCGAGCCAGCTCTCGGGCGGGCAGCAGCAGCGGGTCGGGATTGCCCGTGCCCTGGCGCTTAATCCCGAGGTGATTTTGTTCGACGAGCCGACGTCGGCGCTCGATCCCGAGCTGGTCGGCGAGGTGCTGTCCGTCATCCGCAAAATTGCCCGCGAAGGCATCACGATGATCGTCGTGACGCACGAGATGAGCTTCGCCCGCGAAGTGTCGAACCGCGTGGTGTTTATGGACGAAGGCGTCATCGTCGAGGAGGGCAAGCCGGAGGACATGTTCTCGCGTCCTCAGGAAGAGCGCACCAAGCAGTTCCTGCGAAGAATCACGCCGGAATGGAGTTATGTGATATAATAGCGAAAATCGTGAGGTGGGTTCCGTGAACGAGGTGTACCGTCAAGCGACGTTAGACGATGCCGAGCAGGTTCTGGGCGTGGTTCGCAGAGCTTATCGGAGCATCGGGGAGCTTGAAATCGAATTTGCGGCCGTCCATGCGGATTTGGAGATGGTGCGGACGAATATCGCCGAGCATGCCAGCTACGTGCTGGAGATCGGCGGGACGATCGTCGCGACCATTTCGCTCAGGTCGCTGCCGGAAGTGACCGATCTGCCGTTCCTGTATAACTTTGCCGTCGATCCGGCGTATGCGAACCGCGGTGTCGGCAGCAAGCTTCTGACCTATGCGGAGGAAGCGGTCGTGCGGGACATCCTGCTATCGCCGGCCGTGGTGCTCGCGACCTCGGCGAAGCATCCCTGGCTGCTGCCCATGTACGAGCGGAAGGGCTACGTGCGCTTCTATGAACGGGAGCTGGGCCGGGACGACAAGCTCGTCTTTTTGCGTAAAAATTTGCTGCCTGAAGTCCGCGCCACCACAGGCTGAACCAAGGAGAATCTGCGCATGAATCCTGAACGATTGCTTCAAGAGGCTGAGGAACTGAAGCCCGAGCTGGTGCGGCTTCGCCGCGATTTGCACCGTCATCCGGAGCTGTCGATGCAGGAGGTGGAAACGACCCGCAAAATCCGCGAAGCGTTAAGCGGAGCGGGCATCCGACTGCTGCCGCTCGACCTGCCTGTCGGCGTGCTGGCAGAGGTCGCAGGGGCCGAACCCGGGCCGACGGTCGCGCTGCGGGCGGATATCGACGCGCTGCCGGTGACGGAAGAAACCGGGCTGCCGTTCGCTTCGGAAATTCCGGGGAGAATGCACGCTTGCGGGCACGATTTTCATTCCGCGGCGATTGTGGGCGCGGCGCGGCTGCTCAAGCGGCATGCCGCGGAGCTGAAGGGAACGGTGAGGCTGCTGTTTCAGCCGGCGGAAGAGAAGGGCACCGGAGCGAAAGCGATGATCGGCGCGGGCGCTTTGGAAGGCGTGCAGGCCATCTTCGGCATGCATAACAAGCCCGAGCTGCCGGTCGGCACCGTAGGCTTGGCGCCGGGGCCGCTGATGGCCAGCGTCGACGGCTTCAAGCTGACGGTGACCGGCAAGGGCGGTCATGCGGCCATTCCCGATGCGGCGATCGACCCGATCGTCGCCGCCAGCGCGATCGTAGGCGGCCTCCAGACCGCGGTCAGCCGCAGCATCAGCCCGCTCGACAGCGCGGTCGTCAGCGTATGCAGCTTCCATGCGGGCAGCACGTGGAACGTCATCCCGGACGAAGCCGTTCTGGACGGCACCGTGCGGACGTTCCGCCCGGAGGTCCGGCAGAAGCTGCCGGACCTGCTGCAGCGCATCGCAAGCGGGATCGCTGCGGGCTACGGCGCGGAGGCGCATCTGACTTGGTTTGCGGGAATTCCGTCGGTTACGAACCATCCGGAAGCGGTGGAGATCGCCCGCGGGGCGGCGCAAGCCTTGAACCTCCAGGTGACGGAGGCCCGGCGTTCCACGGGCGGCGAGGATTTTGCGCATTATCAGGAGCTGGTGCCGGGCTGCTTCCTCTGGATGGGCACCAGCGGAACGGAGGAATGGCACCATCCGAAATTTACGCTGAACGAGGATGCGCTGGCGCCGGGCGCGGCTTTATTTGCGCTTACGGCAGTTCGCGCTTTGGAGCGTCTGCGGAGCTAATCGCGCCGGTACCACTCGCCGGACATCCATTCACTCGCTTTCCAGCGCAGCACGTCCGGCGTGGCGAGATGGATAATTTCTTTCAGGAAGTCAAGCTGCTCCGTGTCGGACATCGGGCGGAACTGTTTGGCGATGGCGAGATTTTTTTCCAGCTGCTCCATCGTTTCCATCCCGATGATGGTCGTGGAAACGGGCAGGGAGAACGTGTACCGCAGCGCCTGCTCGTACCAGGGGGCGAGCTTCCCGAGCGCCATCACCTTCATCCCGATCACGGCGACTCCCTTCTCGACGGCCCGCGGCAGAAATTCGTGGGCGAAGCTGTAGATGAAGTGGTCGGCGGCGGACAACGCCACCAAGGCGCTGTCGAAAGGGAACCGTTCGATCGCTTCGAGCTGCACTTCCGGGTTCGTATGTCCGCTGACGCTGATCGCCTTGATGATGCCTTGCTCCTTCGCTTCGAGCATCGCCTCCATCGCTCCGCCCTTGGCGAAGCATTGCTCCAAATCGTCCATCGTCACCAGATTATGCAGACGCCATTCGTCGACGCGGTCGGTTTGCAGCCGGTTCAGGCTGGCTTCGAGCAGACGCCACGAGCCGTCTCTTGTCCGGTCGTGCGTCTTCGTGGCGATCCAGACGTCGCCGCGTCGGTGCCGGAGCGCTTTGCCCAGCCGCTCCTCCGACTGCCCGCCGGAATAGCTTGGGGCCGTATCGAAGTAGGTGATGCCTTCGTCGATCGCCCGGTTGACGATGCGTATCGCTTCTTCCTCCGTGCACTGATGCTCGTCCACGATGCGCTGGGCGCCGAAGCCCAGAATCGGAAATTGCTTGTCGGACGCGCCGAAATATCTATGTTCCAAAAAATTCACTCCTTCGGGAATGTGGGTGGCCATAGTCTGATTATACCTAATTATATGCCGGTTTAATATACGCTTGGGAAGGAGTGACTGTTATCCGTACGTCTTACGATGTCATTGTCATCGGCGCAGGCTCCATGGGGATGAGCGCGGGGGCGCATTTGGCGCGGAGAGGGATAAGCACGCTGCTGATCGACGCGCTCGACCCGCCCCATGGGGGAGGCAGCCATCACGGGGAAACGAGACTGCTCCGCCATGCCTATGCCGGAGGGGGCCCCTACGCGGCTATGGCGGTCCGGGCGCACCGGCTCTGGAATGAGCTGGAGGAGGAACGCGGCCGGAAGCTGTTCTTTCGCAGCGGCGTGCTGAATATGGCGCCGGCAGGGCATTCGGGGCTTCGCGACAAGCTCGAATCGGCGGCTGCGCTTCAATTGCCAGTCGAACTGCTGCAGCCGGAGGAGATTGCCAAGCGCTGGCCGGGCGTTCAACTGCCGGACGGCTACACGGGGCTGTTCGAACCCGAGGCCGGCTATTTGCTCAGCGAGCAATGCGTACAGGCGTACCGCGAGACGGCGCTGGCACACCGGGCGGTACTGCTTCCGTACACGCGAGTAACGGAGGTTGTGCCTGAGAACGCAGGCGTCACCGTAAAAACCGGGGTCGGCGACTTCCGCGCAGACCGTCTTATTCTCAGCGCGGGCGCCGGGGTCGGCAGCGTGCTGCTTCCGTCGCTTGCGCTGCCCGTGTCACCGGTCCGCAAAGCGGTGGCCTGGTTTCAGGCCGACGAAGCGCTGTTCGCCTCCGAACGGTTCCCGGGCTTCACGTTAAGCACCCCGGAAGGCGGCTTTTACGGCTTTCCGAGCATTCAAGGATCCGGCGTGAAGATCGGGCGGCACGAGAACGGCCTTCCGCTCTCGCCAGTCGAGCAGCCGGCTGAATTCGGGACGCTGGCGGAGGACGAAGGCGACGTCCGCCGGGCGCTGGAGACGTATATGCCGGCTGCGGCGGGCGCTCTGCTGCGCGGCGGGGTGTGCAAATACGAGCTGTCGCCGGACGAACATTTCATCATCGACCGGGCGCCGAACGATCCGAACATTCAGATCGCCTGCGGTTTCTCGGGGCACGGCTTCAAATTTGCCAGCGTCGTCGGCGAAATTTTGGCGGACCGGATCGAAGGAAAACCGGACGCCTTCGATCTGGAGATGTTCCGGCTGTCCCGCTTTCAGGAGCAGCAGGTGGAGAGCGTTCGATGAGAGAAGCGTTTAGTTAAACACACCTTTCATTTTCACTAGATTATCCGTTTCATGAACCAGATCGCGTAACATTTCCAGAGCCTTCTCCAAACCGGCTTGATCTGCTGTGACTAAGGTCAATAGCTCGTTTATTCTATAGGAGTATTGGCTTGGCGCCAGGCGAAATGAATCGGCGATAGCCGCAGCTCCTTTTTCGTTCATCCAATACGTTTCGTTAAGTGCAAACAACACCTGATTCAAGCAAGAAACCGACCTAAAACAACATCCGGCAATATAGGATAAATCGTTTTTATAGATCCCTTTTCGCCCAATCTCAAGGGAGAAATGGGCCTCCCACAGAAATTTTTGAATGATCGCTTTTTGCAAAACACGCGGGTATGGGGTTGTTCTGGTCTTCAATTCTCCAATAAGACCCGATGGATCCCATAACACCTTGCACAACGCGATTTCAGCTAAATAGATCGAATTGATAAATCCATGAGGATGGCCCGGTTGATAGTCGATGGTGATCTCTCCCGCGAGGCACTGGTCAATTACTTTTGACACTTTGTTTTGATCACGGTATAAAAAATCGACCGGTTTTTGATTCACTTTTAGCCAGCCGCCGCCGTTAATCCATGGTCCCCACTCACCGATTTCAGTGATTAAGTTGTCTCTATGCTCGTCATCCAAGACGGAGGCTGCATGACGAAGCTGGGCAATATCCAACTCATCGTTCTCGTGGTAATAAATACCAATATCAATATCGGAGTCGGGATGTTCAGTCCCCCTGGCTCTTGAACCGCCTAGAACCAGAGCATGCACACCGTTGACTTGCTTCAGACGATCGATCATTTTTGAAATGATAAATGGCACATCCAAACCTCTCACTCCGTTCCAAGTATGACTGTACTTCATGATAATCAATATTGTTCCTGGTGAGCAGGGAAAGATTTGTTTAAATCTATCTTGCCCGTCTGCTTAAATCACTCTGTTCTTAAAACATTCATTATCCACATGATGGTCTAACAAAGCCAAAACAACAAGCTCCGGGAAATCCCCGGAGCTTGTTGTCACTGTCGATGGCGCTTATACGTCATAACGAAAAGGATGCCGCCAACCGTCACGAACGCCATAAAAATCAGCATCATATTGCTGTAAAGCGCGGCTGCTTGACTCGTTACGGTCCCGATCAGGGGGAAGTTCAGCCACGGCTTCGTCAGCAGTCCGCCCACACCGGCAATGCCGATCCCTTCCGCAAGGAAGCAGGCGAAGTTGAGCATCCCCATGCCGGATCCCGCCTCATCCGGTTCCAGCGTACCGGCGACACTTGCGGAGACGGCGGTTTTCACAAACGACAGGCCGCCAAACGTCAAAATCATCGAAGCCGTTATCCACCAAGGCGCCCGGTCCGTGTAAAGCAGGACGATCAGAAAACCGGCGGCAATCATGCTTATGCCGGTCAGCATCGCGGTGATATGGCCCCGGCGGTCAGCCAGCATCCCGCCCAGCATCCCGAACAAGATGACGCTCAAGGTGCCGGGGAACAGAATGGCGCTTCCGATAAGGCCGGTCGGCATATCGTACACCGCTCTCATCAGATAAGGCACCATGGAAATAAAGCCGGCGACCGTGCCGAGAAGCAAGGCGCCCAGGAGCACACCGGCAAGGTACCTTTTCTTCCGGAACAGGAACCGTTCCAGGAACGGCTCCCGGTGCCGGCGGATATGAAGAGCCAGAAGCGCGAACAGAACCAGACTTGCCGTCAGGCAAATCCAGTGATACAGCGTCGTAAACAGCGCAAACGACAGAATGCCCGCAGACAACAGTACTGCGCCGGTCTTATCGAATGCTTTTCCCGCTGTAGTCTCGTCGGGCAGCGTCCGAAGGACGAACGGCAGAGCCAGCAGCGACAGCAACGGCAGCGCAAATAAAAGCGACCAATGCATGTAGCCGGAAACCGCGCCTCCGATGACCGGACCGAGCCCCTCGCCAAATGCGACGACAGAGCCGATCAGGCCGAAAGCTTTGCCCTGTTTTCCCGGCTCGACGATCCTGACGATCATCACCATAATGAGCGACGGAATGGCCGAAGCCCCGACTCCCTGTAAAAAACGCGCAGCCAGCACGCCCGGATACCAGACATGTCCCAACAGGCCGACGACCGAACCGAAACCGTAGATCAGCATTCCGAAAAGCAGCAGCTTTCGCATGCCCGTATGCTCCGATATTTTGCCGTACACTGCGACGCCAAGGGCGAAGGAGAGCGAAAAGCAGGTGTTGGTCCAATTGGCTGCCGACGGTGCGATATGGAAATAAGCGGAAATGTCCGGCAACGAAACGTTAAACATGGTTTCGTTCATGACGCTGAAAAACGTCAACACGCTCAGCCACAGGATGAAACGCGATGCCTGAACTTCATTTCGGTGTTGCACTTGAATATAACCCCTTATAAGGAAGGGGAATCGCAGTTTATAGGGTCGATGATGCGCCTTCCCCTAAATGTTGTACCCTTGCGAAATTGTTTTGCCGCATGATATGCTACGCCTCCCAAATTAGTAAAAATGAGAAAATAAACCAAACCGATTATAGCATATCCGCCCCATAGACGTAAGCGTCATTCATTGGAATCATCCGTCAAATCCGTATATACTGTGAGTAATACAATAGATTGGAGTGATCGGAATGCGGCAACTGAACCTCATTCGAAAGGAGAATAACATGAACGGAGAAAAGAGGATTTTAACGCATGCATATCATAAATATAGGGATTCTGGCGCACGTAGATGCTGGAAAGACAAGTCTGGCTGAGCGTATTTTGTATGATACGAATGTTATCGACGAGCTGGGAAAGGTAGACCAAGGAAATACGCAGATGGATGCCATGGAACTCGAACGGAAAAGAGGCATCACGATCAAGGCGTCCGTCGTTTCTTTTGATCTCCATGGATTAAAGGTGAATTTGATCGACACGCCGGGCCATGCGGATTTTATCGCGGAAGTGGAGCGGTCCCTGAGCGTATTGGACGGCGTGATATTGGTTGTTTCGGCAGTGGAGGGCGTTCAGGCGCAGACCAAAGTGCTGTTTTCTGTCCTGAAGAAAATGGGGCTTCCCACGATCTTGTTCGTGAACAAATTAGATCTTCCAGGCGCCCAATCCGATACGGCGGTTGAGCAGATCCGTGAAAAGCTGACGCCGAACACGTTTCCCCTGTGTCAGGTCGAATATGCAGGTACGAAGCAGGCGTCTGTCATTGACTACCGTTTCGATTGGGAGACGAACCCCGATTTTATGGAACGCTGCATCGAACTCGCGGCAGCGCATGACGAGCGGCTGTTGGAAGCTTATGTAAACGGAGAAGCGCTAACGGAAGAGGAAGTGAAAGAGGCATTCGGAAGACAGGTCAGGCAAGCGAACATCCATCCGGTTTATTTCGGGTCTGCCATGACGGGAGTGGGCGTGTCCAGTCTGCTCGACGGTGTGGCCCGGTGGTTTCCGGCGAATGATCATGCCGAGGGCGAGCTGTTGTCGGGGGTCGTATTCAAGCTTGAAAAAGAACCGTCCGGCGAAAAGATCGCTTATGTGCGGCTGTTCTCAGGGAGCCTGAGCCTAAGGGAGCAAGTGAAGGTGCAGCGGAAAACCAGGGAGGGCGAATGCGAAACGCGCACCTGCAAAATCAAGAAGCTTCACGCTTTAAGGAACGGAAAGGCTGTTCCCGCCGCCAAGGTAACCTCCGGGGATTTAGGCAAAGTATGGGGGCTGGAAGACGTCCGGATCGGGGATGTTGTCGGAGAGCCGTCTCCTCTGGTCAAGCATGTCAGCTTCGCTGTTCCTCAAATGGAGACGCGAATTGAAGCGGCGGAACCAGACAAGGCCCATCTGTTGTACAAGGCGCTGACCGGCCTGTCGGAGGAAGACCCGTTAATCCAAGTGATGAAAGATGATGCCCATCAAGACCTTTATCTCCGCATTTTCGGCGAAGTGCAAAAAGAAGTGATTGAAGCGGCCTTGAAGGAGCAGCATGAATTGGATGTCCGGTTTTCGGAGACCCGAACGGTTTGTCTGGAAAAACCGGCGGGAACGGGACATGCGCTGGAGATGATCGCGGAGGGCGATAATCCTTTTTATGCGACCGTGGGGTTAAAAGTCGAGCCCGGGTTGCCCGGAAGCGGAGTCGTCTACCGTATGGAAGTCGAATTGGGCTCCCTGCCGCTGGCCTTCCATAAAGCCATCGAGGAGACGGTCCACCAAACGTTGAAGCAAGGGCTGTACGGCTGGGAGGTTACCGATATCGTCGTGACGCTGACCCACACCGGTTATTTCAGCCCGGTATCGGCAGCAGGCGATTTTAGAAAGCTGGTGCCTCTTGTATTGATGGAGGCGCTGGTGCAGGCAGGTACCCATGTGTATGAGCCGATTCATGCGTTCGAGCTGACGGTGCCTGCCGCTGTCATGAGCAAAGCGATCTACAAATTATCCGCGATCCAAGCGGTTGTGCACGAGACGGCGATGCATCACGGCATGTGCTTGATCACAGGCACCATTCCGGTAGCCGCAACGGAGAGCTTCAAGCGAAGCCTGCATGCGTTTACCCAGGGCGAAGGCTTCATGCTCGTCGAACCGGCCGGATTCGTCAGGATGCATGGCGATGTGCCGGCCAGGGCGCGGACCGATTCCAATCCGTTAAACCGGAATGAATATTTGCTTCATGTTCTGCGCGCTTATTAAGGCCGTGGCGGCCGTCTTCCTGGAAAAAGCCGCTCCGTGATTGTCACCTATGGGCAAGTACGGCAATACGCTGTAAGTATCATAACGATAACAGAGGTGACATCATGGCCGTTGTCAAAGCCAGGCAGCAAGATATCGATCTGCTGGCCCGACTGCTTCGCGCGGAAGCGGAGGGAGAAGGGGAAAAAGGGATGATATTGGTCGGCAATGTAGGAATTAACCGCATTCGCGCGAATTGCTCGGACTTTAAAGGGCTGCGCACGATTCCGCAAATGATTTATCAGCCGCATGCGTTTGAAGCCGTTATTCACGGGTACTTTTATCAAAAAGCCAGAGACCGGGAGAAACGCTTGGCGCGTCGGGCGGTGAACGGTGAACGGCAATGGCCGGCCAAGTTCAGTCTTTGGTATTTCCGGCCGCAAGGAGATTGTCCGCCGACATGGTATAACCAGCCGCTTGTGGCCAGGTACAAGAAGCACTGCTTCTACCAGCCAACCTCGGAAGAATGCGATAACATTTATAGCACATTTTAACGCGTGCAGACCTCGGGCGGATGGCCCGGCACTGCCGCCGACAGCCGATGCCGGAGCGCCGCTCCTTCTGTCCCGGGATAGCCGCAGTTCAAGCTGCAGCTTCCGTGAACGAAGGGGCGGCGGTTTGTTTTCATGGGCCGATAGAGGAACGGCGGTGCGTTAATCGAACCTCTGAAGTACCAAGGCGAGAATAGAGGAGGCAGGATGATGTAAGTGTGTCGAAAAATGTTCATCCTTCCCGGAATGAGGTCGGCAGCGCACCGCAGGTGCTCTATTTTGGCCAGGACGACGAATATGAATGTATTAGCGCATCGCAGTTCCGCAAAGCTTGCGAACTCACCAACACAGCGAACGGTAAAAGCAATAGGAACGGGCTGCACCGGGTTCACCGGCGGACAAGCATGGTAATTAAGAGAATAGAAACGGATAGAGAGGAGCCGGGGGAATGGGCTTTCTTTTCATTTTGGTCTATTTTATCTTGATTTTTATCGTGCTGGAAATTGCCGTCATGCTGCTGATCGTCACCGGTCTCGACAGCGAAATCGCCCGCTTCCAAGCTGTCTCCATGCTCACCTCCACCGGGTTCACCACCAAGGAGTCGGAGCTGATCCTGCGGCATCCCGTCCGGCGCAAGATCGGCGTCTTTCTTATCTTGTTCGGGGTGTTCTCGCTCGCGGTGATGATATCCACGCTCAGCAATCTGTTGGCCCAAAGCTTCCGCGTGCCGCAGCTGACAGGTGTGACGGTAATGTTCGGCGTCTTTTTGCTCGCGACCAAAAACAAGCGGGTCGTCAAGAGCTTGAAGCGGCGGTTTCACAAGCATCTCAAGCAGGAATTCGAGCTGCACGAGCTGCCGATCGAAGAGGTGCTGTATTTTACGGGCAGCGATTTATTTTCCGGCATTTCGATCTGCAAGGGGTCCGAGATGGCGGGGCGCGGTCTCCGCGATGTTTGCCGTCCGGGAGAGGATATCAACGTCTTGTTCGTGCAAAGAGGAGAAACGAAAATACGCCGGGAATGCCTGCAGCTGGCCCTTCAAGAGGGGGATATCTTGTTCGTATACGGAGACAAGGAAGCGATTGAACGAAAGTTCCGCGGTGAACTCGACGCCATGCGCCGGGAGGAAGGGAATGAGAAGCATGTCACCGATCTGTGAGCCGCTTTTTGTTCCTCTTTTTTTACGAAAAATTAATCTCCTAAAGTTTTACAAAATGGTACAATGGATCTGGGCAGTATGCCCCAATATAGTAAAAACTGGAGGTAACTGATGAGATCCTTTAAAGCTGTTCTTGCAAAGACGGCACTGGCGTTTTCGCTGCTCCTTCCGCTGCCCGGATGGATCGGGGAGGCGCCGAGAGCGCTGGCGGAAGGGCCGGCGGACCCTGCCCCGTTCCTTAATCCTACGGTTGTGAACGAGAATGCGGGCAAAAAAATTCTGTTCGACAATACGCACGGGCAGACGGCCGGGGCCGCCGACTGGGTCATTGACGGAGCGTTCTCGGATTTTGCCAATGCGCTCGCGAACAACGGCTACTACGTCAAGGAGCTTCGCAAAACGGCGCCGATCACGCTGAGCGATTTGAGCGGATACGACGTATTCGTGATCGGAGAGGCCAACATTCCTTACAAAACAAGCGAGCAGGACGCGATGGTGCAGTACGTTCGGAATGGCGGGAGCATCTTTTTCATCGCCGACCATTATAATGCGGACCGCAACAAAAACCGCTGGGATTCCTCGGAAGTGATGAACGGCTTCCGGCGCGGAGCTTGGACCGACCCGGGGAAAGGCATGAGCGCCGAAGAGCGCGGCTCCGACGCGATGCAGGGAGTGGCCAGCTCGGATTGGCTCGCCACGAATTTCGGCGTCCGTTTCCGTTACAATGCGCTGGGAGACGTTACGGCTAACCAGATCGTTGCGCCCACCCAGGCGTTCGGCATTACCCAAGGCGTCTCGGAGGTCGCGATGCATGCCGGTTCGACTCTTGCCATTACCGATCCCCTCAAGGCGAAAGGCATCGTATATCTGCCGCAGACGAACGCCGCTTGGCCGAATGCGGTCGATCAAGGCGTGTACAACGGCGGCGGAACGGCGGAAGGGCCGTACGCGGCTGTCGCCAAAGTGGCGGCAGGGAAGGCGGCATTCATCGGCGATTCGTCGCCGGTCGAGGATGCCACGCCGAAATACCTCCGCGAAGAAACCGGACAAGCCAAAAAGACCTACGACGGCTTCAAGGAGAAGGACGACGGCAAGCTGCTGGTGAATCTCGTTAACTGGCTCGCCAAAAAGGAAAGCTACACGCAGCTCAGCCAAGTCCCGAATCTGCAGCTGGACCAACCGACTGCGCTGCTGCCGTTCGAAACCCCCGCGAACTCGACCGAGCCGAAGCCTGAGCCGTGGGCGGCGCCGGCAGCCGGGTACAAATGGTGGGACCGTTCGACGTTCAAGCCGGGATCGTACGGCTCCGGGTCGGTGGTCAGCAATCCGGCGTACAGCTTCGTCAAGCAGGAGCCGCTTCCGAATGCCCAAGAGTTCCAGATTCGTGTCGTCGTGGACAACTTGGCTCCTGGTGCTACGGTATCGAACTTAAACCTGGGCATTTATGTGACAGGCGGTACCCAAGTGGCGAAGATCCGCAATGCGGATGGCTCGTGGCCGACGGGCTACGGTTACAGCGCGAATTTCTCGGTTACGGCGAACAGTCAAGGGAAGGCCACGAAAGATTTGACCGTTCAGATTAAGCCGGGAACGAGCGGTTCGGCGAATCTCCGGCTCAGACAAGCGAGCAACAATTTGAAGACGGAGGCTGTCACCATCTCGAATGTACCTGCACAGCCGCTGCCTTAAGCCTTGGCGTTACCGCAGATTAACCGAATGTAAGAGCCTCTGAAAAAACAAAGCACTCTTCGCCCGTCGGCGCCACGCGCGACGTAGGGGACGAAGAGTGCTTTTTATTTAGGAAACGGAGTGATTTTCCGCTTCTTTTTGGGCATGTTCCTTCTCCAGCCTCCGGCCGGCCAGCTTACCGACCACGACGACCATTACAGCCAGTCCGATTGGCAGCATATAATGACCGGCAGGGAAGCTTGCCTCGATCCAATGACCGACGGCCTTGTCGCTAAGTGCCATTTCCCCCGCAGTATAGCCAAGCAGCGCCGCCCCGAGCAGAACGATGACAGGAAAACGGTTCATGAGGCGCATCAGCAGCCGGCTTCCCCAAACGATCAGCGGGATGCTAATGGCAAGTCCCGCGACGATCAGCAGCAGGTTTCCGCCGGCGGCACCCGCCACCGCAAGCACGTTATCGAGACTCATGACCAGATCGGCGACGATGATCGTTCGGATCGCTTCTCCGATCTTGCTGCTGGCTTTCAAGGCCTCGGTATGATCTTCGCCCTTCAACAAGTTCACGGCGATATACAGGAGCAGCAGCGCACCGGCCACTTGTACGAACGGAACTTGCAGCAGCCAGACGGCTGCGAAGGTGAGAAGGATCCGCAGCAAAATCGCACCGCAGCTCCCCCAGAATACGGCTTTTTTCTGTTGATCCGCCGGCAAATTGCGGCAGGCCAAAGCGATGACGACGGCATTGTCTCCGCTGAGCACGATGTTGATCAGAATTAATTTTAGCAGCCCGACTAACAAATCGCCTTCCATACGCAGACTCCTTCCACTTGCCTCAGTATGCAGTGCCCGAACTAGTCTATTATACTGCTAATTTATTTACTATGAAATGATTTATTAATAAAAGAATTGAGTAGGCGGCTTCACGCTATTCCCAAAAACCTGAGTAAAAGCCAAAAACAGCTGAGAATATTCCATATCGGGTATTTCCGCTTCCATCTATAATGTAGGCAGATTTAAAAACCGGCTGCATTAGTGAGGAGCGGAAGCGATGAGGGAGCTTGGAAAAACGGAGGAGCTGATGAAGCCATTTGGCGGGGCCGCGTCACTCTTCGAGCGGGATTGGATGATGAAGCATGCGGAGGCGGCAATGCGGACAAGGCCCGTTGCGATAACGGATCGGCCGGCGCCGCTGAGCGAAGGAGGGCCTCACGATTATTATTCCAACGGCGATTATTGGTGGCCGAACCCGGATACGCCGGACGGGCTGCCATATGTCCGGCGGGACGGGGAGAGCAACCCGGGCAATTTTGACAGCCACCGGCTCCTTCTTCGCAGCATGCGGACGCATACGGCGCATTTGGCGGCGGCCTATAGGCTGACAAGGGAAGAGGCTTATGCGAAAAAGGCGGCGTCCTTGTTGCGCACCTTCTTTGCGGACGATGCGACCCGGATGAACCCGCACTTGGCGTACGCTCAAGCGATTCCGGGCATTTGCGCGGGGCGAGGCATCGGCATTATCGATACGCTGCATTTGATCGACGTGCCTGTCGCGATTGAAGCGTTGAGAGACTCTCCGCATTTGACGTCGGAGCTGTATGAAGCGCTGCGGCGCTGGTTCGCCGATTACTTGCGCTGGATGCGTACGCATAAGAACGGAATCGAAGAAATGAACGAGGGCAACAATCACGGCATTTGCTGGTTTGTGCAGGCGGCCGTGTTCGCACGGTTTACGGGCGACCGGGAAATGCTGCGCTTTTGCCGCCAACGTTACAAGGAATCGCTGCTGCCGGAGCAAATGGCCGAGGACGGCAGCTTTCCCCGCGAGCTCGGCCGCACGAAGCCTTACGGCTACTCGATCTTCGCGCTCGATAACTTGACGACCTTGTGCCACGTGTTGTCGACGCCGGAGGACGATCTCTGGCGCTTTGAGCTGCCGGACGGCCGGGGTATCCGGAGGGGCTTCGAATATTTGTTTCCGTACCTGGCCGACAAAAGCTCATGGCCGCTCCCCCCGGATGTGGAGCATGACGAAGGCTGGCCGGCGAAGGTATCGTCGCTGCTGTTTGCCGGACTTGCGCTGAGGCGGCCGGAATACGTCGAGCTTTGGCAGCGGCTGGACGCGGACCCGTCCGATCCCGAGGTGCGGCGCAATATCGCGATTCGCCAGCCGCTGCTTTGGCTATAGTGGCGCAAATACCAAAAAGGACCGGGCTTCCTCGGAAGAAGCCCCGATCCTTAATCGCTGCCGTAACTTAAGGCTGCATGACCTTGTCGATCAGGCCGTAGGTCACGGCATCGTCTGCGGACAGGAAGTAATCGCGGTCCATATCCCGCGCCACCTTCTCCAGCGGCTGGCCCGAGCGCTCGGAGACGATCCGGTTCAGCCGGTCCCGGGTATCGAGAATGCGGTCGGCATGAATTTTCATATCGGACGCTTGCCCCTTCATCCCGCCCCATGGCTGATGGATCATGACCTCGGCGTTAGGCAGCGCATACCGCTTGCCTTTGGCTCCGGCGACGAGCAGAACGGCGGCGAAGGAGGCGGCGAAGCCTACGCAGATGGTCGATACGTCCGGTTTGATGAACTGCATCGTATCGTAAATCGCGAAGCCTGCGGTCGTCGAGCCGCCGGGCGAATTGATGTAGAGATGAATGTCTTTCTCGGGGTCCTCCGCCGACAGCAGCAGCAGCTGAGCGATAATCGAGTTGGCGACCTGATCGTCGATCTCGCTTCCGAGAAAGACGATGCGGTCTTTCAGCAAGCGGGAATAAATATCGTAGGAACGCTCCCCGCGGCCAGTTTGTTCCACGACAACCGGTACATAGTTCATGCGTGATGCCCTCCTTGTGTGGCTTAGACCGCTCAGGCGGCCAGCGCTTGAATATTCGTGCCTCCACGGCTCAGGCCGCGTTGGCTGCGTGCCGTAAAGCCCGAGGAGACCATGATGAGAACTTCCTCGGCGCCCGGCTCCCCGGTTCGCGAAGCCAGCGGCCAGCGGGTCACTGTCGCTTCCGAGCGATCGTTTCCGGCTTGCCGGTAATCGTCCAAATGCGTCACGGGCCGGCCGCCTCGTTCGGCTTCCCGGTCCTTTTGCGGCTCCGACCACTGCCATACGACGGCTGGGGAGTTTTTTTCTCCGCCAGCTTCGGCTGCGCTGCTCTGCTTTGCTTCGTGCTCTCGTTGGCGTTCCATTAGTCATTCCCTCCCGAGGATTGATCGATTTGCGGATACACGGCCAGCACGACTTGGTACGGGTCTGCGGGCTCCGCTTCGTTCGCCGGTTTGCGGTATTTGGCGGTCAACTGCCGGACAAGGGCCGCGTACTCTTCGACAAAAGCGTGCCGCTCCTGCGCATCCCGCAGAGTGACTTGAAACTGCAGCGACGCGCTTGGAATGTCCTGGCCTTCGTCCGAATGCTCCATCAGGAGCAGCGCATCCTGTTTGATGCGCTCCGCCGTTTGAACCAGATGGGACAACGACCCTTGGTCCTTGAGGCGGCGGACCGTCTCCGGCTTCATGCCAAGTTGATCGGACAGGATGAACGTCTTGGCGACGGCTTGATAGAGCACCTCGACCAGGTTGCGTACCTGCCGGGTGCCGACCCGGCGCACGAGCCCGGCTTTCTCCAGCGCCTTCAGGTGATAGTTGATCCGTTGAGGGGCTTCGCCGATCGCACGGGCCACTTCCGCCGCGGAAGCGGGGGTTGCCAGCCGGGCGGCAATATCCGCCCGCAGCGGATTAAGCAGCACCATCGCTTGCTCCGGTGTTTCAATCCGCAGGCTTTCCAGTATGTCTTCGGTCACAGTGGTTCAACTCCGTAAAACAGTATTTGCTACGTAAAAATATATTATTACGTAAATTTGTTGCTGTCAATGGCCGCGAGAAAATATCCATCCAAGCAGCAGCGGAGTGGAGTATAGAAAGAAATAGCAAAAGAGCGACACATGATCTTAAAACTCCGTAATTATTCACGCTCCGATTCCGTTTAAGATGAGCTTAGAACAAAAGGAAAGTCAGGATGCGCCGAAGCTTTCAACATACAGAGCCGCCATGCAAGCGCGACATCGCAGGCGCATAACCTAAGCGATTCGAGATGAACCGGTGCGCGGACCGGCAGCGGGATCGGTTCGCGCCTAAGGGAAAGGGGGGCTTCCATGAACGGGATCGAGTTGACGCATAACGAGTTGAGGGACGCGGGGCTTCGGGCAACCGGGTTCTACAGTTTCGGCGGCGGATGCCAGAACGAAGTGCCTTCCGGCAGGAAGAACGGCGAGGCTTACTTATTGCTGCTGGCATTAAAAGGCCGCGGAGAACTGCGGATCGATACGGAATCGTTCGTCGTGCTCTCCGGCTACTATTATCTCGTTCCTCCGGAGCACGGCTGTAAGCTCGCGCTGTCAACGGAAGGGCGGGTGCTCGGCGTCCGGTTCGAATTGCGCGACGGCGGACTGGAGCTGATCGTCCGGGCCATGCCATGGATGGGAGCTTGCGGCTCGGCTGCGGTGTCCGACATCGAATATTGGCTGCAAGCGGGAGGCTTGCCTGGCGATACGGATGATCCTTTGGCGCCCTACCGGATGGACGCGGCGGTCAAGACGGTGCTGCTTACTTTGGCGCGGTTGGGTACGGTGCGAAAGCCGACGACTCACGAGATTCGCTCCGAGCAAGCTTTCTCCGGCGGCGGTCCGTTTCCGATGGCCGATTACATCCGCAATCATTATGCCGCCAAAGTTACGCTCGACGATATGGCCAAACGCTTCGGATTCCACCCGCACTACATTATACGTATGTTCAACCGCCGGCTGGGGATGAGTCCGATTCAATATTTGCAGGAAGTGCGGCTGCTCAAAGCGATGGAGCTGCTCGAATCGACGACGATGACCGTAACGGAAATCAGCGAAAGCGTCGGCTGGACAACGTCCTACTTTTCCCGGCTGTTTCATGAGCGTAAAGGCGAGTCGCCCTCGCAATACAGGAAAAAAAAGACGAAATCCGTGGTCTCCTCCATGAAGCATTTTTGACGACGGGCGGTACGGGACTAAACTTACATACTTCGAGAGAAGAGAGGCGAATGGAATGAAATGGGAAATGCTGCCGGCGCCGCGACATGGCGGCTTCCGGATGGAAGGGTATTGGGTATGGTGCGGCTCCGTCGTGCAAGGCGAGGACGGCAAATATCACATGTTCGCTTCGCGCTGGCCGAAGTCGCTGCCGATGCATCCGGGCTGGCTTCTGCAATCCGAGGTGGTCCGTGCGGTGTCGGATACGCCGGAAGGCCCGTATGCTTTTCAGGAAGTCGTGCTGCCTGCCCGCGGCGCTCAATACTGGGACGGGCGCAGTACGCACAATCCCCACATTGTGAAGCATAAAGACCGGTATTTGCTGTTTTATATGGGCTCGACGAACCCGCTCAGCGATCCCGATCCGGAAACGTTCGAAGGCGTGAACGATCCCCGGACCATCGTGGCACGGGCGAACAAGCGCATCGGTCTCGCAACGGCGACCAGCGTGTTCGGTCCTTGGACACGGCGGGATGCCCCGATTCTCGGCGTACGGCCCGGCAAGTTCGACAGCTTCCTGACGTCTAACCCGGCGCCGAGCGTCGGCGAGGACGGTTCCGTGCTGCTGATCTACAAAGCGCGCCGGTATGAAGGCAACGTGCACGGCAAAATGACCATCGGCGCCGCTGCGGCCGATCATTACGAGGGCCCGTACCGGGTGCTGCAGGAAACGCCCGTTTTTCCGCCGGAGCGGTTCCATCTCGAAGATCCGTTTATTTGGCGGACCGGGGACGGCTATGAATTGATTGCCAAAGATATGGACGGCACCGTCTGCGGCGAAAAATACGGCGGCATCCGCGCGCATTCCCGGGACGGGCTGAATTGGGAAGTAAGCGAGGAGCCTCAAGCGTATTCGCGTACCGTTGTCTGGGATGACGGCACGGTTACGACGCTCGGCAATCTGGAGCGGCCGTTTCTGCTTTTTGACGCGAACGGCATGCCTACGCATCTGTTTGCAGCGGTATCGGACGGCGTGAAGGGCTTTTCGGATTGCAGCAACACCTGGAACCAGGTATTTCCGTTAAAGACGAAGTGAACGGCAGGAATCGTAAAAATCGGACCAAAGAGGGGACGCAAATGGCAGAATCGACATTAACTTGGCAGACGGTAGCTCCGGGAATATGGCGGCTGAAGGCGGGACGGCCTTCGACGCTGTCCCCCGCTTCGGTCATGAGCCGGACTCCCAAGACGGCAGCTTTGCAATCGATGGGGGAAGCCGGCTTCCCGTTCGATGCCGCAGAGGTGAGAATCGAGCGGGTTGGCGGGCGTATCGTCGTGGCGCTGCCGCTCGGAGGCGAGGAATCGCTGTACGGACTGGGTCTGCAGCTTCTGAAGCTGAATCACCGCGGCCGGACGCGTTATTTGCGCGTCAACAGCGACCCGAAGCAGGATACGGGGGAGACGCATGCGCCCGTTCCGTTCTATGTGTCCAGCCGAGGCTACGGGGTATATGCCGATACCTCGCGCATCGTGACCTTGTGCTGCGGCTCTTCGGTCCGGGCGGACAGCGCTCTGTCCGGGAACGCCAAGGATCGCAACCGCGACTCGTCATGGAAAGCGACGCCGGTGAGCGACCGGGTGGAAATTACGGTAGCGGACGAGGGGCTGGACGTTTATGTTTTCGCCGGGCCGACGCCGCTTGACGCCGTTCGCCGCTACAACTTGTATTTTGGCGGCGGCTCGCTTCCCCCGCGCTGGGGGCTTGGCTTCTGGCACCGGGTGCCCAAAAGCTATTCCGCCGACGAAGTGCGTGCCGAAGCGGCGGCCTTCCGGGAACGGGGCATTCCGTGCGATGTCATCGGACTTGAGCCGGGCTGGCACACCCGCAGCTATCCGGTGACGTACGAATGGAACCGGGAGCTGTTTCCCGACCCGGAGCAATTTGTACGGGACCTGGAAAAGGACGGCTTCAAAGTCAACCTGTGGGAGCACCCGTACGTATCGCCGGATGCGGCCATCTACGAGGCGCTACGGCCGCTTTCCGGCTCCCACACGGTATGGCACGGGCTGGCGCCGGATTATACGCTGCCCGAGGCGCAGGCGATTTATATGGAGCAGCATGAACGCGAGCACGTGAAGATCGGCGTGTCCGGCTACAAGCTGGACGAGTGCGACGGCAGCGAGCTGACCCGCAACTCGTGGATGTTTCCTGCGCATGCAAGCTTTCCGTCAGGCGGCGATGGCGAGCAGCTGCGGCAATTGTACGGCTTGCTGCTTCAGAAAATGACCGACGATCTGTACCGCTCCCATAACCGCCGGACGTACGGCTTGGTTCGTGCTTCCGCGGGCGCCGCTTCGTCGCTTCCTTACGTGCTTTATTCCGATCTGTACGATCACCGCGATTATGTCCGCGCGTTGTGCAATTCGGGCTTCAGCGGCTTGCTCTGGACGCCCGAGGTGCGAAAAGCGCGGAGCAGCGAAGACTGGGTCCGCCGGATGCAGACCGTATGCTTCTCGCCGCTTGCCATGCTGAACGCATGGGCGGACGGGACGAAGCCGTGGTCGTTCCCCGAGGTCGAGCCCATCGTGACCCGCTACATTCGCTTGCGCATGCAATTGCTGCCTTATCTGTATTCGGCCTTCGCCAACTATTGGGCGGAAGGCGTGCCTCCGGTGCGGGCCATGGCTCTGGAAGCCGGCGTGACGGAGCGCGCGCAAGGTGGCAGCGGCCGCTTCGATTCGGATGAATTCGCCTATGGGGGCGCAGCGGATAAAGAATGGGACGATCAGTTCATGTTCGGCGATTCGCTGCTTGTCGCCCCGTTGTTTGAAGGGGAAACCGGGCGGACCGTTTATTTGCCGCAAGGCGCATGGTATGACTTCGATACGGGGGAACGCTTCGAAGGCGGCCGCGCGGTCAGCGTCCAACCGGGACTTGAGAAAATTCCGGTGTTCGTCAAGGACGGCGCGATTATTCCGATGATGGCTGTCAGGGACCATGCGCCGCGCGCCGGAGAAAAGATCGACCTGGAGCTGCACCATTACGGCCCGGGCCCGGGCAAATTCCGTCTGTTTGACGACGATGGAGAGACATTTGCCTACGAGAGAGGCGGGTACCGCTGGCGAACGGCCGAAGTAGCCGTGGATGCCGAAGGCCGCAAAAGCGGCTCCGTCAGCAGCACGGAGCCTGGTTGGTCGTCCGCGTACGGCCGGTTCGCGTGGGTGTTTCATTAATGCAAAAAGGCGCCGAAGGGCGCCTTTTTGCATGCTTTTATTTTGTAAGCGGATCGGCCGCAGGTTCCTCGTCGAGCTCGATCCAGGCGCTCGTCCACTTCTCCATTTCCCGGAAGACGGGGGCCAGAGCGCAGCCTTTGTCCGTAAGAGAGTACTCGATACGAACGGGAGTTTCCGGATACACGTTCCGCTTCACGATCCCCTCATGCTCCAAATCTTTTAATCGCTCCGACAACAATCTTCCGCTGATCTGAAGGGCGCTCTCTATGGTGCAGAACCGTTGAGGGCCCTCAAGCAGCTGATGGATAATAAGACCGGCCCATCGTTTGCTGACGATCCGCATGCCTTTTTCGAATCTGGGGCAGACTGAAGTCTGATTCATATCCCGTCACCTCGCTATAGTTCTATTATACCGCACGATCATCGAAAATAATATAGTTGCAAACAAAAATATAGTTACTTGACATAGATAAATTATCATTATATACTTACTTACATAAAGTAACCTTATTACTTAGGGGGAAGCATGATGATTCCAGCTTTATTTTTAGCGCACGGCTCTCCGATGCTCGCGATCGAGCAGACGCCTTATACCGATTTTTTGGCAAAATTGGGAGAGCGGTACGAACCCCGGGCGATTGTGATCTTTACGGCACATTGGGAAAGCGAGACGCTAACGATTTCATCGACGGACGATGTCTACGATACGATCTATGATTTTGGAGGCTTTCCGGATGAGCTGTATCAGGTCAAGTATCCGGCCAGAGGGTCCAAAGCGATCGCGGCGATGCTGGAGCAAAAGCTGACCGCAAACGGTATCGAAGTCCGCACCGATTCGGTCAGGGGACTCGATCACGGCGCTTGGACGCTGCTTCACCGCATGTATCCGAAGGCAGACATTCCGGTCGTCCAAGTATCGGTAAACCCTTACCTTGCCCCTGAGCGGCAATACCGGATCGGCGAGGCGATTCGGGGACTGGGACAGGAAGGCATTCTGGTGATCGGCAGCGGGGTAACCGTGCATAATCTCCGGATGGTGAATTGGGGGCAGAAGACGCCGGAGCCGTGGGCGGTCTCCTTCGACGACTGGCTGCTGGAGAAGCTGCAATCCGGTGACTTGAACGCGTTGTTCCATTATGCGGAGCAAGCCCCGTATGCCCGTCAGGCCGTGCCGAGAGCGGAGCATTTCGTACCGCTGTTCATCGCGATGGGATGCGGGGAAGGGGAAGCTCAGATGATCCATCGGAGCTACGATTTAGGTACGCTCAGCTATATGTGTTTGCAATTTTAACGAAATCTGCAGGAAATAAGGAGAGGGAACTTTTGAATAGGAAATATGAGGTTAGTCTGCTATTGATCCGTTTCGTATTAGGCATTTCTTTTTTGATTCATGGCGTGGTTAAATTTCAGAGCGGGATCGGCAATATCGCCGGTTGGTTCGAAAGCATAGGTCTGCCGGGCTTCGCCGCCTATGTCGTAGCGATTATCGAGGTGGCCGGAGGAATCGCTCTGATCCTGGGCCTCGGTACCCGGATCGTTTCTTCATTGTTCGCATTGATCATGATCGGCGCCATCGTGACGGCGAAATGGGCCGGCGGATTTTTGGGAAGTCCTCAGATGGCCGGGTACGAATTGGATTTGGCATTCTTCGTCATGGCGCTGGCTTTGGCCATTGCCGGCAGCTCGCTGTTGGCACTCGACGGTCTGCTGTCTGCAGGCAAATCCAAACGCGCCGCTGCATAAATAACAAATACGAAAGAAGCAGGTCTGCACAGATCTGCTTCTTTTGCATGCCCTTAGAATATGCTGTCTTTTCAACATCTTTAGGATATTCGAGCTAATTCGACAAAAAGATGTAGACGGTATGTAGGCCTCGTAGGTATAATATAGAAAAGAAAAGGATCAAATTGGAAAGAAGGTAAAGACTATGCAGCAAATGATCGGCACCTATGACTGGTTTTTGGTCTTTCTTTCCTATGTGATCTCGGTCCTGGCTTCCTACACTGCATTGGATATGGGCGGCAGAATCAATGCGGCTCGGGGACGCCCCAGACTAATCTGGCTTAGCGGCGGGGCGTTGGCGATGGGGCTTGGGATCTGGTCGATGCATTTTGTGGGAATGCTCGCCTACCGGATGCCGATGGAAGTCCATTATGACGTCGCTCTTGTTCTGCTTTCGATGGTATTTGCCGTCATCGCCTCGTATATTGCTTTGGCTTCGGTTGGGGGCAGGCAATTTGGATGGCGCAATTGGACCGTCGGCGGCCTGTTTATGGCCTTCGGCCTCGTAGGCATGCATTATACGGGAATGACGGCGATGAAGATGAGCGCGGTCATTCAGTACCGTCCGCTGCTCTTGGGCTTATCCGTTGTCATTGCGGTAGCGGCGTCCATGGCGGCGATGTGGCTTACCTTCTATTTTCGCGATGATATCGGCAAGTCCCGCATTTACCGTAAAATCGGCAGCGGCTTGATAATGGGCGCGGCGATTTCCGGCGTGCATTACACGGGGATGGGGGCAGCCCGCTTCATCAGTCTGGATCATATGAATTGGATGAACAACGAGCTGAGCGTGGAAACGTCGTTGATTGCTTATGTGATCGGCATGATGACGCTATTGCTGCTGGGGATTGCGCTTGTTACGTCGTTCGTGGACAAGAGGCTTGCGTACCATGCGGCCAAGCTTCGCGAGAGCGAGCAGCATTTTCAATCGTTGTTTGATTATAATACGGATGCGGTGTTTTCCATCGATCTGGAAGGGCGCTTCATCGCCGCGAATCCGGCGGTTGAGGCGATTACGGGCTATTCGTCGAAGGAGACCGTAGGGCGTACGTTGAGCCGTATTTCGGAGCTTTGGCATACCGATGAGCTCAATTGGAGGTTTGCGGAATCCGTAAAGGGCATCCCCCAAAAGTTCGAAATGACGATCAAGCATAAGCAAGGGCAGGCGATAGATCTCAGCGTCACCTGCGTGCCTATTGTCGTGAACCGGGAGGTTACCGGGCTGTTCGGGATTTGTCAAGACATCACGCAAAAGAAACAAGCGGAGCGCCGGATTAACGATCTCGCTTACCGGGACGATCTGACAGGGATGCCGAACCGCCGTTATTTGCTGGAAACGTTGAACGGACTGCCGGAGGCGGAAGAAGAAATCGAAAGGGCGCTTCTGGTTATCGATATCGACCGCTTCAAGCTGATCAACGATTCCATCGGGCAAAAGCAAGGGGACAAGCTGCTCCGGCAGCTGTCGGACCGCCTGCATCACGCCGCCGGCGAAGGCAAGGTTATCGCGCGAATCGGCAGCGATGAGTTTGCCGTGCTGCTGTGCGGGCTTGCGGGAGGAGAGAGCGAAGCGGCCGCGGAAGCGCTGCAGCTTCATGAGAGGCTCCAGCGTCCCTTTACGCTGGGGGCGCACAAAGTGCATCTCAGCCTCACCATTGGCTATGCCGTGCAGTCTGCGGCCAATAACGGGGAAACGCTGCTGAAGCACGCCGATTCGGCATTGTTTTATTCCAAAAAACAGGGGCGCAACCGGATACAGGCTTATTCCTCGGAAATGGATGAAGCGTCCGAACAGAAGCTGGCGCTTGAGAACGGCTTAAGGCTTGCGCTGGAGCGGGATGAGTTCGAGGTGCACTATCAGCCGCAGGTGAATATGCAGGGGCATGTGATCGGCGCCGAGGCGCTGGTGCGCTGGCGGCATCCCGAGCAAGGCCTCGTCCCGCCGGGGTTATTCATCCCGGTCGCCGAGGAAAGCGGGCTGATTCATCGGATCGGCGAACGCGTGCTGCGCATGGCCTGCCGGCAAAACAAATTATGGCAGGATGCCGGATTCCCGCCGATGCCCGTTTCCGTCAACCTGTCGAACAAGCAGTTCGAGCAGCCGCATTTGATCGAATCGATCCGGGAAGCGCTGCAGGAATCGGGTTTGGAGCCGAAATATCTCGATTTGGAAATTACGGAAAGCATGATGGCCGCGGACGCGAACAATGCAGAAACGACGCTGCGCCGGCTGAAGCAAATCGGCGTGCAAGTCAGCATGGACGATTTTGGCACGGGTTACAGCTCGCTCAGCTATTTGAACCGGTTCCCGATCGACAAGCTGAAAATCGATCAATCGTTCGTGCGCGACATTGCCCACGGGTCCAGCGGGGCGTCGATTGTCGCTACGATTGTAGCCATGGCGCACCATCTCGGCCTGCAGGTCATCGCGGAAGGCGTGGAGACACAGGAGCAGATCGATTTTTTACGCGACAAAAAATGCGATCTGGTGCAAGGCTACTATTACAGCCCGCCGCTGCCGCCGGACGAGTTTGCACGATACTTGAAAAACAGGGCCCGTTCCGCCGAGCCTGCTTGACCCCATAGAGGAGGCCTCTCAAACGAAACTCTGAACGGACAGGGGCGTTGCGAAGAGGTCTTCTTGGGCTCCGTACTTGTATTTTTTCTGACGGATGCTTATAATACAATTTACAATCGGTTTTTGTCACCGACATGGGCAAACTTGACGAAAGTCAAGGACGCAAAGCTATAGGGACTAAGGTGTAACACGATGTCAGCCAGCTGCCGAAGGACAAGAGGAAATAGTCGAACACGGCCTCCCTTTTGGCGCTTGGGGTGGTCTTATTTTTTTGTGTATAAAAACAACGGGTTGGGGGCTAGTTCGGCGTGAAAAAAATCTTGATCGTGGACGATTCGCTATTCATGCGGATGATACTGAAAAACGTAATTCAGGAATTGGGTTACGAAACGGTAGCCGAGGCGAGCAATGGACTGGAAGCGCTGACATTATACTCTGAACTGAAGCCGGATCTTGTTACGCTTGACATTACGATGCCCGAAATGGACGGGATCACGGCTCTGGAAGAGATCAAGAATATGGACCCCGACGCAAAAGTAATCATGGTGTCCGCTATGGGCCAGCAGGCGCTGTTGATTCGGGCCGTCTCGATGGGAGCAAGCGACTTTATCGTCAAGCCGTTCAGCAAGGACCGGGTCCGGGAGGCTTTGAAGAAGGCGTTTGCGAGCTAGAGTTTACGATGCATAGCGCAGCCTTGAAAGGATCCGTCCGGAACGGAGGCCTTTCTTTTTTTGAGTTTCACGTCTTTTCTTTGGTACAATAGACTTCGTGAAAGCAACTATTCGAATGAAAAGAAGGAGCTGGTCGTATGGAGATTTGGTATCATGGTCATTCGTGTGTTCAATTAACTCACGGAGGACATTCCCTAATCATCGATCCGTTTATTTCCGGGAACCGTCTGGCCACAACCAAGCCTGAGGATGTGAAGGCGGAATATGTCCTTCTGACACACGGCCATCCCGACCATATTCTCGATACCGTGCCTATCGCCAAAAGTAATCATGCAACGGTCATTGCAACGTTCGAGCTGGCGACTTACATGAGCTGGCAAGGTCTGAACACCTTCGCGATGAATATCGGCGGCCGAACGTCGATCGGATTTGCGGAGATCGAGATGATTCAAGCGTTCCACAGCTCGGGAATCGTGCTGGAGGAAGAGAAGAAGATCATCTATGGCGGCATGCCCGGCGGTTATGTGATCAAGTGGGACGGGCTGACGATTCTACACAGCGGGGACACGGCATTGTTCTCCGATATGAAGCTGATCGGGCAGCGTCACAAGATCGATCTGGCGTTCCTGCCGATCGGCGACGTATTTACGATGGGACCGGACGATGCAGCCGTAGCCGCCGAGTGGCTGGGCGCAAAAGCGGTCGTTCCGCTTCATTTTAATACGTTCCCGCCGATCGTTCAGGATGCGGACCGCTTCGCCGCCGGACTTCGGGATAAGGGCATCGAGAGCCGGGCATTGCAGCCGGGAGAAAAACTTACGCTATAGCTTGGGGGAGAAGACAACATGGGTTTAAGCATCATGCCCGTACATACCGAAGAACAGCTGCGCAGCTGTTTTGCCGTACGTATTCGCGTGTTCGTGGAAGAGCAAGGGGTTGCGCCGGAAGAAGAGATGGATGATTACGATGCTTCGCCGAGCGCCGCAAGGCATTTTCTGATCATGAACGGAAATGAGCCCGCCGCGGCTGCCCGCTGGATTATGTACGACGGGAAGACGGCCAAGCTCCAGCGGATTGCTGTGATGAAGCCATACCGCGGACAGGGGATCGGACGTCAGATCATTCAGGCGATGGAAGAGGACGTTCGGGCGCAAGGCGTGCCAGCGGTCATTCTGGACGCTCAGACCCAAGCGGAGGCGTTTTACGAGAAATTAGGCTACCGAACGATTTCCGACGAGCCGTTTCTCGACGCCGGAATCTGGCACGTGCGTATGCGCAAGGAGCTGTGAAGAAGCATAAATCGCATGACACGCTGGTTTTCAGCGTGTTTTTTTGCGTATCTAAGGTGACAATAATGTCACTCAAGTAAGCCGGATCGATGGGAAATCCTGCGGAGTTCCGTTATAATTTTATTAAATATTTACAGACTAGGTGTGAATGACGATGCTTCAGGCTTATTTGTTTCCGATTGGCTACGCGCTGCTGACCTTTCCGATGCTGGCGTTCGTTTTTACGCTGCCGTTTCTGATCGTGCAATACCGGAAATACGGCTATGTTAACAAAATACGCGTCATCGTACTGTATTCCTTTTTGCTGTATTTATTGTGCGCTTTGTACTTGGTTATCCTGCCGCTGCCGGATACCCGGCATACTTGCTCCGGGACGGTGAGCTCGTTCAATCAATGGGTGCCGTTTCAGTTTGTCCGTGATTTTCTGCGGGAAACCGGCCTGCAGTGGAGCAATCCGGCCACTTATCTTAAGGTGTTCGGGGAACGGGCGTTTCTCCAAGTGGCATTTAATGTGCTTCTGCTTGTCCCGCTGGGCGTGTTTTTGCGCTATTATTTCCGGCGCCGCATTTTGCGGACGACGGTTACGACGTTTCTGGTGTCGCTGTTTTTCGAAGTGACGCAGGGGACCGGGCTGTATGGCATTTATGACTGCCCTTACCGCTTGTTCGATGTGGACGATCTGATGCTTAACACGCTGGGCGGCCTGATCGGTTATGCGGTTGCTCCATGGCTGACAGCCTTTATGCCCAAAAGCGATACGCTGGACGAAGGCGTCGATCTGTCCGTGACGCGCGTCAGCTACACCCGCCGTTTTGTGGCATGGCTGATCGATTGGGCGGTATTGTCGCCGTTCGTTCTATTTTTCCTGGGGCGGCATATGCTGCTTCCCGTCGCGGGTGCCGTCCTCTTCTATTTTGTCGTTGTGCCATACCTAACCGAAGGCAGGACGCTGGGCAAGCGGATCGTGCGCATCCGTCTGCACGGAAAAGACGGCGGGTTGACGCTGCACGCGCTTTTGGTCCGCTGCGTTTCGTTGTATTTTCTCATTGGCGGTCCTAATGTGCTGTATATCAGCGGCGGAATGAACCACTTCCCTTCGGCGGTAATGATCCCGCTGCTGCTTGTCGCCGGGCTCCTGAACCTTGTCTTCGGCATCCATGCGCTGCTCTGCTTCGTGCGGCGGGACCGGATGCTGTTCTACGAGCGGTGGAGCGAGACGAAGCATTCGATAACGTAGATACCCAGTTTGGAAGATGGCCTTGAGGCGCCGTTGTTAAATACGGCACCACGGGGCCGTCTTTTTCGTTTGGCGGCTTTATCGAAGTCTGTTGGCTGCCGGCGAGGTTGGAAATTTGGTTATAATTGTTTTTTCTTTTGGAAATGGATGGCCGAACAAGTGTTTCCTGTGATAGAATGTTTGTACGATAAAGGAGGGACGGGAAGTTTGAAGAAAGCGATGCGAAAAATACCGGTTCGTGAATACGCCCTCTTGCTGAGCCGCTACTTGAAGCCGCAGCGCAAAAGCATGATTTTGCTGGCCGTACTGCTCGTAAGCGGCATTGTGATGCAGCTGGTAAACCCGCAAATTATCCGTTATTTCATCGATACGGCGCAGTCCCAGTCCAGCACCAGACCCTTGCTTATCGCAGGCGGTCTGTTCATTGCCGTCACCCTGATGCAACAGGTTGTTGCCGTGGCCGCATCGTATGTGGGCGCGAACGTCGGGTGGCTGGCAACCAATCAGCTTCGCGGCGATGTGGCCGATCATTGCTTGAAGCTCGATATGACGTTCCATAAGTCGCAAACGTCCGGTGCGATCATCGAGCGGGTGGATGGGGACATCAACAATTTGTCCAACTTTTTCTCCAGCTTCGTCATTACGCTGCTGAGCAATCTTGTGCTGGTGGCGGGGATGCTGGTGCTGCTCTTCCTGGAGGGATGGCTGATCGGCGTCGGCATGCTTTTTTTTGTCGTGTTCGCGATCGTCTCCATTCAGTATATCCGGAAGTTTGCGGTGCCCCATTGGGGGAAGCTGAGACAGGTGAGCGCGAGGTTTTACGGCTTTTTGGGCGAGCATCTGGAAGGGACGGAGGACACACGGGCCAACGGCGCAACCGGGTATGTGATGCGGAGGTATCACGAGCTGCTGCGTGAATGGCTGCCGGTCCGCGTGCGTGCGTTTCTCGGTTGGGCGTCGATGTGGATCACGACCTTGATCGTGTTTGCGATCGGCAACGCGGTTGCGTTTGCGCTGAGCTTTTATTTGTGGAAAAAGGGTTCGATTACGCTCGGCACCGTGTACATGATCTTTTACTATACGGAGCTGATGGCCAAACCGATCGAGCAAATCCGCACGCAAATGGAAGATTTGCAAAAGGCGGACGCCAGCATCGTCCGGGTGAAGGAGCTGCTGGAGACGCGGTCCGTGATTGAGGACGGACCGGGCACGCCGGTGCCGCACGGAGCGTTGTCGGTCGCGTTCGAGGGCGTCCGCTTCGGCTACGATGCGGACCGCCTGACGCTGAAGGACGTGAGCTTCCGCTTGGAGCCGGGGCAGGTGCTGGGCTTGCTCGGCCGGACGGGCAGCGGTAAAACGACGCTGGCGCGCTTGCTGCTGCGTTTCTATGATCCGGGTGAGGGTAGGATTGTTCTCGGAGAGACGGATATTCGCGAGGCCAAGCTGCAGCAGCTGCGCAGCAGGGTAGGGATGGTGACCCAGTCGATCGAGCTGTTCCAAGGGACGGTCCGCGACAACCTGACGTTCTTTGACGATACGATCCCCGACGAACGGGTGGAGCAGGTGCTTCGGGAGCTGGGGATGGAGCCGTGGCTTCGCTCGCTCCCCGGCGGCTTGGATACGATGCTGGAGTCCGGGGGCGGAGGATTGTCCGCAGGCGAGGCGCAGCTGTTGTCGTTCGCCCGGGTGTTCTTGTCCGATCCGGGGCTCGTCATTCTCGACGAGGCGTCTTCCCGGCTGGACCCGGCGACCGAGCAGCGCATCGAGCGGGCAATGAACCGGCTGCTGCTGGGCCGGACCTGCATTATTATCGCCCACCGGCTGGCGACGATCCAGCGGGCGGACCGCATTCTTATTCTCGACAACGGACGCATCGCCGAGGAGGGAGACCGGGCAAGGCTTGGGGCCGATCCGGATTCCCGCTACAGCCGGATGCTGAAGGTCGGAATGGAGGAAATGCTGGTATGACGACCTTTTCTTTTTTATGGCGGCTGACGCGTTACCGGTTAGGGCTTTATATTTTGAATGCGCTCGCTTGGTCTTTGATTTATTTGGCCCCGATCGTTCCCGGGCTTGTAACGAAGGCGTTCTTTGACGAGCTGTCCGGTCATTCCGCTTACAGCTTCGGGATTTGGACGCTGGTCCTCTTTCTGCTGCTGGCGGCGTTGGCGCGGGTCGTGCTCATTGTGTTCGGCTTTATCACGGACGTCCAGTTCCGTTTCCGCGTCGCGGGGCTGCTGCGCCGTAACCTGCTGCGGCATGTGCTGAAAGAGCCGGGGGCGCGGGCAATTCCGATCTCGCCGGGCGAGGCGATCAGCTCGTTCCGGGACGATGTCGAGCAGGTGGAGGAAACGGTCAGCTGGTCGGTGGACTCGTTCGGGATGACGCTGTTCGCCGCGGTTTCGTGCTACATTCTCATTCGCATTAACGCAGAGATGACGCTGTGGGTATTTTTGCCGCTTGTCGTTGTGGTCACGATCGCGCAATTGTCGACAACAATGCTGCAAAAATACCGGGCGGCGAGCCGGGAAGCGACAAGCCAAGTCACCGGAGCGATCAGCGAGATGTTCTCTACGGTGCAGTCGATTCAGGTGGCAGGCGCGGAAGACCGGGTCATCGGCCGCTTCAAGCGATTGAACGACCAGCGCCGGGAAGCGATGCTGAAGGACAGGCTGCTGAGTACGACGCTCGAGTCGATTTTCTCCAATGCGGTTAATTTCGGCACCGGACTCATTTTGCTGCTGGCCGCGCAATCGATGCGGGACGGCAGCTTTACGGTCGGCGATTTCGCGCTGTTCGTTTATTACCTCACGTTCGTGACGCAGTTCATCCAGAACTTCGGGAAGTTCATGACTTATTTCAAGCAAAGCACGGTTTCGAAGGACCGTCTGGTGACGCTGCTGCAAGGGGCGGACGAGGAGAGACTGACGGAATACCACCCGCTGCATTTGCGGGGAAGCTTGCCGGACATGGACGAAGGGGCTGCGGTTGTCGGAAGCCGGACCTTGGAGAAGCTGGAGGTGCGCGGTCTGACGTACCGCTATCCCGAAACAGGCCGGGGGATCGAAGGGATCGACCTGACGCTGCCGCGCGGTTCGTTCACCGTCATTACCGGACGGGTCGGTTCCGGGAAGACGACGCTGGCGCGCACGCTGCTCGGGCTGCTGCCCCTGCAGGCGGGAGATATTCGCTGGAACGGCGAGCCTGTGGCGAAGCCGGACGAATTTTTCATTCCGCCGCGAAGCGCCTATACGCCGCAAATCCCGCGGCTGTACAGCGATACGCTGGAGAACAATATTTTGCTCGGCATGCATGCCGAGCCGGAGCAGCTCCAGCGGGCGATCCGCTCGGCCGTGCTGGAGCAGGATCTGGGGTATTTGCCGCATGGCCTCGACACGGTCATCGGGCCGCGCGGCGTGAAGCTGTCCGGCGGGCAAGCCCAACGTACCGCGGCCGCCCGGATGTTCGTACGCGATGCGGAGCTGCTCGTCTTCGACGATTTGTCAAGCGCGCTGGACGTCGATACCGAGGGGAAGCTGTGGGAGCGGCTCAAAGAACTGCGGCAAGGTGCGACCTGCCTGGTTATTTCCCACCGCAAAGCGGCGCTGGCCCGGGCGGACCGCATCGTCGTCCTGAAGGACGGACGCGTTGATGCCCAAGGCACGCTGGAGGAGCTGCTGGAGTCGAACGCGGAGCTGCAGCGGCTGTGGCACCGCGGCGAGGCGTAAAGGGGGCGATTGGGGCAGGTGCTGTTTGCCAGGCCGCTGCGCTTCGTCCATTTCCCGGGCAAGCGCAGGAATCGACACGCTTCAACAGTGCGAGGAGTATGAAAAAACGTCCGGACCATCGCGGTGTCCGAACGTTTAAAGTGATAGTGAGCCGGTGTCTTGTTCGTGAGCATCGGCTTCGCTATTTTTGCAGAGGATGGAAGATAGAGCATCGTATTTCCGCTAATGGCCAGCGGGAAGGTGTGGTGTGGGAAATAAAGGAAGTGGGATTCGCTATGTTGGGCAGGTGGTGAGAAATTTCGATATGAATAAAGCCTCTGAGTTCCTCAAAGATTTATTGATGGCTGGATTTACCTCTAATAGGGCATCTCGGATGCGCAATTTTAGGTGGGCTGCTTCAGGGGCATGATGCCGGGAGAGAATGTGCTATCGCCTGATATCGAGAAATTAAGAAAGCCGAGGATACGCACCCGATTCGTAGGGGATGGGCCGTATCTTCGGCTTTTTAGTGCTTCTTTTCTTGCACAGGTATCTTTACGAGGCGCGAGGCGGCCAGCACCCGGTTTTTGGAATCGACGACGCGTACCTGGACGTCAAGTGTTCCGGCATGGGTTGTCAGTGTTTTCGGCAGGTTGACGCTAAGCGACGATTCGCTCTGCCAAGTCGTCTGCTGCGCTTCGCCGTTGATGAAGACGGTGCAGCCAAGGCCGTATCTTCCGCCATGGATGGTAAGCTGGGATCTTCCGAACGTATCGCCCCCGACGGTTAGGGAAGCGGGGCTCACCCGTTCGATCAGCGGTTCCCCGTAGCCGAGGATAAACGGCTTCCCTTTCGTATCGCCGCCTGCTGCGCCAGCACTGCCCGCTGTGTCACTCGCATCGCCAGTGCCAGTCGAGCCACTTGAGCTGTTGTCCGCCATCCCGGCCTCAGCGGCCGCGGGATTCACGTCGCTGTTGTCCGGCGCGGTATTGCCCGCTGTGTCACTCGCATCGCCAGTGCCAGTCGAGCCACTTGGGCTGTTGTCCGCCATTCCGGCCCGACCAGCCGCGGGATTCACGTCGCTGTTGTCCGCCGTTCCGGCCTCAGCAGCCGCGCTACTGACGTCGCTGCCGGCCGCATCAGCACGGCCAGTTGCGTTACTTGCGTCGCTGCCCGCCACAGCGTCACCGTTTACAGTGTCACTCGCGCCGCCAGCACTAACCGCGTTACTCGCGTCCTCGCTGTACGCGTCGACACCACCGGCGGCGCCGGTGGTGTCACCGTGCACCGCACCGGGCGCGCTTGCGGCAGCGGCCTGCTTTTCCAGCTCCAGGATGGCTTTCTGCCTATCTTCGTACTGCTTCACCAAATTCACGTCGATGTTCATCGCTTCATAATACGCTTTCGGCGGCAGCACCGGCATTTTTCGGTACAGATCGGACAAATAGTCCGTATACGGACTGCCGGGGCGCTTCGCCAGATTCAATACGTATGGGCCGAGAAACGACGGGCTCATATGCAGCTCCTCTTTTGATTCCTTCGGCAAGTAGTTGCTCCAGATGACGACGGGAGTGTTGTGCATTTTTTCCAAGAAGTCGGGGTCGTCCTCGCCGCCGATGTAATTCGATTCCTTATAAACCTGCAGCTTTTCCAAGGAAGGCAGGTGATCGCCGAAAAATACAACGATCGTCGGCTCCTTCAACCTGCTGAAATGCAAAATCAGCTCCTGCAGCGCCCGATCGGCGCCAGACATGCCTTGCGCGTAGGTCTCGGCGATGCCCTTGGCCGTATTGGACAAGTGGCCTTTCACTTCGATATGATTCTTCTTAAACTTGCCCGGCCAATAATGGTAATGGTTTTCCATCGTATTGGCAAAAATGAAGTCCGCGCCCGGACTTCGTTCGGTTTCTTCGATAATGCGCCGCACGACGGCGTGATCTCCGATGTAAGGGCCGACATATTCGTCCGGATTGAAATATTCCAGACTGATGAAGCGCGAAAATCCGAGATGCTTGTATACCTCCGAGCTGTTGAAGAACCAATGGTAAAACGGGCTGATCGCCGTCGTCGCATACCCTTGTTCCGATAACAGGCTGGCCAGCGAAGCGGTCGGCTGCTTGATGTATTGCTCGTACGGAGTGGAATCCTCCGGGAAAAAGCGCATCGAATGCCCGGTCAGCACTTCCAGCTCGACGTTGGCCGTACCGCCGCCGAACATCGGGGAAAGCAGCGTGCCGTGGGTGAATTTCTCCTGCAGCGCATGAAACATCGGCGCCGGGTCCTCGCTGAAGTGCAGGCTTTTGATCTGAGTGATGTCCCAAAACGCTTCGCTCAGCAGGATGATGATGTTCGGGGGCTTTTGCAGCTCTTCGGGCGACCACTCGGTTTGCATCTCAATCTCGGGCGGCGGCAGAGGGACGGGAGGCCGAATGTAGCCCGAAGCCTGCAAAATAACAAGAAGAAACAAGCCGCAGGTCAAAGCCGTTAGGCGAAGAAACAAAGGCATAGGCGGATCTCCCGGTGAATGCGTTTTCGTTAAATTAGTGCTATTATACCACGGACATTCGTCTTGTAGGTAGTGCGGCGCATCAAGGTAATTGTAGAGCTTAACAATTTATTTTACTATATAATTGATAATCATTCTCAATTAAAAAAGGCAGGTGAACGGGATGGAAGCTCAATCGGCCAAACCCGTGACAGAGAAGCCGCTTGCATTCACCCTCCGGCAGATTCGGTATATAGAGACGGCTTCCGAGTGGGCGGATGATCCGGGAACGGAGGAGCTTCGGCTTACGGCAGGCATGCTGCTGCTCATTACAGGAGGCAAAGGGCATCTGCGCCGGAACGGGCGGACGGAGCGGCTTTTTTACGGCAAATGCTTGCTCCTGTCCCGCAATGCCCCTATGGAGATTTCAAGCGATGCGGATACGCCGCTCAAGGGGTATCGCGTAGCCTTCGACGTGTTTCGAATCGAAGATTCGCCTTCTTTGGGAACGTTCCCTGTCCGCAGGGAGGCTGTGCCGTTCGAGGGGGAGGCGCTTGCGGAACGGTTTGCGGAGATCAAGCGCACGATCGTGGGGCTTCACGAAGGGATGAAGGAACGGGGCGAGCTGCAGAGGTTTAACCGTCAGCTGCTTTTTCAAAAGCTGTTGGGCACGCTCTGGGAGGATGCCGAACGGGAGCGGGCGGGAAAGGACTCGACGCTCGCGATCAAGCGGACGATTGAGCAGATGGAGCAGGCTTGCGATGAGCAGTGGACGAGAGACCGACTGGCCGAATTGGCCGGACTCAGTCCATGGCATTATTCGTCTTTGTTTAAGAAAATGACGGGAAAGACGCCGACCGATTATTTGACGGAAACGCGTGTGAACCGGGCCAAGGAAAAGCTGCTGTGGTCCGATGCCCGCATCAAGGATATTGCGCAGAGCGTAGGGTACAGCAATGAGTTTTATTTCAGCAGCCGCTTCAAGCAGGTCACTGGCGTATCTCCGACGGAGTTCGTCAAACAGCAGCGCGGCCGCAGCATTGCGCGCGCTTACCCGTTCACGCCGCAGCTTGGGAGTCCGGTGAGCGGTGTGCCGCAGGCAGGCCGGGGGCGGGTGATCGGCTTATTTTTTGAAGACTACTTGACGGTGCTTGGCTTGAAGCCGGTGCTGCAGTTCGCATGGGGGACCTATTATCAGCGGTATTTGGAGCCTTTTTTGAGCGGGGTGAACAAGCTGAATGTGAATCGAATCGATTTTGAAGCCGTCATGCGGGCCGAACCGGATTTGATTCTGCTCGGGTTTCCCGATTGGGCGGAGGAAGGGCGCTTCGATCGCTTTACGCAAATTGCCCCGACATACGTATTCGAGCGTGCCGCGGTCGATTGGCGGGAAACGCTGCGTACGGTCGGACGGCTGACAGGGCAATCGGCACGGGCGGAGGCATCGATCCGCCGTTATGAAGTGCTTGCGGCGGCGGCTAGAAAGCAGCTGGAGCAGGCGATCGGCCGCGAGAAAGTTGCGCTCCTTCGGGTCGACCGGAGAAAACGGCTCCTTCTTTACGGCGGACCGCAAACCTGCTATACGGGACCGGTATTGTATGGCGACTTGGGTCTGGAGCCTCCCGAGCTCGTGCGGGAGCTGGCGTGGGGAGAGCGGAGCATCAGGACGATATCGCCGGACATGCTGCGGCGTCTGGATGCCGACCATTTGTTTGTCGTGATTGACGAAGAAGGCCGGGATCAGGCGCGGCAATGGATGAACGGCGAGAGCTGGCGAACCCATCCCGCGGTGCGCAGAGGGCAGGTGTACGAGGTGAGTATCGACGTATGGATGAGCTTCGGCATGATCGCCCACGAGCGTAAAATCGACGACGTGCTGAACGCGCTGACTTGCCGGGCGTAAATTTTCCGCATCTCTAACGCATGGAGTCTGATCGTCCGTCGTACAGTGCCCGCAGCAGCCGCGCGGGAAGAAGCAAGCATCGGAATGGAAGGCGGTCTCCCGCCGGGGCCGCTGCGCTGGGAGGCTGTATCCGCAAGCCGCATGTCCCCTTCCCTCGGATCCCACAATTCTATAGGGAGGTTCGCACAATATCGGATGGCTCTAGGGAAGAAGATCATGCTAAACTTCTTATTGATATTGAGAATCATTTTCATATAGCGAAGGGGACACAGCTATGAACTCGGCACTTGGTCAGATGTTACGGTTATGCAGCATCATCACTCTGCTTGCTCTGCTCGCTGCTTGCGGCGGCAATGGGCAGACGGCCCAGCAGGCTTCTACCGGAGCGCATCCGGCAGGAGGCTCCGCGGACAAAAAGGAGGCGTCGGCGCCACGCAAATTCAAGCATGTGATGGGGGAAACGGAAGTGCCTGCACAACCGCAGCGGGTCGTCGGTTTATATCTGGAGGACTTCTTGTCCGCGCTGGACGTAAAACCAGTCATGCAGACGGTTGTCGGCTCGTTCACCCAACAATATTTGGAGAACTATACCGCGGGTCTGCCGAAGCTGGATACAAGCGCGATGAACTTCGAAGCGGTGCTGGAAGCGAAGCCCGATCTGATCCTGCTCGGATTCCCGGATTACGGAGCGGAGGGGAAATACGAGAAGTTTTCCAAAATCGCCCCAACTTATGTCTTCGATGATGATGCCGCTGACGACTGGCGGGGAACGCTTCGTACGGTCGGCAGTCTGCTTGGCAAGTCCGAACAAGCGGAGCAATTGCTCAAGCGCTACGAGGAAAAAGCGGCTCAAGCGCGCAAAACGCTGGAGCAATCGATCGGCCGCGAGACCGTAGCGCTCATCCGCGTACATAAGAAGGGAATGCGCCTCTACGGCGGGCCGGACGGCTATTCGGGCAGCGTGCTGTACAAGGATCTCGGGCTCAATCCGCCTAATCTCGTCAAATCGATTGCTTGGACGGACGATGGCGGCATGAAGGTGATATCGTCCGAAGTGCTGGCTCAGCTTGATGCCGACCACTTGTTTCTCGTCGTAGACGAAGGACGGAGCGAGCAGGCGAAGGAGTTGATGAACAGCAGTGTGTGGAAAAGTATCCCTGCCGTTAAAAAGGGACAGGTCCACGAAGTGACCACCGACGTCTGGATGACCTTCGGTCTTCTGGCCTACGAGAAAAAAATAGACGACGTGCTGCAAACGTTGGCGAAAAAATAAGCAGAGGAGACGGTTGATATGATGGAAACACGTCCGGGTATAGCCGCTACCGTTCGCGAGCGGCGGACAATCAATCAATTCAACGGGGAGCCGGTTCCGAAAGAAATGATTATGGAGCTGTTGGAGGATGCCGTATGGGCGCCGTTCCATTCGCGAAAGGAGCCTTGGCGCTTCTTCCTGTTCATGGGGGAAGGGCGGAAAAAGTTTTCGGATGCGGTGCTTGCGACGTACCCGAAGGAACAGCTTGAGCAGTACGGCGAACAGGTCGCGCATGCTTATTGCCATACCGTGCCGGTCCATCTGGTTGTCGCGATCACCGAAGAACCGCGGCCGAACAAGTGGGAAGAAGCGTTTTCCGCCGCCAGCGCGCTTATTCAAAATCTCCAGCTGCTCGCTTGGGAACGAAAAATCGGCGTCGTCTGGAAAACGAACGAATACAATTGGGACCCGGGTTTCCGTCAGGCAATCGGGGTGAAGCCCGGAGAGAAGATCGTCGGCACGCTCCACTTGGGCTATTTCGACGAGAGTAAAGTGCCGCGTCCGAAGCCGCGTACGCCGGTATCCGAGCTGTTGACATTGTTTGAATAAAACGAATGATGAATGGACCGCTGTCCGCTTCCCGTAGAACCATTCGGCGAAGCGGGCTTTTTTGTGTCCGCTTTTTCTCTGACAGGTCCGTATTACCGAAATATAACTAATGCGTCAGCGAAGCCTATTTTCCTTCAAGGCCGAAATAAGCTATGATGATAGGAGGTCAACTTTATTTTTATCGACCGCACAACGACGAATGACCGCTGTGCAGCACTCGGAGGGAACGAAACTGGATACTTTCGCTTGTCTTTATGTGATTCGCGGAGAGCCTTTCCGCTCGGGAACGTGCCTGAATCTGACCGCCGCCGAAACGGTGATCGGGAGGGCGTCGAACTCGTATTCACCGGACTTCGCTTTTTCGAACGCGTTTATTTCCCGTAAACATATAGTGATCCGCAAAGAAGAGGAGCGTGCGGTCCTGTACGATCTGGGCAGCACGCACGGTACGGAAATCAACGGTGTGATCGTCGAGCCGAATCAACCGTACCCGCTGAAATCGTTTGATATCATCAAGCTGGCCAAAGGGATGACGGTACTGCATTTTTCGTATCTTTTCGCCGATCAGACGCTGGAGTTCGAGCCGCTCAGCATTACGCAGCGGTGGGATGAGCCGAACGGCCCGCTGACGATCCATTGGGAGAAACGGGAGTGCGTGGTTGACGGTAAGCGGATTGCGATGTCGGAGAAGGAATTTTTGCTGATTCAGCTGTTATACAATCATGCCAATCGGCTCGTGCCGATTGCCGAAATCAAGCAGGCCGTATGGCCGGAGCGCTCGGTCGGCGAGGACGGGGTTCCGGATGTAACGATGGATGAATTGAATGCGCTGGTGTACCGGATTCGCAAAAAATACGGCAAAGACACCTTTCTCATCAGTGCGGTTCGCGGCAGCGGATACGTGCTGGAGCTTCATAACCAATAACGACAACATCGGAAAGTGGGTAAGGGTCAATGAGATGGATTGAAGTGGAACCTGCCGGCCCGCTGAACGGCTGCGTACATATTCCCGGTTCTAAAAACAGCTCGCTTGCTTTGTTGGCCGCCGCCTCGCTGGCAGACGGTCTGGTGACGCTGGAGGGCATTCCGAATATCGACGATGTGAAATTGATCGGCCAGATCGGCAAGGACATCGGTCTGACGGTCACCCGCCGCCCATCCGGCGAAATTGTGCTGGACCCGCGTTACATCCACAGCGCGATCATCGATCCGGGCAAGGCGTCCGCTTACCGGGCGTCCTATTATTTTGCCGGGGCCTTGCTTGCCAAGTTCGGCCGGGTGACGGTCGGGTTTCCGGGAGGAGACAACTTTGTCTCCAGGCCGATCGACCAGCATATGAAGGCGTTCCAAGCGCTGGGCGCGACGGTGGAATTCCGCGAGGATCACTATATTGTAGAGGCCAAAACCTTGCATGGGGCGGACATTTATTTCGACACCGTGACATCGGGCGCGACGATCAACGCCATGCTGGCGGCTGTCCGCGCTCAAGGCCGGACGAACCTGTATCATGCCGCTGTCGATCCGGAGGTCGTCGATACGGCCGCGTTCCTGAACGGTCTGGGGGCGCGCATTTACGGCGCAGGTACGGACCGCATACGAATCGAGGGCGTGCCTTATTTGAACGGGGGAAGGCATACCGTGATTCCCGACCGGCTCATCGCCGGGGCATTCTTGATGAGTGCGGGCATTACCGGCGGAAGCGTGACGGTGAAGGATGTCATTCCCGAGCATCTCGGGGCGTGCATCGCCAAGCTGCGCGAGGCCGGTCTTGAGATGGAGTGGGACGAAAACAGCATTACCGCCCGCAGCACGGGCCAGATCCGCGCGACCCGGGTCCGGGCGACGATGTATCCGGGCTTCGCAACGGACCTGCAGCAGCCGATGACGGCTTTGCTGACGCAGGCCAAAGGCAAGAGCATCGTCACGGAACGGGTGTACCCAAACCGGTTCAATCACGTGCCGCAGCTTCGCCGCATGGGAGCGGAGATCGAGGTCCGCGGAGAGAGTGCTTTTATCCAGGGCGGACGGCCGCTTGTCGGCGATTGGGTGCATGCGACCGATGTGCGCGCGGGCACGTGTCTGGTGCTGGCGGGCCTCGTGGCCGAAGGCTGCACGCGCATTACGGGCGTGGAGCATCTGGAGCGCGGCTACGAGGACGTCATCGGCAGCTTCCGCGCGCTGGGCGCGAAGCTTTCGCTGCATGAGCGGGAGACGGAGCAGCAGGATGGCCGGGCGGCCGGGATGGCGTGACAAGATCATAGAAACGGATGGGCATGCTTTAACATGCCTCAATATTGTAACGTTGTAACCTCTCTGCGGAGAGGTTTTTTTGTTTGTTCAAGAGCTTGCGCCGGTAGGACCGTCGATAATGGGGGAGTTGCAAAGAACCTCGGATGGGATGGGATAAGCTGCGTAGGCGATTTTCACTTGTTGCGGGATCGAGCGTCAGCAAAATAGAGGCGGAAAACTTCCTCTAAACCTGCTTTTTGATCTCTTCTTGCAACCCCAGAGGAACGCAGATACGCTAAAAGCCATATTTTAACCTTGCTAAATATGTTTCAACATGAATAGGGGAACACATGTTCGTTATTCTGGGAACAGGCCATCTAAGACAACAAATAGCGAACGGCAGTTCCGCTGTCTTGCGCGGCAACCGTTGACGAGAAAATAAAGTCTTGGACTGTCGCTGCATTATCAACCTATCGGTTATTTAACGAAGGGATTACGAATAGCAATCCCGCACCTATCAACTACGCGATAACTATACCGAAATGGATTAAACAAACACCCTCCCATAGCTCCTCTTCTTTTCTAGACGTGAATTAGGCAAGCTAAATTTCGGTATCCTCCTGGCCGTTCGCACTATCCCCAATCCGGTCTACAGCTTTATCGGGCGCGGGTACTTTTCCGCCGGGCCGGGAACTACAGTTATCGAGTAAATAGTGTGTATTAAATATAAATAATACATACTATTTACAATGGAATAAAGCTATGGTATGTTTTATACATCATTAAACATCCACAACGTTCCATGCGTGTACTCGCGGTCTGCGTACCGTAGGTTCTAAAATGACGGGAGGATTATCAATCATGCAAAGTGTAGTGCCGTTTCATTCGGGTCATGCTGGCTTGAAGCAGCTCCTGGGCGGAAAAGGGGCCAATCTCGCAGAGATGACGAACGCCGGTTTGCCGGTACCGCCGGGATTTACCATTACGACGGACGTATGCCGCTCTTATTATGAGGCCGGCAAGCAGCTTCCGGCGGGATTGATGGAGCAGGTCCACCAAGCGATGCGGGAGCTGGAGCAGGCGAAGGGCCAAGGCTTCGGCGATCCGGCTAAGCCGCTGCTCGTGTCCGTCCGGTCGGGATCGGTGACTTCGATGCCCGGTATGATGGATACGATTCTCAACCTGGGCTTGAACGACGAAACGGTGCAAGGGCTTGCGTCATTGACCGGCAACCCGAGATTTGCGTTCGATTGTTACCGCCGTTTGATCCAAATGTTCGGCAATGTCGTGTTCGACATCGAAACGTATCAATTCGAACGGCTGCTGCACCGCCTCAAGCAGCGGTTGGCGGTCAGCCTGGACAGCGAAGTGAGCGCCGAAGGCTGGACGGAGCTGATCGGAGAGTACAAGGCGGTGATCCGCAAGGAAGCGGGACGCGAGTTTCCGCAGCAGGTGGAGGAGCAGCTCGCGCTGGCCATTGAAGCGGTATTCCGTTCGTGGAACAATGCGCGGGCGCAGGTTTACCGCAAGGTGCACCAGATTCCCGACGAGCAAGGGACGGCCGTCAACATTCAGACGATGGTGTTCGGCAATATGGGCAGCGACTGCGGGACAGGCGTCGTGTTCACGCGAAATCCGTCTACCGGAGAACCCGTGCTGTACGGCGAATACTTGATGAATGCGCAAGGGGAGGACGTCGTGGCCGGCGTGCGGACGCCCGTTCCGATTGCGAAGCTCGGCGAGGAAATGCCGCTCGTCTTTGACCAGCTCGTGCGGACGGCGGAGAAGCTGGAGCGGCATTATACGGACATGCAGGATATCGAATTTACGGTCGAGCAGGGCAAGCTTTACCTGCTGCAAACGCGCAACGGCAAGCGGACGGCCCAAGCTGCGGTCAAAATCGCCGTCGATCTGGTGCGCGAGGGCGTCATCGATACGGGCGAAGCGGTCAACCGCATCGAGCCGTTTCATCTGGATCAGCTGCTGCACCGCGCGATCGATACCGACAAGCCGCTGCATGTGCTGGCGGCCGGCCTGCCGGCGTCGCCGGGAGCCGCATCCGGCGTCGCGGTGTTCGACGCGGACACGGCCGAGGCATGGGCCCGCGCGGGGCGCAAAGTCATCCTCGTGCGCTCGGAGACGACGCCGGAGGATATTCACGGCGTGCTGGCAGCCGAAGGCGTGCTGACCAGCCGGGGCGGCATGACCAGCCATGCGGCGGTCGTTGCCCGCGGGATGGGCAAGCCGTGCGTCTGCGGCTGCGAAGCGCTGCGTTTGACGGACCGCGCCTTTGCCGTGACGACCGCTGACGGAGAAGCCGTCACGGTGCGGGAGGGCGACGCGCTTTCCATCGACGGCGCGACCGGACGGGTAATCCTCGGCGAAGTCAGCTTGCGCGAGCCCGAGCTGACGGGCGAGCTGGAGCAGCTTCTCGCCTGGGCGGACGAGATTCGCACGCTGGAGGTGTATACGAACGCCGATACGCCGGAGGATGCGGCCAAGGCGCGCAGCTTCGGCGCCGAAGGCATCGGGCTGTGCCGGACGGAGCACATGTTCATGAGCGCCGAGCGGGTGCCGGTCGTACAAGCGATGATTTTGGCGGAGACGGCCGAAGAACGGGCGGAAGCGCTGGCGAAGCTGCTGCCGATGCAGCAGGAGGACTTCGAGGGCATTTTCCGGGCAATGGACGGACTGCCGGTGACGATTCGCCTGCTCGACCCGCCGCTGCATGAGTTTTTGCCGAATATGGAGCAGTTGGTCGTCGAGCGGGAGCGCTTGAACGGCCAGCCGGACGCGGACCCGGACCGCAAGGAGCGTCTGGAGAAGCTGCTGCGCAAAGTAAGGACGCTGCATGAGATGAACCCGATGCTTGGCACCCGGGGCTGCCGTCTCGGACTCGTGCTGCCGGACATTTACGAGATGCAGATCGAGGCCGTTTTCCGCGCCGTGCTCAGTTGTCTGCGCGAGCAGCTTGACGTCCGGCCGGATATTATGATTCCGCTTGTCGGCCATGCCAACGAGCTGAAGCGGATGCGCGAGCTTGTGACCCGCAAAGCGGACGAGGTGCTCGGCGAGTTCGCCCGCACGTTCCGCTACCGCGTCGGCACGATGATCGAAGTGCCGCGGGCTGCCGTCACGGCAGGGGACATTGCGCAGCATGCGGATTTCTTCTCGTTCGGCACGAACGATCTGACGCAGATGACGTTCGGCTACAGCCGGGACGACGCCGAAGGCAAATTTTTGACGCATTACGTGGAGACGAAGCTGCTTCCCGACAATCCGTTCCAGGTGCTCGACCGGGACGGCGTCGGAACGTTGATCGAATGGGCGGTCGAGCGCGGACGCGCCGTGAAGCCGAAGCTCAAGACCGGCATCTGCGGCGAGCACGGAGGCGACAAGCAGTCGATCTTCTTCTGCCACGGGGCGGGGCTGGATTACGTCAGCTGCTCGCCATACCGGGTGCCGCTGGCAAGAATCGCGGCTGCGCAAGCGCAGCTGGCCTTGGGAAGCGCCGCTGCGCCGGAGACGGCTGCGGAAGAAGCCGTCACGTCCGGACGGAGCGCTTAAACAGCAAGTCGTCGCACAATCAGACGCCGCCTGCATGGGCAAGGGTGCAGGCGGCGCTCTTGTGTCTTGTTCCGGAACACCCGCAGGCATGGAAATTGAAGGAAATGGATATACTGGGATGCACACAGCTGCAAGATTATCATTAGCAATCTATCATTTAGAAACGGAGTGGAACGAACATGGAAAAAACATTTTTGATGATTAAGCCTGACGGCGTACAACGGGGATTGATCGGCAGGCTGGTTCAGCGCTTTGAGGATAAGGGCTTTCAGCTCATCGGCTCCAAATTGATGGTCATCACCAAGGAGCAAGCGGAATTCCACTATGCCGAGCATAAGGAAAAGCCGTTTTTCGGCGAGCTGGTTCAGTTTATTACCTCCGGTCCGGTTTTTGCGATGGTATGGCAGGGCGATAACGTCATTGCGCTATCCCGCGCCATGATGGGCAAGACGAACCCGCTCGACGCCGTGCCGGGAACGATCCGGGGCGATTACGCGGTTCATACCGGCAACAACATCATTCACGGCTCCGATTCTCCGGAAAGCGCGGAACGGGAAATTGCCAACTTTTTCAAGCCGGAAGAGCTTCTTGCTTACGACCGTCCGCTGCAAAGCTGGATTTAGCCATCCGGCAAGGGTCTTCCTCAAAATGTAAAATATTTGCGATCTTTTGTCCGAAAACCTTCGTAAGGGGTTTGAACTTTCCGTGAAAATTTGGTACGTTGAGAAGGTGAGTTCAGATGCTGTCCCCAAAGGAGAGAAAGAAGATGCGAGATCCACGTTTGCAGCAGTTTGCGAGAAACCTGGTACGGTATTCCGTCGACCTTCAGCCGGGTGAGAACATCCTGATAGAAATGATCGGCCTTCGCGATCAGGAATTGACCAAGTGTTTAATAGAAGAGGTGTACGCGGCAGGCGGACATCCGTTCATCGAGTACCGCTATCCCGAAGTCACGCGCAAGCTGATGCTTGGCGGCAACCAGGAGCTGTACGAGCGGATGGCGGCCATCGAGCTGAACCGCATGAAGCAGATGCAAGCGTACATTGCCGTTCGCAGCGGCGACAACATCACCGAAACGTCCGATGTGCCTGAGGACAAGCTGCGCTTGTTCATGAAGGTGTACCAGCGTCCGGTCGTCGACCAGCGGGTCAATCATACCAAATGGTGCGTGATGCGTTACCCGAACCCGTCGATGGCGCAGCAGGCGAATACGAGCACCGAGGCGTTCGAAGATTTTTATTTCCAAGTGTGCAACCTGGATTACAGCAAAATGTCCGCAGCCATGGACGCGCTTGTCGAGTTGATGAACAAGACGGACAAGGTGCGGCTCGTCGGACCGGGCACCGATCTTAGCTTTTCAATCAAGGACATTCCGGCGATCAAATGCGCAGGCCAGAACAATATTCCGGACGGTGAAGTCTTCACAGCGCCGGTGAAGGATTCGGTTAACGGCGTCATCTCTTATAACACTCCGACGATCTATATGGGAACTTCGTTCGAGAACGTCACGCTCCGCTTTGACAACGGCAAGATCGTCGAGGCGACAGCGAACAATTCCGCCAAGCTGAACGAAATTTTGGATACTGACGACGGGGCCCGCTTTGTCGGCGAGTTCGCGATCGGCGTCAATCCGTACATACAGCAGCCGATGAAAGACATTTTGTTCGACGAGAAAATCGACGGCAGCATCCACTTTACGCCGGGTAACGCTTACACGGATGCGGATAACGGCAACCGCTCCTCGGTTCATTGGGATATGGTGCTGATCCAGCGTCCGGAATACGGCGGCGGCGAAATTTATTTTGACGATCGTCTGATCCGCAAGGACGGCCGCTTTGTCGTGCCGGAGCTGGAGAAGCTGAATCCCGAGCATTTGAAATAGGGCGGTTAGCGGACAGGTTCGGTTGAGACAAACGCCCGTACGGCCAAAGCTCTTTTCCCATACGATGGAGTACGACTCATCAGGGAGGAGAGGTTGGTGCATATGGACATACCCGTTACGGGCTTCGTGGTTCATTCCGGCGGTGAAGATCCTCATCACGCACACAGGCTTTATATTACGTCGTGGGACGGCCGGCCGGTTCACGTCCATCCTTTCTCGGGAACGACTTCGTACGATGTCGGGCATCGGCATCAGTATGCCGGCATGACCGAACCGGCGCCCAGCGGGGTTCAGCATGTTCACGGCTATTTCGCAGTCACTTCGTTTGACGATGGGCATAGCCATACCATTCGCGGGACGACCGGCCCGGCCATCCCGCTGTCCGGCGGAGGACATTACCACTATTTCGAAGGGCATACGACCGTCAACGGCAGTATACCTCACACTCACAGGTACGGCGGCAATACGGGCAACGAGGTATAAGGTCTGGAGTGACAGCCATTGGGCGTCCTACCAAAAAAAACGCATGTTCCGGTGCAAGCGCGGGGCAGGCGTTTTTTTGTGCACATAGGCTTGTACTTCCTGCGCTCATTGACATCCAACCTGCCATTATATAAACTAGATGAGAACCAGTTTATTCGATAGGCAGGAGGGACATTGCGATGCCGAAAAAGCCCAGCCGCACGACGTTTCATAAGCGTCTGGATCATATGGTTGCCCAGCTCAGGGAAGATATCGTCAGCGGCAAGCTCTCCGTCGGGGAGCACCTGCCATCCGAGGTGGAGCTCGGCAAGCAGTACCAGCTCAGCAAAAATTCGGTCCGCAAAGGACTGGATATGCTGGTGGACGAGCAGTTGATCGAGAAGGTGCCGAGAGTCGGCAATCGGGTAAGCAGCCCCGCGGTCCAAGGCAGCGTTACGATCAAGCTGGGTTATTATACCTCCGTCATGGAACAGATGGATTTGAACCGGCTGCTGTCGGATTTTCATGTGGCTTTTCCGCATATCCGGGTGCAAACGGTAGCTCTTCCTTACGATAACTACGCACAGGCGATCGAGGAATATATGAAGAGCGGCATGATCGATGTCTTCACGATCAATCATTCCGATTATCAGCATGTGGTGGACAGCGGCCGGCAGGAATGGCTGGAGCCGATGACCCCGCCCGCCGGACAGTACCCGTTTCTGCAGAGCGCCTTTAAGCATCGCGACCGGTGGCTGGCGCTGCCGTTCGCGTTTTCCCCGGTCGTCCTGTGTTATAACCGCAATCACTTTACCGACAAAGGGCTGGAGGAGCCGGACAGCGGCTGGACGTGGGACGATTTGACCGAAACGGCGCAGAAGCTCGCGGACGAGCGGGGGCGGTTCGGGTTTTATTTTTATTTTCTGTCCCAGAACCGGTGGCCGGTATTTTTGCTGCAAAGCGGGGACGCGGTCCGTTCCGACGCGCAGGGGCGTCCGCTGTTTTGCGGGACGAAGCTGATGGAGGGCCTCCGCAAGTGCCGCGAGCTCATCTATAAGGAAGGCGTGTTTCCATGGTTTGCGGCGGAGAACGATGCCGACGCGGAAGCGCTGTTCCTTCAGGAAAAAGTGTCGATGATCATGACGACCTATTTCAGCTTGAACGATATCCGGGAGGCCGGATTTTCGTTCGACGTGGCGCCGCTGCCGTACCTGAACGAGCCGCGGACGCTGCTGCTCTCGGTTGCGCTTGGGATGAACCGCCATTCGGAGCAAAAGGAAGCGGCGCGAACGCTGATCGATTACTTGCTGGGAGAAGCGGCCCAACTGACGCTGCGTCAGAATACCTTCAGCATTCCGAGCCTGAAGAAGGCTGCGGAATGGCGCGGGAAGGGAGCGGTCAAGCATCCGTCGCGTTACCCCATGTACCGCGAAATTATTCCGTCGTTCCGCTGGACGACGGACATTCATCTGAACGCAAGGCAGGTGGATGCGATGCACCGGGAACTGAAGTGGTTCTGGTCCCGCATGGAAGAGGAAGATACGATTTGCCGTCGGCTCGAGGAGGCGCTGTCCTAAGAGCCGGACGGCTTTTCTTTTTTTTCTGCGGGCCGTGTCGTTCGGGTAGTCTCCGCATAATTTTTTGACAGGGTGGTTGACAGCGCTTTCCTGTGTCGTTATAGTATAAATAAATACCAGATATGATCTAGATGAGCATAAAAATCGCTTTCCTCATGAACTGGATCATTGGTGGTTCTTATGGCTGAAAGGGGGACGGCCCGTCCGTCAATAGACCACAGCGTCAATCGTCAAGCGTCAATCGTCGATCAAAGTCCGGTGGGTCCGAAACAAGTCATGGATTCGTCAGTTCAGTCTACAAGCGAGGAGGGTCTTATCTATGACCAAACGTGCATTATCGATGGTACTGCCGGCTGCGCTTTCGCTCGGCATCGTATTGTCCGGCTGCGGCTCGGATGCGGGCAGCCCTGACAACGCACCCGATCCGGGGGCGGCCGGGGATAAGGTGGCTGGAGAAATTACCATATGGGGGCATCCTTATGTCGGCGACGATAAGAAGGAGCAGCTCAAAGCGTTCTGGAACGACACGATTGCCGCGTTCAAGCAGAAATATCCCGACGTAAAAGTGAACTACGAAGAGATTCCGTGGAAAAACCGGGAGCAAAAAATATTGACCGCGCTCGCCGCCGGATCCGGTCCGGACGTCTTCTATCAGCTTCCAGATCAAATTCCGCAGTTTGCCGGCAATAATGCACTGGAGCCGCTTGACGCCTACAGTAAAGATATCCAAACGGACGATTTCAGCAAGGGAGCGTTAGCCGGAGCGACTTATCAGGGCAAATTGTATGCGCTTCCGATCCTGCAGGAGGTTCAGACGCTGATCTATAACCCGGACTTAATCAAGGCGATCGGCGAAGATCCGGCGAAGCTGCCGACGACTTGGGACGAATTCGACCGCTGGGCCGAGAAGGCGAAAGCCCAAGGCTTGTATGCGCGTAATTTCGAAGGCGGCGCGGGCTGCTGCAATGCGACGCTGTACCCGTTGCTGTGGCAGAGCGGCGGCAATGTCGTGGACGACGCAGGCAGCATTATTTTGAACAATGACAAAGGCGTGCAGGCGTTCGAGTATGTAAAGAAAATGTACGACAACGGCTGGATTCCGAAAGACTCCATCTCCAACGACAACCAGTTCCCCGAATTTTTGTCCGGCAAAATGCTGGCGGTCTGGGGACAAGGCTCGACGCTGACGACGCTGAAAGCGCAGAAAAAACCGTATGTCATCGGACCGCCGCTGAAAAAGGAAAAGCAGGCGAGCTTCGGCACGGTAGGCATGTTCGTCGTCTCGAAAACGAGCAAAAAAAAAGCCGCTGCCGTCGAATTCGCCAAATTTCTGACGAGCACGGATACGGCCAAGGCGTTCAATAAATTGACCGGTTATTTGCCCGTGCGCAAATCGGCGGGCGACATTTATAGCGGCGACCAAGACATGAAGGAATTTATGAAGTACGCCGATCTGACGATCCCCGGCATCTCCCATCCGGCCGCCCGCGGGTTTATGCCCAAGATTCAAGCGGAGCTCGGCGCGATGCTGGAAGGCAAGAAGACGCCGAAGCAAGCGGCCGATGCCGCTGCCGAAGCGCTTAAGCTCGACGCGAAAAAGTAATGCCAAACCCAAAGTCGCGGGGAGAGGCACCGGCTGATGCCGCCTTTCCCTGCGCCTCGGACCTGCCGGAGGTGACGATTCGCCGTATGGAATCCGTACGAAACTCGCATATCCATCATCGCAGCGTGCTGTCCGGACGGATCGCGCATAGCTGGAAAAAGAACGCCATTATCTATGTTTTTCTGCTGCCGGTATTGCTGCATTTTCTCGTATTTCAGTTCGCCCCGCTCGTCTTCAGCTTCGTTCTGACCTTCATGGATTGGCCGATGATCGGCGAGCCGTCCTTTGCGGGACTCGGCAACTGGGAGCGGTTCCTGCAGGATAAGCTGGCCTGGCGGTCGATCTGGAACACCGTGCTGTTCTCGGTCTATTATATCGTGCCGACGATGGCACTCGGCTTGATTTTGGCGCTGCTCGTTTACTCCAGAGTCAAGCTGGCCGGACTGTTTAAGGGCATGTTCTTCCTTCCGGTCGTCACGTCGTTCGTTATCTTGTCGGGCATCTGGGCCTGGCTGTTCAAGGGAACGGACTACGGGGTGGCTAACCATCTGCTCAGCTATATCGGGATCGAACCGCAGCTCTTTTTCTCCGATTCGAAGCAGGCGCTGCCGGTGCTTGCCGCTTTGAGCATTTTCAAAGTATGCGGAAGCACGATGGTGTATTATTACGCCGGGCTGCAGTCGATTCCGGGTCATCTGTACGAAGCGGCGAAGATGGACGGCGCGACAGGCTGGCGAACGTTCTGGAGCGTCACGTTTCCGCTGCTACTGCCGATTCATTTTTACGTGGCGATCATTACGACCATCGGATCGTTTCAAATTTTCGATTCCGCGTTCCTGCTGACGGGAGGAGGCCCGGATTACTCGACGACGACGATCGTGTATTACTTGTACCAGGAAGGCTTCACGTCGCTGCGCTTCGGCTACGGCAGCGTGCTTGCGTATGTGCTTTTTTTCATCATTTTTACGATCTCGCTCGTGCAGCGCAAATTTCTCGGCAAAGACGTATCCTACCATTAAACTTCGCGGAAAAAAGGAGGCGGACGGCATGACGGCTGGGCGAAAAACGCTGGTCTATATCCCGCTCGTGCTGGCGGGCATCGCGTTCATGTTCCCGTTTGTCGTAATGGTGCTCGGGTCGTTCAAAAAGCTGGATGTGGCGCTCGCCGATCCTTCCTTTTGGATTCCCGACCGGCCGACCTGGTATAACTATAGTTACATTTTCAACAGCGGCAGCATGACGCGGTGGTTGTTCAACTCGCTCGTCATGACTTTGGTGCCGGTTGCGACGCAGATGTTTTTCGCCGGCGTGCTCGGTTATATTTTCGCCAAAAAGCAGTTCCGGTTCAAAGAGACGATCTTCTGGTGCTTTATGGCGATGGTCATGATCCCGAATCAAATGCTGATTATTCCGAAATACATCATGTTCAGCAAAATGCATTGGATCAACACGTATTCCGCCATTATCGTACCGGAGCTGTGGGCGATCATGGGCGTATTTCTGGTGCGGCAGTTCATGCAGACGATCCCTAAGGACCTGGAAGAAGCGGCTTATCTCGACGGGGCCGGGGATTTCAAAATTTTGTTCCGGCTCATGGTGCCGCTGGCCAAGCCGGCGCTGGCCACCGTCGGAACGTTTGCGTTCATCTCGTGCTGGAATGACTTGTTTACGCCGCTTATTTTTACGACGTCCGAGAAAATGTTCCCGCTCACGGTAGGCCTCGCCTCTTTGTTGACCAAGGAGGGCAATTTCGGATTCGAAATGGCCGGGGCGGTGATCTCGTTCGTTCCGACGTTTTTGATCTTTTTGTTTTTCCAGCGTTACTTCACCGAGGGCATTACGATGTCCGGCTTGAAATAATTGACTTGGATTTCGGTTAGGAAAAAGAGAGGGGACACCATCATGAGGGCAGTAGTCGCCATCAACGGAGAGGCGGAGGTCAGACAAGTGCCTGAGCCGGTCGTGGAGCCGAATAGCATTCTGGTGCGCACGATCTGTTCGGCGATCAGCCCGGGCACGGAGATCGAGATGAAAAAACGGGCCGGCGCGACGCCGGTCTCGCTCGGCTACAGTGCGGTCGGCACGGTGCTCCAAACGGGCGAAGGGGTGACGCATGTCCGCCCGGGCGACCGGGTGGCCTGCTACGGTGCTCCGTACGTGAAGCACGCGGAGCTGCTCGCCGTGCCCAAAGCGCTCGCCGTTCCGCTCCCGGACTTTCTGTCGGCCGAGGAGGCGGCGTTCGTCGGTCTCGGAGCGATTGCGATTCACGGGCTGCGGCAGGCCGAGCTGCAATTCGGCAGCAAAGTCGCCGTGGTCGGGCTGGGCATTCTCGGCCAGCTCACCTGCCAGATTGCGGAAGCGGCGGGATACCGGGTGTACGCGCTGGATTTGCTGGAGGAGCGGTGCTCGATGCTTCGGCGCTCCGGGCTTCAGGCGGTGTTTGCCTCCTACGAGGAGCTGGAAGCTTCGCTGCGGACGGATTATTTGGTCGAAGGCGCGGATGCGGTCGTCCTGTGCGCCAGCGGCGGGGGCGCGGAGCTGTTGAACCGGTCGCTCGGCTGGCTGCGGGACCGGGGCCGCATTGTCATCGTGGGGGACATGCACGCCGAATTGTCCCGGGAGCTCATGTTCGCCAAAGAAGCGGAGCTGCGCATCGCGCGTGCGGGCGGCCCGGGGCGGTACGACGCCGGTTACGAGCAGGATGGCGTCGATTATCCGGTCGGCTTCGTGCGTTGGACGGAAGGGCGCAACATGTACGAATATATTCGATTGCTTGGCGAGCGGAAGATCGACGTTTTACCGCTGATTTCCATGAAGCTTCCGGTGGACCGGGCGGGAGAGGCGTACGAATGGTACCTGCGCGCCCCGAAAGAAACGCTTGGCGTATTGCTTACTTATTGATCTGAGAATTGTGAAGCTGCCCAAAGCCGGTTCCGGGCCCTCCCGGGTGCCTGGAGCCCGGCTCTGGTTTTGAAATGCATATCCGATAAATAAAAAAACAAGCCTTGCAGCAATATGCGGCAGGGCTTGTTTTGCGACTTTTCATATTAAAAATAACGCGATGAATTATACCGTAAGCAATAATAAAATGATCGAGGTTAAGCTGAAGCACGTATTGATCAAGCAAAGGAACAGCACGACTTGCTTCGGATTCAAGCCGCTGCGCAGCAGCCGGTAGTGCGCTTGGCTGGCGTCCGCCTGATAGATCGGCTTGCCGTTCATCATCCGCTTGAACACGACGAACAGGTTGTCGAAAATCGGTACGCCGAGCGCCAGAATCGGAACGAGCAGCGACAGCACGGTCGCGCCTTTGAACGCCCCGTCCAAGGCGATGACGCCGAGCAGAAAACCGAACAGCGTCGCGCCCGCGTCGCCCATGAACACTTTGGCCGGAGGCTTGTTGTATTTCAAGTAGGCTAATGCCGCTCCGACCAGAATGATGGCGAGCATCGCCGAATCGGACTGCGCTTTAGCCAGTGCGACAACGAACAGCGTAACCGCCGAAATCGCCGAAAGCCCGCCGGCCAGTCCGTCCATCCCGTCCGTAAAGTTAATGACGGTCGTTACTCCGAAAATCCACATGACGGTCAGAAAAAATTGCAGCCAGACCGGCAGGATGACGTCGCTTCCGGTGAACGGATTGTTGAACCCGTAAAAGACGACGCCGGAGCTGTACACGATGACGGCTGCGGAAAGCTGCACGATCAGCTTCGGCCAAGCGGCGAGCTCCTTGCCGTGGGTTTTGTACCAGTCGTCCACCATACCGATGATAAGAATCAGCAGCGATCCGGCCAGAATGGCGGCGGACTGCTTCCAATCGTCCCGTACGAAGAATAAGTAAGTGATCACGAACCCGGCGAAGATCGCGAGGCCGGCCGTCAATGGTATCGGTTCTCTATGTATTTTCCTTTCGTTGTCGACTTTCGGCTTGTCCACAAAATCGATGCGAAACGCCAAACGGCGCAGCGGGGGGATGAGCAGGAATACGATGGTAAATGACATGAGAAAGGCGGCCAAGTAAAGAATAAAAATCCCTCCACATTCCGTCAATATTCGATTAGTTATGATTCCCCATTATACCACACGGCTTGTCCGATACAAAGCGTAGTCATCGGTTTATCAGGATTGCGTCAGGCAGCTTTGGCGGGATCAACCCATATTTTTCGGCGTCAAGGGCATAATAGCGACGACGAAAGGAGGGATAGCGCAGATGAGAGACGACTTGGCCGGCGATACGGAGGCCTGGGTGGACAAGCTGCACGAAACGCAGGAGAAGGATGAGAAAAACCGGGAGCATCACGGGGAAGGCCATCCCGGGAAGAAGCTGCCGGCAAAGCGAAAAAGCCATCAAGACTGATTCCGTACCTGAAAAGCCCGCCGGAAGCGACGTTCCGTCGGGTTTTGCTTGTCCCGGCGTATGAGAGGGAAGTCAGCTTGGTGTCAGTCAGTTGTCAGACAGCTGTCAGCCGATCCGAGCGCAACCTCCTCTCTCTTCGTGGCGTATAACTTTACGCTACCATGAGAGAGGGGAAGACGGAATGATGAAGAAAATGGTGCTGCTTGCGGCAGGCATGCTGCTCGCGGCTGCGGGAACGGCTTCCGCTTACGAGGCTCAGTTGAAGCCTTTTGCGGATTTGGCGCCCAGGGACTGGTCGGAGGAAGCCGTATATTCCTTGTCGGCGCTTGGGGTGATCGAGGGCTACGAAGACCTGACGTACCGCCCCAACGATTCGTTGTCCCGCGAAGCGTTCGTCAAGCTGCTCGTGAACGCGGCGCGCCCGGATACCCGGAACGATCAGGACAAGGGTGGCGCGAAGCTGACGGATGTGCCTGCGGAGCGGTGGTCTTATCCTTACATTACCGCGGCGCTGGAGAAGCAGTGGATCGATTTTATGCCGGATGCGTCAGGAGCGCTTCATCCGGAGCTTGAGGTGAAACGGGAGGAAGTGGCCGCTGCCATCGGAAAATATTTGTTGAGCCTCGAAGCGCCCGATTTCGCGAAGCGCTGGACGGAGGACGAATGGACGAAGGAGCGGGAGCTGCGGCAGTTTTCCGATCATGGAGTTATCGGTCAGGGCCTTGCGCCCTACGTGTATTATGCCGTCCGTCAAGGGATCATGGAAGGCGACGGAAACGGGTTTCGTCCCGCAAGCTCTTTGACACGCAAGGAAGCCGCCGCAACGATCTACCGGCTGTTGAATGCCGGGCTCGGGGAGCGAAAGCTTGAAGTGACGGGCTTTTATGCGATCCGGTCGTATCCGGCCATACAGCGGATGCCGCTGCTTGATCGCGTCGCGTTCGGCTGGTCTGGCTTGTCCTATCCGGGCGTGGGAAGCGCGAAGCTGGATACGAAGGCGACGGAGTACCGGTTTCCGGACGGCTGGCAGGAGCCGGTCGATGCCGCTACTCGGGCAAAGCTCGGCAAGGAGCTGATGATCTTCGCGGCCGAGCCGCGGGACCGGGTGAAGGAGTTTCTACGGGATGCTGCGGCGCGGAAAAGTTTCGTCGAATCGCTGAAAGCCGTGCTGTCCGAGACGGGTGAGGCGTTCACGGGAGTGTGCCTCGACTTGGAGGGACTGAAAGAAGCGGACGCTGCCGCCGACTATGTGGCATTCCTGCGCGAAGTCAAGGCGGGTCTCGGGAGCAAAACGTTGACGGTGGCCGTGCCGCCGACGTATTACTACAAAGGATACGACCTGCGCGGAATCGGCGAGGTCGCGGACAGCGTCATCTTGATGGCTTACGATTTCACCCATCAGGATTCCGGACTGCCTTCGGCTCCGCTGCCGCTGGTCAGCGATACGGTGAAGCAAGCGCTCGGCTTCGTCCCTAAAGAGAAGCTGGTGTTGGGCATCTCGAAGCAGGCGAATCAGTGGGTCTCGGCGGGAGGAAGGGTTACGCTGGCGCAGCCGGATATCGCGGAGGTCGAGAAGCGGATGGCTTCCCCGGGCATAGCGTTGAACCGCACTTATCCTTATTTTCTGAAGCAAATCGCGTTTCAAGACGAGCGCGGCAGCCATACGATCTATTATGAGGATGCGGACAGCATCGCCAAGAAGCTGTGGCTGGCCAAATATTACGGGCTAAAGGGCGTCTCGCTGTGGCATATGGGGAATGTGACTGCCGCCGATTGGGACGCGATTTCGAAGCGTTAAGACACAACAAGACAAAAGGCTGCACGCCTGACGGATCGTCGGGCGGCAGCTTTTTTTGTGTTGCAGGTTCAAAGCGAAGCCGGAGGCCGTTCGCCGCGTTGATGCAGGACGAACGAACACCGGTGGGAATCGTCAGCTCCGATCCGCCATGGAACAACGCGGCAATTTCCCGGTCGACCCGCCGTCTGCCTTCTTCGTCCAACTGGGAAAACCAGGAGATCGAACGGACCTTGCCTCTCCAGGCGCCGGGTGTAAACCGCAGCTCGTAGTCGAACTGCCCGCAGTCGCTTTCCTTAAATCCTCCCGCCGCCCATTCGTCGAACCTGCGCAAAGGAAACCCGTTTCGCCGCTCCGCGCTTTCCGCCATCGACCCGGGGGCTTTCAGCTTGCCGTCCGGCATATGCTTGCGGGTCCGCTCCATGTTGCGCGGGCCGCTCCGTTGCTTCCGCAGGCGCCTGAACATAGACCACGGAGGGACACGTCAGCGTCGGTGAAGCGGCGGATGGCGAAATAATATCTTTATGAAAGGCAGCCAAGGCATAAAACCGGCTGCGGTGCTTGAACAACCAACGGGTAAGGCACGCATTTTCTAAAAACGCATGACACGCGTACCCAGGTAAACCCGATTTGGCTGCGTCCGGAATATCCGGGATGTTCTCCAAGGGGAGAGGGGATTTTTTTTGAGGAAAGGGTAAGCGGAAATGACCATTATTAATTGTAGGGAAGCTCCGGGACACTTGTTTTGTTTCACCGCATGCTTGGCGGGTAAGTAAGAACGTAAGGCCATTCAGGAGAGGAGGTTGTTTCCGTGCCATGGAACAAACGAGATTATCCGGTTTCCATGAAAAACCTGGAGCCTCGAGTGAGGGAGAAGGCCATCGACATCGCGAATGCGCTGCTGGATGAAGGATACGAAGAAGGGCGGGCGATTGCCATTGCTACCGCCAAAGCGAAGGAGTGGGGCGAGGAGCATCCGAAGCATCCGCCGGAGGGCCGCCGCGCCAAGCTCCATGTCGTTCCTCATGAGGAGGGGTGGGCCGTCAAAGAAGAGGGCGGCGCGTTGCGTTATCAAGCCGACACGAAGCTGGAGGCGGTGGACCAGGCGAAGGAATGGGCTTCCGACGCGAATACGAGTGCGATCGTGCACCGAAAGGACGGCACCGTGGAGATGTCGCATAATTATTCTTAGCCGTCTACGCTTGGCAAAGTATAGTTTGAATCCGAGAGAGGAGCGATCGAACATGAGCACACTTCAAACGGACAAGCAAACGATGCCGGCACAGCATCAGGATCGGCAGCCCGGCATCGAAAGCCGCATGACCCCAAGGCCAAGGGCTGTTGACCGAAAATACAAGGGAAGCGGGAAGCTGCAGGGAAAGGTTGCGGTGATCACAGGCGGGGACAGCGGAATCGGGCGCGCTGCGGCGGTATGCTTTGCGGCGGAAGGAGCGGATTTGGCCATCGTCTATTTGAACGAAACAGGGGATGCGGAGGAGACGAAGCGTCTGATCGAAGCGGAAGGCCGAAAGTGCCTGCTGATTCAAGGGGATATCGGGGACGAGCCGTTCTGCCAAGAAACCGTGAAGCGGACGGTCGAGACCTTCGGCAGGCTGGACATTCTGGTAAACAATGCGGCCGAGCAGCATCCGCAGCGTCGCATCGACGACATCTCGCAGGAGCAGCTTGAGCGGACGTTCCGGACGAATTTGTTTTCGTTCTTTTATATGACGAAAGCGGCGATGCCCCATTTAAAAGAAGGATCGTCCATCATCAATACGGCCTCCATTACGGCATACCGGGGCAATCCCGAGCTGATCGACTATTCGGCGACGAAAGGGGCGATCGTCTCCTTCACCCGTTCGCTGTCGATGAACTTGGTCGGCAAGGGCATCCGTGTGAACGGCATCGCGCCGGGACCGATTTGGACGCCGCTTATTCCTTCGACGTTCGATGAGGAAAAGGTTGCGGAATTCGGCGGCGACTCGCCGATGAAACGGCCGGGACAGCCCGAAGAGCTCGGACCGGCCTATGTGTTTCTTGCGTCGGACGACTCATCCTATATGTCCGGTCAATTTCTGCATATCAACGGCGGCGAGATTGTGGGCGGATAAGAACAATGACAGAACGTTTTTTACATTAGCATACGCAAAAACGCGAGAGGGTTTATCCGATGTTCTGGATAAGCCCTCTTTTTTTAACGACACCTATAGACTGGTTATGTTTGCGGAATTATTAGTATAAACCGTGAACATTATGATCAAATAGTATACAATATATAAACAAATAGTGTACAATAAATGTGGAATGACATGAAGACAGAAAGGGTTGGAGGAATTCATGAAAACGACGGAGTACAGCTTCGATACGGCCGCGCTTCTTGCCGGGGGGAACGTTCATTATAATTTGCCGGTTCCTGTTTTGGTTCAAGCCGCGTTGAAGCGGCAGGAGGGGGAGCTTGCATCCAGCGGGGCGCTGCGGGCCTTCACCGGAAAATTTACGGGCCGTTCGCCCAAGGATAAATATATCGTGCAGGAGGCTTCCGTCGACGGACACATCGCTTGGGGAACCGTCAACCAGCCGATGGCGGAGCAGCACTTCGATCGTTTACTTGCCAAAGCGGCACAATATATGAAGGAACGCGAGCTGTACGTGTTCGACGGCTTCGCCGGTGCGGATGAGGAATACCGGCTGCCGATCCGCGTCGTGAACGAATACGCGTGGCACAATTTGTTCGTGCGCCAGCTGTTTATTCGCCCGACGGCGGAGGAATTGAAGGAGCACCGCGCGGAATTTACGGTGATTGCGCTGCCCGGCTTGCAGGCCGACCCTGCGACTGACGGGACGAAGTCCGGCACGTTCATCGCCGTTTCGTTCGAGAAGCGCATCGTGCTGATCGGTGGAACGGAATATGCGGGCGAGATGAAAAAGTCGATTTTCAGCGTGCTGAACTATTTGCTGCCGTTCCAAGGCGTGTTTCCGATGCACTGCTCGGCCAACGTCGGAGAAAAGGGCGATGTGGCGCTGTTCTTCGGACTGTCCGGCACGGGCAAAACGACGCTGTCCGCCGATCCGAACCGGCGCTTGATCGGCGACGACGAACACGGCTGGTCGGACCGCGGCGTGTTCAACTTCGAGGGCGGCTGCTATGCCAAGTGCATCGGGCTTAGTGAAGAGAAGGAGCCGCAAATTTGGAATGCGATCCGCTTCGGGGCCGTGCTGGAAAATGTGGTGCTGCGTCCGGACACGCTGGAAGCGGATTACCATGACGGCTCCCGCACGGAAAATACGCGGGCTGCTTACCCGCTTGAATCGATAGCGAACGCGGTGATTCCCGGTACGGCGGGGCATCCGGAGACGATCGTCTTCCTGACGGCCGACGCGTTCGGGGTGCTGCCTCCGATTGCGAAGCTGACGAAGGAGCAGGCGATGTATCATTTTCTGTCCGGCTATACGTCCAAGCTGGCCGGAACGGAGCGGGGCGTGACGGAGCCGGAGACGACGTTCTCCGCTTGCTTCGGGTCGCCGTTCCTGCCGCTGAGCCCGAGCGTCTATGCCGAGATGCTGGGACGCAAGATCGACCGGCACGAAGCCCGCGTCTACCTGGTGAACACCGGCTGGTCCGGCGGACCTTACGGGGTGGGCAAGCGGATGAATTTGGCCTACACCCGCGCGATGGTCACGGCAGCCTTGGAAGGCAAGCTGGAGCAAGGGGAGTTTACCCCGGACCCGGTATTCGGCGTGCTGGTGCCAAGTCACGTTCCCGGCGTACCGGATGAAGTGCTGCAGCCGCGCAGCACGTGGGAGGACAAACAAGCTTACGACGCCAAAGCCCGGGAGCTTGCCGAACGGTTCATCAGCAACTTCGGGAAGTTTGCGGATGCGCCTGAGGCGGTTCGCGCTGCCGGTCCGCGTTTGAGCTAAAACTGAAATTTAAATACGCCAGCCTGCAATAACGATTTTGTCGTTGCTGCGGGCTTTTTGGCGTTCCCTAATGATCGGCAGGGGCCGCTTCCATACTTTAAGTTGGGATTAAGCGACATTTCACTTTTTTTTTACAAACGGGTGCTACATTGAAAGAGGTGATCAACGCTACATCGATTTAGAAAGGAATGACGCGGATGGCGTGGCTGCGCTACAAAAAATGGATCATCGGCGTCCTCGGCCTCTTGGTGGTCGGAGCCGGAACGTACGTGTATTTGCAACAAAAACCGAAAAAGTCGGCCGCCAGCGTACAGGACAAGACGGTCGAGGTCCAAAAAGGGGAAATCCGGTCAACGGTATCCGGCACTTCCCAGTTTGAGGCAAGGGACATGCAGAACATTATCGCGCCTGCGGACGGAACGATCAAGACGATGAACCTGACCCGGAACCAGCCGGTGAAAAAAGGGGACATCCTGGTGGAAATCGCCGATCCGACGCTCGAAACGAACCTGCAGGAGGCGCGAACGAGCCTTCAACAGATGGAAAATGATTTGAACGATCTGCGGACCCAGCAGGGGAATCTGCAAATTACCGCTCCGATCGGCGGCAAGCTGACGTTGTCCGGCAATCTGGACACGGGCTCGAACACGACCAAATCGAGCCGTATAGGCACGATCGCGGACTTGTCCTCGCTTACGGTGAAGCTGCCGTTTTTGCTGGAGGATGCTGCACAGCTGAAGAAGGGCGACACGCTCGATCTGGCTCCCGACGGCTTCCTGCTGACGAAGACAGGAACGATCGCTGCGGTTGGCACCTTAACAAGGTCGGACAGCTCCGGCGGCAAGCTGGTCGATGTCGAAGTGAACGTAGCGAATGACGGGACGCTGGATGCGGGGATGAAAGTGAAGGGGACGGCGACGATCGGCGGACGCCGTGTCGACTCGCTGGAGAAAGGAACGCTCGAATACATAAAAACCGAGACGGTGTTCGCCGGGGCGAACGGAACTATCCGCGAGCTGAAGGTGAAGAACGGAAGTCATGTGAATCCGGGCGATGTGCTGGCCGTCATCGGCAGCGATACGCTCGCCGGCGACATATTGAACAAGCAGGCGGCGATCGAGCGACAGAAGGCGACGATTACCGGACTGGAAGACAAGTTAAACCAATTGACGCTCAAGGCGCCTTTTGACGGGGTCTTTTCCACGGATTTTGCCAACAAGAAAACGAATGTGCTGGCGAGCTATCCGGTTGGAGCGAAAGTCGAAGGGACAACCTTGTTCGGAGCGGTGGCGAGCCTCGATTTCATGCAGCTTCCCATTCAGGTCGACGAGCTTGATCTGCCGAATGTGAAGAACGGCATGAAGGCGGAAGTGACCGTCGATTCGCTGCCAGGACGCAAATTCGAGGGGGAAGTGACCCAGGTGTCTACGGTCGGAACGACGACCAACGGGGTTACATTCTACGACGCCGTGGTGGCGGTCAAAAATACCGGCGACCTGCGCTACGGCATGACGGGAACGGCGAATATTTTGATCCAGGACAAAAAGGACATTCTCGTCCTGCCGATGGAGGCGCTCCAGCAGCAAAAAGGCAAACGGTTCGTTACCGTGGAGCGGCCGGACGGCACGCGGAAGGAGAAGGAGATCAAGATCGGCATCCGCAGCAAAACCGAGGTGGAGGTTACCGAAGGGCTTAAGGAAGGCGATAAAGTCGTCGTGCCCGTGCGGCAGCAGCGGCAAAATTTAAGCCAGGCCGAGATCGACAGGCTGCGGCAGCAGTTCCAGGGCGGCCAAGGCGGCGGATTCCCGGGCGGCGGCACGTTCCAGATGGCCCCGGGCGGAGCCGGCGCAGGAGGCGGGAATACCGGCGGCGGGACACGCGTCAACGGAGGCGGCCAGACCGGCAGATAACGGTGAAAGGAGGAATCCCGGCATGGAACCGATGATCGAGCTGAAAAACATTACGAAGGAATACGAACGGGGCGCGGAAAAGCTGCGCATATTGAACGACCTGTCGCTTACGGTGGAGCGGGGGGACTTCGTCGCTATCGTCGGGCCAAGCGGCTCCGGGAAGTCGACCCTGATGAACACGATCGGCTTGCTGGACGTGCCGACCTCCGGCTCCTATAAGCTGGACGGCGTGGCGACCGAGAACATGACGGACAATCAGCTCGCGGAGCTGCGGAACAAAAAAATCGGATTTATTTTTCAACAGTTCAATCTGCTTCCCAAGCTTACCGCGCTGGAAAATGTGGAATTGCCCTTGATTTACTCGGGTGTGCAGGCCAAGAAGCGCCGCGAAACGGCGCTCCAGATGCTGGAGCTGCTGGGGATGGGCCAGCGCGGCCACCATAAACCGAGCGAGCTGTCCGGGGGGCAGCAGCAGCGGGTGGCAATTGCCCGTGCGCTGGCGGTGTCGCCGTCGCTCATGCTGGCCGACGAGCCGACGGGAGCGCTGGATTCCAAGACCGGCAAGGAAGTGCTGGAGCTGATCATACGGCTCAACGAGCAGGGCAATACCATCGTTTTGATCACGCACGATCTGCATATTGCCGAGAATGCGAAACGCGTGGTGTCGATCCGGGACGGCCTGATCGTCCGTGACGAGAGGCTGGCGGAGATCCCGGCGGAGATCCCGGCCGGAGCGGCGGGTGTGACGGCATGAGAACGACGGAACTGATCACCATGGCGCTGCGGACGGTGCTGTCCAACCCGATGCGCACCATGCTCACCATGCTCGGCGTGATTATCGGCGTCAGCTCCGTCGTCACGCTCGTTGCGATCGGACGGGGGACGTCGGACCAGATCGAGAAGCAGTACGAGAACCTCGGCACGAATATGCTCGTTGTCAATGTGCTGGGGATGGGGCGGGCGCAGCAGCTCGATTACAACGATCTGATGCAGCTGGAGCAGCTGCCGGAGTTTTCTTCGATTGCACCGACGATCAATAAAGCCAACTCCAATATCAAGTACGACCGGACGCAGGAGAAATATACGGTCATCGGCACGAACGACCGGTATCTCAGCATTATGAAAGGCCAGCTTGAGACCGGACGCTTTATCGTCGATGCCGATCTCGAATTCCGCAACCCGGTTGCCGTGCTTGGCAGCGAGGTGTCGAACACGTACTTCGGCACGCTCGATCCGACGGGCGAGCAGATCAACATCGACGGCGTCGTCTTCACCGTGGTCGGCAAGCTGAAAAGCAAGGGTACCGGGGCGGGCGGCACCTCGATGGACAACGCGGTATTCGTCCCGCTCACGACGGCGCAGCGCGCCTTCAAGCTGGGCAATATCCGGACGACGTATGTCGATTCCCCGACGAAGGAAGACATCTACAAAGCGCAAGAGACGATGAAGCAGTATTTGACCTATAAATTCAAAAGCGATCAAGGCTTCAACCTCGTCAATCAGGACGAGCTGATGAATGCGAGGGTCGCCGCATCGAGCACGCTTACGAATCAGCTGATCAGCGTAGCTTGCATCTCGCTGCTGGTCGGCGGCATCGGCATTATGAATATTATGCTGGTCACGGTCAGCGAGCGGACGCGCGAAATCGGCATCCGCAAGTCGATCGGGGCGAAGCGTCGCAACATTCTGATGCAGTTCCTCGTCGAGGCGACGGTCATCAGCGGCATCGGCGGCCTCGTCGGACTGCTGCTCGGCAGCGGTCTGGCGCTTGTCTGGCCGATGATCAATCCGGACCAGACGACCAAGCTGTCGATGGATATCGGCTTGTATGCATTCTTGTTCTCCGTGCTGGTCGGTGTCGTGTTCGGCTTGTACCCGGCGAACAAAGCGTCCAAGCTTCGCCCGATCGACGCGCTTCGCTTCGATTAATCTTGTCATCCCGTTTTTACTAAAGGAGGAAGCGGCTTGTGAAAAGCTTAAAGATGTTAACGAAACCGTCCCGTACGGCTTGGCTCGGAGCGCTGGCGATCAGCGCCGTGTGCCTGTCGGCTTCCGCGCCGCCCGTTTATGCGGGGAAACCGGGCGTTTTTGTGGCAAACGACACTTACTTTACGCTGGAGAACGCATCGCTTGCCGCGGGCGGCGATTCGCCGCTGATGCAGTTCTCGTTGAAGCTTCATAACGGCGGCAGCGGCGCGGTCGATTTCAACGGCTACGGCGTCCGGGTGGTGGACGAAGCGGGGAACCGCTATCCGGCCCGCTTGGGCAGCAAGCAAAGCGCCCGCGTCCAGCCGGGTAAGGAGCAGACGTTCGACTTTTACTCCCAGCTGGCTCCGGGCGTCAAGGCCGAGGGGCTGAAGGTGGGCCTGTACGCCTGGGACGGCAGCGGGGCCGACCAGACGCGCAACATCGGCGCGCTGCCCGTGGCGGACTCGCTCCCCGGCGGGGTGTCGGCGGCTTCGCAGACCGTCATGAGGCTCAAGGACGCAGACCCTGCAGCCAAAGAGGATGGATTCCTGACGTTCGTGCAGGGGGACGGCTTCCGCGTCGTCGAGAACGGCAAGCCGTATCTGTATATGAATCTGTATGTGACCGGCAGCGGCAAAACGGGCATCACGCTTCCGTCGGCTCTTCAATACCGGCTGCTGGCGTCCGACGGACGGACGCTTCCCGGCGCTCTTACAGGCTCGGACAGTTCTTCGCTGCTGCCGAATGAAGCCGTTCAGCGGACGCTGAAGGCCGAGCTTTCCGAGCTGCCCGTCGGCCCGTTGACTTTGCAGATGGTTATTTCAGATACGGGCGAGGACAAGGTGCTTGGCAGTCTGCCGCTTGGCGAGCTGCCGCCGGCGGTCAAGCTCGGCAGCGAGAAGCCGCTGGCCCGATACGGAACGGGCAGCGGACTGACGGTTGCCGCCGAGAAAGCGACGGCAATCCGCCAGGAAGACGGCGTCCTCGTGCAATCCACCGTGACGGTGCGCAATGACAGCGACCGGATGATCGCGGTACCTGCGCTGACCGGCGCTTACCAGTTCGGGAAAGACGGGTCCGCGGCGGCTTCGGAAGCCCGTTCCTCGGTTGACGCATACTTGGCGCCGAAAGCTGCGGTATCGTTCAGCTACACGGCGCTGCTCCCGTCCGGCGTCGAGCCGGACGCAGCGGAGCTTGTGGTCCGCGTCAAAGAGGACGCGGCCGCGGCAGGGACAAGCGCCGGTTCGGGCGCGACAGCGGCCGGAAGCGGCGGGAGCACGTCCGCAAGCGCGAATACGGCCGGCAGCGGGGCCGCCGGAAGTGCCGCCAGCTCGGGAGCAACCTCCGGCACAACATCCGGCTCGTCCTCTGCCGGGGGAAGCGCCGGCAGCACAAGTGCTGCGAGCGGCACGAGCGGACAGACGAAGACGGCGACAAGCGGAAGCGGCACAACCAGCTCTTCGTCCGGCACGGCATCAAGCGCGAAAACGGACGGGCGTCCGGTTATGGTCGTCGGCCTCCAAGGCATGGCGCAGCAATACAACCCGACGATGGCTGCGAAAAGCTACGAGTACGGTACGCCGCTGCCCCTTGCGCCAAGCAGCCTGATCGACTCCAAGCTGGACATGTCGCTTGTGGAGCTGCATTTGCACGAAAATACCGATTACGGGTACACAACGGCCATCGCCAAAGTGAAGTACACGAACCGCGGAAGCTCGGTCCTCGCGCTTCCGGACATCGGCACGGAGCTGTTGAACTCGCAAGGACTGGCGTTCCCGGGGGTCCGTCAAACGTCCGCGGCTTCCTCCATTATGCCCGGAACGAGCTATGTCGTCGCTTATTCGTTCATGGTGCCGGCGGACGAAAAAGGGGACAATATCGCCTTCCGGGTGACGGACCCGAAAGCGGTCGCGCCGGCCAAGCTGGATCTCGGCACGTTCCGCGTCGCCGCGCAGCGGGAAGAGGAGTACGGCAAGATCAGCTTCTATCCGTTCGACGTCAACATCGATGCAAACAATCTGGCGACAACCTACAGCCAATCGACCGGCTATTCGTATCATCTGAACTTATCGCTGACGATCGAGCAGCGGGAGCCGGTCATCGTCGACCAGAACTTTTCGAAGATGGAGTTCGAGCTTGTCGACGGGCTCGGCCGGGTGCTCGGCTCTCAATCCGCCGGATTTACCGGCACGCAAAAGCTTATCACCGGCACGCAGCGCATTTCGTTCACGAACGTCAAGACCGAGCAGATCGAATCGGGCGTGACGATCCGCGTATACGAGACGGTCGATACGCCGAACGGACCGGCCAAACGGCTGGTACGGGAGTTCCAGCCGTAAGCAGAACCGCTCCTTGTCAACCAGAGGGGCAGCAAAAGAAGGCATCCCCGCCGTGCTTTGCCACAGCCGGAGGGATGCCTTATCTTTCAGCGGTCGAGCCCTTGCTCGGCCGGTGTAAAAAAAATCACAAAAAGTTAACTTGAAACGGAACGATAAATCTGTTTTGATGAAAAAGTGACTACCAATTATCCCCTGCACTTACAAAAAAGGAGTGTTACCGCAACATGGCTGCAGGTCAGAACGATTCATCCGCTCCGCTCCAAAATCAAGAAGATACGAACTCCGCCGGATCGTCCCGCCCCCGGAACGGATTTTTACGGCTGCTGGAAATCGGCGCCGCTTCCGCGAAGCTGGGACTGACCTCTTTCGGGGGTCCTGTGGCCCATCTCGGATATTTCCGGGACGAGTATGTCGTCAAGCGCAAGTGGCTGGACGAGCGGGGCTATGCCGATCTGGTCGCCTTGTGCCAGTTTTTGCCCGGACCGGCCAGCAGTCAGGTCGGTATCGGACTCGGCATCATCCGCTCCGGCTTGTTAGGAGGGGTGATCGCCTGGCTCGGCTTTACGCTCCCATCCGCTCTCGCCATGGCTCTGTTTGCGCTTGCGCTGCAGGGGATGCCCGTCGCCCAGGACGGATGGCTTCACGGGCTGAAGCTTGTCGCCGTCGCCATCGTCGCGCAGGCGGTGCTTGGCATGGGCCGCAGTCTGGCGTCCGACCGGCCCCGCGCCACGCTGGCCGTTGCGGCGGCCGCGGTCGCCCTGCTGGCCCCCAGCGCCGTCACGCAGGTGGCCTTGATCGCCGCG
>NZ_BILX01000024.1 GCF_004000785.1 Paenibacillus ehimensis NBRC 15659 | reverse complement strand
AGCCCCCCATAAGTGAGGGGGGCGGCTGAATTTCCTTTAATTCGCTCGCAGCTTATAAGTCGCGCCCGCTTCGGTTTGGAACGTGATCAGACCCTGAGCCTGGTCAACCCTAACGGGCACCTCGCTCGTGCCGTCTATTTTCACGACCTGAGCATGAGCGGCACCGAACGGGTTCACGATATGGACGGGGCCGCCCTTTTCACTGGTCAGCCTCACGTCGGCGATCGCTCCTCCATGAAGTCCGCTCGATACCACGAACGCCCCTCTGGCCCGCAGCTGCCTGAAATGCGCCTCCGGATACTTATCTTTTGGCAGCATGGGGAACAGATGGATCACGTCTTTTCCTCTGCTCTCGTCGAAATAGCTTTGCAGCATTAAAGCGTTAATGGTTTCCACGCTGCCGGATGTCTCGATGCCGCCGCCTTTTTGGTAAACCGTCAGGTTGTTTCGCATCAGCAAGGAGCTGCTTTTGCTGGAGCTGATGATTTTTTTGAAATGGGTTAACACCTCGTCAATATCGTAGCCGATCCGCACAGCGGCCGGAAACTGCATGGCGAACGAGTTCGTCTGCTCCCAGGAACCGTACGCTTCGATCGTATTCAGCGCGATCTGCTTCAAACGGGAAGTCGTGCTCAAATTAATCTCGTCGCTTGGCCAGAACAAGCCCGTCATCACGGCATGCCAAGGTCCCTTCACATTCGTCCCCCCGATAAAGGGGCGTCCCGGATTGACAATCCGTTTGCCGGTCTTGCCGTCGATATAGGACTCGGACTCTTTGAACACTTCTTTTCCGGTTACGGGGTATACGAACGTAGGATAATCGGCTAATTTATCCATAATATCCTGCCATTTGGCGCGCCGGGAGGCGTCGACATCTAAATCCCGGCTGGCCGTAAGGAGCCCCTTCATCAAAAATTTAACCATGGCGATGTCCAGAATGGAGTTGTCGTCGTGCTCGTTCGCCTCGCGCGGCGCGCTGTCCTTGATGACATATTTGCCGTTCTCCATCACCAAGTAATCTTCCCAGAAATCAGCCAGCGATAGGAGGAACGGATAGGCTTTATTTCGCAAAAACTCCGTATCTTTCGTGTAGGTATAATGGTTGATGAAGTTTGTAGCCAAATACGCTCCCAGCATCAATTGGTCGTTCAGCTTGGATCTGACTTTCACAGGAGCGACCGGACTTACCGGGACGCGGGCCGGGTCCCATCCGACCGTTGCCGGGCCGTAAGGCCTCGCTAACGACCGGGTTGTCGAGAAGCCGCGGTATCCCGCCTCATGCGTGCGGTTGATACCGTACGGCATATAGCCCAGCACCAGATCGAAATAGGCGTCCGCCAACTCGGGCCGGTTGCTGGAAAACACGCCCCAGTACGGGTTCTCGAAGTTATAGTTCAAAAAGTAACGGGACCCCCACCCCGGCGAGTCGTTCGTAATCCAGCTGCCAAAAATGCCCGGGGCCGCTTTGCCCGTCCGGTTGCTTGCTGCCAGCGCATACAAAGCCCCGAAATAATATTTGTCGAACCACTCGTCGTTCGTAATTACATACGACTTCAACCAGAAGTTTTTCCACCAGGCCAGATGCGCTTCATGCTGCGCGGCAATCGTTGCCGGTGTCGCTCCCATGACTCTGGCTTGAGCTAATTTCAAATAGCTCCCCGCTTCGGGAACGTCCGGATTTTCCCCACCCCCGCCGCTAACCTGCGTCACTAGCGTTACGGTCGTATTCGGCTGCAACATAAAATCGGCTTGCGCCCTGCCGCCGGACGAACGGAAGTCCGTGAGCGGCGCCCCGAGCAGGCGCGTAGCCAATACCGCTCTGGACATCCAATCCTTCGGCGTTTGGTTCGTGGAGCTTTCGCGGGCCGCCCATAATAGGCCGCGGACCGCATCCGTTCCCGACTTGAACGGCTTGTCGGCCGCTTCCGGAACCCATACGTCAACCGTTAGCGGAACAGGCGCCTCAGCTTGCGTTCGAAGTTCGGTGATCACCAGGTTGCTGTTCGCATCGACCCACGTTTTCATCTGGAGCTGGACGTTTTTCAAGGTTACGTCCGCTCTTACTTCCGCACTCAGCAGGTCCTGCTCATAGCGATAAGACGAGGCGGAACTCGTGCCGTGCGAGTGATTGGTTACCGTTACTCCGCCGACGGTCAATTTGCTGCTTTTCATCCAAAAATCGTTTTTATCGATATAAATCGTCTGCGAGTCGGCCGTACCGCCCGACACGGTGCCGACATCGCCATTTCCCAGCAGCGGACCGTCCGCATAGCCTTTAAAATTGCCGGGCAATTTGGCATAGACGCCCGTCAATCGGGAAGAAGCCAGACTCTGCAATTCCCGCCAGTCCGACATGGAATGATCGTTCTGGCTGCGCTTGGTCTCCAGATGTAACGAAGCCGCCGCCGACAGGTTGCCGGCCGCGTCTCTGGCTTTGACTTGAAACGTATAGGAGGTGTTCGGCAGCAAATCCGGAATCGTCGCATTCGTGTTCTCCGTCAGTAATGTCTTGGTCCCATAGCGTATCTCATACTGCATCACGCCTTCGTTATCTTTGGAGGCATTCCAGTTCAGGACGACGGCCGTATCGGTAATCTCCCCGGCTCTGAGGCCCGTCGGCGCCGTGGGTGCTTCCGCATCCGTGCGCGCTCCTTCGATAACCGTTGGCTCCTTCGTCCCAAATGCCGGGCTTTCCCCAAACACCATAACGGCCGGAAGCATCGTTGCTGTTAACGCCAACGCCAATATCAGAACCAGGTTAACCATCCGTTTGATTTTCATACGTGACCTCCCCGTAAACTATCTTTTCATCCGGTAGTCGCAACGAAGAAATACAAAAGCAAACTGGAAATCATCGCCATCAAAGAAATGTCCAGCATCCGGTTTCATTCTAAGGAAGCCGGTCGCCGTTGCAGCGTTCCCGGTGTCAGCTCCCTCACTCCTCCGCCGGAAGCAAGAGGCTGATTAAAAAGGCTGCCGAGAAACGTCCCGACAGCCTTGGGGCCCCGTCGGAGCCCCCTCTTTTTTATAGCGTGCTATAACTCTGGGTGTAAAATTACTTCCCCGCTTGCTTCAGCTTCAGCAGCACCGTGACCGCTTCGGCTCTCGTGGCGTTGGCGCCCGGAGCGAAGCGGTTGCCTTCCCTGCCTTCGACCAGGCCAAGCTTTTGAATGGCCCCTACGGCAGATTTGGCCCATCCCGGGATGTCGGCGTCGTCCGAAAAGCCGGTCGAGTCGGCCGCCTGCCGTGCAGCTCCCTGAGCATTGGCGATCATAACGGCCATCTCGGCCCGGGTGATCTGCGCATTCGGACGGAACGTGCCGTCCTCGTAGCCTTGAACGATCCCCGCTTGGACGGCCTGCGCTATGGCTTTCTCCGCCCAGGCGCCGATCTCGGAACGGTCGGCGAACGTAAGGGCGCCGCCCTCCTGCGCAAGCTTCATCGTCCCGGCCAGCATGACGGCGAACTCGGCCCGGGTGACGACATGATCCGGTTTAAAGGAGCCGTCCGGGTAACCTGTAACAATACCGTTTGTCACCGCTTGACGGATCATTCCTTCCGCCCAATGTCCTGCGGTATCGGTAAACGACACCGGCTTCGGCTCCGCCGGCGTTTCCCCGGCTTTCTTATCGACGGCAAATACCGTATAGATGCCCGCATCGTCCACGTTCACCTTGATCGTAGAACCATCGACCGTGCCTCCGATCTTCGTCCACTGCTTCTTCTTGCCGTCGTAAACGAACACGGCAGCAGTCTGGCTGCTCCGCAGCAGCGACGGATCGAAGGCGATTGTCAACGTGACCGGCTTTTTGAACGGACCGGCAAAGTTTTTCGTCATTTCAAACACCGGGCTAAGCGGCTTCTCTTGCTGCGTAAGGAGCTTCGACGGGTCCGCCACTTTTTCCACGGTCAGCGTCAACGCTTGATCGGCCGCATCCGCCGGAACGGTGACCGATATCGCGTCCCCCAAGCGTGCGGTGCCCGAGCCGCCTGCCGGGATCGAGAGCTTCCCGTCGGACGAAGCCGGTGCGCCTGAACCGCCGCCGGAGCCGCTGGAGCTGCCCGAATCCGAATCGGAGTCGGAGTCACTTAAGGTGGACACCACTCTCACATTGCTTATTTTCGAATAATTGCCCGCTGCATCAAAAGCCATCACAAAATAACGGTAGGTCGTATTCGGCGAAAGCCCGGTGTCCCGGTATTCGGTCTTCGTCGTCGTCTGGATCTCCGTATTGTTGCGGTAAATTTTGTAGCCCGCAATCCCGAAGTTATCCGTGGCTCCCGTCCACTTCAGATCGATCGCCGAGTCGGATACCGCTTCGGCCCGCTCGATGGTCGGTTCCGTCGGCGCTTCAGTGTCGACGATGGCCGGCGTCCACCAGTTGCCGGAAACGACCAGCATGCTCAGCAGCCGGAGGTTGTTACCGAAATAAAGCGCCTCTTCCGTCGGTATGGCCGCATTATAATCCCATAGATCGTTCAGCCACTGCTGGTTGGACGAGTCGATCATGGCGCTGACCATAAACGGGGCGGAGAACGAAAGATCCGTATCGTCACCCAATGCCTCCGAGCCGTCCAGCTTATAGCCGGCCTTGATGTCCGCCGGTTTGCCGCCGGTTTTCGCGCGAATCCAGCTGTTCAACCGGCCGAGCTGCTCTTTCGCCCGCCGATCCCCGGTCAAGAGGAAGTCGGTGCCGAGACGCCACGGTACCCGGGAAGCGTTGTAATTATAGTCTCCGTCATGCTCGTCTTCCAGAAAATATCCATTCTCGGTGTCCCATTTCTTCTCGCTTACCGGCTTGAATTGGCCGTCCGTATCCTTGAATACGAAATCAGGCAGCAGTCCGGAAGCCGGACTGTACTTCTCATGCACGCTCCGGATCATGCGGTACGTTTGGTCGATCACTTTGTCCCAGCGGCTATCGCCAGATACGATCCGAAAATCCTTCAAATGCTGCAGCATGAAATCCGAAGGGCGGGACGCTTTTCCGTACATCGGGTCCTCGTCCTTCGCCCAGTCGGCGAGCTTCAAGGTCCATTCCGTATGGTTGACCTCGCTTTCCATGATCGCGTCGATCACCTTGCGCGCCTGCTCCAAATAGTTGATTTCGCCCGCGCTTCCCCACTGCCGGTCGGCCAGCAGCAGCGCGTACGCAATATCCATATCCCCGTCCGTAGCGGAATCCGTGCCGTTGATATCGACGATGGCGCTGCCGTTGTCCGCCTGCTGCCATGCCATCAGCTGCGGGTTAATGGCGCTCGGATGCGCCCGGAAATACCGGTACATGCCGTCAAAATACGTCTTCGCCTCCGGATCGTGCCCCGCCATCAGCGCGGTGATCAGCATGCCGTACCCGTGGGCCTCCGATACGGTAATTTCCCCGTCCTTAAACCAATCCCCGTCCGCATACCATACGTAGTACTGTGCCGGGTCGTAAGGATTCCGCTTTAAATATTTTGCCTTCCATTCCTGGTAAAGCCGGGTCACCGTTGCGTCCATTTCGGCTTGCGTCACGTGATTCGGCTTGATTGAATCGCCCGCGTACGCGGTATGCTGCGGGTACGCCTTGAACGGGCCGTCTCCGGACGGCGCAGGCTTCGTCACGACCTCGATCCGGTTGCTTGGCAGCGATTCGATCGTTTCCGCATTGAATGCCTTTACTTCATAGCTGTAGCTCGCAGCGGGCTTTAGCCCCGTATCGCTGTAAGAGGTTGCCGTTGTCGTCCCGACCTTGACGCCGTCACGGTAGATGTTGTAGCCTGCCGCTTCCGTTTTTCCGGCGGACGCCTTCCAGTTCAGCTGAATTTGAAAAGCGGAAACTGCGGTGCCACTCAAGTCGGTAGGCGCCGAGGGCGGATCGGAATCAACCGGCCCATCCTGCGTGCTGACTTCAACCGCATCGGAATTGATTCTCGAACCGACCGCTTTCACGACGAAATCGTATTTTTTCGCCGGATTGATGCCGTCAACCGTATACGTGTATTCCGCTTGCGCCCCGGCCGGCACATAGACGCTCCAATGCGTTTTCACCTTGTCGTTCTTTTCATAGATCCGGAAGCCTCTGACCGGCTCGGCGCTGGCGGCGGGAGCCTTCCACGACAGGACAGCTTGATTGCCGGTCACTTGAACTTTGACGTCCTCCGCCTTCGCGGGCTTGCCGTCCGTTCTCCGAATGCCGTACCGGTCGTAGGCTTGCACCCCGCTATCCCCCGGCTTCTCATCTTCGACCGCCGCCGTATAGGCCGTAAACTTGAGCACCTCATCCGAGACGGAAACATCGGTAAACATTTTTTTGAACGGCTGGGTATCGACGGCGGCAAAAAAATCGTCATAAGGAACGCCGTTCTTATCGACATACTTCTCGTAAAATTTATTGCCGAACGCATTGGACATCAGGTAGACCGTGCCTTTCGGATTCACGGCATTGCCTTCCGCGTCAAACGTCAGCTCGCTTGCGGGAATGATCTTATCGTTGTACATCTGGAACGATCTCATATACATGTGATCGTGCGCTTCAAACACCATGTCGATGCCCATTTCGTCAAAGGCGGGAATCAGATACTTTCGGTAAAATTGAACCCGTTCGTCCTCCCATTCGCCTGCATTGTCTCCCGCCGAATATGGGCCTTTGTGGAACGCGACGAATTTCCATTTCTTGTCGCTCTTCGCCACCGTGTTCTTCATCCACGCGACTTGATCCCAAAACTGTTTATCGGCCCATTCCACGTCGACTCCGTTCTCCGCAAGTCCGCCGACAAACTGCGAATTGAATACCAGATACAGCGCATCGCCGTATTCAAACGAATAGACCGACCCTTCGTGCGTGCCTTCCACCACCTGCTTCGGCAGGTTGAAGTGGTTGTAGAAGTTGTTGTTCGGCGTCGTTTCGTCCCCGTCCCAGTCCTGAACCTCATGTCCGCCAAGAACAGGCACGAATGGCACGTTCAGCAGCTCGTTCTGCGCCGCTCCCAGCATCCACTGCCATTGTTCCTCCAAATCTCCGTTATCCACCAGGTCCCCGGCGTTGATCAAAAATTTGGGATCGCCGATATGATCGATCGCTTTTCTGAACGTATCGCCCCACGGCTCGAACCCCGATTTGCTGGAGGATTGCGAGTCCGATCCGGCAATAAAACGGTAGCCCGCCTGTTTGCCCGCATCCGTCTTGAACGACCCGATGGCGCTCCAGCCGTCCGGCTCGCCGTTGCCTACGCGAAACTTGTAGGCGGTTCCCGGCTTCAAACGGTCTGCGACCGCTTTATGACTCGTAAATTTCGTCTTCTGACCGGTTTCCCGGTCGGCCTTCTTCATGTAGGTCTCGATTTCCTCCGCGCTGCCTGCATAAGCGACGGCTTCGCTTTCCGGAAATACGCCGTCCTTCACCTGGTCGGCCTCGGCCACTTGCACGACTGTTCCCGTCTTCACGTCGGTGTACCAGGCAAACGCAAGACTAGTTCCGGGATCGCCGTTAAACGTCATATTGATCAGCTTCGGCATGTACGGCGAATCCTGCACCGTAAAGCTCCAGACGATATCCCGGGCGAGCGGGACTTGATCGTCCTTGCCCCGAATGAGCTCCTTCGGAAGCTTCACCGTGTACGTCTTGCCGTACGTAAAAGACGGATGCTGAATGTGCAGCGTGACTTGATTGACAATATCAAGCGTTACCGGAGCAAGCGCCCGGTTGTTTTCGTCGACAATGGCCGCTTCATATCCGGGATTCAGCTCGATCGGCTTATTGAAGGTCACGGATACCGGGGCGGCCGCCGACACTTGGACGGCACCGTCCTTGGGCAGCTCCGCCGTGTCGATCGTCGGGATGACAATCGGCGCACCGTCGATCCGTTTGCCCGATACCCGGACTTCCTTGATCCGGCTGGAGCCGGAGCCGCCGATTCCCGAGGAGCCTTTCGTATTCGTATCCGAACGGACAATCCAGCGGATATACAGGATGTCCCGATTGTCCGCTTCCGCCGGAAGAGGCGCGTTGATCAGCTTGCACGACTGATTCGCGCAATCGAAGCTGGACGTTACCATCGTCAGGTCCGTATTCGGCACGTCCGTCCAGGTCCGCTTATCCGTGCTGATTTGCACCTTGAAATCGCGCGGGCCCGAGCCCGAAGAGTTTTGCTGCGAGGACAGCGCAATCTGCTCGAACCCTCTCGTCGAAACGGTCGCAAGCCAATATTTGCTGCCGCTGCCGTTGTCCCAGCCTTGATAGCTGATCGCTTGTTTGTCGCTGTCGTAGGCTTCGAATACGCCGCCGATATTGCGAAACGTCGACGCCGACTTGTAGGCGCCGTCCGTGGCCGGCCACACGCCGCCGGACCCCGCGCCCGCAAAGGTCCATTCCGCGACCTTTTGACGGGATGCGGCCGAAAGTGTGGCAGCTGCGACCGGATTGCTTGCGCCCGATTCATTGCCTGCCCAATCGTACGCCGTCACATGATACGTATAGGTCTTCGCCGCCGCAAGTCCGGTGTCTTCGTAGGATGCGGCTGCCGCCGTCCCGACTTTGACGCCTTCGCGGTAAATGTTGTAGCCTGCAACTCCGACATTGTCCGTAGAGGCCGTCCATGTCAGCCGGATCGATGTGTCGGATATCGCTTGCCCGCTAAGTCCCGCCGGTACAGTCGGTGCCGTCACATCGGAGGACGAGCCCTTGCGTATCCCCTTGACGGTGACGCTGATGAGCTGGCTGGAGCCGGATTCCCCGATGGCCGCTCCGCTCGTGCTCACATTCGAAACGACAAGCCAGCGTATGTACAGGCGTTCCCGGTCGTTCGCGACGCCCGGCAGAGGCACATTGCTTAACCGAGTTGCCGTATCCTTATTCATGACGAGATCGGACAAGCCTGTGCCGTCACCCGTTAAATTGGTCCATTGCTGCCCGTCCGTAGAGAATTGCACCCGAAAATCGCGCGGGCCGGTCGAGCCCCTGCCTTGCTGCTCGGAAGACAGCGTGATCTGCCGGAAGTCCTTCGTAGAGACGGTTGCGAGCCAATATTTTTCCTTGCCCGTCTCTTCGTGCCAGCCTTGATAGCGGATCGCCTTGAGGCCATCGTCCCAGCCGAACGTTTCCGTAGCTCTCGCAGGAACGGCCTGAAGGACGGAGCTGTCCTTATAGACCCCGTAAGTTGCAGCGAACACGCTCTGATCGGCAGGATTCGCGCTATATTTCCATTCCGCCAAGGTGGTTGAAACCGGCGAATCGTCAGCGGATACAGCACCCGCAAATTGGAGCGTTAACAGGACAAGCGTCAATAAGAGCGAAAGCATGCGGTTTCCGATTCTTCTTGCATGGTTGTTCATTGTGAAAGGCATCCTTTCTTACATGAAGTTGGAATACAGCTTACTGCATGGCCTTGCATGTCCTCTTCGGTCTTCATCCGGCTATGGACTGCCGTTCTCTGTCCTCCTCCCTTGATATTATGCGCTTTCATTCGAAGTCATCCCCAACTTTGAAAATAAAAACGTTTATATTTTCATCCAAAATAAAAACGCTATAGCTTCAAAGACCGAAGATCCTAGCCCCCAGAATATATTTGATTTCCCAGCTCATGTCAACGGTTTTCGCCTAAATATTTCTAAGGATTTTGTAAAGGCATCCCGCTGCACATTAAAGAAGCCTGCCCCTATCTTGGGGCAGACTCCGGTACGTGCCGCTTATGGCGTAATTCTCCAGCCGCTTGTTTTGTTCTGCAAATCCCACAGCTTGGCGTATAGACCGCCATTTTCGAGCAGCTCTTCGTGCCGCCCCTGTTCTACGACTCTGCCTTTGTCCAGCACGATGATGCGGTCTGCCTTAACAACCGTTTTCAGCCGGTGGGCAATGAGGATCACCGTGCGCCCTTTAATCAGGCGGCTGATTGCCTTCTGCATATCCCTCTCGTTTTCCGGGTCGAGCGAGGAAGTGGCCTCGTCCAGCAAAATGACCGGGGCGTTCTTAAGCATCGCGCGCGCAATGGAAATGCGCTGCTTCTCTCCTCCCGACAAGGTGGACCCGCCCTCGCCGACGATCGTGTCATACCCTTGCGGCAGCTTCATAATGAACTCGTGGCAGCAGGCTTCCTTGGCCGCCGCCTCAATCTCCTCCTGAGTGGCGTCCTCCCGTCCGTAGCGGATATTGTTGCGGATGGTGTCCTGGAACAAGTAAACATCCTGAAACACCATGGACATTTTTTTCATAAGCTTTTCCGGGTCCATCTCGCGTTCGTCGCTGCCGCCGAAGAGCACCTTCCCTTGCTGCGGGTCGTAAAACCGTGCAATAAGGCGCAGCAGCGTGCTTTTTCCGCTTCCCGAAGGGCCGACGATGGCCGTAAGCGTCCCTTTCTTCATGTCCATAGAAACGTTATCAAGAACGGTCTTTTCGCCATAAGCGAAGGTTACGTTCTCGAGCCGGATATCATGATCCTCCGGCGGCTCCTTCTCCCCCGCCATGACAGGCTGCTTCAGCAGATTGACGATGCGCTCCCCCGCCATGACATCGTATTTAAAGGCGGGCAGCCTCATAATCGCAGCCGACAGCGGATCGAAGACGCGGGTGCCCACCAGCAAAAACGTGGCAAACAAAGGCACCGTAATTTCGCCGCCCAAGATGAGGTAAACGCCCGCCATCGTCATTAAGGACAAGCCCGCTTCCATAAACGCAATGGCAACCAGGAAAAAGGGACCGAGCACCCCTTCCAGCTTGATGCTTTCCCGCCTATACCGGGAAAAAGCCTGCTCCAATCTTTGGAAGTTTTCGCCGCGCAGGTTGTAAGCCTTGATGATTTTCATACCGAGCAGGTATTCCTGCAAGCGATTGGCCTGATCGATTCTCGCTTGCGAATGGCTCTTGCCGAGCTTGCGTTCCAGACGGGACACTCCCCACAGAATCAAAATCGTTACGGGAAACCCGGCAAGCATGGCCGCAGCCAGCCGCCAGTCCACAAAGAGCAGCCCCCCAAAGGCCAGAACGGGGATGATCGCGCCGCTGACAAGCTGGGGCAGGCTATGCGTCGCGGCATGTTCCATTTGGGTAAAATCGTTCATCATCGTATGCCCCAGCTCGCCTGAATCTTTGCTTAAGAGGAAGCCGAGCGGGAGCTTGCGCAGATGCTCGGCCACCTGTGCCCTGCCTTCGGCAGACGACTCGTACGCCCCGCGGTAAGTGGACCGGTAGGCCATCAGCTCGCCGATAAACAGCACCGCAAGGAACAGGACCATCCCTCCCCAAGCAAGCCACAAGCCCTGGATATCCAAAGCAGGCCGCTCCGCGGAATAGTAGGCGTAAATCATGCTCACCGCCGCGGCCACGCACCCGAACGGAAACAGATTGGCCAGATTGGCGAACACCGTCCAAAGGATGGGCTTCAGCATTTTCCGGGGATTCCCTGCCGTAATATAACGAAGAGTGTTCATCATCGCTCCAGCGCCTCCTCTTCCCGTCGAAGATCCATTTCCCAGCAGGCGGTAGCGGTATGGGCGTCCCACATCTTTTGGTATAGGCCGCCGCGGGCGATAAGCTCGTCGTGGGTGCCCCTATCGTCGATTTGTCCTTCCTTCAGCACAATGATCTGGTCCGCTTCGCAGATCGTTGTCAGACGATGGGCAATAATCAGCACCGTTTTGCCCTTGACGAGCTCGCGCAGCGCGATCTGCATTTGATATTCGTTTTCCGGATCGGCGTAAGCCGTAGCTTCATCCAATATAAGGATGGGCGAATTTTTCAATATCGCTCTTGCGACGGATACCCGCTGTTCTTCGCCGCCCGACAGGTATACCCCGCCCTCGCCGATCAGCGTGTCGTAGCCCTTGGGCAAACGCTCGATAAACTCGTGGCACTGGGCTGCCCTTGCCGCTGCGTAGACTTCTTCTTTTGCCGCCGTCGGTCTGCCCGCCAAAATATTGTTGTAGAGCGTGTCCGAAAACAGGAACGTATCCTGGAACACAAAGGACAGGCACTCCATCAGCTCGTTCGATCTCATGTCCCGTATATCCGTACCGCCGATGGTAATGCCGCCCTTCTGCACATCCCAAAACCGGGGGATTAATTGGGCAATGGTCGATTTTCCGGAGCCGGAGGGACCGACCAGCGCCGTGATTTGTCCTTGCGGTGCGGTAAACGAAATTCCTTTCAACACCTCTGCGCCGCCCTCGCCGCCGTATGAAAAGGACACCTCGCGGAGCCCGATATCGTACGCGGAAGGCTTTTGTCCGGATTCCGGCTCCACGATAGCCTGTTCTTGGAAGATTTGGTCCATGCGGTTGACCCCTTCCACGATGACGGTCAGGGTTGACGCAAAGCTGCCGAGCTTGAAAATCGGTGTCGAGATGCCCGGCGCAAGCACGAGAAAAAACATCAGCGTGACGGCAAAGGCCATATGATCGGGATCGCCGCTGATGAAAAACAGTCCGACAGGCAGGACAAACGTGGCCAGCGACAACATCATGACTTTAAAGGAAACATAGCCATTTTGAAAGCTGTCGGTATACTTGACGCTGAAATCGCGGTACCGAAGCATGTCGTCATAAAACTTCCGGAACGAACGGACCGTCTGTCCGAAAATTTTGATGGAGGGCATGCCCCGTACGTACTGAATCGAAGAAGCATTGATATTTTCCAGCGCGTCGAAATATTCCTTCAGCCCCGCTTGCGCTTTTGAACCCGCCATCATGGAGTATTGGCAGGCAAAGCCGATCAGAATCGGGATTACGCAAGCCAAGGCAAGCCACATATCGAGCGAAAACATCGTCACCGTGATGGCCGCGATCATGACGGCGGTATTGATGAGATCGGGCAATTGATGCGCGATAAAAAGCTCGATTTTCTCGACATCGTGCTCGATCACTTTCTTTATTTTCCCCGTGGCATGTTTATTAAAGTAGCCGAGAGGAAGCGCCCCGATATGATCCGACAGCTTGACCCGGATGCCGTACAGTATGCGAAATGCGGCAACGTGCGAGCACATCCCGCCGATATACATTAAGACATAACCGAGCGCCATCCCCGCTGCGCCCCAGACGGCCCACCGTATGATAAATGCGGCGTCCACAGCGGAAATGTCCGAAGCGTGCTTTAGAAGCTCGGCCATCACGAAATAGACCGAGACGTACGGAACCAGCATCAAAAATACGCTTGCGGTGGACGAGATCCCCGACCACACGAGCAGCGTCCTTTTTTCGCCTGCCAGCTCCAACAGTCTTGGAATGCCTTTTTTCGGTTTATTACTCAAGCTTGCTCATTCCTTCAGGTTCATTTTTCAGTTCCAGCACATGATCGCAGGCCAGCTTCGTCAAAATGCGGTCATGGGTGATGATGACAACGGTTTTGCCTGCCTGCGCAAGCTTTCTCGCCCATGCGGCCACATTCAGGACGCCGTCCCCGTCGAGCCCGCTCGTCGGCTCGTCGAGCACGATCAGCTCCGCGTCCGAGCAGTACGCCGCGGCGATGGTGACCCGCTGCTTCTCTCCGCCGGACAGAGACGCGGGGTGCCGGTCCCGAAGCGCTCGCAGGCCGAACGCATCCATCGCTTCATAGGCCCGCAAGCGGAGCGCATCGTCCAGACGCCTGCCCAAGACCAGCTCGTTGCCCACGCTGTCGGCGTAGAGCTGGTAATCCGCATCCTGCATCACCAAATAGCTCAAGCTGCGTCTCCCCGCTGCCGAACGTTTCTTCCCGGCGTAATACACCTCTCCGCCCTGCTGCCGCAGAAGTCCGCAGAGCACTTTGCACAGCGTCGTTTTCCCGACGCCGTTGTCCCCCGTCAATGCGGTTACGCTGCCCGGCTTCAGGGTCATATCGATCCCTCGAATGGCCTGAGACGCCGAGCGATAAGCAAAAGTCAACGCCCTCCCCTCCCAGCCCTGAGGTGAAGAAGCGTGGGCGGAAGGATGGTTGATCCCGGCCAGTTCCATATCCGGATGGCGCAGCCCGTACGGCTTCACGTCCTCGTAACGAAGCGCCGCGAATTCGTCCTTGTTCCATGTTCGGGCGATAGTTCCTTGTTCAATCAACACGTATCGGTCCGCCACCTCAAGGAAAGCGTGCAGCCTGTGCTCGCTCAGGATTAGCGCCGTTCCCGACCGCTTCAGCTGCAATAGAGTCTGCACCAGCTCGGAAGTCGCTTTCCCATCCAGATTGGCGCTCGGCTCGTCCAGAATCAGCAGCTTCGGAGACAAGATCGTGGCCGCTGCGATGGCGACCTTTTGCTTTTGCCCGCTCGAGAGCTGATCCAAGGGACGGTCCAGCAAATGCGCAATCCTCATACGATCCGCTGCGGCTTGAACGCGACTGCGGATTTCGTCAGGCGCGAGCCCCAAATTTTCTCCCGAGAAGGCGAGCTCGTCTCGCACCAGCGACATAAAAAACTGGCTGCGCGGGTCCTGAAATACCGAGCCCGCGAGCCTTGTCTTTTCTTCCGGAAGAAAAGAATTGACGGGCTTTCCCGACACCTGCACCGTGCCCGCCAGCATCCCCGGATAAAATTGGGGAGCGAGGCCGTTGATCATGCGCAGAACGGTGCTTTTCCCGCAGCCGGAGCGGCCGCAGAGCACGACGCATTCCCCGGCTCCGACCGTCAGATGAAGCTCGGATACGCTCTCCGTTTCACCGTGGTCCTCAAAGGCGCTTTCATATATAAAACCTGCGGCTGTCAGTTCAATCATCTTGTCCTCTCCTACTCCACCATCACGCAAATTCCGGCGGACAGCGCTATAAACACCAATATCGCGGCACCGTCCGCCGCCCGGATTCCGATCGGATGCACGCTGCTCCGGTTCGCGGTACACTCGATGCCGCGAAGCACGGCCGACGCGGCCAGCTCGGAGGACAGCTTCAGGCAGCGCACGACCAGCGGCATCAAAAAGCATTCGTAAGCCAGCGCAGGCTTTTGCAGCACGCTGTACCAGCGCTTGAAAATGCCCCGGGCGCGCATCCCGCTGCGAATCGCGGCCATCTCCTGCATAATGACCGGAAAAAATCGGGTGAGGAGGCAAATGGTAATGATCAGGTTTTTCGGCAAGCGCATGCGTTCGAAGGCGCACATGATGGCGCTCGGCGAACAAGCCAGAAGCGCGGAAGCAACCATCATCAAAGGGATCATCCGGCTAACCGTATAAAAAACAATAACGAAGGTCCCGAACACGATCCCGCTTAAAGCCAAGATGGCGGCTTTGCAGCCAATAAACAGGAGCCCGTATTGCACTGCCTTTCTCGGAAGTCCGAGAGCCAATAAATACAGCATACCGAGCAGCATAACCGCTATCGTTTGAGCGGAAGAGCCCGCAATCAGGGTCAATAGGCTCATCAACAGCAAAATAAGCAAATGCGTGCGCGGGTCCAGCCTTACCTTGATGCTCAAGTTCGACCCTCCTGCCGCTAGATCAGCTTCGCTTTTTTGACATGCCGGTTCAGGAACTTATTGCCAAAAAAGCAGCCAAGCACCGAGCCCGCCACGGTGAGCGAGACCATCACAGCGACCATGCTGGGGGTTTCGTAGTAATAAAACATCGTATTCATCGCTTCCTGCGAATAGCTCGCCGAATAGATCTCGATCATTTTCTGCTTGAACAAGAGCAGGGGAATCACGGCGCACAGCGCAAAGCCTGCAAAAAAGATGCTGTAGCCGGCGGCATTGCGCTTCCAATTGCGGTAGCTGTTCCGCCCGGCCATGACAAGCTCGGCGATCATCCCGAAACCGAGCAAAAAAAGCATATTGATGAGCCCCATCGCCAGAAACAACAGGACGGAAATGACCGAAGTCGCCATCAGCACCCCGCGTTTGGAGATTTTGCCTGCCATCACCATGTATAGAGGACCGCACAGCAGAGCCATGATGCCCGGACCTGCGAGATGGGCAACCGCCGGTGTGAAAAACATCGAGGCGCTCATGGAAACAGCCGTCATGACGATCATAATCACGATATTAAAAATCACGCAGGTGACGACGTCCTTGATACTCCACCGACGCGGCTCCGCACCTATTTGTTGAACCCTTAACTCTTGCATACTTCGTAGTCTCCTCTCGATTGTCGATCAGCCTAATTGAGAATCATTCTCTCTTAGCAAAGTATGCAGGAAACCTTGCGGCACGGGCTAACACTTTTCGGAGCAAAATCAACAGAAAACGGATTTTTTAGATTTGAACTTCACGAACATTTGTTCTATAATTAAGGTATCATAAGTTCGGAAGGAGAGATGCAGCATGGCGGCTTCCAAAAAAACTTTAAGAACTTGCAGCAATGGACACCAATACGTTAAAAGCAGCGATTGTCCCACCTGCCCGATCTGCGAGCAAGAACGCAAACCTGACACCGGATTTCTTTCCCTTCTCTCGGCACCGGCGAGACGAGCATTGGAGCACCATGGAATCACTTCTTTGCAGCAGCTCTCCAAGTACAGCGAAAAAGAGATCTTGCAATTTCACGGTATGGGACCGGCATCTTTGCCTAAACTTAGGACGGCTTTGAAAGAAAACGGGTTGTCATTCAAAGACTAAACAACGTTCTAGCAGCCAAAAACAAAAAAAACTGCCGGCATCTGCCGACAGCTCCGTTCTCCCTATTCAGTTCATGCTGTACTTAACGACATGACGCAAATAATCTCCCGGATTTACCCCGAATTTCTTGCGGAACGATAGCGTAAAAAAGCTCAAATTTCCATAGCCGACCTGAAAGGCGGCATCGCTGACCGACAGCCCTTGTTCTTCAAACAGGAGACGGGCTTTCTCCAACCGTTGATCGATCACGTACGCATGCACCGATTGTCCGAACATTTCTTTAAACCCTTTTTTCAGCTTGTACTCGTTCAAGCACACCAGCTTCGACAGCTCGCTCAAGGATACGGAAGCGGCAAGATTATGATCCAATATTTCCTTCGCCTTGCGGATGCCGGTCATATCCTGCCTGGAAAGATTCGCGGAGCCGTTCGTTATCCCGTTCTGCAAGACGGCCTCCCCTACATAGGTAGCCATAAGCTCAAGAAGCTTCCCTTCCATATAGACATTTCTCAGCGATTTGTCGTACCGGCAGTTCCGGATCTGCTGGAGAATGACCTTGACCGCCGGAGTCATCGGATATTTCCCGAAAATCTCCCGGAGACCTCCGTTCCGGGCATAATCGTCTTCTTTAAATATGTTTTTCAGAATCGTTTGAAACGTCACTGGGTGAAGCTTGACCCCCATAAACCGGTATTTTTTTCCGGGTTCAATCGTGCATCGCTCCTTGCCTTTGGCATTGCTGAGCAGGAAGCTTTCGTCCGTCTCAAAATCAAACCGCTCATTCGTCTTTCCCATTATATCCCATTCAGCACCCTCGCCCAAACAAAAGAACAGATCGACATAGGCGGCGTTCGACACGGACTCGATCTCCAGCTTCCGATGAAACGTCATTTCGAAGTCCGTGATGTGCACCCTGTTCACGGAAGAGATTAATCTGGCGTAGCCTTGGCCGATCCCTTCGGACAGCACATAGTCGCATTTCCCCGCTTCTTCTATACGCTGGAATCCTTCGCGAATCGAGGATCTCTCAATCACGAAGGATTCCATCCCGTCATGATTTGCCAATCCGGTCTTTGACATCTTCTGTTTCTCCCCCTGCACTTTACAAATCGATCAAGCTGCAACGGATAGCAAACGCATCCGCCTCCATTTTAATTGATAATGATTATCATTGTCTATTGGGAGGGTGAAAAAATATCCCCGGATGAAGCGCTGTGGCTTCTTCCAGGGATATCTGTGTTAAACGGCAGTTGTTGACGCAGGAAACAAACGACCTTCCCGCTCCCGCTTAGCCGGCGTTCTCCAGCTTCTCCACCTGCACCCTTCCTGAGAAAAAGACGGCCCCGCCGCCCATATCCGCCACTCGGTCCGGGGTCAGAGCATTCACCAGGCGGCTGCTTCCTTCCTCGTCCGCCCATAAGCCCTGGCTGACGACAGTGCCGGGAAGGACGTCGTCGCCCACCGAGGCCGTCAGCTCGCACGAGCCGCGCGAGTTCCGGACCCGTACACGCTCGCCGCTTTGGATCCCCAGACTCGCGGCGTCTTCCGTATGCATGTAGAGCTTCGGCTCGCCTTCCAGCCGGACATGCTTTGCATGATGCGAGAAAGTCGAGTTTAAGAAATTGTGATTGGGCGCCGGAATAAATTGAAACGGCAAATCCTTGTCCTCGTCCGTCGGCAGCGGCGTGTACGTAGGCAGCGGCGGAAGGCCCTTCAGCTCCATCGCTTTCGAGTAGAGCTCGATCTTTCCGCTCGGCGTGGGCAGCTTGCCCGGAAACAACGGCCGGACGTTCGCTCTGACGTACTGCTCCTCCCGAAGCCGCTCATACGTAATGCCTTCCAGGTTCGGATTGGCGGGATTGTTCAGCGCCTGCCGAATCATGTCCTCGTTTGAATCGCGCAAAGCTTCTTCTTCGAAGCCCATGCCTTGGGCCAGCAGCCGGAAGACCTCCGGATTGGACTTGCTCTCGCCGTAAGGCTCAATGGCCGGCAGTTGAAGCTGGACGTAATGATGCCAGTAGGAACGGTAAATATCATGATTCTCGAAGGAAGACGTCGCCGGGAGCACCAGATCAGCGTACCGCGCGGTCTCCGTAAGAAACAAGTCGTGTACCACCGTAAACAAATCTTCGCGCATCAATCCTTGCCGCACTTTGCCGGCATGCGGAGCGACGACCGCCGGATTTGAATTGTACACGTAAAGCGAGCGGATCGGCGGATCAAGCTCCAGCAGCGCATTCCCCAGCAGATTCATATTGATAAAGCGGGCCGGCTGCTTGCGCAATTGCGGACGCTGGAGGGCGGCTTTATTGAATTCCAGATAGCTGCCGTTGCCTTTGATCGCCCCGCCGCCGCGGTGCATCCATTGGCCTGTCAGCGCCGGAAGACAGGCGATCGTGCGAACGCACATCCCTCCGTTGTCGTGGTGCTGAATCCCGTTGCCGATCCGAATGAAGGACGGGGTCGTACGGCCGTACAGCCGGGCAAGCTCGTAAATGTCTTCCACGGGTACGCCCGTAACGGAGGACACGAATGCCGGGTCATACGATTTCACATGCTCACGGAGCTTTTCGTGTCCGACCGTATAGGTTTGTAAGAACGATTCATCGGTCATGCCCTCTTCGAACAAAATATGCATCAGGCCAAGCGCAAGAGCGGCATCGGTTCCCGGGCGAACCGGAATGAACCAATCCGCCCATTTGGCCGTCCGGTTGCGGTGTACGTCGATCGCCACAATTCGCGCGCCGTTCTTGCGCGCCTTCTCCGCAAGCACGATTTGATGCAGGTTGGTGCTTACCGCATTAATGCCCCACATCACAATCAGCTTGGCATGGACCGTATCCTCCGGAGACGTGCCATAGCTGCCGCCCATCGTATAATGGTACCCTGCCGTTCCCGCGGCTTCGCATATCGTGTACTCAAGCCGGCTGGCGCCCAAGCGGTGGAAGAAGCGCCGATCCATGCCTTCCGCTCCGATTCTCCCCATATTCCCGTAAAAGCTGTACGGCAGGATGCTTTCGGCCCCTTCCGTCGCTATCAGCGTCTTCCACTTGGACACGATCGTCTCGATCGCTTCCTCCCACGAGATACGCTCGAACGCGCCGTCTCCCTTCTTCCCCGTTCGCTTCAGCGGGTAGCGAAGACGGGCCGGGTCATACAGGCGCTCGGCCATATGGCGCACCTTGTTGCATATGGCGCCCTGCGTGATCGGGTGCGCAGGATCGCCCTCCACCTTCACGATTCGCCCCGCTTCTTTGTGCAGCAGCAAGCCGCACTGGTCGGGACAGTCCAACGAGCAGACGCCCCGCACGACTTCTTTCGCTTTTTCCTCCATCGCGTTCATTGCCTTGCCTCCTTGCGAATCAGCTTCTTACATACTTCTTCTCCATTCCTCGTTCATCCTCCTGCCGCACTCGGCAGACATTGGAGTTTCACCCTCATCCGGTGCAGCCGGTCGATCAGCTCAACAATAGAACCTTCCCGTGGATGCCCGACTCCGCGGCATGGATCGCGCTTATGGCTTCCGTCAATTCAAATTTGGCTCCGATCTTCATCATAGCCAGCTTGTTCTCCCGGACGAGCCGCACCACATGCTGAAAAGCCGCCGCCCATTCCTCCTGCGACGAATTCCGCACCCATTGCCGGAGATAAAATGGCTTAACGCGAACCTGCGTCCCCCGGACCGCTTCATGCCACACGGCCGGAATACCTGATAGCAACCCGACGCTTAGGATTGTTCCGGCCTTATTCACGCAGCGCACCAGCCTTTCGCCTTCCGGTCCTCCGATACTATCGATCGCCGCCGTGGCGCCTTGGCCTGCCGTCGCTTCCAAAATTCGATCTTGGACGGAGTCTTCCTCCGTGTTAAACACATAGGCCGCCCCAAGAAGCCGCAGCTCGGAGGTATGCCGGTCGCTGCGCGTCAGAGCAATCATTCTGTATCCGAACACTTGCGATAATTGGGCAAAAATTCTCCCAACGGCGGAACCCGCCGCATTCACAACCAACACATCCCCATGTGTGAGCCGGAGTGCCTCGCGGCATATCAACCAGGCGGTAACCGGGTTAATGTAAAGCTGGCAAGCCGTGTCATCGTCGATGTCTTCCGGTACGGGAACGGCAAATTTAGCAGGGGATGTCACATAGTCCTGCCACGTTCCGTCGCCTTGCAGAGGCAATACGCGCCTTCCCAGCATTTGCTCGGAGACTCCCGGCCCTACGGCTTCCACAACCCCTATCCCCTCGTAACCGGGGACCGCAGGCAAAGTAATCCGGTGGGGATACGCGCCCCGAATCGGGATTACGTCCGACGGATTAATGGGCCGTGCCCTCATTTTGACGGAGATTTCCCCCGGTCCCGGCAAAAGCGGCGGCTTCTTCTCGATTCGCAATACCTCGCCAGGTTCACCGAAACGATAATAACGAACGGCAGTGGCCTTCATGTCTTCGCGCTCCTGTTCCTTTAAATTTCATTTTTACTTTCAAAAAATATGCTGTTTACGACAGGAATGATGTGGTTTAAAACGCCCCCGGTTCGAGGTATACTGGAAGAGGTAAGGCTAAATGAAGTGCAGGAAAATAGCCCATGCTTGCAGATCATCCTATTCGAACGAAGGAGCGAAACTAATGGCTGTTAATTTGTACCTTACGTTTAATGGAAATTGCCGTGAAGCCGTCGAATTTTACGCGGAGGCTTTCGGAACGGAAAAGCCGCAAATCATGGCCTTCGGCGATGCGCCGCCGAATCCGGAATACCCGCTGCCGGAGGAAGCCAAGCATTTGGTCATGCATGCCCGCCTTACCATTAACGGAAGCATCGTGATGTTTTCCGATACTTTCCCCGGGACGCCTTTTACAGCCGGAAATAACATCAGCCTTTCCGTGGTCAGCAAAAACATCGATGAAATTAAAACATACTTCAATAAGCTCAAAGAAGGCGGCAATGTCGGCATGGACCTGCAAGAAACGTTCTGGAGCAAATGCTACGGCCAATTAACCGACAAGTTCGGTATCCCGTGGCAGTTCAACTACGAAGAATAGGGCGGTTCGCCCGCATAGCCGCATCACGGCTTACAAATAAAGACTCATATCCGGCATGCGCCGGTATGAGTCTTTGACCTTTTCCGCTAATGAAGCCCCGGCTGCCGCGCTTTCTCCACGCCTCGACCCGTCCGGACACCCCCGGCTTCGGGTAACTGTTGATGATGTACGTTTTGACGGTCGCCAGCGAAGTGCACAGCCGCCCGCCAATCTCCTTGTTCGACGCTCCCGTGTGGATCTCCTGTCGGAGCGTCGCCGCTCCGCGAAATCATAATAACATAAATTCCCGGACGACAGCGAGTCCGGCCAGGAGCAAAATCGGCGCCAAGCCGAGCACGCAGCCGAGTGACCCGCATAAGCGGATATCCCCTCGTGCCGCTCAAGCCCACCGACCAGTTTGTTGATGCCCTGCTTCGCTGTACTATATAATAGGCTGACATAAATCGAGCGTACTATTGGGGGAATTCGACAATGTGGAACACCGTGTTTGAGAAGCCATATCTTAAGCGGGAAGGAGCGACTGAAGAGGAGCTTGACCGCTTAGTAAAAACGTGGAACGAGAAGCTGTCGCCGCAAGAAATCGCCGGGATTGCGGAGCGGCAGACCAATCCTTTTCCTGCGAATCATCCGCTTCATGCGCAATACAAGCCCTTTGACCCGTCGTTGTGGGATCTGCCGCAGAAGAAGCTGCCTGACAGCTACTTGGACTTTTTGCGCTATTCAAACGGCGGGGAATTTCAAACCGGGGACCGCTATTTTCAATTTTTCGGTACGACCGAATTGAGAGACTACAACTTGGCGTACGAATTCCCCGAATACATGGCCGGCTCCGTATCCATCGGTATGGACGGCTGCGGGAATCATTATATTTTGGATATGAGAGAAGACATGAACGAGGACGAGTATCCGATCTTGGCGGCGCATTCCGGCAATCTGGGCTACGAGGACTGCAAGCAAGTCGCCTGCTCGTTCCCGGAGCTGTGCAGGGGAACGACGTCGATGGATGAGGAGCTAGATTGAGTTCCGTACCGGAAAAGCTGCGGTCCGTCCTACCTTGAGTCCAAGGTCTCGGGCTGCACAACGATCGAAAGCCGCGGTCGGAATGCCCTATGCGCTGCTTCTATTTGGCACAACCTTCCTTCGCCTATTTACTTATTATTCCGATTGTGATACTTTGAATAAAAAGCGCATGCGAAAGGAAGAATTCCCCATGGCTAAAGTCGAAAGCTTCGAATTGGATCATACGATCGTCAAAGCGCCGTATGTCCGCCTGGCCGGCACGGAGAAAAACGAAAAAGGAAGCACCATTCAAAAATATGACCTCCGTTTCCTGCAGCCGAATCAAGAGGCTCTGCCTACGTCCGCCGTACATACGCTGGAGCATTTGCTTGCCACCTATTTGCGCGACGAATTGACGGGCGTCATCGACGTCTCTCCGATGGGCTGCCGAACCGGATTTTATATGATTCTATGGGATGAGCATGAACCTGCGGACGTTGCCGCCGCGTTGACGAACGTGCTGAAGAAAGTCGTGGCAACGGAAGCGGTGCCTGCCGTCTCAGCCTTGGAATGCGGCAATTATAAAGATCATTCGTTATTCAGCGCGCAGGAATATGCCAAAAGCGTACTTCAGGCCGGGATAAGCGACGATCCGTTCCGTGCTTAACGAGAGGATACTGGTGTATGCTTGATTTTGCAGGCGGCATGACGATGACTTGAGACCGAAGCGGGTACAGCAGTGCGGTTCTCTCCTCCAATTTCTGTTGACGATGCGGAATCATTTTTGATATGATCTTTACCGATAATGATTCTCATTTTCACTTATGATTTTACGGAGGGAAATGATGGTTAAGAACAAACCGCTCTGGGCCGCCGGCCTGATTTTTTTGCTTCTCGTTACGCTGCTCTCCGCTTGTGGCGGTGCGGCAACGACCGCGGGCGATCCCGCCCCGGCTAAGCAAACCGGCAAGGAGCCGTCAAAGGAAAAGCCCGCCGCAACCCGCAGCTTCGCCACGGTCAAAGCAATATCGAGATCCCGGTACAACCTAAGCGGATCGTCACGGATTATTACGGCGGCGAACTGCTGTCCGTCGGCGCTAACGTGGTCGGCGTCGAACCGACGACCTTCGACAATCCGTTTCTGAAGAAGCGGCTCACGGGAGTCGTCGACGTAGGCACGCCGGTGAATGTGGAGAAAACGCTGGAGCTTGCCCCCGACCTAATCGTCGTGATGTACGACAAAAACTATGAAGAGCTGTCCAAAATCGCCCCCACTCTGCATATCCCTTACGGCACGACGTCCAACATTTACGAAGCGATAAGGCTGTTCGGCGATATTGCCGGCGAACCGCAAAAGGCGGAGCAATTTATCGCGGCATTCGATCACAAGGCGGCGCAAGGCCGCGAGAAATTGAAAGGGGTCATCGATCCGAACGCCACCTTCGGGCTTTACGAGCTGACGGATAAAGGCACCTTATGGGTATTCGGGGACAACGCCGGACGGGGCGGTCAAACGGTGTATAACGCGCTGGGGCTGAAGATGCCGGACTTGGTCCGTTCGGAGGTGAAAGGCAACACCGGTTCCGTGCAGCTGTCGATGGAAGTGCTGCCCGACTATGCGGCCGACTACATGTTTCTGACGACCTACGACCCCGAGAAAAAGGGTGAAGCCTTGAGACAGCTGCAGGCTTCGTCGGTGTGGCAAGGTCTGAACGCGGTTAAGAACAATACGCTGTTCATGAACGACTTCGATACGTTTTATCGCTACGATCCGATTGCCGTTATGGGGCAGATCGACCTCGTTGTAGACATGCTGCTTGCGAGAGCGGAAGAGAACAAGGCGAACAAGAATTGATGCAGCCTATTCATCGCAAAATAGACCGTTTCCTTGGCCGGAACGGTCTATTTGCTTATCGTTTGAGCCCTTCCACCAATAAGGCGATGACCGTCATCGTCTCCTCCAGTGCTTGCTGCTGATCCGGCATCTGTGCAATCCAGAGCGCCGATTCGTTCAGTGCGCCCGACAGAAAATGCGTCATCGCCTCGATGGATGCGGGCCGGAAGCACCCTTGCTCTTTCATAATTTGAAGCTGCCCGCGCAGCAGCCGCATCGAATGCTGCTGATCCATTTTGCGCCAGACGTCCCAGCCTAACACGGCAGGGCCATCGATCAGCAGAATCCGCCGGCTCCGGGGTTCTACCGCAGCCTTGACGAAGGCGCGGCACCCGAACAGCAGCTGCTCCCACACATCGTCGCTTTGGGACGCCTCCGCCTCAACCTGCTCCGCGACCTCCTTCTGCACCGCTTCCAGAACGACGTGAAACAATCCCTTCTTATTTCCAAAATGGTGGTAAAGCGCCCCCCGCGTCAGCATCGCCTCGCTTACGATCTCTTCCAGGGCGGAATCCGCATACCCTTTTTCGGTAAAGTGCCTTCTGGCAATGGCGATCAGCTTGCGAATCGTTTCGTCGGTTTCTTCTTTATTTTTTTTCACGGGACACCGCTCCCCTCCTTCCTGTTCGGCTGCCCGGTTAGTCGAAGCTTTTTAGCAGGTCCAATACTTCCCGGTCTCCGGATTTCGCCAGCGACCGCAATCCGTGACGGGCGATCCAAACGACGCGCTTCCCGCCATCGTCCAAACGATCCCGAATCCAGTTTATCGTAATCTCCCGGTGATCTTTCGTCAAATCGTTCAAATGATTGGCGACCGATTTCCTGACGTATAAGGAAGGATCGTCCATCAGCGGCTCCAGCAGAGCCAGGTTGCACGCGGGGTCTCCCCGGAGGACTCCGATTCGTTTGGCCCAAGGAAGACGCGGACGGGTTCCCTCGCTGACGAGGCGGCGTACATGAAGGCTGGGATCATGCGTCCAGTCGTTCAACAGGCGCAAGCAATCCTCCAAATGGTGCTCCAAATAAGGGCGTATCGCGTACTCCGACGTATGCCGTTTGGTGATCTCGTAGAGCGCCTGCATGGAAAGTCCGACATGCGACAGGCCGTATTTTTCCACGAAATAGGCAACCGGCATTAAAAAATAACCGTTCTTGAACATGCCTTCCTCGGTTTCATTTTCCGGTCCGAGAATGTTTAACAGAGTGCGCAGAGCCTCCGGATAATCCGGAGGCAACGCTTTCCGCAGCTCATCGGCTATGACCGCGACTCTGCCTTTCAGTTCTAGCGGTCCTACCTGCGCGGCCACAGAACCGGCAAAAGCTTGCGCGGGAAAGCCCGGAGCATAGGGCTGGATCAGACCTGACAGCCGCTGGGCCAGCCCGGCCCCGAAGTAATGCTTCAAGGCTGCGGTTTCGCTCATGCTTTTCCTCCATCTTCGCCATCCGCCCACACGTTCTCGGCATATTGCGCGCTCTCCGCCTCCGAAGGAGGAATTATTTTGATCACGTCAATTAAGACGCCGTTAGGATCGCAGGTGATGAAGTGCCGCTGTCCGAACTCTTCGTCCCGCAGCTCAAGCTTCAAGGGCAGCTTCTCCCCGACAATGAGCCTCCGGTATTCCGCATCGACATCGTCCACTTCAAAATTAAGAATCAAGCCCTGCACCGGTCTGCGGTAGGCCTCGGGTATCGTATGATGCGCAGCGTCCAAGATCGCCAATTCGTGGGAAGCGCCGCCCTGAGACATCCGCAAGCTCACGTACCAATCCGCTTCGTATACCGTTTCAAAACCGAAAATCGATTTGTAAAAAGCCGCGCTCGCCGCAACCTGCTCCGTCAAAATAACCGGGTAGAAGCTGTTTGTTTTCATCGCCGTGATCTCCTTTTGGAATTAAGATAGTTATGCTAGTTGCATCTTAACATACATACAGCATGTATGTAAATAAGCCATTTCCATCTTCGCCCAATAATAACTTGAAAACGACACTTATGTCGTTTATAATAGCCTTGCGATCAAAACGACACTTATGTCTTTTTTTATTGCAGAAGGAGCTGATCCCGTTGTCTCCCAAAGTAAGCGAACAGTACAAGAAGGACAAAAAGCACGAGCTGCTGCAAGCGGCAAGGCGCGTGTTTATCCGGGAGGGCTATACGCAGGCGACAATGCAATCGGTCATGAACGAGGCCGGAGTATCCAGAGGCGCGCTATATTCCTACTTCGACAATATCGAGCACGCGTTTATCGAAGTGCTGCAGTTCGACGACCGGCAGGATATCCTCTTCTTCGAATTGACCGATTGCTCGCCGCTCTGGCCCCAGCTAACCGACTGGGTCAGCCGTCAGCGGCACAGCCTGAAGACGGCCGGGCAGACGCTGCTGCTGGCTAAGGCGGAGTTTTTTCTATCCCCCGGATACAGGCGGAATAAAGAAAGCTTCCCGTATATCGCGGAACGTTACTTGCGGATCAAGGAGGCCATCCAGTCGGTCGTTGTCAAAGGAACGGAGCGGGGAGAATTCCGGCCCCGCCTGTCGCCGGAGGCGGTCGCCTTGTATTTCATTTCGTTTATGGACGGACTGATGCTGGACACGTTCCAATTCGGAGCGGAAACCACCCTTGTGGAGGAGCAGTTGACCGTCTTCCTTTTCTCGTTGAAAGAAATGCTCTGCCCGATTGACCAGGTTTAACTACCCATCCTATCCTAAAGGAGTGCTTGCTATGTTGTTCGAATCCGACAGAATCGTCTTTAGAAAAGCGACGGCGGACGATGCGGAGCTGTATCATGCGTGGAGAAACGATCTGGAGGTTATGCGTTCCACCAGTCCTTGGCTCGATCTTTACGAGTTGGAAGAAACGCGGCAATTTGTTCATCAAGTCATCCTGGGCTCCCCCTCCTCCAAAAGCTACATTCTGGTCGATAAAACCTCGGAAACGCCGTTCGGGATTACTTCGTTAATCCATATCGATTCCAAAAACCGGAATGCCGAATGTATCATCGATATCGGCAACAAAGCTTATTGGGGGAAAGGCTACGGAACCGAGGCCTTAAAGCTGCTCCTGAACTATGCATTCCTGGAGCTGAACCTGCACCGGGTCTCGTTAAGAGTATTTTCCTTCAACGATAGAGCGATCAAGCTCTATGAAAAGCTTGGCTTCCGGCGGGAGGGAATTTCCCGGCAAAGCTTGTTTAGAGAAGGGGCATGGCACGACATCATTCATATGGGCATCCTTCAACATGAATACGTCAACGGCCGCTCCGGTGATATCGGAGCAGCCGTTACGAAAGCTTGATCTGGCGGGGCCGTTCCCCGCATTTCACTTAATTAATAGTCAACTCCGCCTTCCGGCTGCCGTCCTTGAAGTGATAGAAGCCCGGATTCAGCTCCAGCTTACCCGGCTTGGACAGCAGCCCGGGGTACCGCTCCACTTTCTTGCTCGTGCCGTTGCCGCCCGGGGGCGATGGTGTGATCGGAGGATAAACGACCTCTCCGTCCTGCTTCACGGACGTTTGCGAGACGACGATAAAGTCCGGGTCGGTCGAGTACGATTCGACGATCAGATCCTCGCCCTCCTTGTAATACGTAAACGTGACCGGAAACTGGTCCAGCTTCGTGTCGATCGTCTGCTTCGTTTCGGACGGAGTGTCCAGCGGATGCCACGCCTTAGAGCGTTTCGTGACGCGGGCATCGGACAGCAGCAGCTTCATCGGCGCCTGGGACCAATCCTGGGACCACTCCCGCAGTGGGAAGCTAAGATACCAGCCGCTTTTTTCCGTGTGCCAGCTTCCGCCGTCAATCGTTTTGCCGTCAAGCACAAGCTGATTGGTATCGTAATATACAGATTCCAGATCCGGCGACTTGGTCTTGCGCTTATCGTCATACATCAGACGAACTTCCAGCGGCGTTACGACAAGCTCCTTCAAATCCATATCCGAATCGTTGGCAACCGTCGCCGGATCAAGCGGTTTGCGGAATTTCGCTTGGCTCGCCTTCACACCATCGGCTTCAAATGACGTATTCCACGTGCCTGTAATTGTTTGTACCGTGTCCAAATAGGTGAAGTACAGCTTGGCGCTCTTCAGCTCGGAATCCGACAGACGGAATGTGTTTAGCTGGAGCAAAATCCCCGCTTTCTCCGTGGGCAATGTAGCGGAATAGCTCGAATCCACCCTTTTTTCTCCCACTTTAAGGAACAGCCCCGGATTCAGCTTTCCATCCTCCGGCCCGCCGATCGGAACTTCATAGCGCACCGTCAGCACATCGTTTTCCCTCGCAGCCGAAACGATCTGCAGCGTTCCGAAACGGGTCCGGCTGTCCACACGGTCGTTATCCTTTAGCGACATCGGGCTGGCGTCAAGCTCCGTATCTTTATATTTGTAAAAGACCATATTTTGCAGCGACAGCTTAAGCCGATCCTTTTTGTTTCCCAGTCCATTTTGCGTTTCCAGCAGGCCGACCATCCGGTTCGGCGAGTCGGCTTTGCGGGCGAGGACGTTCAGCGGCAGCGTCTCGCCTCGGGAATTCGTTATCGTTTTGTACTCGAAATCAACGATGTGATAGTCCGGCAGCGAAGGAACGTCTAAGGTAAACATAACATCCGTCCGCCGGTCGTCCGTGACAACGCCATGGAGTGCCAACGACGCGCCCGCCGACGTTACCGTGATGTCCAGCGGATTGCCCAAGCCGGATTCCATTGCCGTCGTAAAGCCCAATCGGTCAAACAGCACCGGCCAGCCCATCGATACGCCCGCAACCACCGGAGCAGCCACAATGACCGAGGATACCGCAATAGCCAAAGGGATAAGACGTTTCCGGCTGCGGGCCAAACTTCTGCTTCTTGGCGCTGCCGAAGCGTTGTGCAGATTTGTATAAGCCTGTTCCGTTTGAATTCTTTCCCACATCGCTTCAAAATCCGGCAGCTTGGGACGCTCCTTGCGTGCCAGCTCCAGCAATTGCTCTTCCGTCAGCTTATTCAAGACATTCCGCTCCTTTCAAATCTGGATTGCTCTTTCCCAGCTCTTTTCTCATCTGCCGCAGCCCTCGGTTCAATCTCGATTTTACCGTGCCCGGCGGGATATTCAGCGTCTCTGCAATTTCCTGCAAGCTCAGCTCGTGAATATACCGCAATGTCATTACCGTCCGATTCTTGACCGGCAATGCCCGGAGCCGCCGCTCGGTCTCCAGCTCGGTTTCCTTCCGCTCCAGCGCTGCGTCCGCCGCTTCCGAATCTCGCCTGTGCTCCAGCAGGAAATGCTTCAGCTCCTTCAACACGCCCCGCTTCCTGCGGTCCAGATGGTTTTTGCACATATTCACGGCGATCCGCAGCAGCCATGGCTTGATCCGTTCGACGCCTTGCCGATCCGTCCAGAACGCCTTCAGGAATACCTCCTGGCAGATGTCCTCCGCATCGGCGGCATTGTGCAGCATATAGTGGCACAAATAGTACACGTCCCTGCGGTAAGTATCGAATAATTCCCGGTCGGTCAACTCTTGCTCACCCCCTATCGCGTTACGACAATATGACAAATAACCGGGGATTTCGGTTCGTCGTTATACAGTTCAAACGAAAAAGACCGATCCTCCCGAATCGGTCATACATGGGCAATCAGCCTATTCCCGCTGCTCCAGATCGCTTTTCCATTGCTCTAACTGTTCTCTTAGCTTATCATCAATGGACGGAAGCCGCAGCCAGCTGCAAAGCAGCGCATAACTAAAGAAGCAATAGCCTTCATTCGGAATCCGCTCCACGAGCTGGAGAAACACTGCGGATACCGCTTGTTCCAGCTCAGGATCGCCTTGCGCTTGATAAGCCAATACGGTCACCGCCGCATTGACCGGCCAGTCCGACTGACCGTAGCATAGGGACAGCAACGGCTCGGAAGGCTTGGTCGGGCTAAGCCGCGCCATAAGGAATACCGCCGCGTACTGAATGCGCTGGAGCCAGCGCCAGCTTGATATCTGTTCAGGCGGTTCCGGCGGATGAGTCAAGACGGCGAATAAGTCCGGCAGATGCGCGGTGGTGAGACTTTGGGCAATTTCGCCGGCGATGCGGTACCAATCCTCGATCTGGTACGGTGTAACCGCCAATCGGCGTACGGCGTCTGCCGCTTGACCCGACGGTTTGGGCATGGCCGGCTGTGCGTTTACCCCGTCATAGCTCCATAACATCGCGCCGTTCTCGGCGATCGCCTGCCTTGGATCCGGCTCCGGGACGTTGTCGATGGTCAAATTCAGCTTGGGCGGGTTAGCGCTTCTGCCGAATTTGTTCAAATAGAGCTCCATCGCACGGATCGCGCTCGGCGCCTCCAGATGGTTAATCGTCAGGCTGATCGACCCGCCGCTTTCCAGATCCGGGTTTTGCTCCGCCACTTGGCGCAGCACGTTAATGGTCGCTTCCTGCGGCTCCGGGATATAATCGACAAAAGGAAGTTCGGAGCCCGGCAATAACGGTTTCAGCAGCTGTCTCGCTCTGCCGTTCGAAGCGTTCGCTTTATAGTAAGCTTCGATTTTTCCCAATCGCTCGGCGTCTTTTTTGAGCATATACTCGCAATAAAGGATCGACGGGATCGCCCATTCGTGACCGGGCCGGATCTCTGCGGCCTTAATGTAAGCTTTCAGCGCTTTTTTGTACAAATCGTTTTCCAGATACATGTCTCCCAGATCCAGGTAGCCCGCTTCATTGCCGGGGTCGAGCCTGCCCGCTTTCTTATAAAAGCCGGCCGCCTTGCGGATGTTGCCTTGGGCTTTGAAGCATAACGCCATGCCAATGGCCGTGTTCCAACATTTGTTCAGCTTGTAGGCCGTTTTGGCTGCCGCAAATGCGGCCAGAACATCCTCTTGTCTCCGGTACATCGAGGAGAGCAGCCAGAACAGCATATAAGCTTTAGGACGGGTCTCGCACATCTTTCGAAGCACGGACACCAAAGCGGCCAGCACCTTGCGCCGTTCGTTTCCTTCGAGCAGATCAACGGATCTCATCACTCCGCCGAAGAATACAAGCATCGTATTTTCATCGATTTCATCCACGTTTGCAATTTGCGGCTCCCATTCGCAAACCCACACCAGATAAGGGACCTCGGGCTTTACTTTGATCACCTGTCCCAAGAGCCCGAAAGCTTCGTTAAAGTTGTTCACCCGGGCATAAATATACGCCCTTACCGCCATGACGGCGAAATAATTGTTCTCCTCGACCGGCACATAAGGAAGCAGATCCTCCCCCGAATTCATCCACTCGTTAAGGGAACCGAGCCATTCGGTATTGGACGGATCGGTCGACAAGGCACAGGCCAGATGGTATAAAGCGTGCTGAAAATCCCCTTCACTGCGGGCCGCCTTATAAATTTCGAAATCCTGCTCAGGCGAAGGAAAACGATGTTCTTCTTCGGTATGTACGTGTTCCAATTCTGTCACTCCTACGTAAAATAATGTTCGGGCAGCAGCGCTTCCAATTCCTTCAGAAGCCGTTTGCTTTCCTCCGTACGGAATTGCTTCAGCGCGGAGATCGCTGCCATCCTGCCGTTAGGCATCCCGGTTTGGGCAACCTCGAACAAGATGCGGGCCGCCGGCGTGTAATTTCTATCCCTTATAAACACAATGGCTGTTTCCTGAATAAACATATCATCCGAAGCCAGATAGCGGCAAATCTCTTCCGATCCGGCAAGAGCCGGTAAATCTCTTGAATGATCTTCAGATCATGCACGCTATGCTCATGCTGCTCGTCCCGGTCGGACACGACAGGGTAATCGCGCGTCCGCAAGCAGCGGACAGATGCCCTTGAAATTTGAAGCGCCCGGAAGTCCCCCATGCCCTCTCCTCCTATGCAATTGTAACGTTAAGTTTGCCCGAAAACGAACTCTACCTTTTATCGGCCGCTCCCCAGTAAAATGTTAGTTTTAGGAACGGATTGTAAGTTTCATCACAAAAAAAACAAGCACCCGGCAGTAAGTAAATACCGCAGTGCTTGTTTCCATGTGGCACGTTTATTTTACTTCAAAGTCAGGCCCCGTATATTGCGAAGGAATTACAATTTCACCGGATTTGATTTTCTCCGTAAATTCGGCGATCTTGTCCTTCACTTCCTGCGGAACGGTTGGAGCAAGCGCCAGACGGACCGCATCCGGATTTTCGAGTCCGATCTTCACGACGTTGTTCGGCTTCCAGTTGCCTTCGGCCAGATCCTTGATTGCGCCGTATACCGTGAAGCTGGCATCGGAAACCGCGGAGCCAATGAAGACGTCGGGCGCATCCGCATAATAATCGCGGACGTTGCCGAATTGGAACACGCCATTATCGCGCGCGGCTTCCGTCACGCCCGAACGGGCGACGTTCAACATCGTGAAGATCATATCCGAGCCGGCAGCGATTTGCGCTTGCGCGACTTTTTTAGCCAAAGCGGCATCGTCCTGGTTGCCGGTGAAGGTGGTCAGGAACGTTGCATTCGGATTCGTGTATTTCAAGCCCCCGGCAAATGCGGCACGCCCATGAAATCCGGGAGTTACCCGCGCGCCGGAAATATGCGACACGACATTGGATTTGGTCAGCAGCCCTGCGGCAGCACCGGCAAGCCATGCGGATTCTTCCTGCTTCACTTGGTAGCTGGACAGGTTATCGCCAGTCAGGTTCGTTTGCGTATTTACAAATTTAATTTTCGGGAATTCCTTGGAGACCAACTTTACGGCTTCCGAGCTTTGCCCGGCATGGGCGATGATCATATCGGGCTTCTTCTTGGCCAGCTTGCGCAGCTCGTCGGCAATTTTCGCCGTATCGTGCGGGACATTGTCCACATAGGTCGCTTTCAGGCGGAAGTCTTCCTTCGCTTTCATCAGTCCGCGGTAAGCGGATTCCATAAAGCCTCCGTCATTGGCAGGACCGGGCAGCAGCAAAGCAACTTTAAGCTTTTTCTGTTTCTTCGCGTGCTCATTGCTGGCCTCCGCACTTGAGAAGCCGGATGAAAATATGAGGATCATGATGGCTAAACTCGACAAAGCCAGTTTTGAAAGAAGTTTTCTCAAGATGCTTTCCCTCATTCCAAAAAATGTTTTGTCCGGACACAACCGAGAATAAACCAGACTTCGATTTTTGTCAAACCATGACGAAAAATATTTTTCTATGTCGAAAGTCCGTGATATCAGCCGAAAACAGGTATTAATTTCCATTTTCATACGACATTAATCCTATCAATGGATTCCTGCCTCGTCCGGGTGTAAGCATTTGGGTTTAGTTAAAAAGTCTTGTCTTTTCCGCAGGGCTATATTATACTTTGGCGGAAAGCTACACATCCATAATGCGACAAAATACGACAATGGCAAACTTTTCGAAAGAAAAGGACGCAAAGCCACGGGCCTACGGAGAGATTCAATCTACGGCAGCCGGGCCGCCGAAATTTGGGATCCGTCCATCCTTTTTTTCGGGATGGCTTTTTTATTCCACTTTAACGCCATGGAGGATGCTTGGGAGATGCTGTTTCTACAAAATGTAAAAATCCGCACCAAAATTTTGGGGCTGCTCGGCCTCGCGATCGTATTTCTGCTGGTTATCGGCATTACCGGTTACGTGGTCATGAATACGATGGGGAACAACGCGCGCGCCATGTACGAGGAGAAGTTGGTTCCCAACACTCTTGTCGAAGCTTTGCTGTTCGGCAACTCCCAGATGGATTCCCTGCAGCTTGAAATGCTGCTCACCAAGGACGAAGCGTTCATCAAGCAAATCCAGCAGCAAATTGCCCAAACGCGGGACAAAAACCAAGCGGTGCGCAAGCAGCTGGAGCAGCTTCCATTATCGGAGCGGGCGCAGGAGCAGTATCAGGCCTTTATCAATTTGATCCCGAAAAATAACGAAGCCAAGAAAAAAGTCGACGCGTTCGCGGTCGCAAACCAAAAAGAAGAGGCGTATAAAGAATACGTCACCTCCTTCAAGCCGATCCGCGCCGAGATGATCAAGAATCTGGAAAATGTCGTCAAATACAACGAAGAAGACGCGAAAGCGTTCTACGAGAAAAGCATTCAAAGCTCCAAATTCGCTACGACGGTTATCGTCGTCGTAACTTTATTGGCCGTGCTGCTTTGTTCGTTGATCGGCTATGGCATAGCAAGCATGATCACTCGCCCGATCCGCCACATTCAACAATTGATGGCCCAAGCGCAAGACGGCGATCTGACGGTCAGCGGCACCTATCGGTCCCGAGACGAAATCGGTCTGCTTACCAGCGATTTTAACGGGATGATTGCCGGTCTGAGAGCGCTTATCGTAAAGATTAGCATGGAAGCGCAAAATTTGTCCGCCAGCTCGGAGCAATTGCTTGCCAGCTCCGAACAATCCGCCCAATCGACCAACCAGGTGGTGCAAGCAATTCAAGAAATTGCCGGCGGCGCCGATCAACAATATCAAAGCACGGCGGAAAGCGTTCGGGCCATGGAGGAAATGGCAACCGGCATTAACCGGATCGCCGAATTTTCCAGCAGCGTCTCCGCGATGTCCGTAGAGGCTTCCAGAGAAGCCGCAGAAGGCAATACATCGATCCAAAATGCGGTGTCCCAGATGGACTTGATCCGCACGTCGGTCAGCGAATCCGCCCAGATGGTCCATCAATTGGGAATCCGCTCCCAAGAGATCGGACAGATCGTCGACGTGATTACGGATATTTCCGCACAAACGAATCTGCTTGCCCTCAATGCCGCTATCGAAGCGGCAAGAGCCGGAGAGCACGGGCGGGGCTTCGCCGTCGTGGCAGACGAGGTGCGGAAGCTGGCCGAGCAATCGCGCCAATCGGCCGAGCAAATTTCCGGCATCATTAAGCAGATTCAAAGCGAGACCAAGACAGCGGTCGTGGCGATGGACAAAGGAAGCCGGGAAGTCGAGAACGGCACGGTCGTCATGAAGGAAGCCGGAGAAGCCTTCCGCAACATCTTGGTTGCGGTTCAAGAAGTGGCCAATCAAATGCAAGAGGTATCTGCCGCTTCGGAGGAAATGTCGGCCGGTACCGAGCAGATCACGGCTTCCCTCCATCAGATGAAGAGCATCTCGGAAGCCGCCTTCTCGAAGACGGAGAGCGTAGCCGCCGCTTCGGAAGAGCAGCTCGCCACGATGGAGGAAATATCGGATGCCGTCAATGCGCTGACGAAGATGGCTCAAGAAATGCATGACATTACGCTGCGGTTTAAGAGCTAGCCCTCTGCCTCAGTCACAAAAAGGCCCTTCTGCTTCACATTAGCGGAGGGGCCTTTCCCGTTATTGCAGCCGTACCCGGTTCCCCGCCTGCAAAGGCTCGCTGCTTTCGACGATGACTTGATCGGTCGGAAAGATGCCTTCCCGGACAGCGCTCTGATTCGTGTTCGCATCGGCGGTCCGAATATAGCTCTTGCGCACATAAAAGCCGTTGCCGAGCGGGCCCTTCCTCTCTTCGATCACATAAACGAATTTCCCCTCGCGATCCTTGTGGATGGCCTCGTTCGAAATCAAAAGCTGCTCGTCAGCAGACACCGATTTTAGCAGCCGGATAGCCGCCCGCTCCCCTCCTTTCAGGCCTTCGCCCTGAACGGCAATGCGGATCGTTTTCATGACCGGAGGTGCATCTTGCTTCTCCCCTGCGCCACCGGCCAGCTCCATTTGCGTATCGGCGATTTCCACAATCCGGCCTTCCATCACTTGGACCGTTTGGTCCTTCACCTCCACCTCGATCTTTTCCCCGACGGACAGAAGCGCTGCGAGATCGGCCGCCACCGGCACGGACATGCCGTAGCCCCGGCTCGCATTGGACACGCGGACAACCGACTGGCCCGGCGTAGAAGGAAGCCCCTCGGTCGCGCGGACGCTTGTGACGATTCCATCAAACGGAGCTATAATTTGACGCTGGGCCGCCAAGTCTTCTTGTAAAGCCTGAATCTTGCGCTCACGGACATCAATGTCGAGCTGCCGCGATTCGATGTCCCGCTTGGCCTTGCCGATCGCCGTGGAGTCCCCGTTCCGGTTCACTTCGACGAAGCTTTCGAACAGCCCTTCCAGCTGCAGCTTTTGCTGCTTTAAGGCAGTTTGCTCATCCGCAATTTGCCGCTCCGCCGGTTTGCTGTCATACGTAATCAACGGCTGATCCTTGACGACGGCATCCCCCGCCTTCACATGAACGGCCTTCACCTTCCAGCCGGTCTCGTTCTTTAACTCGGCTTCCTCCACCGGCTTTAGCGTGCCGCTCGCTTCGATGCTATGCACCAGCTTTCCCTTAACCGGCGTTTCCGTCCGTACCTTGGGCAGCGTGATCGCCTGCAGCGTATTGCTGAATAACGTGAGCACAAGCAGCAGACCGAAGAATACCCCCGATACCGCCACCAATTTTCGTTTTTTCCGAGCCTCCGCCAGCTCCATCCCTTGCGGCTCCACCGTATGCATCTCTCCTATCCTTTAATGCCGGATGACTGGATTCCTCTGACAAAATAAGATTCCGCATACAGAAACAGCAGAACAACCGGGCTCATGTAGAGCAACGAAGCAGCAAAGCCTACGCCCCGTGCTCCCTCCTGAATGCTCGCCAAATAGACGGATAACGGATGCCGGAGCGGATCATCCAAAAAAATAAGCGGCTGCTCGACCATGTTCCAGTAATCCACAAACAACAAGACCGTCAGGGCAGCCAGTCCCGGCTTCACCAGCGGCAGAACGATCGTGAAGAAGATCCTTCCGGCTCCCGCCCCGTCCAGCCGGGCGGCTTCGAGCAGCGGAGCGGGGATGTGCAGCATGAACTGCCGCAGCAGGAATACGCCGTAGGTCGCGAACACGCCCGGCAAAATAATGGCGGCGGCGCTGTTCAGGATGCCGAGCTCGTCGGCCATGATATAGTTAGGTACCAGTGTCACCTGAAACGGCATCAGCATCGCCATAATATAAATAAGAAACAACGCGTCCCTGCCGGGAAACCGAAGCATGGCGAAAGCATAGGCCGCCAAGGCGGCAACGGCCGTTTGTCCGAATACGATCGGCACGACCATGAGCACGGAGTTCCAAAACAAGAACAAAAACTTCGGAGACTGGACAAGCACTTTGTCAAATTGCTCAAGCGATACCCAGTCGGGTATGAGCTTTAAATTGACAAATTCGTGCTGTCTCCCGGAATCCGCGTCCAGCATCTTTCCGACCAAATCGTAGTTAATCCGGATCTCGCGCTCCGTCATGAGCGAATTCGTAAAGGTAATCCCAATGGGGAACAGCATCACCAGAGCAAGGACGAGCAGCACGAAGGTCATCAGCCATGTTCGCAGCAGCGCCGCTTTCTTCTCCCCCAGCTTCATTCCATGAACCTCCGAAAACCGCGCTCCATCCTGAATAAGCTAAGCGCGATGATCATAATACAGCCGACCATCAGGCTTGCTGCGGCTGTCAGCTTTTGAATATCGAGCGAAAGAAACATATTGTTCATGTAATGCTGGAGCATATAAATGCTGTCGTGCGGGTAACCGCCTGCCAGCAAATACGATTCCCTGAACACTTTGAACGAGTTCATAATCGACATCAGGACGACGAAAAACATCGTCGGTATTAAATAAACAAGAGTAATCCGCAGCTTCGCGAATGGACCCGCCCCTTCGAGACGGGCGATTTCATAATAGCTTTCGGGAATCGCTTGAACCCCCGCCAAAAACAAAATCATGTTATATCCGATGTTCTTCCATACATAAATCACCGTGATGACAACGATGGCCCATTCCGATTTCATCCAGTCGATCCGCTGCATCCCGAAGCGATGCAGCCACTCGTTGACCGTGCCGTTCCAGTCGAAGCCGATTTGCCAGATCAGCACGATCGAGGCGACCGGCACGACAAGCGGTAAAATGTAGGATGTTCTCAGCCATTGACGGAAAAACACGTTTTCGTTCAACAACTGCGCCAGCCCTAAAGATGCGGTCACCATCAGCGGTACGCTGACGAAGGTAAAGAGCGCGGTATTCCACGCGGCCTTCCGAAACGAACCGCTGGCCAGCAGCGCCTGATAATTGGCAAAACCAGCAAAATTTCCGTCCATCGTGCCGTCCGTAAAGGAATAAACGAGCCCCATCGCGAACGGGATCGCATAAAAGAGAGCAAACCCGCTCACGCTCGGCGCAAGGAACAGCAGAGCCAGTACCGTGTCTTTGTTGAGGAATGCGGAAATTTTCATGCCGGTCTCCATGCAAAAACGCGGGAAAGCCCATTACGCCCCCCGCGTCCATGCCCTTTCATTCGTTCAAGTACGTCGTGACCTTATTTTGGATCAGCTTGGCTACCGCTTCGGCTGTTTTTTGTCCGGTAAAAAATGCTTTGGACTCCTCCGTAATCACATCCTCGATCTTGGAGCTCTTCTTCGAACGAAGTTTATTCGCCGAGGAAATGGTTTGCTTGAGCACTTGGATGTCCGCTTCCGAGACTTTGATCGTTTTGAACTTTTGAGATTCGACTTCCGCTTCGAACTTGCCGTCTTGCTGAAGCCGCTTCAGCTGCCGCTCAAGCACCGCTTTGTTCATCGGAAAGCCCAAATAAGATTCGTCCCGGTCCTGTGTATTGGTGAGCTCCTGCATCTCTTCGGACAACAGAAACTTGATAAAATCCCATGCTTCCGGCTTCACCGGAGATTTGTCGTAAACGCCGAGGTCGTAAAATGTGGAGAAATAAGCTCCGGTACGGTTCCCGTCCGGAACGGGCCGTTGATACAGCTTTCCCTTCTCATGATACTGCACCGGAAAGCTGAAATAATCCTTCAACGATCCGATCTGGGCTCGGTAACTGAAATAGCCTTCAACGCCTTCATTTTGTTCCGTAAAGACGTTTTCATCAAATAACGTTTTCACCCGCTGAAGCATACCGGTAAAAGCCCCGGACTCGAAATCGGCCTTGCGGTTTACCTCATCCACCAACGCAGAGTAGTTGTCTTCCACAGAAAACCCATATAGAAGGACATCGGCATATAATAAAGGCTGCCGTTCAGCTTGAGGCCGTCCAGAAGGTTGCCGTACACTTGATCTTTCGGGAACGACAGGTCCTTCTCCATCATTTCGCTCAGGTTGGCCAGCATTTTTTTGTTGACGTATTTGCTTACGGGAAACGGGTCCAATACGATGAGATCGGCCGCCTCTTTGCCGGATAACAGCTCCGTGTTCATCCTGGCGATGATTTTCTCGTATTGCTGTTCGTCCAGCCTCCCTTCACCGCGATAGTCTTTAATCCGGATCTCGATATTCGGATGCTTCTCCTCGTATTTCTTTTTGGCGGCTGTGAAATAATCCGAGCTGCCCGAGGTGGCCAGCACCACGGTCTTTTTGCCGCCCTTAGCAGACGGATTTCCCGCTTCTTGCGCGGTGGCGGAGGGCTGACTCGCGTCTTTCGCGCGCCCCTCTCCGCGACCGACCACACCGCCGCTGCAAGCGGCAAGAGTTAGCGTTAGCGTGCAGCCGAGCACGAGCGGCAATGCTTTGTTCACAAAGCTACCTCCTTTTTACGACGACGGCACAAGCTGGGCTTCTCTCGTAGGCGCGGAGCCTGCCGGCGCGTTGTCGTTGCCGGATGGCGCGGCTTCCACCGGCGCTCTTCCGCCCCTCACCGGCCCGGATTCAGACGATGACTTGCGTTCGGACGCCGCCTTTCTATCTGATGACGGCGCCGGTTCCGGAGAAACCACAGTTCTCTGCGACTCCGCTGCTCTTGGAGAAGTCTTGCTGTCTGCGGAAGCCCGCTTCTCCGTCGTTCCTTTGCTTTCCGTCGGCGCCTTCGCATCCGGAGACGCTCCTGACGCTCCACCTCCGGCCGATGCGCTATCCACAACTGCCGTACCGCCTGCCGTTGCTTTCTCGTCGTTCGTCCCTTTATCCCCGGCGGCCGTCTTATCCGTAGTGGATGTTTGATCCTCGGACAGCGTCTTGCTCTCGGTCGACGTCTTGCTCTCCGTCGATGAGCCTTCCTGCTGCCCGCTCTTCGTCTGATTTGCAGCGCTGCCTCCCGTAATGTCTTGCTTGCCGCCCTCGCTGCTGCAAGCGGCCAACGTCGCGATAAATGCAAAGCTGAGCAGTATAACTCCTGTTTTTTTCATTTTGTCTTTCACTCCTTTGTTGTTGTCCATGTCTATTCCCAGTTATAAATGGAAGATGTAACGAAAACTTCTCCGAATTGTAAACAAAATGTTTCCGAGTTGGACAACGACGGACAACGAGGTACAAAATCCAGCAAAATAGCGGGTTCTCAGGCTCTGGTGGTGGACAACATAGGACACGGATGACCAGAGTTTGACACCTATTTTGTGGGAAATTTGTGGGAAACGATATTCTGGAATTAGAGTTGCATAACGCGAAAAAAGTCCCTAACCAGTATATGAACTGGCGGGACTTTTTTATAAATTTTCACCTTGAGCCGTACACCTGCCTCCCGATCCACCTGTCCTCTCGTTCCCACGCCTGAAGCAATGTGATCCGGTCAGGATCTGCCGGAGTCCAAGAAATGTATCCTTCCTTCGCCAGCTCCGCCAGTACGTTCAAAAGATCCTCCCGTTTTCTCCCTTTTTTCGTGCTCAGTTCCGCTATAGAAAGCGTGCGGTGCCTAATGGCCGAATAATTCGCTATGATCCGTAACAGCATTCGCTCGATATCAGCCAGCATGATGCACCACCTGTTGTACGGCAAGGATATTCTCCAGTTTGAACACTCGCGGCGCTTGCCGCTGGAGACAAAACGCTTTAACCCTGCCTCGTTCAACCGACCGTACTGCAATCCTTCGCTGTGTCACGCTGCCATCATTCCCAAGGTAGATGATTCAACCTGTCGGCCAACATATCGAAGCTTTTGCTTTTCCACTGTGTCCGCCTCAAAATAGGAACATTTGTTTTCATTTATTATATGTGAACAAAATGCGAACACCTCCTGCGGGTAGCACGCAACCAGATGGCACTGGGGCTATCCCACGGGAGGTGTTCCGGAAGCGCGAGGCCGAGATCCTGAGCCGATTCAGCCTCACACCAGAGGAGCAGCGGGCATATGACCTGCACCTCCGAATGACACAAAGCAAGCGTCGTCGATAAGTAACAGGAAGAGGAGGTTAGGCCCTCCTCTTCCGCCTCACACGCTGCTTCACATTAAGCATAATCGAATCGTAGTCGTCAATCAAGAGGGATAAATCCATATAAACTAAAGGGTACAGCACATTTCCCTCGATCTTGTACTCAATGATTTTGGGGATCATCGTTAGCCCTCCTAAAGCATTCTCTTTCCCAATACTATCACAATTCGCGGAGGTAGGCCATGGCCGAAGAGCGGAAGATCATAAGTGACTTAAAATTCCTTCAACAATTTTGGAGTGCCGAAGCATCGGAACGGACCGACGAAGTCGGGCAGGAATTTGCAAGGGCGTAAGCTACGGTCTCGAGCTCGCGGAGGCGATCCTAGAGGCACAGAAATAATTCAGGGGGCTTCGGCCCCTTCAAATAACGCCGTCCGAACGCAAGCGGGGTGCGCTTAAAATGGACTTCTCAAAAAAGAATAATTGGACAGTCGAAATGCTCGAAAAGACTCTAGTCCTTCATACGGTTATTCGACCCGATGAATGGGGAAATTTTGACTTGCTTTGGAGGGCAAAGTTCGAATGCGAAAAGTCTATCGGCGGCATTATTAGGCCCGCTGAAGGGGGAGAGGTGAAGGAGTGGATAACAGTCTACAAGCACAATGGATACCAGATAGAAGTGCTTAACGGCGCAGAGGCTGGCGATCCGATGGGTTACAGGCTGAATCCGCCGCTTCCTGAACATGCGGGTACGTAATTCATCGAGTCACCCCTTGGAGTATGCGAAAGTGCGTTCTCATTATACGCCTATTCCCCGAAATTCTCAATGTACATTTTCCCACTACTTACCGTGCCCACGACGCTCATGAATCCGTTACAATGACGGTAGAAACGAGGTGTTCGTATGTTCATTCCCCCGATGCTGCTGCAAACCGCACCGCGCCCGTTTTCGCACGCTGACTACGTTTTCGAGCCGAAAATAGACGGCCACCGGCTCATTATGACGCGGATCGGCACCGGTCAGACTCGGCTATACACGCGCCACCAAACCGATTGCACCTGTCAGTACCCGGAATTGTCACGGCATAGCGCTCGACGATGTCATTCTCGACGGCGAGGTCGCGGCGACGGACAACACCGGCGCGATTGACTTCGAGGCCGTCATGGAACGTTTCTCGCTCCGGAAGGCGGACCGGATACGGCGGGCGGCGGAGTCCCGTCCAGTGAATTACGTCGCGTTCGATATCCTGCGGTTGAACGGCGTGGACTTGACGGCGCTACCGTTGTATAGGCGAAAGGAAATTCTGGCGTCCCTAGAACCCGTGCATTTCCGTCATACCGTCAATACCGACAGAAGGCGAGCGCCTATTCAACGAAATCGAGGCACGCCAAATGGAGGGGATCGTCGCTAAACGGGCGGAATCCATATATGTCAGTGGTCGGTCCGACGCTTGGCTGAAGATCATTAACTGGACGTATGTGGACGTGACCATAACAGGCTACCGTAAAGCGGAATTCGGCTGGCTGGCTTCGGTACCGGGGAGCGGGGGTAAGCTACGTCAGGCTGGCGTGATCGAACTCGGAGTGACGCCGCAGCATCGGGCCGCGTTCTATAGTGTGAAGGACCGTTTGAAAACTCACGAAGACCGAAACTTCGTATACCTGGAGCCGCGACTAAAAGCGAGGGTGAAAATGCGGAATTGGACGAAGGCGGGACTGCTTCGCGCACCAACGTTCGTAGAATTTATATTATGACTGAGCAAAGGAAAAGTCCCTGACCAGTTCGATACTGGCCGGGACCTTTATAACTTCCATATTAACCGCCCCAACCATGATGATCAAAGGCAGAAATAGGCGAGTTCTCCGTTTGCTTTTTTTCCCAACCGTGATGATCAAAAGCTGTTCCTCCTAAAATTACCAACCCCATCATCAAAAAAGATATGAATGCTTTTTTCATGAGTCAAACACTCCCTCAACGATATGTTTGTAACTCCACTTTTGTTGCTCCGTCGCATAATCGCTATATTCCCGATACAATGAAACGCATTTTTCAAATCCCAGATAATACTTCATTTTATGCGCCAAATATAGGGCATATAACAATTCTTCAATCCCAGTGACAAATCTTTTACGTTTAAAGCTGTATACTGACTTTTCATACCAAAACTGAAATAACTGGTTGCCGTCTAAATAGGTTACATCAGAATTAACAGGGGGGATTTTTGGAATTAATCTTTCTAGCGCCTCGTCCACATAAAAATTGAAGGCGTTTGCTGACTCAATAATGTTTAAAGCGCCGGGAAGAATTTCATTTTGTTTTTCAACGTAGTCTACGTACTCTTGGATTACTTTTACGTTTCCAGTTTTCAGTTCGAGGGCATACATGTTCCCTTTGCCCCAAGTTCGAAACTTTTCAACCTCCTTCTTTCCCGTTTCGTCAAGGAATTCAAACCATCCAAGGTTGGAATACTCATATACGTATTTTTTTGCTTCTTCGTAGCGCCCCTGTAGAGATGAAATAAAGCTCTTGATGCGTAACCCATGACCATAATATACCACTAAATGCCTCTCGGTTTGTAGGTTTTTAACATTTTTTTCATTTATTAATTTTTCATACACATTTTGAGATAACTTATGCAATTCATTTCCGTAACGTTCTACCTTTCTCCACTCACTTAATGAGTAACAAACATTAGCCATCAAAAGGAGCGCGTCCAGACGATAATCTTCGGGTAAGCGACCGTAAAACGGCTCAAACCGTTCTAATGCTTCCTTATTTCCGTCCGAACTAATTCCAACGAGGCATTGAAATAACCGATATTGACAGAGAACGCAGGTCGGATCATTATGATCTGTTTCCCGTTCAATGACATAGCGATACAAGGGCACCGCTTCCATTTTTTTCTCATCCTTGAAAAGACATTCTGCCACAGAAAAAAATTGATCTTTCATTCCCGCCTCGAACCCGCTAACATTTGTCATTTACCCCAAACACTCCCTTCTTTTTATACCATAATATTACATGTGGGAGATTTTGCACGCAATATATACTTTTGTATGATTTTACGTTAACATCATCAAAAAATAGAGAAAAACAAGAGCAAAGCATCGAAATTCGACAGTAAAACGCAAATTAAGACATATTTTTACAATCAATTTTAGATAATTCCTATCAATATCGCTAAATCTAGTACTACTAATTACTTAGAAAAAAGTAATTTTGTCCCATATAAAATATATTGGTATCTATGGTATTTTTTAGGCGAACAATATGTCGGCCGACCATTGTTCAATATATTTTTTGAAGGAGCGGTTTGAATGACTTTATCAATGACGAATGCTTTCAAAAAAGTAACTCTTTGGTCGCTCGTTGTATGCATTATTTTAGCGACGTTTTCCACTGTTGCATCTGCTGCCCCTAGTCAAAGCAACTCCTTAACCGTTTCCGGGTATGTGGAATATTTGACGGAGAAACAAAAGACTGATCCCGGCGCAACTGAAGTATTGGAAAAATTCAAAAAGCTTTCTGCTCACGATCAAGAAAGATTTGTAAAAGTTCTTCAATCTCCTGAGATTGGGAAGACATTGGAGCTTAAAAATCAGACTGTCATGATTGAAGGCGTACCTGTAGAAACGAAAAAAACCACATTCGTCACCGATCTACCCAATACCTTAAGCGCTCAATGGGATTCAACTATATGGGGGATTAGCATAACATCGTTTTATATCACACTTACTTATCGCTTTGATCTTACCACCAAAAATGTGACAAAAGTTGTTGATGCAAGTGGAGCACATCGAAATTACAACCCCGGGGTAATAATCAGCGAGAATGGAGCGGCATCCAAGGAAATCTCTGGTACCGAGGCATACAGCAGACAGAATTGGACAGCAAAATTAACCGCCGCTGGAGGCTTCATAGAATATACTATGATCGCCTATTTAAAAGGGGATGGCCGTGTTGGCTATGCAAAATTTGAAGGAAATACCCCCGCCTTAAATAATCTCTATAGAGGCACTTGGCAACAAATATGGTATAGTGATAGTACCCCCACTTTACAATAATTAGGAGGTGCTAAGGATAGAATATCATTTTCTATACTGGGTTTCACTTGCGCTTGTAAACACAGGGCTCGCCCAAAGCAAGAACCTTAATGGATTATACTGGTTTTTTATTTCTCTTATTATCGGCCCCCTTGCTACCTTGGCATTAGTAATTAATTTTAAGAGAAAACGCTAGAAACAAAGCAAGGGTCACTATTGCATATATTGCGGTGTGACCCTTGCTCCTTAAATTATGTCATCGGCTGTCCCGACGCCTTCCGCAGCTCATTTGCGAGCCAATGAATATAATCAGCCTGCTGCTCATACGCTGCGGCCGCGGTGCCGTCTCCGCGCTGCTCTGCCTCCTGCCGCTTGGCGTCCAGCTCCTTCCATGCCGGACTCATCCAAGTATCGATAACTGTATTCGCTACCCCTGCATCAAGCATAGGCTCCTCCGCCTCCTTGTCGTATTGTTCGAGGGCATAACTTGCAATTAGCCCGCGTAGCTTCTTGGTATAATCCGGATCGGTCGCATAGCCGCACACACGCAGCATCTCCGTCTGCTCCTGCGGTGTCTGAGCTGCACGTACGCGGTCGTACCGGCTCCAATTGAAAAGTAAATCCTGATCCCTGAAACAATCTTCGATGCAGTCATAGGCCCGCCAATGGGCTTGTACGCCATCTACCCGAACGCCGTTGTACACTTGCCACGTTTTTGTATTTACCGATTTTCCTTTCTAAAAGCCGTTAGGCTGGCCGCTGCCGACTTTGTACCCTACGAGTTATTCCATGCGTGGTTTTTTCCGCCAGTCTCAAGCAAAGCCTGAGCGATCCGGACAGAAGGAAAGATCGGAGATCCTTCCTTCCGCAGCTGCACGGCGACCGACGCGACCTTTGCGACGAATTCTTCTCTTGCCATCGGTTCTCCCCGCCTTTCCCTTTCACCGCGGAAATGACGTTTGCCAGTGGGCCGAGCGGGACGCCGAGCTTCCCGCCGTTCTCCACAATGCTAAGGAATTCGATCACGCTGTACGCCATGACAACGCCGTCCCCGATCACCCCGTTCGACTTGAGCACCGAGACCTCGATCATGTACACGCAGCCCACGAGGATGATGACGTATGTTTTTCGGAAAAGCCCGGTGATTCCGACCCGGCTGCTAAGCTCCTTTTTCACGTAACCGACCATCAGCCCGGTCGCGTAGTCCAGCAGCATAAGGCCCAGCAGGATCGTGAAGGCGAGGCCGAGCCCGCCGACGACCCATGAGATGAAGGCGCCGACGACGCCGAAGCCTGTTTTGAAGACCGTTGATTTGTCCACGTTATATACCCCTCTCTGCCCTATTTTTGGGCATAAAAATAACCCCGATCGGACCGGGGCCGTACATTACATATGCGGCTTTTACTCAATAATAACGGCAGAATTCATAAACTCGACTTGACGTACTTGCCGACACTTGAACATCGATTGGACCAGACTTACAAAGAACATATGTTACAGGAAGAGTATAGCTTCCTATAGCGAATTCCTTTGATGGCATTAGGTCTAAATACTGTATAGTGCCACCTGCTGTGTAGTCTGTGTATTTTATTCTGACTGATACAACAGGTACACCTGTTTCCACGCGAAAATATACAGACACGCCCACCATCTTAATCTGGAGTCGGCGTAACTGACAATATGGTTTTGAAGTCAGGAGCCATAATAAGTTGTTCCGCGACTTGATGACGGAGCTAACTGATCGCCTGAGCGGTGCGAAGCGGGGCATATATTTGTCGTTGGCCGTTCCCGCCTCTGCCTCACCCTGCGATGCAATGCCAAAATTCTCGACATTGCCAAGGCCGACATCGCTTTTCTCCAAGGAGACAGCACCCGTTTTTCCGGCCACGCTTTTGACTGGCGCAAACTTATCGATCGCTTGCTTGGTTCGTTCTGGCGTCATATAGGAGGCTCCATCCGTCCCAGCTTCAGCCTGTTGTTGTGTTGCTATGCCGTAATTTTCGACATTTCCAGGCCCTACCTGTGATTTCGTCACGACATGGGGGTGATTTTTGTCGTTGATATGCGCGTTCAGCTGCGCAACGGTTGCATATACGAGCGACCCGTCAATGACCGCAGTGACGTTTGGGGCATTCCCGACCAACGTCACCACATCGATCTGCTTCTCAATCCAAATGAAGCTTCGATCCGCAAGGTATCAATAGGAGATAGCGTTATAAAAGCGCTCAAATCTCAACTGGCTTGGAGAGAACAAAAAATCAAGAACGGTGAAGTTGTTCATAATTCAGATTTTATTTTCTTTAGCATCTATAAGCCCGGTTATCCTGCCAGTGCTAAATGGGTTTGGGACAGGTTTACCAAATATGTTAAACTAGCCGGACTCCCGAAAAATCTCACTCCCCACAGCTTACGGCATACCCATGTCACTCTTTTGGCTGAGGCTGGGGAGCAGTTGGCTGTAATTCAGGAACGGCTCGGTCATAAAAACGATGAAATAACCAAGCGCATCTATCTTCATGTGACTGCGGAGCAGCGCAAGGCTATTCCGGATCGATTTGAAATGATCATGAGCTCATAAAATTCAGTGTGGGTAATTGATCAATCGTAAAATCCCCGAAAGTTCACTCCACACAAGCACCTCCTCTCCTGAATTCTCCGAGTTGTAAACAAAATGTTTCCGATTCTCATTCATCCAAGAAAGTCGTCGCCCGGTTTTGAATCAGCTTCGCCACGTCCTCCGCGGACTTTTGGCCCTTGAAGAAAGCTTCCGATTCTTTGACAATAATGTCTTCCAGCTTGGAAGGCTTGAACGCCACCTGATAGACAGCCCCCGACAGATGCTGCTCCAATCCCTGAAGATCCGCTTCGGTGACTTGGAACGTCTTGCCCTTCAGCGGTCCTTCCTCGTGAGCCTTGACGGTTCCGGTTTGAAGCAATTGCTTCACCTGCTTCTGAAATACGGCTTTGTTCAGAGGAAAACCGGCTCGTTCCGGTGAAGGCTGCATCTCCTCGGACATCAGAAATTTGATAAAATCCCAGGCTTCCTTCTTCACGGCGGATTTCTCGTTTATGCCCATCGTCCGGTAAGTCCGGAAAAAACCTCCGGCTTTTTGGCCTTCTCCCTTCGGTCTGGAATACAGCTTGGGTTGATCGAAAATTTCCTTCGGCGTCAAAATATAATCCGCGGGCGAGGTGATATCCGTCATTCTGAAATACGCTTGGCGCGGCTCTTCCGCCACGACCTTCTCGTCAAACATCGATTTCACTTGCTTCATTAAGTTGATAAAGGGCTCGGATTGGAAGCTGGCTTTCCGGTTGACCTGATCAACATACAAGGAAAAATTATTTTTCACCATCTCATTTAACAGTCCGGCGGGATAGCTCATAAAACCATACCGCTGATCCCCTTTTTTCGCCAGCGCTTTGGCGGTCTCGCTGAATTCGCTCCAGGTCCAACGGGCGTCGTCGAAGGTCACCCCCGTTTTCCGGATCGCCTCTTCGTCCCCGACAAGACCGTACAAGAAGAAATTGGTCGGCATCCCGTAGACGCTGCCGTTCAGCTTGATCCCATCCAAGATGTTTTGAAAATATTGATCCTTCTTGAACTCGGGGTCCTTCTCCATCATGTCGCTCAAATTGGCAAGCACTTTCTTATTCACGTAGGTATCCATAGGCAATCGGTCCATCTCCACCAGATCCGGCCCTTTCCCGGATAACATTTGCGTGTTTGTCTTTTTAATATAGTTTTCCAGATTCTCCTCGCCGCGACTGTCGTCCGTCGGGACATAGTGAAGCTGGATCTCGATATTCGGGTGCTTTTCCTCATATTTGCGCTTCGCGTCCTTGAAAAAATCGTCCTCAAAAAACGTCGAGAGCACAACCGTCTTTTTGCCTCCCTGCGTCTGAGCGGCTTCGGCGGTCTTGCTTGCGGTTTCCGCTTGCGCTTCGTTCTTCTTCGGCCCACCCTCCGGCTGCGCCGTTCCTCCAGGGCCTCCACCGGCGCTGCAAGCCGTTACCGCCAACATGAATAAACTGCCGCTTAGGCTTAGCAAAGCTTTTCTCATATTTCTGCTCCCTCCTGTTAAGAGCTTTTGGATTTCAATTCCGCTACCGTCACAAACGAGTAGCCTTCTTCCTGCAATTCCTCGATCATCCTGGGCAGCAATTCGATCGTATTGCTCAGATCGCCCTTTTTGCCGCCAAAGCTGTGCATCAGAATGATGCCTCCGGGCTTTAGATTCGCCTTGACGTTCTTCAGCATGTCCTCCGGCGTCGCTCCGGCCCAATCGCGCGTATCGACATTCCACAGCACATTGTGCTGACCGGTCTGTTCGATGGCCTCGGTCACTTTTTTGGAGACCGCGCCGTAAGGCGTCCGGACATACTTGGGGACCTCGCCCGTTGCGTTTTGGATCACCTTGTTCAGCTTGACGATTTCATTGGTGATTTGCTGCCCGCTCAGCTTGGTCAGATCCTTGTGGCTCCACGTATGATTCCCCAGCGCATGCCCTTCTTTGACGATGCGGGACAGAACGTCCGGGTGTTTCTCCGCCTGATAGCCGACGACAAAAAAAGTAGCTTTCGCTTTATGCTTTTTCAAGATATCCAAAATTTTGACGGTATATTTCGCATCCGGTCCGTCGTCAAAGGTCAATGCGACCTGCTTCTCCTTTTTCGGCGGCTTCGGGTTCGCTTGACTCTGAATTTGCTCTCCCTTCACCTCTCTTATTTTCGCCTCCGTCTGGGGGAGCATCGCATCGGCGATGAAATAGCCGGACAGTATCGCGAGTACAACGATACCGATCCGCAAACGCAGCAGTCGTCTTGTCCTCTTCATCTCGTTCTACCTTTCTATGAAAGTTGTTTCCCTGAACCTAGTTATAAGTCAACGTTGTTACCAAAACTTCTCCAACTTGTAAACAAGTTGTAACTGTGCAGCCAAAAAAGACAATTTTTCAACAAAAAATCCCTGTATCTTGCAAAGCAAGACACAGGGACGCTTCACTTAAATTCGATGATAAACAGGGAGTTGTTCTGGGTAAAAGGGGCGACAATCGGAACGCTGGCGGAAGGACGGGGCTCATACCATTTCCTGCCGGTCAGCAGCATCCTCCGGTTGTCCGGACTCCACTCGATTTGCTCGGGAACGATTCCCTTGTAGATTTCTTTTTCGTTCATAATATTGTTTCCTTGCAGCTTAGCCACGTACAAATTTTCGCGGCCTTTGGAGTAGGCGATATATTTGCGGTCGCGCGAGAGCTGAAACACGCCGCTTCGTTCAAGCAAAGTCGTTATCTTCGCATTCCGGCGGTCGAATAACGTTAACGAACCTTCCTCCCCGACAAAAACGATTTGATCGTCATTTACAAAATCGCCGTTTCCCTCGCTGCTTACGGGATGCTCATACTGGCTTACGAAAGCATCGCCTTGAAATGAACCGAAAACGATATATGGCTGACGGACAGCTATTTTAAAAATTAACGCGCTTGCCCCGTCATCCGAAACCTGGACGGAGTAAATGTGATCGTTCTCCGTTGTTTTCCCGGTGAACTTGAATTCCTTCGTCTCCTGGCGCGTCACGTCATAAACGGCAATGACAGCCTCCTGATTCCCGTTCTCTTGCACAAAGGAGACATAACGCCCGTTATTCGACCACGACATCTGTCCCGTCACGACAACTCTCTCTTTGTTGGCCCACTCCCGCAGAACGGTTTGCTTTTGATCCGCCAAACGAAGCAGCATTAATTTCTCTTTGCCGCCGGTCTGAACGGAAAACGAAGCATACGCTCCGTCCGCAGATACTTTGACGCCGTGCACGAATCCATGGATATCCGGCAAAGGCTGCCGTGTCTTGAATTCGTAGTCCAACTCCTCGAAGCTTTGCTCCTGGCCTCTTTTACCAAAATAGCCAAGAACGTGTTCCTTGTCGGTCCAGCCGAACAGCTCGCCATCCTCGTTCTCCGGCAGCTTATAAATTTTGTTCACTTCAAAGGTCTCGCTCAAGCTCTGCGGCTCGCGGCTTTCCTCCGCGTCGGGAATAATAACGGTCTTCGATTTCAGCGCCCCCGTACAGCCGGTGACGATAACGGCCAGCAGAACATACGCCGCCGCCCACAGGAATATCCGTTTCATTCTGCATGTCCTCTCTTCGGCTTCGTATAAGGGAGTTCAATCGCTACGCGCGTTTCCTGATTGGCGCTTCGGATCCCGATACTCCCCTGATGGTCGTCGACAATCGCTTTGCAGATGCTAAGCCCCAAGCCGCAGCTGCCCATCTCTTTGGACTTCCGCATATCGGCCCGGTAGAACGGCTCGAAAATTTTCGCCAAATCCTCCGGACGGATGTCCTGCCCTTGATTCGTAACCGTCATGTGCACGCGGCCGGAGACAAGCTGCGCCTTCACCAAAATATCCGTATGCGCAAAGCCGTACTTAATCGCATTATCGATAATATTGATGAACAACTGCCTTAATTTGGGCTCGCTTCCCTCCACCCACAGCCCTTCCTCCGCCTCGCAGCGAATCGTTTTCCGGTATCGCTCGGCTTTGAATTTCATGCCCTCGCAGACGTCTTGAAACAACTGCCCGGCCAACACGGGCTCAAACGCTTCCTGGCCGGACGTTTCCTTGGAAAGCTCCAATAATTTGACCACCATATCATGGAGCCGCTTGCTTTCGTCGACGATATGGTTCATGCCTTTGTCAAAAAAGGCCTCGTCGGTTTGCCCGTTCTCCTTAATCATTTGGGCATACCCCAGGATGGACGTCAGCGGCGTTTTTAGTTCATGCGTCACATTGTCGAAAAACTGCTTCCGATGGCGGTTCAATTCCTCCAAGCGGTCCCGGTCCTTTTGGATACGCCCGATCTGGGCCTTGATCTTCTCGATCATCGTACGAAAGTTATCCGCCAACTGGCCGATCTCGTCCTTCCTTCGGAACGAGAGGCGGATATCCAGATTGCCGTTCGCCACCTCCGTGGAAGCTTTGGTCAGCTTGACGATCGGGATTGTGATGTTTCGCGATAAAATATATGAAAAGATAAACGCAGCGGCGAAGATGGCGATGGTAACGTACGAAATAACATCCAAAATATGCCGACTTTGCTCATACAGCAAGGAGAAGTCTTTGGCAAAGCGCAAAATCCCTACTTTTTTCCCGTCGATGACGACCGGGTACGAGTAGTAAGCTTCGGCCGTGCTGTCCGTGTAGTTGATCGTGTAAGAAGTTTTGCCCTTCAAGGCATGGTTCAGATCGTCGCCCGCCTTACTTGGTTCCTTCCAGTTCCCCGATGCATAGATCAGCTCTCCGTTCACGCCGTAAGCGCTAATCTCGCTGGAAGTGACCTGCCGAAGCTCTTCCACGACGTCACTGGCCATTTGCCGGAAATAGATCTCGTCGTTGCCGAAATGATTGATCATAAAAGCCTGCTTCACATAGACGCTGCTGTTTTTCTTGAGCCCGATCAAGTCCTGGGTCATGATTTTCTCGTTGCTGGTCTCGATAATCTGGACGATAAAGTGGTTAAGCAGCAAAAACGAGGCGGTAAAAATAACAAAGAGACCCAATAAAAATTTTACTTTGATGGTCGGAGTCGGGATCATGCCATCAATCCACCTGTTTGTCAAATTTGTACCCTACGCCAAACACGGTTACGATCACGTCGCCCGCCTCCAGCTTTTTGCGCAGCCGTTGGATATGAATATCGACCGTTCGCGTATCGCCGACATATTCGTAGCCCCACACGAAGTCCAGCAGCTCCGTCCGGGTAAAAATTTTGCCCCGGTGCCGGTACAGCGTCATCAAAAGATCGAATTCCTTGGGCGTCAGCTCGACGATCTCGTTATTTTTCCGGACCAGCCGTTCGCTTTCGGTGATTTCAATATTTTTGAAGCGGACCGGCTCGTCGGCCTGCTCCTCCGCAGGCTTATGGGCCTGCGTCATTCTCCGGAGGATCGTCCGGATGCGCGCGATCACTTCCCGGAGGTCAAACGGCTTGGTAATATAATCGTCAGCGCCAAACTCCAAACCGACAATTTTGTCCGTAATGTCCGATTTGGCCGTCAGCATGATGATCGGAATGTTCCGGGTTTCCGTTACCTTTTTGCATATATCGAGCCCGCTGACGTCCGGGAGCATCCAATCGAGCAGCAGCAGATCCGGCTGGAATTGCTCGATGGCCTTAAGCCCGTCCGCTCCGGTATGGGCGCTCGCCGTAAGAAAGCCTTCTTTATTCAAGCCGTAGGCCAGCAGGTCCGCGATCGCTTCTTCGTCTTCAATAATTAAAATTTTCACTTTGTCCATCTTGTCCACCCCATTCTACCGACATGGTAGCACACCGCAGGGCTTACGATCCAGTTCATCGTGAAAAGCGCGGCATTGGGCTGACAAACCGTACGGGCTCTTTTACAATTTTGGATAGGACGGCTGTAACGAAAACGGGGCTTGCCGGCACTAATAAGAAAGAGCGCTTTTAGAAACCCAGCCGACAAGAAGGTGCGTTAATGTATGATCCGATAACGAAGATCTATCTGCTTTATTACGACGATTTGTACCGCTTCCTGGTTACCCGGTACCCGAACCCCGACCATGTCGACGACATCATCCAAAATACGTTCCTCGAAGCGCTCCGGCATATGGACAGCTTCAAGGGCGGTTCTTCGCTCAAAACGTGGCTGTTCGGCATCGCCAAGCATCAGCTGTACCGGAGCCTGAGAAAAAACAAAATTCAGCTTTCGCTGGACGATTCTCCCGGCTCGGAGCTGGCCGCCCATACGGATTTTAGCGACAAGGTGCTGGCCGAGCAGATTCTGGAGCGGTTGGACCGGCTCGATCCGCCCCATCGCGAAATCATGGGGCTGCGGCTGCTTCACGGGCTTTCTTTTAAGGAAATTGCCCAGTTGACCGACCGGACCGAAACGTACTGCCGCGTTAATTTTTACCGGATGAAAGAAAAGCTGAGAAAGGAGTACGGCGAGGATGAACACATGTAGTCTCGTAAAGGATTTAATGCCGCTCCATGTGGAGGGGCTTGCGAGCGAGGAAAGCGCTGCGCTCGTGGAGCGGCATATCGCGGAATGCGAGGAGTGCCGCCGCTGCTACGAAACGATGAAGAAGGATTACGAGAGCCACGAACAGAACCGGCCCGAGCCGGACAAGAAGCGGCAGGTTGAGGAGCTGGCCGCGCAGCTCGGCAAATACCAGCGCAGGATCAAGCTGGCCAGCGTGCTTGTAGCCATGCTGATGGCCTGCATCATCAGCGGTGCGGAGGTTCATTTTCTGTCGACGATTCCGTTCCTGATCCTCACCCCGTTCGTGTGCCGTTTATACTACTCCCGTTCGCTGCCGATTGTTGCATCAACGATTCCGTTCGGCTTGCTCGGCGGATTGTTAAGCGAACACAATTCCAGCTATATTCCGTTCTTTACCGTGCTCGCTCTTGTGAACGGGGCGGTCGGCGTCGGGGCGGCGCTGCTGGTAAAGCAAGGGCTCAGGCAGGCGAAAATGGCGGCCAAAGCGGGATATATGTCACTTGGAGCGGTGATCCTTTTCGCGGCCTGCGCCGGTTATTTCTCCTTCTGGGGCAACCCCGTCGGATATATGCAGGCGCTGCTTCGAACAAACGATTACGTCAGCCGGACGTATGAAAAAGGGACGCTCGACTTCAAGAAAGTGTTCTTCAGCTTCAAAGATAAGCTGCATTACGGGAAGTTCGAGTTTGTGATGAACGGCGTGCGGCAGACGGCGAGCATAGGCTTTTACCGGGACGGCAGCGTGACCGACGAGTACAAATTTAAGCTGGATAACCAATTTGGCGAGGAACGCAGCGACGATTTGAAAACCGTGATCGCCGCAGCGGTCGATCCGGTGCCTTCGCTCACCGTGCATGCGTCGCCGCAAGCCAAGCTGGAGATTACGAAGGACGCACTGAACGCCAACTTCTACTATCTGTCTCCCGACAAACTGGACAAAGCGGAGAGGCTGCGGTTTAGCGAGAGCGGGAAGCTCCGCTTCGAGATTCATTTCGGCGCGTCCGATGCAAGATACGAGAAGCTGCCGAAGGAAGCGTTTTTGGCCAAAAGCGCAGCCATTCTGCGTATGCTGCAAGAGCGGAAGCTGAATTATCACAGTGTCGAAATAAAAGCGATGGACCCCGGCGGGAACATTCAAACCGTAGAGCTGACCAAGCTGACGACGGAGCAGGATCTGGCGGGCAGCTACCGGGCGTTCGATCCGGAGCGGCAAAAGGAACAGCCTTAACCGGGCCGGACCGCCCGGGAGTTTCCATGCAGGTGGGAGAACTGGGACACCGGCCCGATGTGGCCGGTGTCTCAGTTTGCTTATATTCGCTTTCTATTCCTCCGTCTGCCTCCGCCCTATCTTGTAAAGATGCACACCTTGGCATCGACATTCAAGACCTGCGTTCCGCCGGGCAGGCAAGCGAGCGGATCGTTCCAATGAGAGTGGCCGCAGAACACAAGCGCTTCCGGCCCGCTCTCCAATACAGCGCGAATCTCGGGGCTTCCTGCGCATCCCCGCTCCGGCACATCCGGGCTTTGGTGAAGCAGCAGCGCATGGGGCTGCTTGTGAAGCAGCTTGCGCAAGGCTTGCAGGTAGTCCGCTTCCGCCATCCGGTTCGGCTTGTCCGGTCTGCCGATCACGCCTCCGAGACCGCCCCATGCCGCGCCGCCGAATTCGGCGATTCCCGGCCGGTCGATCAGACAGATGTTGCTTCGGCGGGATAGCTCCCGCTTCTCGGCATCGGCCATCAGATCGTGATTGCCGGCCACACCGACGACCCAACGAAACGTTTCGCCGAATGCAAGCCATACGCCGGTCGGATCGCCGCTGCCTCCCCGCCGGAGATCGCCATACAGATCGCCGCATAGCAGAACGCCGACCCGGTCGGGAGCAATATCCGGCCATTCGATCCCGATCAGCACCGACAAATCGTCGGGGAGCCTTTCGCCGAGCATGACGTCCTTCCCGTCCGCGGTTCGCATCATGCCCTGCAAATCGGAGGTCACGATGAGCGCGTCGACCGACGACGGCAAAGAGGTCATCTGCCCCACGTACACCGGCAGCTGTACTTCCGCAATACCGCCCGAGCCGGTCGCGGTCCGATAGGCGAAGCGTTCTACGGGGTCTGCGCCAAGCGATTCGATCCTCAACATAACCTCTCCCGGTCCGTCACCGTAATTCCTAAAGCATCAAGCTCCCGAAGAGCCTCCTCCACGTTTCGTTCCGGATTCAGGGAACGGATCGCCTCGACGCGGATCGCGGGGGCCGCATACAAAGCTTTGACGGGCTCGGCCGGAACCGGCCTGTCGAAGTAGCCTTCCGCCCAGTCCGCATAGTCCTCCGGTGTTTCGCAGATCGTTCCAAGCAAAAAATCCGAGCCGTCGTCTGCGCCTTCCGGTATCCGTACCTCCCCCGATCTCCACCGCGAGTCGCCGGTTTCGCGCCATATGCAGAAGGTTACGTCTTCTTTCTCCAGCGCTTCATCCTCAAGGAAAGCCAGCAAAGCTTCCGGCGCTCCGTCGTAGATTCCCGGCCATACCGCATACTCGTCTCCGGCGTGCGGGCTTAGCTCGGATTCGTGATCGAACCCTTTTATTAGGACACCCTCCGGCGCAAATAAAACGTACAAGTGGTCTCCGGCGCCGTTGTCGATTTTCGCAAGCGAGACGTTTGGCGCCCAATTCGGAATAAACGTATGATACCGGAGCCATTCTTCCGGACATAAGATTACGTTCAACGCCGCAAGAGTCAGCAAGCGCCGCTTTAAATCATCCGGCGCCGGCAAAACAGTCCGTGATGCCATCTCGATCCCCTTCTTTCAGCATAAGTTCGGTAAAGTGCGGAACATGTACCATTTTAACAAAAATGTTGCCGCAAACCCACACGCCGAATAATTTGGATTAATCCCGCTTTATAAATTCTTCAGAATTCCTTCAGAAATTTCTGCACTCGTTCTGAAGATTTATTCGATACGATGAAGAAAGCAGATGGCGAAGGGAGACATCGGCATGGGCACGCTTCAGGAAAAGCTGCTGTTTTTGTATAAATTTTCGCGCGCGCCTCAACAAATCGGCAGCGTCACGCCAAGCTCCGCGTTTTTGGCGAAAAAGATGGTCGACTCGGTGAACTGGGAGAAAGTGAACGGTGTTGCGGAGCTCGGAGCCGGTACAGGCGCGATTACGAAATACATTCAGAGGGCCAAGAAGGACGATACCCGCGTTCTTTTGTTCGAAAAAGATACGGAGCTGCGCGGACGGCTGCAGGAGAGATTTGCCGACTGCGACTGTTACGAAGATGCCGGCCGGTTACAGGCCGTTTTGCGGACGGAAGGAATCGATTCGCTCGACTGCGTTATCAGCGGACTTCCTTATTTCAATTTCCCGCCAAGCTTGCGCGACCGGCTCCTAAGCGAAATTGCGGCCTCCCTCAGACCGGGCGGACGGTTCGTCGCTTTTCAATATTCGCAGCAGATGCGCAAGCGGCTCAGCCGGCAATTTGCAATGGAGCGGATTCATTTCGTTCCCTTCAATGTTCCTCCGGCGTTCGTGTATGTTTGCCGTAAGGAGGAGGGCTGACGATGGATGTCTTGCCGCTTCTCTGCCGGCTCGAATCCCCGTCCCTATCGGATCGGCGCACTTTTGCTTCTGCCCATTTGCGTATTTCTCATATTACCGCGGAAAGGAAGAATGACCAACGATGCAAGCTATAGTCCGCACTTGGATCAACGATAGCGCTTTAGCCCAGGAAGGACGGCGTAGGATCAGCCGGGCAAGCTCGCAAATGCCTGTTATGAACCGCCTCCGGGAACGGTTCGCGCTCGAGCAGCCGTTCAAGGGACTGAAGATCGTCCTTGCCCTTCCTCCGGAAGCGCCGACGGCCTGTCTTGGGAAGGCGCTCCAAGCCGGGGGAGCGGAGCTGGTCCTAGCCGGCGGCGGCCCCCATCCGAACAATAGCGGGATATGCGCCGCCTTGGCAGCCGACGGGATCACCGTGATCACCGATTTCGGTACGGAGCCGGAAACCGTGAAGGAACGGCTTATCCGCGCCATGGAGACAGGACCTCATCTCATTGTCGATGACAGCGGAGAACTGGTCGCCATGCTGCAAGCGGAACGCCCGGACTTGCTGGCGGGCATTCGCGGCGGGGCGGCACGGACGAGAGCCGGCTTGCCGCGCCTGATGAAACTTGAAAAGGAACAACGGCTTCCGTTTCCGATGATCGTTATAGACGATGCCCCCGGCATGGATGCGTTGGCCCGACGGTTCGGAACCGTACCGTCCGTATGGGATGACCTGTTGCAGGCCGCGGCCTTCGACGCAGCAGGCAAAACGGTCGTGGTCGCAGGCTACGGCTTGCGCGGCAAAGCGATCGCCATGCAGGCCAGAGCCCTCGGCGCCCATGTCGTGGTCGCGGAACTCGATCCCCCGAAAGCGGTCGAGGCCTTTATGGACGGCTGCCAGGTCATGCGCTTGCAGGAAGCGGCCTTAATCGGAGACCTGCTGATCAGCGCAACCGGAGCTCCGGATACGATCGGCGGGAAGCATTGCTTTTTGATGAAAGACGGCGTCTTACTCTGCCAGACAGGACTTCCCGGTGGCGAGATCAATACGAACGAGCTTGCAGATATCGCCGTATCCCGCGGCACTGTCCGGAAAAATCTTGAGCGGTACGAGCTTATCGACGGGCGGAAAATTTATTTGTATGACGCAAGACCGCCCGCGAACGAAACATCCGTAGACGATGATTGCACCGAAACGACCGATATGCGCTTGGCCCTGCTGGCTTTGTCGCTCCACTACATGAACGGGCATTACGACCGGCTGGGTAATGAAGTCATGAAGGCGCCTTACGCTCTTGACGAGGAAATCGCTGTCTTAAAGCTCCAGTCGCTCGGACTGAATATCGACGAGGCTGCGGACCGGTGGACGGGTTGAAGGAGCCTCGCACTCGCAGCGGCCTCTTTGCGTCAATCCTTACGGTTTTTTCAACAGATCGAGCAGGTCGAGGCCGATCCGGTCGACGGAATCGCTCAAGAGACCGGACCGGTAATTCGAGAGCACAACGATGCCGGACGACCGGTCCTGATAAAACCCCATAAAACTGGAAAATCCATGCGTCGATCCGTTATGCCAGGCGAACTTGCCGCGCTCGTCGATGATCCATCCCAGTCCGACGCCAACCGTCTTGCTGTGACGCGCGTAGGTTTGTTGGCTGATCAGCAGGTCATGACACAGCTCTTCGTTGGGGTGGTCGCACAAATGGGCGGCCAGGAACGTCAGCTGATCGCCGAGCGTGGAGCGAAGCGCTCCGGCTCCGGCATAGTCGCGCAGCAGCGTTTCGGGCCGCTGCACGTCTTTCCCCGCGTAGCCCGGAACCATTCTCGCCTGCTGCTCCAAGGTCAGCGAGATGCCGGTGTCCGGTAAATTTAGGGGCAAACATAGGCGTTCGATGATCGCCGTCTCGTAATCCGTTCCAAGCCATCTCGCCAGAAGCTCGCCGAGTATCCCCGTTCCCTCATTGGAATAACGAAATTTGCGCCCCACCTTGCCCGAGAAATATTTCGCAAATAGGAAATGGCTTCCTGCGGCGTAAAGTGGCAGTAAGGATCGCGATGCTGCGTTTTGTCGAAACGGTTGCGCCATGCTTTGAACACCGGAAAGCCCGGCAGTCCCGACGTATGCGTGGCCAGATGGGCAAGCGTCACCGGATGACGGCCGGGGAGCGATGGCTCGAACTTCCCAAGCGAATCATCCGGCCGGAGCGCGCCTTGGGCGATCAGCAGCGCGAGCAGCGAGGTGGTAAATACTTTGGTGATCGAACCGATCTCGTACATAAGGTTTTCGTAGGATGCCGCTCCGAACGGCCGCAAATCCCCGAAGCCGAACACAAACCGCTCCCCTCCGCGCAAAATGCCGACCGACAGCAACGCATGCTTCCTTTTAACGAGATAAGGCTGAACGATACGGTCGACAGCTTGCTCAAATTTCGTCGTAGGATTCACGGGCATAACCATTTATCTCCCCCCTCGGAGTCGATTGCAAGGAATTGCGTTATCGACAATTAATACAAATTAATATTTAAGTAAACTTAATAGTAATCCAAAAAAATTAGTTTCCTTTCGCCTGTTCCTCTTCAACAATGGCTTTCAGCTTCAAGACAATTTTTCGCAGCGTCAAAATATCGTCCATACCCAGCTTCGAATAGTAGCGTTCAATAATGGAACGTTCGATCTGCTCGTTTCGGGCCATATACTCGGTGCCCTTCTGATCCAGCTCGACGATAATTTCCCTGCGGTTGCCAGGATTGATCGACCGTTTAATGTACCCCGCTTTCTCCAGCTTGCCGAGAAATTGGCTGACGGCGCTCGGAGTAATCCCCATTTTATCGGCAATCTCGCCCGTGTTGAGCCGGCCGTGCTGATGGATCATACCGAGCACAATAAGCTGCTTATCTGTAATCGTCTCATCGACCAGCGCAGCATATTCCAGCGTTAGCATCACATTGGTGTCGTATTCGGCTTGGTTAATCTCTTTTACGTAACGGATCAGCTCTTCACTCATTTTAAGCTCCTTAACTATTAAGTTTACTTCAATATTAATGTACACGGTTTACCGGTCAATTGTCAAATTACCCAAGCCAGCCAGGTCGTCCCGCAGCGGGAAATTTCCGCAGGAAGTGAATCATCGAGGTTTCGCCGCGTGAGGTCGCGGAATATAGTGGTTTATGCAGCTGCGCGGGTTGCGCACGATCCGAGGAGGAATGAACGTTGAACGAAAAATCCCCTTTTACGAAGGACGATATTACCTACGCCCTTTTCGACATCGACCCTGCCGCTTATTACCAGGAACGATACGCATACAGCAACGTGGCAGGTGTCGTAGCAAACGAGGGGCGGGTAACGCGGAATACGCTTGTCTACCAAAAAGCGCATTACCTGCATGAAGCGCTTCGCCGCTATTTGACCGATACCGGAAACCGGTCGGCCAAGGTACTCGAAGTCGGATGCGGCTCCGGAACCTTTGGAGCGAGATTAAAGCATTTTTTTTCCGGAAATTGAGTTGTACGGCGTCGATATGAGCTCGAGCTGCATTGAGATCGCCAAGCAGAACGGCTTCGACCATGCTTTGACGTACGATGTCGTGCAAGGGCTGCCTTATGCCGACAACGAGTTCGATTTCATTTATACGATGGATTTCTTCGGTCATGTCGAATTCCGGAGCAAGGATCCAATGATTGCGGAAATAAGCCGCATTACGAAGCCCGGCGGATACGGTTTTCACGGCATTGAGTCGGGGTTTATCGACTATCTGAACTGCAACCCCAAAAACCCTGACGATACCGTACGCAAATACGTGTACATGGAAGGACATGTCGGCGTCGAAACACTGGAAGATATCCTTGACCGGTTCTCCAAGCACTTCGAAATCGTTCAAGCGTTCCCTTTTCCGATCCGTCCCCTTCTCAACATCAGCAACATTCTTAACAGCCGGTTCTGGGGAGAGGAATTTTGCTCGGCCTTCGCCGACATCGACAATCCGACGAGCCGCATCGCAGCGGACCTTGTCCTGGGCTGGGTCAACAAATACTTAACCGACCAATTGCTGCAAATTTACGGCAACGTGGTCCTTCCATCCCGCGTTGCGGATACGGGCAATCCCGCTTTAAACCGGTTTATCGATACGCTACTGCAGGGCTGCGGCTTCTCAATGACCACCTTGCGGAAGCCTCAAGCTTGACGTGAGCGAAGCTCGTTCACGGGCAAAAGTCGGAAGCCTTTCAACGAAAAGACTCTTGGCTGCACCATTTAATCCGCATAACGAAGCCGCTCCATCCCTTCCCGACAAATCGCCCGGATCTGCTCGATATCGCTGGCATGCCGTTCGGTACGGGTGCTGTTCAAATTCACGTTTAGCACGCTGTCGATCTCGTCGCGCGAAATGCCGGCCAGCTCCGCCAACAGACCGAGCGTGGCTTCATCCCGTTCGACAAGCTCTTCGTACCGCAGCAGGTGAATGCTCCGGTCCGGATCGCGAAGCTCCGCATACTGCATCGCCCGCTCGTTCCAGATTCGGGAGAACAAGCCTGCATCCCCCGACCAGTAAGATGTTTCGCTTTTCCATACGTCAACGGGATGACGGACCAACAGTACGATCACGGCATCAGGGTAGCATGCTTTCAGCAGCTCGATTTCCGGCTTCCCGTAACGGACTTCCTTAAAGCCGATTCGATCGTGATTGTCCCGGTGCTCCGCATACATGGCGTTGAAGCATGCCTTGACAGCTTGCACGACCCCTTCCCTGATTCGCTCCAAATCGGGCGACATATTGGCGATCCAAGTGTTCGGATCCTCGCCGCTCTTGAAGTAAGCTTCCTTCTCTCCCCTGCCTTGGATCGAGAAGTATCCCGCCATCTCGCCGATTCTGACGAAATCGGTTACGATTCCCCCATGCTCTCCCCAAATCAGCGTTTTCCGGCGGGCATTGAAGATGCGCTGAACTAAAGTCGAGCCCGTACGGTTAGCGACAGCCGAGATGATGATATCCATTCCAATTTCCCTCCTTCGTTCAAAAATGGTATCCACATCCCGATTCGGTTCGTTAATCATAGGTGACATCTTCAAGCTTCTTTCTTATATGTCTATGACCGTCAAATATGAAAAAGAAGGAGAGATGCATATGTCTGGCGGAGCCACGGTTTGGTTCACCGGTCTGTCCGGCGCCGGAAAAACAACGGTCTGCCGGCTGGTCGAAGAGAAGCTCGCATCCGCCGGAATCCCCGTCGAGCGGTTGGACGGCGACGTGGTAAGGCAGCAGCTTTGCGCCGATCTTGGCTTCTCGCGCGAAGACCGTTTCCGAAATATCGAAAGGGTTACCTACGTGGCCAAGCTGCTCACCCGCAACCGGGTTATTGTACTGGCCTCTTTCATATCCCCCCACCGGTCCATGAGAGACTATGTGCGCCGGGAAATCGCTCCTTTTATAGAAGTCTACGTGAAATGTTCACTGGAGGAATGCATCCGCAGGGACGGCAAAGGACTTTACCGGAAGGCGATAAACGGGGAAATTGCTCATTTCACGGGGATTTCCGATCCTTATGAAGAGCCGGAGCAGCCCGAGCTTGTCGTCGATACGGAACGGGAAACCGAAGACGCTAGCGCAACCAAGGTCGTAGAGTATTTAGTCGCAAGGGGGTATATCCACGAGCATTTCTGAGTTAGCCATCCCCTTCGTCTCATCTCAGAAACAGAGGACAGGTCCGTCCCGCTTTCTCGTCGTGCAGGAACGACAAGAATCATACGCGGAACCCCCTGTCCCCTTATGATGCCCGTTTCATGATAAGCCAAGCAGCGATGAAAGATAACGGAACAGCATCGTCGCCGCAATGCCCGTCACAACCGTGCCCAACAAGCTCCTTGTGAAATAAGCTACGGCAAAAGCAGGAACGGCGGACAGCAGAGCGACGGGCTGCGGCGAGAAGGCGCCTTTCGAAACGAGAAGCTCTTGCGCCAGCAAAGCGGACATCACGGCAATCGGGATATGACCCAGCCAGCGAAGTCCCCAATCCGGCAACCGGATGCGGCTCAGTACGATAAGCGGCAAAACTCGTGGAAGCAGCGTCACGAGCGACGCCCCAAGAAGCATCCATAGAAAGCTCGGCCTTATTTCCATTTTTCAATCCACACTCCTATACTTGCGGCGAACAAGATCGCAATCAGCACGCCTGCGCTTTCGGATATGAAAACACTTCCGGCAATGGCCGTCACCACGGCGCTAAATGCAACGAGGAGATCTACGCCGGGCTTCGACCGCTCCATCAGTTGAAGCATGAACAGCCCGATGAACATGGCCGGCAGCGCATAGTCCAGCCCGAATTTTTCCGGGTCGGGAATCCATTGACCGAAAATGCCCCCGGCTACATTGGCGACAAGCCAGTTGAGGTAGGCGGTCACATTTAAACCGAACATCCACTTCTCGCTGCCCTTGGACTTGCCCGTCAAGCGGGAAGCGGCTACGCCGAACGTCTCGTCGGTTAACAGCGAGCCGATCCCTGCATTTCTCCATGCCGGCAAATGCCGGAAATAAGGCGCCAGCGCTGCGCTCATAAGGAGATGGCGCAGGTTGACGAAAAATACGGTAAAAATGATAGCCGTGGCGGGGCTGCCCGCCGCCATCATGCCGGCAGCGATGAACTGCGCCGAACCGGCATACAGCAGCAAGGACATCAGCACAATTTCGGCAAGGGACATCCCTGCCGTTTTCTCGACGACGCCGGCCGCGAAGCCGATGCTCAAATAGCCCAGCACCGTAGGCAAACAGTCCTTCACGCCTTGAATAAAGCCTTCTTCGTTTCCGGTGCTTCCCGGGTAAACCGCATGCATTTGTTTCTCGCTCATGATTCCTCCCGGGTCTCGAACCGCTTTCCGGTCACGACATGCGTCAAGGCCGGGTTATTCCGCCACAGCGCATCCAGCCTTTCCGGACCGAATTGGGAAGTGATTTCTTCGATCATGATGTCGTGCCGGACATATTCCGTCGCTACCAGCACGAGGGCCGGGTCGTGCGTCTTGACCGCCCAAGTGGTAGATTCGCCCGAAAAGTTGGCGATCAGCACCTCTTGACCGTCCCGGGCGGCAATCGTCAAATACCCTCCGGTCCGATCTTTCACCACCTCCGGCGTCATGTAGTCATGGTGAAACGTCGTCCCGATCTGCGTCTCCGGCGCTCCGAACAGAACGGAAAACACAGGAACGCCCTCCCGGAGATGGCGCTCCACCGACGCCTTAACCTCGGGAACCTGCGGCTCCCAGACCGAAAGCCACAGCTCCTTCTCGGCTCTGCCGATCAGATCCGCGATTTCGTTCATGACCGATTCGTCGCTGCGGATATGCCAGATGACATCCATTTCCCGTTCCTGCTGCAGCACCGTCAACGATTTCTCCAAATACGCAAAGGACTGGTCGAATTGCTTCCTCAACCGGCCGATCCATTCGTCTGCCGGCACCGGGGCATATTTTACCGGCTCGGATGGGACAAGATGAACCGCGCCTTTGTCCATCAGCTTCCCGAGCACCTCGTAAATCATCGACCGGGGCACGCCCGAGCGCTTGCTTATTTCGTAGCCGGTGACAGGGTGCGATTTCAGCAAGCCGACGTAAGCCTTGCACTCGTAAAGCGAAAAGCCGAGCTTTTGCAGTTCCTTAAACACGTCTTCCACAGAACCCCTCCATTCGTAGTAGTTAGTATACTACCTACTTTAAAGGAAAGGGATCCCAATTGTCAAAAAAATATGTCCCTACTGCTGAAAATGGTTTATAATTGTTTAATAATCCCATTTCTATCAAGTCGTTAGTAAAGGAGGATGACAATGGAAGATTCAAAAATCAAACGCTCCGCCCTGATGAGCGCATACCTGCGGGGCTATCATGCCGTTCACGAAACGCCAAAAATTTTCAATGATTTTCTGGCCCATCATTTGCTGAAGGAAGAGGAACGCACCGCATTCGAACAGACTATGGTAACGACGCTTCAGCTCGTCGATCCTGAACGCGCTGCCGCTTGCGAAGACCGGACAGCGATGGTGGCATGCATGCTGCAAAGCTACTTTCCGACCTCTCTCTTTCTCAGCCGGGCACGGTATGCGGAGGATCGTCTTGAGAGCGCTATCAGGCAAGGGACTAAGCAGTATTTGATTCTCGGAGCCGGAATGGATACGTTTGCGTTCAGGCATCCGGAGACGTTAAAGGATATCCAAGTGTTCGAAATCGACCATCCTGCTACGCAAGCCTTTAAACGCCGCAGGCTTACGGAATTGGGATGGGAGCTTCCGTCCAACCTCCACTTTGTGCCGTTGGATTTTACGAAGGAGAATTTGGAGACGGCGCTAGCCAGATCGTCGTTCGATGCGAAGTCATTAAGTTTCTTTAGTTGGCTGGGTGTCATCCATTACTTGCCCCGGGAAGCGGTATTCTCCTCGCTGCATTCGATCGCCAACCTCTGCCCGGCGGGCAGCTCGGTTACATTCGATTACTGGGATACGGACGCCTTCGACACCGAACGGACGGCCAAGCGCGTAAAGCTGATGCAGGAGATGCTGCGAAGTGCAGGCGAGCCTATGCTAACGGGTCTTGATCCGTCCACTCTCCCGGACGAACTGCTGGACATCCGCTTGCGTCTTCAAGAGCATTGGAGCCCAGCCCACATCCAAGGACACTACTTTCAAGGACGCACAGACGGCTATTACGCATACGAACACTCGCATTTTGCAAACGCGGTTGTCGAATGAGCAATCCATCGCATAGATCTGCGGCAACTTAACATTATCGCTTGGGATTCGCGTCGTAAGAACGTGTTGGCTTCTGGCGCCGAATTCCCGAAACGGAGGTTCAGGCCCGGTATCAATGAATTTACCTCGTAAAATACGTGGTGTTCACGTCTACCTGCTGAACGCCCATTGCAATCTTATTCCTCATCTGGTGAAAAAGCGGTGTCCGGCGTATCAACGGCGCGAGCATGCGCCGTAGTCTGAGCAGCACCGGGGCCTTCATGGCGATCAAACGGGCCTGCATCGCCTGCATGCTCTGAATTTCGGCCACCGCCGGTTTGCGGTAAAGCTCGTACCTTTTCAGAAGCCCGGCGGGCACAATGCCTCTGTCCTCGGCTTCCAACGCCTTCATCACCGTATCGTGCGCGATGACCGCATCCTGAATGGCCAGGCTGTTGCCCTGCCCGGAAAACGGCGAAGCGATATGCGCCGCATCTCCGAGCAGAAGCAAGCCGTCCTTCACCCATGTATCGGTCATGCCAACTTGAATGTCCAGTACCGAACATTGCTTGAAGCTCCTGAGATGATGAGGCAGCACCTTCTGGAGATCCGGCTTGACGGCAATTAAGGTACGGACGAAATCCTCAATTCCTTTTTTCACCAGCTCTGGATACGTCTTTTTCGGAATCACCCAGCCGACCTGTACTTGATCCTCGCCTTTTGGAATATAGATCAGCATGCCTTCGTCTTCGATTTGAATTTGCAGCGGGTAATCCTTGCCCGGAACTTGAGGCATATCGAACCACACGAAGTCGAACTCGAACTCCCCTATCGTCTGGCTCAGGCCCGCCAGCTTGCGAATCGTGGAATGTCGACCGTCGGCCCCGGCGAGAAGCCGGCAGCGCATTTCCAGCTCGTCGCCCTCGTGATTTCTGGCGATCAAGCCGTGCACCGCGCCTTCTTCTTCGATCAGGTCCGTCACCGCCGTTCCTCCGAAGTACGTAAAGTTAGGATAGCGGGCAGCCTGCCCGATAAAAAACTCCAGCAGCGGAGGCTGCGGTAGGTTCAGACCATAATTGTAGGGCCGCTCCAGCTCGTCGAACCGAACCTCGAACAGCGTCTTGCCGTGGTCGACGAACGTAAATTTGGACACATGCTGATGCGGAATATGTAAGATGTCTTCGAGCAGACCGATCTGATCGAACAGCTTGACGACGGACGGTTGAAAAAAATATCCCCGGAATTCGCGATCCAGACGGTGATGCCGCTCCAGCAGCGCCGTTCTTACTCCGCTCCGCGCAAGCAAATAACTAAGCATGCAGCCCCCGGGACCGGCGCCGACAACCGCGACGTCCACATCGATTATTTTCCGCTGCCGATTAAAGACCGAATTCGTATGATTCATAGCAAGCCCGCCTCCATTTTCGTTTATTAAGTAATTAATAAATGAAATTGCTAAAAAAATTTATGTGACGATTTTCAAAAACTGCTTGACCGAGGTGCGGATATACTCCATACTCTGCTTGTCATCGTCGGCGAACCGGGCGGTCATTAAGAAATAAAAAACCATCGACGTTTGCACATTGCGGATTGCGACCAGCAGCTCCTGCGGGTCCAAACGAACCAGCGGCGCAACAAACTCGCCCAGCAGCTCGACGCCGGTGCGTATAATTTCCTGTAGCCTGGCACGAATCTCCGGATTACGCTGAGCCTCGCCGAAGCACATCACGATCAAATCCTGCTGCTCGCGCAGATTGCGGAACAAGGCTTGAAAATAGGCCGTCAAATTGTGCTCTAGCGGCGCTTGCTTGTCCAGGGCCGCCAGCGCTTGCCGGATCGAATGCAGGAGCGTATATTTGTCCAATATGGCCCAAAGCAAATCTTCCTTGGACTGAAAATAGTGATAGATCAAGCCATCCGTAACCCCGGCTTCCTTGGCAATGTCCTTGGTCGTGCTTTCGCTAAAGCCTTTGCGGGAAAACGTTCGGAGGGCGGCATCGATCAGCTTGCTTTTCGTTTCCAACGCCTGCTGCTGACGGCTGGTTCTTGCTTTCATCGAAACTCATCCTTTTGCGCTATGGAATCTATACTCATTAAGTGATCACTTAACAAAAATGATATACGTCCTTCTCGACTTTGTCAATCACCCTGGGAGCCTCCTTGCAAGAACCTCCTCCAACGACAAAAAAGCCGGACGTTCCCTCTGAAACAGGAACTCCGACTTTTTTGCGCCCGAGCGGAATACGATTTCACTAGTTCACTTCAAAACGCTTCAGGATGTCGTCAAGCAGCAGATTGGCCGCTTTAATGCCGCCCGCCGTGTTCCAGATCGTTTCATTCACCTTGAACACCTTATTATTTTTGGCGACGTTTAAGTTTTTGAATACCGGACTGTCGAACCATTCTTTCGCTTTGTTTGAGACATCGTTCTTCCCTTTGGATTCGGACACCCAATAGAACAAAATGTCGCCGTCCATGAGATCCATTTTTTCCTGCGAGATCATCTCGGCAAACTCCGGCTTGTCCTGGGACGCCGGACGGGCGAACCCGAGCTGCTCCAGCAGCACGCCGCTGAACGTGTCCTTTTTGTAGAGTTGCGTGCCTTTGAACGAAAATTTGACGATGGACACTTTGCTCGCCAATTTCGGTCCGAGCTTGGCTTTGGCATCGGCTACGCGCTGATCGAACTCCTTCATTACTTTTTCGCCTTCGGCTTTCTTGTTCAACACATCGGCGTAAAAATTAAAGTTTATTTTCCATCTGCCGGTCAAATCCTCCGAGAATACGGTCGGCGCAATCTTCGACAGCTGCTCGTAAATCTTCTCGTGCCGCGTTTTATTGCCAAGAATAAGATCGGGGTTGAGCTGGGCGATCGCTTCGAGATTCGGCTGATCCTCATACCCGAGCACCGCGACGCCGTCCATCTCCGCTTTGATGTGATCGTGCCAAGGCTCGCCCTCCCACGATTGGATGGCTCCGACCGGCTTGATGCCCAGCGCGAGCACGGCTTCCGTCCCCTCGTTCGTCAAGACGACCACGCGCTTCGGCGTTCCCTTGATTTCCGTCTCGCCCATGATGTGTTTGATCTTCCGTACCTCGTCCGCTTTGGCCGCAGGTGCGGATGCGGAACCCGGCGAAGCCGCTCCTTTGCCGTCGGAACCGTTAGCTGCGCTCCCGCCCGTGTCCGGCGCTTTCGTTCCGCAGCCCGCAAGGACAACCATCATACAAAGCAGAAAAATAGCAGACATTCTAAAACGAACCTGTTTCAACAACGACGCTCTCCCCCAATGAGTTATAATAGATGATTTGCCCAAACGATGATAATGATTATCATTGTCATGAATGAAATTACCTGATATTAGCTGTTTTGTCAATACATTTTCGGCTATGCCGGCCTCCCCCACCCGCCGTGCAGCGCCGGAACGCAATGGCGCGGGACAAACGCTCACACCTTGCCGGTGAAACCGAATATATTAGGTTTAGTGGAACGACACCGAGAGGAAGTGGGAGCATGCCGAGCGATACGGCGAAAGAGTTGTATCTCGAGTTGCTGAAGAAAACGATTTTATACGAAATATGGCTGGAGCACGAACCCGGCGCTACCGTCGAGAACCGCAGGCAAGGCTTGGATTGGCCGATGATCGCGCACAGTATGATCGGCAGGCTGCGCATGGACAGCTTGCATCGGCATATGGATTCCGTGCTTGCGGACAACATCGAAGGCGATTTTATCGAGACGGGGGTATGGCGTGGCGGTGCGTGCATCTTTATGAGAGGCTTCCTGAAAGCGCACGGCGTGAAGGACCGGCGCGTCTGGGTAGCCGATTCGTTCGAAGGCTTGCCCGCTCCGGACGAAGCCCGTTATCCCGTGGATAAGGGAGCGATCTTTCACGAACAGGAATTTCTGAAAGTCTCGTTATCCGAAGTGATCAAAAACTTTCAGCGGTACGATCTGCTGGATGATCAGGTGCGCTTCCTGAAGGGCTGGTTCGAAGACACGCTGCCGACGGCGCCGATCGAGAAAATCGCCATTGCCCGGCTGGACGGCGACATGTATTCCTCGACAATGGATAGTTTGACGAACCTGTACCCCAAAGTATCTGTCGGCGGCTATGTCATTATCGACGATTATTCAATCGGCTATTGCTCGGCTGCGGTTCACGATTACCGGAAGGCGCACAACATCGAGGAGCCGATCATTCCGATTGATACGACCGGCGTGTACTGGCGCAAGACGAAACCTTAAAGGCTCTTGCTGCGCGCAACCCAGGACATTCCAGAGAAAAAATCTCTTTATTGACAAAATGATGCAACGGATTTTACAATAAGCCTTGTAGAAGATCAACATAAGGGCCATGCATTTTTTAGACCGTCATCGGTTTGAAAAACAACCCCGGTATCTCTTAGGAGACGCCGGGGTTGTTCGCTTGTAAGGGGGTGATCCAACGGAAAGCCGTGCTCAAATACTAGAAATGTAAGCGTTTCATTCCAAAAAACTCAGGAATCAGGAGGACATGATATTGAAAACATTGCCGAAACTTCTTGCAGCCGTTCTCGCAATGTCGCTGACCACAGCCCTGCCCCCGCTTTCACCGGCGGCGTCGGCCTCTCCAGATACGTCCGTATCCAACAAACAAAACTTTTCGACGGACGTCATTTACCAGATCGTGACCGACCGGTTTTCCGATGGAAATCCAAGCAACAATCCGACGGGGAACGCGTTCGACAGCACCTGCAGCAGCAACCTGAAGCTGTATTGCGGCGGCGACTGGCAGGGCATCGTCAATAAAATCAATGACGGCTACTTGACCGGTATGGGCATTACCGCGATTTGGATTTCCCAGCCCGTCGAAAATATTTATTCCGTCATCAACTATCCCGGCGCGAATACGACCGCCTATCACGGCTACTGGGCGCGCGACTTCAAAAAAACGAATCCCGCCTTCGGCAGCATGACCGACTTTAAAAATCTGATTAACGCCGCTCACGCCAAAAACATCAAAGTCATTATCGATTTTGCGCCAAACCATACGTCCCCGGCCATGGAGACGAACACCGCTTTCGCGGAAAACGGCAAGCTTTATAACAACGGCGCTTTGGTCGGAGGCTATACCGGAGATACGAGCCGTTATTTCCACCATAACGGCGGAACGGATTTTTCGACGCTGGAAAACGGGATTTACAAAAACCTGTACGACCTTGCGGATCTGAACCACAATAACAGCTTCATCGATACGTATTTTAAAGAAGCAATCCGAACCTGGCTGGATCTCGGCATTGACGGCATTCGCGTGGACGCCGTCAAGCATATGCCTTTCGGCTGGCAAAAAAATTGGATGGCTTCCATCTACAATACCAAGCCTGTGTTCACGTTCGGCGAATGGTTTCTGGGCACGAACGAGGTCGACCCGGCCAACCACCATTTTGCCAACGAAAGCGGCATGAGCCTGCTCGACTTCCGGTTCGGGCAAAAAGTGCGGCAAGTGTTCCGCGACAATACGGATTCCATGCTTGGTCTGGACAGCATGATTTCCGGGACGGCTGCAGATTATGCTCAAGTGAGCGATCAGGTGACTTTTATCGATAACCATGATATGGACCGTTTTCAGATGCCGGGCGCAAACAACCGGAAGCTGGAGCAGGCGCTTGCCTTTACGCTGACTTCCCGCGGGGCGCCGGCCATTTATTACGGAACCGAGCAATATATGACCGGGAACGGTGATCCGAACAACCGGGCGAAAATGACATCGTTTTCAACAACGACCACCGCGTATAACGTCATCAAGAAGCTGGCCCCGCTCCGCAAATCGAACCCGGCGATCGCTTACGGGACTACGCAGCAGCGGTGGATCAACAACGACGTCTACATCTACGAGCGCAAATTCGGCAGCAGTGTGGCGGTCGTCGCCATAAACCGCAGCCTGACCTCCCCCGCCTCGATCAGCGGGCTCGCTACTTCCCTGCCGGCGGGCACCTATGCCGATTCGCTCGGAGGACTGCTCAACGGAGGCAGCCTGACGGTAGGCAGCGGCGGCGCCGCATCCGCGTTCACGCTGGCCGCCGGCGGCGTTTCCGTCTGGCAGTATACGGCTGCGCAAACGGCTCCGGTGATCGGCCATGTCGGCCCGATGATGGCCAAAGCCGGCAATACCGTCACCATCGACGGCAGAGGCTTCGGCTCGACGAAGGGCACGGTCTATTTCGGCACGACGGCCGTTACCGGCTCCAATATCGTATCTTGGGAGGATACTCAGATTAAAGTGATCGTGCCGACGGCCGCAGCAGGCAAATACGGCGTAAAGGCAAGAACGGCCGGCGCAGCGGACAGCAACGTTTACGGCAACTTCAACCTCCTGACCAAAGAGCAGGTGAGCGTTCGCTTCGTGGTGAACAATGCCTCGACGGCGTTAGGGGAAAACGTGTATCTGATGGGCAGCGTGAGCGAGCTCGGCAACTGGGAACCGGCCAAAGCGATCGGTCCGCTGTTCAACAAGGTGGCGCATACTTACCCGACTTGGTATTACGATGTCAGCGTTCCTGCGGGGACGGCCATCGAATTTAAATTTCTCAAGAAAAACGGCAGCTCCGTCACCTGGGAAGGCGGCTCCAACCATACGTTCACCACGCCTTCCAGCGGTACGGCAACCGTAACGGTGGACTGGCAGCCGTAATGCTGCTGGATCGCGGCACCAAAAAATTGGGCCAAGAGGGGCCAAAACCGTCTTGAGTTTCTGCCCAAGTGATGCTATAGTATAGCTAAAATTAAAGGCAATGCTACCGGAAAAAGGTACAACCTCGCGTTTTATATCGGGGCTGTGCCTTTTTTTTGCTGCCAAGGAGGAGAATGCTTTTATGTTATTGGAAGCCATCTACCATCGTCCGAAATCCAACTGGGCCTATGCCTACGATGAGCGCACCATCCACCTGCGCCTGCGCACCAAGCGGGATGACGTCGAACGGGTCACCTTGATCGTCGGCGACAAATACGCTTGGGACAGGACCGCCGAGGAGATCCCCATGACCAAGTGGATCAGCGACAAGCTGTTCGATTATTGGCACGTAGCGGTGCAGCCGCCTCTCCGCCGAATGAAGTACGCCTTCCGGCTGGAAGCGGGCGAAGAAGCCGTTTGGTTTCTCGAGACCGGCATCGAGAGCGATGCGCCGAAGGACAGCATCAAAATGTTCGATTTTCCCTTCCTGAATCCGGCGGACGTGTTTACGCCCCCGGCTTGGGTTAAAGACGCCGTTTTTTACCAAATTTTCCCTGAGCGCTTCGCCAACGGAGATTCGGACAACGATCCGGAGGGGGTTCAACCTTGGGGCGGCGAGCCGACGCCCAAAAACTTTTTCGGTGGCGACCTGCAAGGCGTGATCGACCATTTGGACCATTTGAGCGCGCTTGGCGTCAACGCTATTTATTTCAATCCGCTCTTCAAAGCGACCACCAACCATAAATACGATACCGCCGATTATTTGACGGTGGACCCTCACTTCGGCACGAACGAAACATTGAAGAAGCTGGTCAAGGCTTGCCACGAGCGCGGCATCCGCGTGCTGCTGGACGCCGTGTTCAATCACTGCGGGCACACGTTCCCTCCCTTCCTTGACGTCATGGAAAAGGGAGCGGACTCCCCGTATGCCGGCTGGTTCCATGTGCGGGAATGGCCTCTCGGCGTCAAGGACGGCATGCCGACCTACGACACGTTCGCCTACGAGCCGATCATGCCCAAGCTGAATACCGAGCACCCCGAGGTTAAAGAATACCTGCTGAAGGTAGCCAAGTACTGGATCGAAGAAGCGGACATCGACGGCTGGCGCCTCGACGTCGCCAATGAAGTCGACCACCGCTTCTGGCGCGAATTCCGCGACGTCGTGAAAAAGGCGAAGCCCGACGCCTACATTCTCGGCGAAATTATGCACGACTCCATGCCTTGGCTCATGGGAGACCAATTCGATGCGGTGATGAATTATCCGCTGACGAATATCATTATTGAATTTGCGGCCAAGAAGGAGCGGGACGGCGCAAGCTTCGCCAACGCCTTGGGCGCTCTTCTGGCAAGTTATCCGCAGCAAGCGAACGAAGCCGCCTTCAACCTGCTCGGAAGCCACGATACGGTGCGTCTGCTGACCCTTTGCGATGAGGATAAGCAGCGGATGAAGCTGGCTACGCTGCTTCAGTTCACGCTGACCGGCACGCCCTGCGTCTATTACGGCGACGAAATCGGCCTGACCGGAGGCTACGATCCCGGCTGCCGCAAATGCATGGAATGGGACGAAGCGAAGCAGGACCGCGAGCTGTTCGACTTCTTTCGGCAAGTCATCGCGCTGCGCAAAGCTTACGAAGCGCTACGTACGGGCGATCTGACCTTCCGGTTCGCGCAGGACAACGATATGCGCCTTGCCTACGAACGCTCGCTGGGCAGCGACCGTTTCATCGTCGCCGTCAATGCGGGTTCCCAGGCCGATATGCTGGCTTTGCCGGTCGATCGCGATCGTTGGAAGGATGTATTGACCGAAGAAGACCTGATCGCGGAAAACGGTGAATTGACTCTGCTATTACCGGCGAACGGCTTCCGTCTTCTGCTGGCGCAATAAAAGACGGCCCCTAAAGCCAATCTGCGCACGAAAAAAGGGGCATGCTCCGCAAGTATGCGGGACTTGTCCCCTTCTCTTTTCACTTCGATTTGTCATCCAACGTACGACTCAACCTTTGCTTGCTCCCGCCGTCAGCCCTTCCACCAGGAAGCGCTGCAAATAAATGAACAGGAGCGAAATCGGAACCGCAATCAGCACGGCGGCCGCCGCAAACAGCGTAAAATTGCTGTTCTGGTTGCTGCTGATCTGGTCGTACAGGCCGACGGCGAGCGTCCATTTGTCTCTTGAACGCAGCACCATCCGCGCAAAAATAAAATCGATCCAAGGGCCGACGAACTGCGTCAGTGCGGCATAGGCCAGCATCGGCTTGGAGAGCGGAAGCATGATTTTGACGAAGATCGTAACGTTGTTCGCGCCGTCGATTCTTGCCGCTTCATCCAGACTGCGGGGGATCGTATCGAAAAAGCCTTTGGCGATAAAGCTGCCCAGCAGCGGAGCGCCGAAGGAGTAGACGATGATCATCGCCAGATGCGTATCCAGCAGGTTCAATTCTTTCAGCAGGATGTAAATGGCGATCAAGCTCATGAAGCCGGGGAACATCCCGAGAATCAGCAAGGTGGACAGCGCGGTCTTGCGTCCTTTGAACCGGAAACGGGACAGCGCGTAGCCGCACAGCAGCACCATCAATGTACCGAAAATCATCGATAAGGTGGCGATTTTGAGCGTATTCCAGTACCAGGTGCCGAACAGGAAGCTTTTGGACGTAAACAGCTCCGTATAATGCTCTAAGACGAATTGCTCGGGAAGCAAGGTTTTGCTGTACAAGGAACGGCCCGGCCGGAAGGAAGCCAGAATGACCCACAGCGCCGGATATAAGCAGCATATGCACGCCACGGCCAGAAACAGATAGCTGAACGTCAGGCGAATCGCACGGCTTAATTTTCTCCCTATCATTGGATCATATCCTCCTCCCGGAACGAGCGGGTCCTGCGGTAATTGTAGATCGAGAACGAAGCGATGATCAGGAAAATGATAATACCGACGGCCGAGGCCATGTTGAACTGGCTTTGGTTCAGCGTCAGCTTATATAACCAGGTGACAAGCAGGTCGGTTGCGCCCGCATATTGATACTCCCCTTCGACCGGATTGCCGTCCGTCAGCAGGAAGATCGCATTGAAGTTGTTGATATTCCCCGCAAACTGCGTAATGAGAATCGGAGCCGTCGTGAACATGACCATCGGCAGCGTAATGATTCTGAACTTTTGAAACGTGGTCGCCCCGTCCACTTCCGCCGCCTCGTACATATCGCGCGGGATGGTCGTCAGCACGCCCATGATCAGCAGCATGGAAACCGGCACGCCGACCCACATGTTCACGACGATAACCGTCACTTTGGCCCAGAGCGGGTCCGTCAGCCACGGCAATTTCCCAAGTCCGAAATACGATAAATATTGGTTGATCGGTCCGAACTGGCCGTTGAACAGATTTCGCATCACCAGCAGAGAAATGAGCTGCGGAATGGCGTAAGGAATGATCATGATCGTCCGCCAAAACCCTTTGAAGCGGATATCCTTCTGCTGAATGATCAAGGCCACCAGAAACCCGCCGAAAAAGGTCGTTATGGTGGACAATACCGCCCAAACGATCGTCCAGCGCAATACGCCAAAGAACGTATGGCTCCATGTCTTCAGTCCGACAAGATCCTTAAAGGTCTGGAAACCTACCCAGTCGACCAATTTGGCCGGGGGCATATGGTTAGGAGAAGAATAGTTCGTGAACGACAGCAGAATCATAAAGATGATCGGCATGACGGTAAAAAACAAAATGCCCGCCGCCGGCAGCATCAAAAACGCTTCCGCAAATTTTCTGTCCCGGATATAGGCCAGCGACTGGATGAAATTATTCGGTCTTCCCCCCGCTTCCCGCAGCTTTCCGACGAGATACGCATCCTTGACGACAAGCACGTACAGAAGGATGAACAAGGCAAGCACCAGCAAGGTAATGACGCCCTGAATCAACAAAAAGATGGAGTGGTCTCCGGGAACCATTTTGGCAATGCCATTGACTTTCTCCAAGTGCATCGCCTGTTCGCCAAGCGTGACAATCCCCCACAGCGCCTGGCCTAAATGTTGGACGAAATACTTCAGCGCAGCCACCTCGATGAGCAGCAGCACCAGCCCTTTAAGCCATTGCCGGTTATACCATTGTCCTAACCCTAATCCGATGCATGACAGCACCGCTGCGGTGATCCGATGTTGAGACATTGTACGACGATGCTCCTCTCCCCGAAAAAAAAATGTGGAATCACCCGCCGGATTCGCGACGGGTGAACCCTTGCCCGGACTCCCGTTCCGTTATTGCTTTTTGCCGCTGCTGATGAGCTCTTTCAGACGGGTGGCCGCCGTATCGAGCGCCTCTTTCGGATCTTTGCCGTTGTTCCATACTTCCGTCAGCGCAGAGTCAAGCGGATTCCAGACGCTGTCCATTTCCGGGATCGACGGCATCGGCTGCGAGTTCTTGAACTGCGCGACAAAACCGGAGATGATCGGATCGTTCTTGATTTGCTGGTCCTCTTGCGCCTCTTTGTTCGTCGGGATCGCTCCGACCTTTTTGTGCAGCAGAAGCTGCGCTTCCTTGCTGGAAGCGAAGTTGGCAAACAGCTTGGCCGCGTTCGGATATTTCGAGAAGGAGTTGACGTACCATGCTTTTACCCCGGAGAACGATACCGCCGGCTTGCCTCCGACCGTCGGGATCGGAGCGATGCCGAGCTTGTCGCCAAGCGCTTTCTTGTACCCGGCCAGCTCCCACGGACCGTTGATGTCCATCGCCACATCGCCTGCCGTGAACAGCCCCCTCTTGATGTCCGGGTTGATATCGCCGGATTTCACGGGCAAAATTTCTCTCAAGCTGGAGTACACTTTCATCCCTGCGATTGCGCCTTCGCTGTTCAGACCGATATCGGTTTTGTCCGTGCCGTTTTTGCCGAACAGGTACCCGCCCGTCGAAGCGATGAACGGATAGTTGAAGTAAGTATTGCCGGTTTCCCACATGATGCCGAATTTATTTTTGTCTTTGTTCGTGAACGTTTTGCTGAACGCAATGACGTCCTCGAACGATTTCGGAGCTTCCTTCACCAGCTCTTTATTGTAGTACAGCGCATACGTTTCAGCGGCCCGCGGAAAACCGTATAGCGTATTATTGAAGGTAACGGCTTGAATCGCGTTGTCCGTATTGTTTTTCTTCGTTTCTTCGGCATACGAGTCATTCGGCAGAATCAATTGCGCCGATGCGGCCCGGCCCAAGTGGTCGTGCGGAAACACTACCACGTCGGCGCCTACGCCGGCAGGACCGTCGTTGGTCAGTCGGGTAACCTGATCCGTCGGGGCGATTTCGTCGATTTGAACCGGAATGTTGTATTTTTCGGTAAAGAGCTTTGCAATTTCATCCGTGAACACGCGTTCATCTTTGCTCTCCCAAATCACGAGCTTTGCGCCTTCCTCCGGCGTCAAAGCGCCAGCTTCTCCCGCCGCCGCCGGCGCCTGCGCATTGTTGTTCGTGCCCGAAGGAGTCTCGGCTTCCGGTTTGTTCGTGGCGGAGCAAGCTGCCATCGAGACGGATAAGGAGGATACGGCAACCAGCGCCAAGAGCTTTTTCTTGAATTCCATTTACGTGAGTGCCCCTTTCAGCTTCTAAAATGGTTATTCTGCCTTTTACTTGCAAAAATCAATTCATGCAAACCTTTGCGCACCAAGCCGTAAAGATCACCACAAACAAGTTAATCTCATCCATTTCCCCGCTTGGAAACGCTTTATCCACGACATATCATACCTCCTGCACAAAAATTTGTAAAAACGTTTGCACGCGTCATTTGAGCCGATTTTCGCTGAAATTCCCACTCTGATCCCTCTTATCCTTCCATTTTCTTAGCTTTCCAACATTTTCAAGCCGGAATTCCATAAATTTAACCGACCTGTGATCATTTTGAAACACATATTTACAATTGTCCGGCTCTTGCGTTAACATGAAAACAGAGTGCATGCACTTGGTACGCTCCGTAGTTCAAACGTTTGCACAGATCGTGTTTTACATTTGCCGCCTCGGATATGTTACCATGGAGAAACACGAATCTTTACTTCTGCAAGACGGCAGCTTTCAGCCATACATCCCGCAAGAAAGCGGCTCTCCTATCCACAGTACATCCGGAGGTTATTCAATATGGCAATTACGATCGTCGACGTCGCCAAAAAAGCCGGCGTATCCCCTTCCACCGTATCGCGCGTTCTTTCGAATCATCCCCGGATCAGTCCGGCGACCGCAGCGAAGGTGAGGGAAGTGCTGAAGGAGCTCGGCTATCACCCCAATATCATGGCCAAAAGCCTCGTCTCCAAAACGACGAATACCATCGGCTTAATCTTGCCCAGACCGGCCGAAGAGCTGTTTCTGAATCTGTTCTTCTCCGAGGTGATCCGCGGCATCGTTACCCAATCGGCGCGTACGGGGTACGACCTCATGATGACAACCGGGACAACGGAGCGGGAAGAGCTGGAAGCCGTTACCCGGCTTGTCAAGGGCCGGCGGGTCGACGGCGTGATTTTGCTGTATTCGCGCCAAAGCGACCCGCTCATTTCGTTCATGCTCGAGCACGGCTTCCCTTTTGTTCTGATCGGGCGCAGCGACGATTTTCCCGATATTTTGTCGGTGGACAACGACAACGTGCAGGCGGCTTACGACGCTACCCGCCATTTGATCGCCCAAGGACACAAGCGCATCGGATTTGTGAGCGGCCCGCCGAACCTGATCGTTTCCGGGGACCGGATGAAGGGATATTTGCAAGCGCTCAAGGATGCCGGGATCGAAGCCCGCCCCGAATGGATCGTCGAGGGGGATTTTTTGCAGGAAAGCGGCTATCGTGCAATGTCGTTTTTCATGTGTCTTCCCGAACGGCCGACGGCGCTTGTGGCGATCGACGACGTGGTCGCTTTCGGCGTGCTGCGAGGTCTGACGGAGCTCGGCTACAAGGTCCCGGACGATCTCAGCCTGGTCGGCTTCAACAACATATCGTTATCCGAGCTGTCGACGCCGCCGATCAGCTCCATGGATATCGGGATTTACCAGATCGGCTACACCGCTTCGCAAACGCTCATCCGGGCCGTCAAGGGCGAAGCCATGCCCCAAAAGCGCGTGATCATTCCCCACCGCCTGATCGTGCGGGAATCGTCCCTCATTCAAGCTAAAGACTAGGAGAGATGCAGCAGATGTACACAACGAAAAAGCCCTACTTGATCGACGCGATCGTCGGAAACTCCCGTTTTCTCGCCTCCCTGGGCCGCACCGGCCGGATGTACCGCCTGTGGTGGCCGCATATCGACTACCCGCAGCATGTGGACGAAATCCGCAGCGGCCTGCACATCGAAGGGACCACACCGGGGACGACTTGGTTTGACGGCGAGGAAGACGGCTGGCGGCACGAAGCCTCCTACGTGCCCCGGACGAACATGTTTAAAACGACGGCCGTTTCCGAGCGCTTCCCGCTGTCCGCGGAGACGGTCGATTACGCGGTTCCGGGCGAAGATTTCGTCGTCCGCCAGTATACGTTCACGAACCGCGGCGAGACGCCGGTATCGTTCCGCTTTATGTATTACTCGTCGTTCCGCTCGATGGAAACGCCTTTTTATCATACGACCCAGTTCGACGAAGCGCACGATTCGCTCATGCACCTGCGGCACGAGTATATTTTTTCGGTCTCCAGTTCAAACGTTTGCACAGAATATCAAGCCGGAGCCAACGTGTGGGAAAACGCGCAGACCGGCCACTTAAACGGACACGGGATTGACATGAAGCCGGATGGCGCGCTGTGCTGGCACATGGAAAAGCTGGAGCCGGGCGCGGCTGTAGAGGTGCCTGTTTACATCGCCGCCGGCCAAACGCGGGCGGCCGCCCGTCAATCGCTGGCCAAAGCCAAAAGCCGTCCGCATGCTTACTGGTATGCGTTCACGGAGAGCTATTGGCACCAATTCCTGAACGGTGCCGCCCCTGCCCCCGGATCGCGAAGCGATATCTGCGAGCTGTACGAGCGTTCGCTGCTGGCGATGAAGCTCATGAGCGACGAGAAGTCCGGCAGCGTCGTGGCCGCTCCCGAATTCGACGAGCAATTTTCCCGATGCGGGGGCTACTCTTATTGCTGGGGCCGTGACGCCGCGTTTATTACGACGGCGCTGGACCGCGTCGGCCTGACGGAGTTGTCCGCGAAGTTTTACGAATGGACCCTCACGGCTCAGGACCCGGACGGCTCCTGGCAGCAGCGGCATTACCACGACGGCCGGCTGGCTCCGTCCTGGGGGTTGCAGATCGACGAAGGCGCTTCGATTATTTGGGGCATGTGGCAGCATTATCTGCAGGTACAGGATGACGCTTTCCTGCATAACGTATGGCCTGCCGTCGAACGGGGCGCGCGCTTCCTTGCCGGCTACATCGATGCGGAAACCGGATTGCCCGCCTGCAGCATGGACTTGTGGGAGGAGCGCTTCGCCGAGCATACGTATTCGGCGGGTGCGGTTTTCGGCGGTTTAACGGCGGCAGCCTCCTTTGCCGAACGGCTCGGCAAGCCGGAGCTGGCTAGCGAATGGAGCCTCGCGGCGAAGCGCATCCGCCAATCGATCGGCGAGCTGTGCTGGAACGAGGAGAAAGGCGCCTTCTACCGCGCTTTAAAGCTGGCGGTGCCGGAGGCGGTTTACCGGGAAGCCCAACAGCAAGCACTCGGTACATCCGTGAGCGTCAATGCGAAAGGCTACACGACCTATTTCCTGGAGCACGACCCGATCGTCGATATCAGCCTGATCGGCATCTCCGTTCCGTTCGGCGTCTTCCCTGCCGACGACCCGCGCGTCGTCCGCACGGCCGATACGATCGAGCAGTACTTGACGTCCCCCGTGGTCGGCGGCATCAAGCGTTACGAGAACGACCATTATATCGGCGGCAATCCGTGGATTCTGACGACGCTCTGGCTGTGCCATTACCGCATTCATCGCGGGCAATACGCCGAAGCCAAGTCGCTCCTTCAATGGGCGATAGATCACCGGACGGCGGCAGGGCTGCTGCCGGAGCAGGTCGACAAGCAAACGGGAGAGACCGCTTGGGTCGTACCCCTCACCTGGTCTCATGCGATGTTTATTTTAGCTGTTACCCTTCTTGCCGAGCACGGACAGTTGGATTAAAGCGTTCAAGCCCTTGGTTCTCCCGTCGGGAGCGGCCAAGGGCTTTATTGTGTTCCGGGACGGTTCCCTGCGGAACGTCTACGATTATTCGTCCTCCCCCGAAGATCGGCTCGGGAGGACCGGTTTCATGGCTTGACGCGTTTACCGCGGAGCTGGATATTCGTTCAAGCCGGCCCAGCCGGTACCCGGGCCGATTTCGCCGGTTTCTCCGTTCCCCGCCCGGACATCCCCTTTCTCCAGAAACGGCGTAATTTTTACCCAATCGATGTACATTTTGTCCGTTGCAAAATTAGGCGTCCCTGCCCATTCCTTAGGAAACCAGACGCCAAGCCAAAATTTCGAGGCCGCCCGGGGAACGTTCGTAGAGCTCGTATAAATCAGCCGATTGTCGACGTAAAAATCGACTCTTTTCGGATCGGTATGCCAATCGAACCGGTATACATGCCAATTGCCGTCGATCTGCTCCGGAAAGTCCGTCACCTGCGATGTATTCCGCTCCTCGACGACCCAGGTCGTCGTCATGATCTTCTGGAGGCTCTTGTCGCCAGGCGCTTCGAAGTCGATCTCATGATTGACCTCGCCGTTATTGAAAAAAGTCCAGAAGGCGGAAACCGCGCCAAGCTTCGGCAAGATCTTGGCTCTCACTTCATAGCTTCCCGAGGCATAGGCATATTTCGTCACGATGGATGCTCCGGTTCGTTTGCCGTCCGCCCGCATCGAGCCGTCCCGGTTGATTCCCCGGACCGGGCCGCTATAAAGATCGCCGTTGCCGGTTAGCTCCACGATGCCGTCCCGGGTGACGGCCACATTAACCGGAAGCACACCGCCGTTCACGTTTTCACCGCCCCATTGCTGCTTCGCGATCAGCCACTTTTCAGGGTCGATGCCGTTCTTGAAATCGTCAAAGAACACGCCCGGGGGATGTGGCGGCGGGAGCGGACCTACCGACTTGATCGGCGGATCGTCGTCGGGCAAGCTGCCGCCAATCTTGAGAGCGATGTCATCGACATAGGCGAATTTGCCGTTGTCCGGATTTTTGTAAACATAAACCTGCACTTTCCGGGTGCCGGGAACCGTCCGGAACGCAAGCGACTTCCGCTCGTAAGCCGCCGATTCGAAGCCCAGCACAAATTTGCCGCCCGCCAGCTTCTTGTCGGAGCCATCGAGACAGTCCGCTCCGATCCAGGCCTTTTCGCCCGGAGTGCCCGCTTTGCCTGCGCCGCTTAACGTTACGATCGTATTTTCGCTGATTCCGTCAATCTTTTGCCCCATGCCGCCTTCGGTGGGGCCAAGCTTGAGTGCCTTGGTTCCGCTCTGAACGTCGGTGCTGACGACGGCAGACGCTCCCCAATCCTCCCAGTCGGCTTTGCCCTGCTCGAAGCCTCCGTTCTTCACCAGATTCGTCTCGGCCGGAAGCGGCCCTGCGGCCAAAGACGGCGCCGGAACGGAATAGATCAAGGCCGAGAGCATGGACAATCCCAGAATAGCGCTTACAACCAAGCGAACGCCTCGATTGGTCTTCTTGTTCATAACTACCATTCCTCCCTTCCATTCATTGGCTTAGCATTAGGATTTTCATGGAAATCATAAACCAGTCCACAGGAATGCGTCAACCTTTTTTGTAAATAAAATGAAAAACACCGGTTTTGCCGAGCTCCGAACCCGGAGTCGATCCAACCGATGTTTTTTCCCATGCGACTTGCTTTCCGGCTTACAACATAAAATAAAAACTGACGCCCTTCTCGGTATTCGTTACCCCGTAACGGCTTTCGTGCAGCTCCAAGATATGCTTGACGATCGCCAGTCCCAGCCCCGTCCCTCCGGTTTTCCGGTTACGGGAGCGTTCCGCGCGGTAAAATCGTTCCCAGATATCATCCAATTGATCCTCGGGAATGTTCTCTCCCTCATTATCAATGGCGACTCGGATCCGCTCCCCGTCGCTCTCGATCCGAACGGTAATTTCGCTGCCGGGAACAGCATGACGGATCGCATTAATCAGGATGTTGAACAGCACCTGCTCGATTTTGGGTTGATCCGCATAGACGGGATGCTCGCCCGCGGCCATATGAACGACCCTCAATCCCTTTTCGTTCAAATGATGCGACAGCTTGTCAACGATGTCCTCGATCAGCTCGCTCACCATAAACCGGCTCTTCTTCAGCTTGATGGTCTTCGACTCCAGCTTGGTCAGCTCCAGCATATCTTTGACGAGGTCTTCCATTTTACCTGTTTCGTCCAGTATCACTTCCAGATATCTCTCGCGCTTGCTTTCGCTGATGCCGTCCCGCAGCCCCTCGGCGAAGCCCTTGACAATGCTGAGCGGCGTTTTCAATTCATGAGAGGCGTTGGAGACGAACTCCTTCTGCCGCTGCTCCATCCGCTGCTTCTGCTCCATATCCGCCCGAAGCTGCTCGTTGGCCTGATGCAGCTCCTTGAGCGTATGATCGAGCGTTTCGGACAAGCTGTTCAAGCTGTAGGACAAGCTGCCGAACTCGTCGTTGCTCCGGATGGGCGATTTGGCGGAGAAGTCCAATTTGGCCATGCGCAGCGCGATTTTGTTAAGCGTAAGCAGCGGCTTGGTAACGAATTTGGAAAAAATGAGCGAGAGCAGCAGGATCAGCACGATGCCCCCGACCCCGATATACAGATAGAACAGCCGCAATGCGTCGTAAGCCTCGCTAATCTGCTGCAACGACATGACCGCGAAGATCAGCTCGCTGACTTTGCCTTCCCGCATGACGGGCTGTATCGCGATGAAGCTGCGCACGCCGGTAAGCGTCTCCGTCCACTCCCTTTCGATCATCCTGCCGTTTTGCAAAACGGCTTTCTGCTCTTCGGTCAGCGGGAACCACTCGTCAATGGCAAGGTACATTAAGCCCTGGCGCAAATTCCACAGATTCGGACTGGGCAGCAGCGCGTCGGTGATGACGCCGGAAACTTGCTCCAGCTGACCTTCTATCCCGCTGGTTTCCACACTGCCGATATCCTTCATCCCCGCTTTTCTAATAACGACCGGAAAGATCAAATCTTTGGCCGGGTCCTCATATACGCCCTCGACCTCAATCCGGTCGCCGCGCTGCAGATGGGCCGCCAGCAATTCCTTCTGATCGGAATCGGGCATCAGCATCAAAGAAATTTTGACCGAAGCGCCTTTGTCGTCGCGGATGACGATGCGAAAAAAATTGTCGTATTTCACTTTTCCTTCCGGATTCAAGATCGCAAGCTGGGCTTTATTTTGGCTGATGAACAGCCCCATCTCGCGGGTTATGCGCGGCTCGTCCCAACGGTTCGACGCATACTGCTCGCTGAAGGACTGCAGCTTCTTTGCCAATCCGTCCAAGCGCTGATTCTGGTAAAACCTCTCAAAAAATAGCAACTGCCCGAGCAATACGATGGCGTAGAACAACATGAAAAAAGACGCTGTGATCGCGAACAGCTTGAAGGTAACGCCGCCTCTTTTCATCGGTCCTCCTCGAATTTATAGCCGGCGCGGATGACGGTGCGAATATGCCGCGCCTCATCCCCCAGCTTCCCGCGCAATTTTTTAATATGGGTGTCGACGACCCGCGGATCGCCGAAATAATCGAACCCCCATACCTGATTCAGGATCGCCTCGCGGGACAGCACGATCCCTTCGTTTTTGACCAAATACAGCAGCAGTTCGTATTCTTTGGGCGTCAGCTCGACTTCCTGCCCTTCCATTTCGACGCGGTGCGACCGTTTATTGACAGTGACCCGGCCGAAGCTGAGCATATGATCCTCTTTTCCGACCGTCCCCTCGACGCGTTTCATCAGCGTTTTGGCGCGGGCGACGAGCACCTTCGGGCTGAACGGCTTAGTGACGTAATCGTCGGCGCCCAGCTCGAAGCCAAGCATTTTGTCGTCCTCTTCCGACTTTGCTGTCAGGATGATGATCGGGATCGCCGACTTGGCGCGGATCCGCTTGCATACGGTCCATCCGTCCAGCTCCGGCATCAAAATATCCAGAATGACGAGGTCCGCATTCAGACTATCCAGCATGTCCAACGCTTGCTTGCCATTCTCCGCCTCGTAGACGGTCCACTGCTCCCTTTCGAAATAATCCGCCACAATCTCGCGAATCAGGCTCTCATCTTCAATGAGAAGAACTTTTCGTTCCATAGCGATGACAACTCCTGTTTATCCGGTAACGTGCTTTCCTAATCAATTATACACGAGTCTTGTGTTTTTCGTGTGTCCCGGGAAGCTATTAAAACAAGAGCCTTCTTCGCCGATAGGACACATGAAGTACACAACGGCGCGTTATAATGTCGGCAGACAAACTTGGTGCGTTTCTCATCGAAAGGATGTTCGTATGAATATGATGGCCTTTCTTCAACGAAAAGATGTGCGGCGCTTCGGCATTCTGGCGCTCTTCTGCCTGCTGTTGTTCTGGCTGAGAGGCATGCTGAACCTCATCTTATTGACATTCCTGATGACGTTCCTCATGGATCGTCTTCATCACTTGGTCCATCGCTGGATTAAACCGATCATTCCTGTCGATTCCAAGCTGCTGCTTTCTATTCTATACGTTTTGTTTGTCGCTCTGCTGGTGGCCGGGGGCTTCAAAATCTTCCCCGCCCTGGTTCACGAAGTAGGCCAGTTGATCGTGATGGTAAAAGAGGTATACACGCATCCGCAAAACGAAATCGTGAGCTATCTCGTATCCGTTGTTCATCAGCTCGACCTTCACAGCATCATCAAGCCCGGGTTGGATATGATCAAGAGGGTAGGCCATTGGGGCTTCGAACTATTTCTTGCCTTTATTATGAGCTTGATTTTGCTGCTCAGCAAATCGAGCGTTATCCGGTTTACCCACAAGCTTCGGGCGAGCAAGATCGGATGGCTGGTGGAAGAAGTCGAATACTTCGGTGAAAAGTTCGTCCTTACCTTCGGCAAAGTGATCGAAACCCAGCTGATGATTGCGCTGATCAATTGCGTGTTGACGACAATCGCCTTATGGGCGATGGGCTTTCCCAACCTGTTCGGCCTGGCGCTTTTAATCTTCGTCCTTGGTTTGATTCCGGTCGCCGGGGTATTCATCTCGCTGATTCCGCTGTGCGCCATTGCTTTCAGCATTGGCGGCTTCGCCTATGTCATCTATTTGGTCGTGACGATAACCTTGATTCACGCCTTGGAAGCATATGTGCTCAACCCGCGGCTGATGGCATCCAAGACGCATCTGCCGATCTTTTACACCTTTATCGTGCTCCTGTTCTCCGAGCATTTCTTCGGAATTTGGGGCCTGATCGTCGGAATTCCGACATTCGTATTTCTACTCGATTTATTGGAGGTTCAAACGGTGGGGCAGCCGATTCGCCTTGCGCTTCCCCCATCCCCTAAGGAGGAATGATCACAATGGTAAGAAAATCAATCCCGTTTGTGTTCGTAGCAGCGGGTCTGGGTATAGGCATGGTTTCACTCCTGCTGGCGTTTCACGGCAAGGTGCTTTCCGCGGTTCTGCTCGTTGCGATTGCTGCCCTGCTGGACTTGTTCGGCGGCTATATTGCGGAAAAGCTGGAGCTGTCGGGCGAATTCGCCAAGGAGCTTCGTTCCTTATCGGAGCTGATTTCCTTCGGCGCCGCGCCTTCCATCATTATTTATGTCGTCGCCCTGCGCGAGCTGCCGGTTTACGGTACGCTGCTGACGGCGTTGTTCATGGTATGCGGCGCGCTGCGGCTGGCCCGTTTCAACGTGAAAACCTGTCAAAACCGCTGTCATATCGGTCTGCCAATTACCGGGGCGGGCTGTCTGTTATCCGCTTTTGCCTTGTGGAACCCGCCCGCGCATCTTCTGGCGCTGACGGTGATGGTCATTGTCGGGCTTTCTTTCCTGATGATCAGCACGATCAAGATTCCCGCATTTCGTCCGAGCAAAGCCGTGTACGATACCGAGAACGTCTAGCACCCGCGGCTGGAGAGGAGCTGTGTCCGCATGCACTTTATACAGGAGATGATCTTACAGTACGGATATATCGCTTTATTCTTCAGCCTGGCGCTTGGCATTGTGGGCTTGCCCGTCCCCGACGAGCTGCTGATGACCTTTATCGGTTATCTGGCGTCGGTCGGTATGCTGAATTATTCGCTCTCGGTCGCCGTCAGTCTGGCAGGGGCGATGACCGGCATGCTCTGCAGCTACGCGCTTGGCCGCAAGTTCGGCAAGCCGCTGCTGTGGAAGCACGGCAAGTGGATCAAGCTGACCCCGGAACGGCTGGAAAAGGTGGAAGCCTGGTTCCAGCGTTACGGGCCATGGACGGTCAGCTTCGGCTATTTCATTCCCGGCATCCGTCATTTGACCTGCTACTTGTCCGGCGTCATCGGCATGGGCAAGCGCAAATATTTGCTGTTCTCGGCCATCGGCGCGTTCAGCTGGTGCGTGATTTTCATCTCCATCGGCTATTTTATCGGGGCGCAGATTGATTTCTCGCATTTCCATGCGTCGCTGATGCACCGGTTTTTCTCGAAATGACATTCGGACAAGCTATAGCGGAGACGAAAAAGGCACGCTTTTGAAGGCGTGCCTTGTGCCGTTCTTATCGTTTGCGCAGCGTTCGGCCGAACACGGCCAGAATCGGCAGAAGCAGCACTGCAGCGGTCACAAGCGATGCCCGAAGCGACAGCCGGCTGCCGATCCACCCGACGAACGGTCCGCCACCCGTCTGACCGAGCGCGTCCGATTGATTGATCATCGAAAGCACGGTCGCCCGGACTCTGCCTTCGATATTCAGATTAAGCCACGTATCATAGACCGGTCCGCTTAGCGCTCCAATGATCCCGAGCGCAAGTACGGAGCCAAGCGCCCAAGCAAAGCCGGGAGCGAAGGCAAACGACAAAATTGCGGCGACCCGCAAGCCGGTCAAAACGAACATCGCCACGACGATCACCCGTTCGCTGTCCATATCCAGCCGCTTCTCGGCCATCCGTACGGCGATCAGACTGAGGAACGTCGTGAGGACGGAGATCAGCCCGAACCACATCGCCATCGAGAACGGCAGTCCTGCCGGAAAGCCGATTTCCTTGATCAGATGCGCTTCCCAGAGCCGGTCGTAGCCTTCCGACGCCGCGCCGCTGAACAGCGTGACGACGAGAATCATCAACAGCACCGGCTGGCGCCGCACCACGCTTGCCCCGGACAGCCAAGTCGACTTCATCTCCTGCCAATAGGAGAACTTGTCCGGCCGCTCCGGACGGACGAACCGGGTTTCCTTCATGAAAAGGAGCAAAAACGCCCCAAGGCCGAGAAACATCAGACCGCTAATGACGAACGGCAGATTGGGCGCAAGAGTGGACAACCCGACGCTTAGCGCAATCCCGATCAGCGTGGCGATCAGCGACAAGCGCTTGCCTTCCAGGAAAAGGCGCCCCACCTGCTGCTCGCCGACTTCGTCAACGATCCAGGCCGTGTCAGCCCCGCTGATCAACGTCTCCCCTATACCGCGGATGCATTCCGCAATCAGAATCCACATGAACAGTGAAAGCAAAGGGCTGACGCCTCCAAGCCACGGAGCGCTGCCCTCCAGCACATACGCGCCTCCAATCACCAGCATCCCGGCAATAACCGACAGCCGCCGGCCATACGTATCGGCAACCACTCCCGTAATTCCTTCGAAAATCAATACCGTCACTTCCAAAACCGTCCCAACGAGCAGCAGCTCGAACGGATTTAACCCGAGTTGGCTTATGTAATATACCGCATAGGTCGTAAAGGCCGTCGCGTTGGCGAGCGACGTCATAAAGACTTTAGTCTTGAATACCTGTGACGCACGAAACTTCATGTTTATAGATCCGCCTTTCCGGCAGACGGCACGTCACGCAGGGCAATACGGTTTCTTTCGCTACCGCTTCTTGCACGCCGATGGACGAGTCATGCCGTTTTGTTGATGTAACGTTCCTTTGATTTCCTGTTGGAATGAATAGGTAGGACTTTGCATAAGGAAACACCTCCGATTAGGATACCTCCCATTATATACGGTTTACAAAATATAGAAAGGGTAAATTTAAAAGCTATTCACATTTTTCTCTTGAACTGTTGGATGAACTATTTTACAATATAAACATGAATAAGTGATCATATATTATTTATTTTATTCAACTACACTTTCGCCTAAGGAGCTCGATGGGGATGAAGCAAGTTGACGTGCTGGTGATCGGAGCCGGGCAAGCCGGTCTCGCCATGGGATATTATTTGAAACAACAA
>NZ_BILX01000023.1 GCF_004000785.1 Paenibacillus ehimensis NBRC 15659 | reverse complement strand
GCCCGCCGCAGGATCGCGGCGGAGGCCGAGCAGGGGAAGCGCGCGCTGGGACTGCCGCCAGACCGAAGCGACGAGGTGAACGCCTGCGGGCTGCTGCTTGCTTTCGCCTATCCTGACCGGATCGCGCAAAATAAAGGGAGCGGCCGCTTCCTGCTGAGCGGAGGCAGGGGAGGTTCGTTTGCGGGGCCTCAGCCGCTCTACGGCGAGAAATATTTGGTCGTCGCGGAGCTGGATGACCAAGGGGCGGACGGCCGCATTGAGCTGGCGGCCCCGATCTCGGAGGAGCAGCTGCACCGGGTGTTCGCTGACGATATCGAAACGGAGATGACAGTCGCGTGGGACCGGACGGCTCAAGCGGTCCGCGCCCGCAAACGGGAGAAGCTCGGCGCGCTTACCTTGCGGGAGGCGCCGGCGGAAGCCCCGGACCCGGAGCTGGTGCTGAACGCGCTGCTCGAAGGCATCGCGGCCGAAGGCTTGTCCATTCTGCCGTGGACCAAGGCGGCGAAGCAGCTGCGCGAGCGCATCGGCTTTATGCACCGGGTGGACCCGGCTTGGCCCGATGTTTCCGACGAGGCGCTGCTTGCGGGACTGGGGGAATGGCTCGGCCCGCATCTGTACGGGCTCAAAAGCCGGGAGGACCTGCAGCGGCTCTCGATGGCCGCCATACTGGACGGCCTGCTCCCGTGGCCGCAGCGCCAGCAGCTTGACGACTTCGTGCCGACGCACATTACGGTGCCGAGCGGCTCGCGGATCCCGGTCGATTACAGCGATCCGGCGTCGCCGGTGCTGGCCGTGAGGCTCCAGGAGCTGTTCGGCTTACGGGAAACGCCGCGCATCGGAGGCGGCAAAGTGCCGCTGCTGCTGCATCTGCTTTCCCCCGCGCACCGGCCGGTACAGGTCACGCGCGATTTGGCGAGTTTTTGGCAGGACGCTTATTTTGAAGTGAAGAAGGATTTGAAGGGCCGCTATCCGAAGCACGTATGGCCTGACGATCCGCTGACGGCTTTGCCGACGAACCGCGCCAAGCCGCGCGTATAACTGGCTGTACCTAAGACAAAACAAAAGAGGCGGCCCCATGTCCGTCCGGTCCGGCTGTCCTGCCGGGCGGGAAGGGAAACATGGGCCGCCTTTTCGTTGTTTATTTCCAATGTCGATAACCTTGGGACTGGCCGTTTCTGACAAGGATCCAGCCGATGAAGATGATTGCTGCGGCCAGCACCAGGCTGATGACCTGCGGCAGCCAGAAGATGATGAGCGCTGCGCCCGCCAGCATGACCAAGCCGCTGCACACGCGCTTGAGCGTCGTGTCTGCCGTTCTCCACAGCCAGTAGCCGAAGCCGATCATAATGAGAGCGAAAATATACCCGAATAATCCGCTGATGCCGCCCCAGCCGATCATTGCGATGAGGCCGATCCCCATCAGGACGAAGCCGCCTATCGTCTGTATGTTCCATTTCAATTTCATCGTCGTCACCTGCTTTCGTTCGTATAGATCTTGTCTCTATTGTATACGAATTGCCTGTCCGGTAAAACCGTCCGAAGGCGGTACGGAAGCTGGACTTTGGTCGGGGAGACCGGGCAGTCGGAAGCAATCCGGCTTTTGCCACAGATTCGACAAGAAATGACTATGAAACAGGGAATTTGGCGGCTTGGGCGCGCGGGCGGCGAGCTTTTTTCATGGGGCTGGGTTATAATGGAGAAAAAATGCAGCGGAAGAGGACGACATGACGACATGACGACGAATCAAGCGATACAAGAAGAAGCGGTGGCGTTTGTAACGGCGTGCCATGAAGAATTGGGCAAAGACAGCGAGGAAACGCGTCGGCGGCTCGCGGAGGTTCGGGAAGAGCTCTCCCGGCGCGGAACTTACGAGCATACCTACGAGGAGCTTGCGCATGGAGCGAGAATGGCTTGGCGAAACAGCAACCGCTGCATCGGCAGGCTGTTTTGGCCGTCGCTGCACGTGTTTGATGAGAGAGGGCTGGAGCGGGAAGACGACATTGCGGAAGCGATATTCCGTCATATCGGCTACGGGACCAACGGCGGATTGATCCGGCCGTCGATCACGGTATTTGCCGCAGAAACGGACGAGCGGCGCATCCGCATCTGGAACCATCAGCTGATCCGCTATGCCGGGTATGAAACCGGGAACGGAATCGTTGGCGATCCGGCGTCCGTCCGGTTCACGAAGGCCTGCATGAGCATGGGCTGGAGGGGGGCAGGCACGCCGTTCGACGTGCTCCCTCTGGTTGTCCAAGTGAACGGGCGGCAGCCCCGATGGTATCCGGTTCCCGACAATTTGGTGCTGGAGGTGCCCATTCGCCACCCGGAATACGATTCGTTCGCCGGGCTGGAGCTCAAGTGGTACGCCGTTCCTTTTATCTCCGACATGCTGCTGGACATGGGCGGCATCCGGTATACGGCGGCGCCCTTCAACGGCTGGTATATGGGAACGGAAATCGGAGCGCGCAATTTGGCCGATCCCGACCGTTACCATATGCTGCCGAAGGTGGCCGAGCTGCTGAAGCTGGACACGTCGACCAACGTATCCCTGTGGAAGGACAGAGCGCTGATCGAGCTGAATGCGGCGGTCCTTCATTCCTTTAAGGCGGCAGGGGTCAGCATCATCGATCATCATACGGCGGCGGAGCAGTTCCGGCGGTTCGAGCGGCAGGAAGAGCGGAGCGGCCGCCAGGTAACCGGAGATTGGACATGGCTGATTCCTCCGGTTTCGCCGGCGGCGACGCATATTTTCCATCAGTCCTATGACGATCGCATCGTCAAGCCGAATTATTTCCGCCAGACTTGCCCCTACGACATCATGGACGCCGCTGAAGCCGTGGTACAGACAGATCCGGCGGCCGATTTGCCGACCAGAGGCTGAGGAGGTGTTATGTCCATTTCTTATAGACCGCAGCTTTTCTTATTGTCCGGAATGGCCACGGCGCCGAATTTTATGGAAACGTTCGGAGAGCAGCTGTGCCGCAGGCTGGAGGAGAAGGGATTCCGGCCGGTCTACCGGCTGCTGTTCCCTTACGGCGACTGGAGCCGGAAAGTGGCGGCTCAGATGCTGGAAATCTACCGGGATCTGCGGTTGAGACCGCACGCGGCCGCGCGTTCGATCGGAGGCCGCAGGGCAGCGGAGGCGATCCGCAGCGTCTGTGGCGACGGCCTTCCCGTCCTGATCGGGCACAGCGGAGGCGGGGTGGCGGGCGTACAGGCGGCCGAGCTGCTGCGCCCGGCGCTTTCCGTGCCGGGTATCCTGACAGTGCAGATCGGCTCGCCGAAATGCCCGGTCAGCCCTGCAGGCCGGGAACGGGCGTTTTATATACGCGGCATCGGTGCGAAGGGGACCGATCCGATTGCCCGGAGCGGCTCTTGGGGCGGCTGGGTAACGGAGGGCTCCGGGGTTCGTCACCGGTTCCGGTACGACCGCTTCAAGCATGCTCCGGCATATCGGTTAAATTTGGCGCTGATGGGCGGGCATCCGGATTATTTTCGCGGGCATGAGCCGTTCGTGAATCCGGACGGACGAACCAATCTGCAGATTGTCGCCGATTATACGACGACATGGCTGCTGGAGCGATGGGATACGGAAAATGGGGCTTGACATTTATTTTAAATATGTCATAATGACATTATTGAAAGGATAGAGTTGCCAGTCTATATTATACAGAGGTATGGAAAGGGATGGTGCCCTTATGAAAGCTCTCGTTGTAATCGATTATACGGTCGATTTTGTTAACGGCAAGCTGCCGTGCGGGCAGCCGGCGATCGATTTGGAGCAAAGAATCGCCGAATTGACGGAACGGTTTGTCGAAGGGGGCGATCTGGTCGTCATGGCCGTCGATCTGCACGAGGAGGATGACGCGTATCATCCGGAACACAAGCTGTTTCCGCCGCATAACATCCGAGGTACGGAGGGCCGTAACCTGTACGGCCGGCTTCACGACGTCTACTCGGCTCGCCAGGACCGCATTTATTGGATGGACAAATCGAGATACAGCGCCTTCTGCGGGACGGATTTGGAGCTGCGTTTGCGGGCCCGCGGCATCGACGAGGTGCACCTGATCGGCGTATGTACGGACATTTGCGTGCTGCATACAGCCGTAGATGCCTATAATAAGGGATATAAAATCGTTGTACATGAGGACGCGGTCGCGAGCTTCAATCCGGCCGGTCATGAATGGGCACTGACTCATTTTCGGAACGTGCTGGGCGCCGAAGTCGTCCGCGCTGCAGATAAGAACGTCTAACGAGCGAGAGGGGAACTACGATGAGCTGCGACAATTTGACGCTTCATACGGATAAATATCAAATCAACATGATGTACGCCCACTGGTTCAACGGCTCGATGGACCGCAAGGCGGTGTTCGAGGCTTACTTCCGCAAGCTGCCGTTCGGCAACGGATATGCCGTGTTTGCCGGCCTGCAGCGCATCGTCGAGTATATTCAGCAACTGCAATTCGACGAAGCGTCGATCCGTTACTTGGCGGAGCAGGAGGAGAATTATGACCCGGCCTTTCTGGAAAAGCTGCGCCAGTTCCGGTTTACCGGTTCGTTATGGTCGGTGGAGGAAGGATCGCTGGTGTTTCCGAACGAGCCGCTGATCCGGGTCGAAGCGAGCGTCTTCGAAGCGCAGCTGTTGGAGACGGCTATCCTGAATTTCATGAATTATCAGACGCTGATTGCGACCAAGGCGTCGCGCATCCGGCAGGTCGCTCCGGACGACGTGCTGATGGAATTCGGCACGCGTCGGGCCCAGGAGGCGGATGCCGCGGTATGGGGCGCGCGGGCGACTTATATCGCCGGTTTCGACGCCACTTCGAACATGCGGGCGGGCATGATGTTCGGCATTCCGACGAAGGGCACGCATGCGCACGCTTGGGTGCAGGATCACGATTCGGAGGAAGAGGCGTTCCGGAAATTCTCGGCCGCGCTGCCCGAGCAGGTGACGCTGCTGGTCGATACGTACGATACGATCAAAAGCGGCGTGCCGCATGCGATTGAAACGGCCAAATGGCTGCAAAGCCAGGGCAAGCGGATGAGCGCAATCCGGCTCGACAGCGGGGACTTGGCTTATCTGTCGAAAACGGCGCGCGCGATGCTGGACGAAGCGGGCCTGAAGGATGTCAAAATCGTCGCCTCCAACGATCTGGACGAGAATATCATTTTCAACCTGAAAGCCCAAGGGGCGAGAATCGACAGCTGGGGAGTCGGCACGAAGCTGATTACAGCGGCCGACCAGCCCGCGCTTGGCGGCGTGTACAAGCTGGTGGCCCGCGAGCGCGAGGACGGTTTCGTGCCGGTCATCAAAATTTCGGGCAATCCCGAAAAAGTGACGACGCCGGGGGTTAAGGACGTCTACCGGATCGTCAATCGCGAGACCGGGAAGGCGATGGCGGACTATATCGCGCTGACAGACGAGGACGATGTGCAGCAGGGCAAGCCGCTGAAGCTGTTCGACCCCGTGCACCCGTATATTTCGAAAACGGTGGAGCAGTACGAAGCGCAGCCGATGCTTCGTCCGATTTTTGCGAATGGCAAGCAGGTGTACGAGCTGCCCACGCTGGGCACCATCCGCGAGCATCACCGGAAGCAGCTGACCTTGTTCTGGCCGGAATATTTGCGCAAGCTGAATCCGGAAGTGTATCCCGTTGATCTGAGTCCGAAAACTTGGGACCAGAAAATGGAGCTGATCCGCCAACATAAAGGATAGGCGGCGAGTACAGCCGTTTTGTTATCGGAGCCTGAACATGTCAGGCTCCTTTTTTGTGCTCCTATAAAAAAAGGATGGTCCATTTTTCAATATTATAGTATTATTATCCATATAAGTTTTATAGTAGATTATTTGTATTGACCTGCTTCTTTTTGTACAAATTCAGGAGGAAGCGAACGATGCAGTCCGTTTAATCTGGGCGGAGTCTCTATGATAGCAGCGCTTATTTAAAAGGATGGTTCGAACCGTATGCAATAGTAACGTTAAAGCGATCAGATGGGACCTACAAGATGGAAAACGCCAAATGGGACGGCGAGTACATGCTCGATTATCCTCCCATAGGTGGGTATGGAAACTCAAAGCCGGCGAGCAGTTAACGGTTACGGCGGAACTTTTGGGAAAGAAATCGGCGAAGCGGTAAATATTATCTTCAGCCAGATCTGTAAATCACCGGGTCTGTTCAAATCGACGAGCGTTTGGATGGAATGCCAGTACTCTTATTGACAGGTACGTTTTAAATGATGGACTTGCGAGATTGGAGCCTGAAAACATGTCAGGCTCCTTTTTAATGCTTGCCCCTTCATCCAACAGATACACTTAAAAAACACATCGATCATGTACCATAACCTTGATAAAGTTTGCTGCATGCATGGATTACGTCCGAATCGAATCAGACTCGCCAAAAGACCATTCCAGGAGGTGAAGAAAACGAAATGAACATCACCGTCGAACAAGTGCTGTCCATTTATCCGTTGTCCGAAGGAAAGCTCGTTGCCGGACAGAGCGGTGCGTCGCGCCTCGTCAAGTCGGTCAAAGTCATGGATACGCCGGAGAAAGCCGAATGGATCAAGGAAGGGGAGATGGTATTCACGACCGCTTATTTGATGAAAGATGTCCCGGATGATGCCATTCTTCTGCTTCGCAAGCTGAACCAGCGACGCTCGGCCGGACTTGGAATTAAGATCGGCCGCTTTTGGAATGAAGTGCCCGAGCCGATCCTTGAAGAAGCCAACCGTCTCGATTTCCCCCTGATCGAATTGCCTTACGAATGTTCTTTCTCCGAGCAGATAAACGGACTGTTTCATGTCGAAATGCAATATCATACGCAAATTCTTCACGCCGTGCTCGACAAACAAAAGAGACTGATGCAATTCGCACTTAGGCCGGATCGAATAGACCATTTTTTTCAGAAGCTTCTGGGTATCTTAGGGTATCCGATTGCCGTGATCGGTTCCCGCGGTCAAGTCGTATTCAATGCGACGTCCTTCGGGGCTCCGCAGCTGCTGCAAGGCTGGCCGTGGGAGGAGGAAGCGCAGTGGGCGTTTGTGGAAGAGAGCCGATGTTTTCGGGTTCCGCTTACGGAACACGACGAGTGTACCGGCTATATGGTGATTTTTCCGGAGAATCCTCATCCGATAAAGGTGGAGGAAGAGTTGTTTCTGCAAACGGCGGAGATCATTTCGTATCATATGGGAGTCATCTTCAATGAATATCGAAACCACGCCGCGCAGAACGATCTGGGAGCGCTGCTGAGCCGGTATTTGCGGGGGAGCGGTACGATTGAAGCTCTTACGGAAGAAGCGGCCCGGCGTGGGATTCCGCTGTTTCAAGGCGCGTATCGCGGGCTGCTTGCCCTGGTATCGCCGGATGCGGGAGACGGGGAGAAGGAGAGGCTGCTGCGGAATATCCGCGAGGAAATGCAGTATCACCCGGAGCTTAAGGAAATGGCGGTTATTCATTTTTGCATCCAAGAGGGCCTCTTCTCCGTCTTCTTGGTCGATGCACCCGGGGCCGACGGGAAGCTGACCGACTTGCTGCATACATGTCTGCGCGGGGTGCTGCAGGAGGACTGCGGCGCTCCGCTTCGGATCTGCGTCAGCAATAAGAAGAACAGGCCAAGCCAACTGCGGGATGCGTACAAAGAATGCTTGGAGACGTCCCGGCTGGCCGACCGGCTCGGCATTCGGGAGGCTGTGGTGCAGTTCGGGACGGTCGAGCTTGCGTACTTGTTCCAGCATGTCCCCAAGGAGCATATGCAGACTTACGTCAACGAGGTGCTGGACATGCTCTTGAAGAAGGACCCGGAATACTCGCAGGAGATGCTGCGTACGCTGGAAACGTTCATAGAGAACGACGGGCAAGTCAACGAGACGGCCAAGCAGCTGCTGATTCACCGCAACACGGCGGCATACCGTCTGGAGAAGATCGGCGAGCTGTTGGAAATCGATTACAAAAAAATCAACGATCTGCTTCGCTTGAAGCTGGCGTTTACTTTTAGACAAATGCTGAAGCCGATGTAGACCGTCTCGTCATGGCGTTGAAAAGACACCTATAGAAAGTTTGCCCGGCGGGGCTCAAAAAGGTGTCCCGGCCGGATTTGATTCCGGCTGGGCGGCTGTTGTGTTATGCAGGAACTGGCCTGCAGGGTGTGAAGGAATTACTTGACATCATTTAGCGGGAAGGCTTACAATTTTATCAAGCGCCGCTTGCCAGGCAAGGACGCAGAAGACATCTTTACTGATAAAGGCAAACCTGTTGAAAAGCGGGGACGCAAAGCTCCGGGTCTAAGGCATAACATATGCGATGACGGCCGAGCCGCCAAAGAGGGATGCAGCTTAAACGTACGCTCCGTTCCGTTTAAGATTGCGGGGCTATTTGTCATGCACCGCAAAAGCAGACGCGAGAACTGCGTATTTTTCCGGTTGAGGAAAAAATAGGCATGCAAACGTTTTCCCCTCCTTGGAATTGCAGTATAATACAGTCAATCTTATATACTCTTTCCATTACATGTGTACCGGAGGCGTATCATGCGAGTTCACGAAATTGTTATTTCCGATGACCTGCGGCCCGAATATTTGCAGCAAATTGTGCAGCATGCCAACCAATACCGTTCTGATATCAAAATCCGTTTCGAGGCGGAGTGTATGCAGCTTGATGCCAAGAGCATCCTCGGAATGATGCTCATTCCGATCCGGCGCGGGACAAGACTGACGATCCAGACGAAAGGCGCCGACGAAGAGGAAGCGATCGAGATGATGAGCCATATGCTGGAAAACAAGGAGCGTCAAGTATGATTCTGCCGAATGGAGGCATCGGAGCCGGCCCTGACCACGCGGAGCGGCTTGTACGCAGCTACCGCCGGTTGACGGGAAGCGAGCTGCTACCGGGATCGGATCGCTCCGGCAGCCTGGTCGAGCGCTTGTTCCTCTCTCCGATTGTCGTGCTGTCCCATGGGACCGAGGACGACCCGGTCTTGAATTACGGCAACCAAGCGGCGCTGTATTTGTGGGAGATGGATTGGGATACGTTCACCCGTACCCCGTCGAGGTACACGGCGGAAGCGATGGAGCGAGCGCAGCGCGAGCAATTATTGAAGAAGGTGCAGGAGCAAGGATATGCCGACGATTACACTGGAATCCGCATCTCCGGCAGCGGACGAAGATTTTATATCAAGAAGGCCACGGTCTGGAATGTAACGGATGAGGACGGCCGCTATGCCGGGCAAGCCGCCTGCTTCTCCGAATTTGAATATTGTTGACGCATCCCCGTCCGTCCGGCGGGGATTTCTTGCGTGCGGAAGCCCGCTGTCGTTCATATCCAGTTTATATTTCTATTGTATCGTTAGTCCTAGTTGAAGGAAGTTGACATCAGAAAGGCGGTTACGAAGCAGATGAGCAGAATCATGGTGGTCGACGACGATCCGCATATCCGCGAGCTGGTCAAAGTATGTTTGCGTCAGGAAGGCTTTACGGTGCATGAAGCCGCCCATGGGCAGGAGGCGCTCGACAAGCTGGAATCGTTCAAGGCGGATTTGGTCATTCTGGATATTATGATGCCGCATATGGACGGCTGGGAGCTGTGCCGCCAGCTTCGGCTGCTTTATGATTTGCCGCTGCTTATGCTGACGGCGATCGGCGAGACGAAGCAGAAGGTCAAGGGCTTCGAGCTGGGCACAGACGATTATCTCGTGAAACCGTTCGAGCCGGCAGAGCTGATCGTTCGCGTAAAGGCGCTGCTGAAACGGTACCGGATCGCTTCGTCGCAGACGCTGCAGGTCGGCGAACTGACGATGAACCGTCTTACATACGAGCTTTCCGTAGGGCAGGGGAACATCACGCTTCCGCTCAAGGAATTCGAGCTGCTGTTCAAGCTGGCCAGCTATCCCGGCAAAACGTTCTCGCGCGATCAGTTGATCGAAGACATCTGGGGCTACGACTATGACGGAGGCGAGCGGACCGTCGACGTCCACGTGAACCGCCTTCGCGAACGGTTTCCCGAGGACCGGTATTCGTTCAAGATCAGCACGATCCGGGGGCTTGGCTACCGGCTGGAGCTGCGGGCATAGGGGAGAGGCCGGCCCGGGGCTGCCGGATGAAAGATGGTACGCAGCACGGGTGACCGCATGAGGATAATTGATTGGAAGCCTATGCAATCCGGTCAAGCCATACGAAAATGCGAAGAGCAGAATTGCGGAGCGCCGCTCCAAAGTTCTGCTCTTTGCCTTTAAGAAGTTTCATGCACGCCGAACCGGGAAAACAGCTGCCAAATCAGCTCGCGGCGGCTTTTTACGCCGGTTTTCTCGAAAATCGACTTGAGATGATCCTGAACGGTGTACGGAGAAATATGAAGCTCACGGGCCAGCTCTTTGGTAGACAAGCCTCTGACGATCCGTTCGAGAATTTGCTTTTCGCGTTCCGACAAGCCGTACGCTTCCGCGATAAGAGGGAGCATGTCGGACGGTTTGGCCGGTTCGAACCAGACGGCGAGCTGCACCGCAGTGGAAGGACCGCTTAACCGGCTTGCCTGGATAGTCAGATAGGGGCCTTGAGGCAGGCGGATGCACACCTTCGCCGGCGATGTCCTTTCCCCGGCAGCGGCGGGTTCCCATAGGGCGCGGGAGCAGACGGCCCGGATCGGTCTTGGGAGCGTCCCGTCGTCGATGCGTTCCCATTGCCGCAGCCGCGCCAGCCAGCGATCGGCAGCCGTGTTGGAGGAGACCGCGGCGAACCGGTCGGATAGCACTAAAATGCCCGGCCCTTCTTCCATCCAAGCGAGCTCCCCGGGGGGCGGTGCAAGGCTTGTTTTTCGCAATTGCGAGGCCATCGAGGGGACAAGCGAAGAAATGAATCTGCGCTCCTCCTCTTGGAATAACGGACGGTCCGCATGACGGAACAACGTCAAATACCCCCAGCATGCTCCTTCGTAGACAAGCGCGGCACGCAGTTCGTCATGGAATCCCGCGGGAAGCAGCACTTCCCGGTAGCGCGCGCTTCTCTCCATCTGACCTTCCGTCGCTCCGCTCAAGGTAGCGACGGGATCGGCCGCATGAACCAAGCGGTCGTATGCGTTAACATCTCCGCGAGAATATTCAAATTCGAACAGTCTATGATGGATGGCCTCGACGCCCTCCTCGGTAATTGCTCCCGTAGATAGCAGGGTCTGCGGATCGACAGCGGTGCAGCAAGCGGCATCAAATGGCACGACTGCACGCAATTGCTCAATCAATGCGGTTCTGTATTCTTGCGACGATGAGGCGGTCTGACCGAGTTTTGTCATCATTTGCTTAAAGCCTTCCAGCCGTGTATTCATAAACGTCTCCCGATTGTAGTCTTGAATGAACAAGCGAACAATCCCATATTTGTGGGATGGTGCTTTCGCTCCGTGTCCTTATAATTGAGAATGATTCTTATTCTTAGTTTACAGGACACAGAAGGAGTTGGAAAGAACGTAATGGGCTTTTTACATCATCGCGCACTGAAATCGATTCTGGCAGGACTGCTCGTTCTCGCCGCCTTGGCGGGTTGCTCGCAGGGCAATTCCCGGCAGCAGGCCGAAACTGCCTCCAAGGAACCGGACAAAGCCCCGGTGCAAATCACGCTGTTATCTCCCAAAGCTCCTTCTCTGATCCCGGCTTTGCTGGTCGAGCGTCAAGAAACTACAGAGATGAAGCTTAAGGTGGAGATGTGGGACACGATCGAGCAGCTGCTTGCCCGCATTCAAAGTAACGATGTGCCGCTTGTGGCCGCGCCGCTTAACGTAGGAGCGAACATGTATGCCAAAGGGCTGCCGCTGCAGCTTCTTCATATCAACACCTGGGGTTCGATGTATTTGGTGTCTCTCGATCCCGGAGCGCGTACCTTGGCGAATCTGGACAAGGAAACGGTCCATATTCCCGGCCAGAGCGGCCCTCCCGATATTTTAACCCGTTTTTTGCTGCAAAAGGAAGGACTGGAGGGAAAGGTCAAGCTTGCTTACGGGACGGTGCCGGATATCCTGCAGCAATTGGCGGGCGGCACGATCAAGCATGCCGTCCTGCCTGAGCCCCTGCTTAGCGGCTTGCGGACAAAGCTGGAGGGACGGCTGAACGTCATCGTCGATTATCGGAAAGCATGGCGGGACACGTACGGAGAAGACTTGCCTCAAGCGGGGATTTTTGTTCATAGCCGCTGGGCCAAGACGCATCGGGAGGAAATCGTCCGCTTTCAGAGCTCGTACCGGGAGGCGCTGCAGCAGACGGTCAAGCAGCCGGAAGAGGGGATGAAGCTGGCGGCAGGCGCGTTCGGTATGCCGGAGGCGGCGCTGCTGGAAGCGATGCCGCACATCGGCCTAACCTTCAAGGATGCCGCTGAAGCCAAACCGGAAGTGGAGCGGTACTTTAACCTGCTGCTTCGGCACGCTCCGGATTCTATCGGAGGAGCTTTGCCGGATGCGGGTTTTTACTACGGTTTATAACAATTGGCCCGGAAGCTATACGTATCTTTTTTTGCTGGCGCTGTGGGAAGGGCTGGCTCAATTGTATCCTGCCGTAATTCTTCCCGGACCGCTTGAATCGGTGCGGACGCTGGCGGTGCTTGCCCACCAGGGAACCTTGTGGCCCCCGCTCATTCTTTCTTCCCAGCGGCTAGCTTCGGGCTTCGGCCTGTCCTTCCTGCTCGGGGCTGGTCTCGGGTTGGCAGCCGGAGTTCATGATAAGGTCTTCCGACTGGTGAGCCCCGCCGTCACCTTGCTTCAAGCGGTTCCGCCGGTATCTTGGATGCTGCTCGCGATTTTGTGGCTGGGCGTACAGGGAGGGGCGCAAATTTTGGTCGTAACGATTGCGCTTTTTCCGGTATTTTTCTTTAACTCGTTTCAGGGCATACGCCAGGTTCCGCAGGACCTGCTGGAGATGGCCGCGGTGTTCCGAGTCAGCCGCGCCAAACGGATTCGGGACATCGTCATGCCAGCGCTTGCCCCCTTTTGGTCGGCGGCGCTGACCGTGAACATCGGCACCGGCTGGAAGACGATTATTATGTCCGAATTGATCAGCGGTCAGACAGGCATAGGCGCAGCCATGAACACGGCAAGAATTTATCTGAAAACGGAGGAAGTCATGGCTTGGACGCTGCTGGTGGCGGTGCTTGGAATAAGTCTGGAAGCGCTGGTCCGCCGTTTGGTAAAGAAGAACGGAGCGGGCGGAATCGTTCTGAAGAAGCGTCAGCGATCTGGAAAATGACTCGCATGCGCGGCCGCATCGACAGGAAGAGAGGAGAGTCCGATCCATGCGATTCGATAGAATCACCATGAACTATGGGAAGCGACGGACAATATTTGCCGATTTCTCGCTGGAGCTGACCGAAGGACAAATCACCTGCGTGATGGGAGCGTCGGGCATCGGGAAAACAACGCTGCTGCGGCTTGCTTTGGGTCTGGAGCGCCCGGCGTACGGGGCCGTTCACTTAAGAGCCGACGCGTGCATCGGCTGCGTATTTCAGGAACCGCGGCTGCTTCCCGGAAAAACCGTGCTCGAAAACGTGCGGTGGGTGCTTGAACGGTCGGACCGACCCGGTAAAGGCACGGACGGGAAAGCGCTCGACCTGCTGAAGGAAGCAGGGCTGGCCCATGCCGTCAGCGATTACCCGGATCAGTTGAGCGGCGGAATGAAGCAGCGGGTTTCACTGGTCCGCGCGTTCGTTTCCGACCCGACGCTGCTGATCATGGATGAACCGTTCCAGAGCTTGGACGCCGCGGCAAAGAAGGATATGCAGACTTTGCTGCTTCGCTTGTGGCATAAGAAGAAGCCGATGGTGCTGCTGGTCACGCACGATCTCGAAGAAGCGCTGGCGCTCGGCTCCCGCATTGTCGTCCTGGGCGGTTCGCCCGCCGAAATCGTTGAAGATATCAAGGCAGCGGGCAGCGCCGGCGGACCGCAGTTTTCACCGCCGGATAAACTCAAGCTGGAACAGATGTCCGGCGCCTAATAATTCCCCCTGAGGAGGAGCGATGAGAATGAATGATAAGCATGTCCCGATGAGCTGGGATCACCCGGAGGTGTACCGGTACGAAGAGACCATTGCCTTGAAAATTCCGGGTTACGCTCATCTGTACGAGATGACGGACCGCCTGATCGCGGCACATTTGAATACAGCTCCATGGAACGGAACGGACCGCGCTGCGGAGCTGCTCATTGTCGGCGCAGGCGGCGGTCAGGAGCTCGTGACGTTAGGAAGCCGGCATCAGGACTGGGCGCTTACAGGGATCGATCCTTCCGCCCGCATGCTGGAAATCGCGAAGGCCAGGGTAGAACGGGCCGCGCTCTCGCCTCGGGTCTCGTTCGTCAGCGGCACGGTCGGACAGCTTCCCCGGGGGCATGAATTTGATGCCGCTACCTGCTTGCTGGTGCTGCATTTTGTGCGCGGGCTATCGCAGAAAAAGGATCTGCTCTGCCAGATCGCCCGGCGTCTCAAGCCCGGGGCGCCCTTTTGCCTCGCTTCGATCAACGGGGAGCCCGGTACGGCCGCATTTGGCATGCAGATGCAGGCTTGGAGGAGCCACATGCTCGACAACGGCATCTCCGCGCAGGAATGGGAACGGTTTGCCGCTTCCATCGGCCGGGAATCCGACCCGGTTGCTTCTTCGAGCGTGCTTGAGCTTCTGGACGAGGCGGGATTTATCCAGCCGATACGTTATTTTGGCTCTTATTTCGTGGAAGCTTGGTATGCAGTCAAAAAATAAAACGAGGGCGGGAACCGCATGAAGAATAAGATCGTGGTGGTAGGCGGATACGGCCATGTGGGAGCAACCATTTGCAAGCAATTGGGCGAGCGATACCCCGGCCAAGTGTATGCTGCGGGCAGAAGCGCGGAGCGCGCGGAACGGCTCAGCCGGGAAACCGGAGGGAAGGTGAAGCCACTGACGCTGGATATCCGCAATCCAGCCGCTTCGGACGCGCTGAACGACGCCAAGCTCGTGATCATGTGCTTGGATCAGACGGATACCGGTTTCGTCCGGTCCTGTTTCCGAAACGGGACGCATTATATCGATGTGTCCGCGAACGGCGCTTTTTTAGCCCAAGTGGAACGGTGCGGACCGGAGGCCGAAGCGCACGGAGCAACGGCCGTACTGAGCATCGGCCTGGCCCCGGGCTTAACGAATTTGCTTGCGCTCGAGGCAAGCAAGCTGTTGGAGCAAGTCCACGAGATCGATATTACGATCATGCTTGGATTGGGAGACCAGCACGGCGAAGCGGCGATCGCATGGACGGTCGATAACCTGCATGCCAGCTTTGAAGTGATCCGGAACAACCGCAGCGTCACAGTGAAAAGCTTCACGGACGGGCGGGTCGCGGATTTCGGAGCGGATTTTGGGCGCAAAAAAGCGTACCGTTTTCCATTTTCCGACCAACAAACGATTGCCCGCACGCTTGGCGTGCCGACCGTTTCCACGCGCCTTTGCTTCGACTCGGCTATGGTGACCGCGCTGGCGGCAGGGTTGCGGGCGTCGGGAGCAGCCGGCTTCTTGAAGGCCGATTGGGTCCGTCAAGCGGCGATCGCAGGCATCGGAAAGCTGCATTTTGGAGAAGAGCGCTTTGCCGTCAAGGTTGACGCGCGGGGAAGCAAGGGGAAGAAAGACGCCTTTGCTGAATGCTTCTTGCAAGGAAGACATCAGTCGGAGATGACGGCGAAGGTGGCCGTCTCGGTAGCCGACGCGCTCTGCCGCATCACGTTCCCCCATGGCGTATATCATATCGAGCAATTGTTCGAGCTGAGCGACATGCGCAAGTGGTTGGCAAAGGAAGCGGCTGTCGAGATCCGCTTGGACGGAAATCTGCATTCGACGGTATGATTTGCTGCACTTTTTCCCTCACTCCTATCCGGCGAGCTCCGCAGGCTGACAAAGGAATACTATCCAGCGCCACATGGCTGTGATAAAATTACCTATTGTCAGAACGGCTACGGAACAGGATACCAGAGCGGAAGGACAGATTGGCATTGAACAGAACGTTAGTCATCAGCGACATTCACGGGAGTTACGAGAGCTTCGACGCACTGCTGCGCGCTGTAGAGTATAACGCCCGTCAGGATCGGCTCATTCTGCTTGGGGATTACGTAGATCGCGGGCCAAGAAGCAAGGACGTCGTCGAACGGGTGATGACCATGGTTCGGGAGGACGGGGTCGTCGCACTGCGGGGCAATCACGATCAACGCTTTGTCGACGTCGTAACGGGCCCGTGCGAAGAGACCGAAGAAGTGAAGTTTTTAAAATACGGCGGCGTGCAGACGCTTGCGAGCTATTATGCCCCTTTTGAATCGAACGAAGGGACCGACCGGGAGCGTATCGAGTGCGCCAAAGAATGGGTCCGGTCGGAGTATGGCCATCATTTGGCTTTTTTAGGCAGCTTGCCATTGTTTTACGAGGACGAGCGGTTCATTTATGTCCATGCGGGCTTGAACCCGGCGTATCCCAACTGGAAGGAACAGCCGGCACGGGATATGATCTGGATCCGCGAGCCGTTTTACAGCCATCCGACCGTGGTCGAGAAAACCGTCATTTTCGGGCACACGAGAACCTCGTGCCTGCACGATTCCCCCGGCGTATGGTTCGGCGGCGACAAAATCGGGATCGACGGCGGCTGCGTCTACGGACAGCAGCTGAATTGTCTGGTCATCGACGAGTACGGAGGCTTCACGACGTATCACGTGGAAGGGACGAATTGGGAGAGATGAACGAGTCTTATGCTCTGGAATCGATGAACGCCGGCGACGGCGCGCATCTGCTCGCCTTGGCTCAAAGTGTCGGTTGGAGCTTTTCTGCGAAGCAGCCCGATTTGTATTTGCATACGGGACCGGTAGTTGGACATCGGGACGGGGGAAAATGGATTTCGTGCGCTGGCTATTATGCGTACGGCCAAGAGCTGGCCTCCATCGGCCATCTTATCGTTGATCCGGCCTATCAAGGCAAAGGGCTGGGCAAACGTCTGATGCTCCATTGGCTAGAGGAAGCGGAAAAGACGGGCTCGGCGGTTACGCTCGTTTCGACAAAGCCCGGGTTACCGCTGTATACTTCGCTCGGCTTTCAAACGGTCGGGTACGTCCACAGGTTTCAATACGTCGTTCCTGCGGAAAACCCGAAGCAGGAACAGCCTCCCGGTGACGGAGATTTGGTGCCGCTGAACGAAGCCGGACTGCTTGAAGCGATCGAGCTGGATCGGGCAGCGACGGGGGTCCGGCGCGAGCGCGTGATTCATTCCGTCGATCGTCATAAAGTGAGCGGATGGGCTGTCCGCGATTCATCCGGTGCGATCCAAGGCTATGGCTTCGCCCGGGCCAAGGATGACATCTTGGTCGTGGGTCCACTCGTTACCGCGGACGGGGACGCGGCGGTCCGGCTGCTGAAGGTGCTTATGGCGGGCTGGCGGGGCCGGATTCAGCTTGATGTTCCGGGCGCTCAAGCTACTTTTCAAGACCGGCTCCGCGGGCTCGATTTTCGGGAGACTTCCGTTTCGCCGCAAATGCTGCTCGGGGCTTCGTCTTTGCCGGGCCGGCGCGAGCTGTTGTTCGCGCTTGCCGACCCTGCTTTCGGATAAGAGCCGGCCCGGCGGCTTTCCGGTTAGAGCCGGGTTTGTTTGATCGGGCGTTCGAAAACATAGTTGACAAATTGGAATACTCTGTATAGTATAAAAACATCAAATGAACGAATCGTGCCAGGTTGCTGACCGTACGGACGGAAGCCCTTGTTTCATTCTGCGCAAGCGGAACGAAGCAAGGGCTTTTCCTTTGTTGCAACCGGGCGCGGCATCCCGTAGAAAGGCAGGAATCAAACGTGTCCTTCAGCTATGTCTCGCATCTGTATTGTCCGAAATGCGAAGCGAACTATTCCTCCCAAGCGGCGGTACAACTATGCACCTGCGGTTCACCGCTGCTCGTCAGCTACCGCCTGGAAGAATTGAAATCGTCGCTTGACCGATCCGAGCTTGCGGCAAGAAAAGAACGGAGTCTTTGGCGTTACCACGAATTGCTCCCGGTAGAACGCGCAGACAACGTCGTGACGCTCGGCGAGGGCCTTACCCCGCTCTTGCGGATGCCGAAGCTCGGCAGCGGGATGGGCATCGCTCAGCTGCTGATGAAAGACGAGGGGATTACTCCGACGGGCTCGTTCAAGGCCCGGGGCGCCGCCGTTGGCGTCTCCAAAGCGAAGGAGCTTGGCGTGCGTGAACTGGCGATGCCCACGAACGGCAACGCCGGAGCGGCTTGGGCGCTGTATGCGGCCAGAGCCGGCATCCGCGCAACGGTCGTCATGCCCGCGGACGCTCCGGACATCACACGCAAAGAATGCGCCGCCGCCGGGGCCCGTCTTTACTTGGTCGACGGCTTGATTAGCGACGCGGGCCAAATCGTTGCCCGGACGATCGCGGAAGAAGGCCTGTACGATGCCTCGACGTTGAAGGAGCCGTACCGGATCGAGGGCAAAAAAACGATGGGCCTCGAAATCGCGGAGCAATTGAACTGGCGGCTGCCCGACGTCATCCTGTATCCGACCGGAGGGGGTGTCGGCTTGATCGGCATCTTCAAAGCGTTCCGGGAGCTTCAGGCGCTGGGCTGGGTCCAAGGCAAGCTGCCGAGACTCGTCGCCGTCCAAGCGGAGGGCTGCGCCCCGATTGTTCGAGCGTGGAAGGAGAAGAAGACCGAATCGGCGTTCTGGCCTGATTCTTCCACGGTTGCTTTCGGCATTAACGTCCCTAAAGCGCTCGGCGATTTTCTCGTGCTCGACGCGATCTACCGGACAGACGGCTGCGCGGTGGCAGTCGATGACCGGACCCTGCTGCGCGAGCAGCTCCAGATTGCCGGGGAAGAGGGAGCCTTTGTGTGCCCGGAGGGCGCTGCGGCGTTTGCCGCCGCCCGTTTGCTGCGGCAGAGCGGATGGATTCGGGAGGAGGAAACCGTCGTCGTATTGAATACCGGCTCCGGGGTGAAATACCCGAATACGGTTCAGGCGGCCCCGCCTGTGCTGCAGCCGGGCGAACGGTTGCCCAGCCCGGGAGAGACTTGGCCCCGGCCGGATGACCACGCGGGCGGACAGGAGCGGAACCCGTTGACATGACACTCGATACGGCATTCATGCTCGACCATCTGCCCGACTTCGGCCATGCGGCACTTGTGACGCTGGCCGTCGCCGGAATCGCCATCGTCGCTTCGCTGCTCGTGGCTGCGCTGAACTCGGCCGTTATATTTTTCCGGGTGCGCGGGCTAATCTGGGTTGTGCGCGCCTACGTCGAGCTTGCCCGGAATACGCCGCTGCTCATTCAGCTGTTTTTCGTTTATTTTGCGCTGCCGTCACTGGGCATCCATCTGTCCAATTACGCGACGGCGGTACTCGCGCTGACGTTTCTTGGCGGCGGGTATTTCACAGAGGTATTCCGCGCAGGGATCGAGGCCGTATCCGGGAGCCAGAAGGAATCGGGGCTGGCGCTCGGCTTGTCCCGCTGGCAGCTGTTTCGCATCGTCGTTCTGCCTCAAGCGCTGCGGATTGCGACACCGTCCTTGTTTGCAAATTTTATTTTTGTGCTGAAAGAAACGACGGTCGTCTCCGCGGTCGCCATTCCTGAAATTTTGTACACCACCACGAACTACATCGCGCTCTACTACAAAACCTACGAAATGCTTCTGTTGATGACTTTCCTGTATTTGCTGCTGTTTCTGCCGCTATCTTTCTTGCTTTCTTGGGTGGAAAGGAGGTTCCGGCATGGCCAATTCGGGTCTTGATCTCTTGATCGTATCGCTTCCCCAGCTGGGGAAGGGCTTGCTTCAGACGCTAACCCTCGCGCTGTACTGCATCGTGTGCAGCACGTTGGGCGGCCTTGTGTTCGGAGTGCTGCGAGCCTCCCGCAGCCGCTGGCTGAGCGTGCTTACCCGGACGTATTTGGAGCTGTTCCGGTCGATTCCGATTTTGGTCTGGCTGTTTTTCTTTTTCTTCGGTCTGCCCATCTTCTTCGGCATCGATCTGCCCGGCTTCGCCTGCGCCGTTCTGGCGTTGTCGCTGTGGGGGATGACGGAGGTTGGCGAAGTGGTGCGCGGCGCCTTAATCTCGCTGCCCAAGGGGCAGAAGGAAGCGGGGCAAGCGATCGGCCTGAGCCCGGTGCAGCTTTATGTCTACGTCCTGCTTCCGCAGGCGCTGCGCCGCATGATTCCGCCCATCATCAACGTGTATACCCGCATCGTCAAAACAACGTCGCTCGCCGTCCTGATCGGCGTTACGGAAATCATCAAGTCGGGGCAGCAAATTATCGAGCGGACGGGAGAATCCGTGCTGATTTACGGAACGCTGTTCCTGCTTTATTTTGCGCTGTGCTATCCGTTGTCCGTCTTATCCAGAAAACTGGAAAACAAATTGCGAAAAGGGGGAGAGACGGGTGTCCGGCATTTTGCTTGAACTGACGAAGATAGGCAAATCGTTCGACCGGCATTGGGTATTACGCGAGATTGATCTTCAGATTGCCAAAGGCGAGGTGGTCGTCATCCTTGGGCCGAGCGGCTGCGGCAAGAGCACCTTGCTGCGGTGCCTGAACGGGCTGGAGCAGGCGCAAACCGGCAGCATCCGGTTTTGCGGGGAGGAGCTGACCTCGGGGAACGTCCGCTGGCAGCACGTCAGACAGCAGATCGGCATGGTGTTTCAAAGCTACCACCTGTTCCCGCATTTGACCGTTCTTGAAAATATCACGCTCGGTCCGGTCAAAGCCCAGCGCCGGTCCAAGCGGGAAGCGGAGGCTCAGGCGGAGAAGCTGCTGGAGCGCGTCGGCTTGCTGGATAAAAAGCACGCCTATCCGAGGCAGCTTTCGGGCGGTCAGCAGCAGCGGATCGCCATCGTGCGGGCGCTGTGCATGAACCCGGAGGTCATTCTCTTCGACGAGGTCACCGCGGCGCTGGACCCCGAGATGGTCAAGGAGGTGCTGGAGGTCATGCTCGGTCTGGCTGAGCAGGGCATGACGATGGTGATCGTCACCCATGAGATGGGCTTTGCCCGGGCGGTAGCCGACCGGATCGTCTTCATGGACGAAGGGAGAATCTGCGAGACGGGTTCGCCGGACACGTTCTTTACGAAACCGAAAACGGAGCGGGCCCGGCGTTTTTTGGACAAATTTTTGCTTGTGGAGACATGGAAAGGGAGAGAGAGCGGATGATAAAAAAGAGAACAAGATCCTTAGTGGTTTTGAGCCTGTTGGTGGGGTTGCTTGCCGCCTGCGGTACGGGAGGAGGAGGCAAGCCGCAGGCTGCCCCGGGGACAGGAGCCGCTTCGGAGCCGAAGCAGGCGGGGGCGCTGCAGAAAATTAAAGACCGCGGCAAGCTGATCGTCGGCGTGTTTTCGGATAAGCCTCCGTTCGGCTTTACGGACGAGAAGGGCAAGCTTGTCGGCTTTGACAACGACTTGGCAAGGCGGTTCGCCAAAGATCTCCTCGGCGATGAAAACAAGATCGAGTTCGTGATCGTCGAGCCGGCGAGCCGCGTCCCTTTTCTGCAAAGCGACAAGGTCGATCTTATCGTTGCCAACATGACGGTGACCGAGGAGCGGAAGCAGGCGGTCGACTTCACGAATCCGAATTTGAAGGCGGCGACGCAGGTCATCGTCCGGGGCGATAGCGGCATCAAGTCGCTGGCCGATTTGAAAGGAAAAAAAGTGATCGTCACGAAAGGGACGACCGCCGATCTATTCCTGACCAAAAACCGGCCGGACGTCGAATTGATCAAATTTGAGAAAAACACCGAATCGCTCCAAGCGCTGAAGGATGGACGGAGTCCCGCGTATGCCCAAGACAGTCTTATCTTGTTAAGCTGGGTGCGCAAAAATCCGGGCTTTACCGTGCTTCCCGAGAAGCTGGAGAAAGAAGCCCCGATCGCACCGGCGGTGAAAAAAGGAAACAACGAGCTGCGGGAATGGGTCAATCAGGAGTTGGAGGCGCTGGGGAAGGAAAAATTTTTGCTGCAGCTCTACGACAAATACGTAAGGGCGGAGCTCGGTCCGGACGTAGATCCGAACGAAATTATCGTCGAAGGCGGCAAGTGGCAATAGCTGCCGGTAAGCTGACCAAGCCCGGTGGAAACCAGGCTTGGTTTTTGATTTCCCTGTCAAACGGCCTCTTCCTGCAATGCGGCGATCAACTGCGGGTGAAGCATACGGCTGGCGGCAGCAATTCCGCCGGGACCTTGACCGAACGGACGGCCTTCCGTATCCGTGACCGTGCCTCCGGCTTCCTGCACCAGCAAAGCGCCGGGCAGCCAATCGAAGGTGTCGTTCCCGTGCTCCCAGTAGGCGTCCAGCCTCCCGTTGGCCACATAAGCGAGCTGAAGCGATACGGAGCCCAGCATCCGGGTGATCATCGAACGGGACATGACCCGGGAAAGCCCCTGAACCGTCTGCACAAGCCTGCCGTCCTTGGATACCAGGGTGGGGTGGGAGGTGGCGACGACGGCATGCTTCAGCTCCCGCTTCTGGCCCGCGCCAATCCGCGTCCCGTTTAAATAAGCGCCTTCGCCTTGCACCGCATGAAACAGCTCGCGGCGGCACGGGTCGTATACGGCGGAAAAGACCGGAGCGCCGTCCCGGGTCAAGCACAGCGCCGTAGACCAGAACGTGAAGCCTTGGAAGAAGTGGAACGCCCCATCCAGCGGATCGCAGATCCAGCAGTCGCCCGAACGAATGGCTTGCCGTTGTTCTTCCAGATCGAATTCGCCGTCGGACCAGCGGATGTCCGGGTAATTCGCTTGCAGCACGGAGCGGAGCACCTCCTCAGCTTGGCCGTTACGCTGCTGAAACCGGTGTGCAAGCTCCTCGAAATCATGCGGCGGAGTTCCCTGCATATCCGTAAATTTCGCATACAGGTCGTCTCCGACCTCCTTCAGCAGTCCTGTGCAAAAAGCGATATCGATCCCGACCATCAAATATCCCATCCTTTGTCTTTCATATAATAGGCGAGGAGCTTTTCATAGTTTTCGCCGTATTTCGCGGCCAGCTCCCGTCCGAAATCGGCTTCGATGTGCGTCATCAGCATGTCGTGGTAAAACGCGTTTTTTAGCGTTTCGACGACCGCCGGATGGTCCGTCTCCACCGCCGATGGCTTCACCTCGCCGCCGAAGCTTCCGAGCAGGGCGTTCGCAGAATCGCACAATAGCGAAAACTTGCGCGCGGTCTGGTTGGGCCAAGCGTCGCTGCGCTTATGCACCCGCACGTTGTTCAGCGCGGTCCGCACTTCGCCCAGCGTGATCAGAATGACGGTGACGCCTCGCCGTTCCGCTTCCAGCAAAGGCTCCTCAAACCAGCGGATATCCTCAGACCACAGGTCGGCGACAATGGTTTTCGATGCGTTGACCGTCAGCCTCCGGATCGCCTGCTCCAGCGGCTTGCTGCCCTGCCAGTTGTAGAAAGCCGGCACGATACGGGGCGGCGGCTGAATTTCGCGGACAAGCCGCTCCGCCGTCCTCTCGAAATCGGATCGCATCAGACGCAGAAGCTGTTCCACCGGCACGGCATCGTACCGGGCCGGATCGCCTTCGATGGTCAGGCAGGCTCCCTTATCCGATAAAGACCGCAGCGCCGCATAAACGTTCGTCCGCGAAACCGAGACGCGCTTGGCCACCTCGTAGCCCGATAAGCCGGATTCCTCGTGCAGCGTCAAGTAACATTTGGCCTCCAGCTCGGATAATCCGATATGCCGAAGCAATTCGATCATATGCCGCTTCACCTCTTAATAGTAGTATGAATAAATACTACTTCAATTTTCATGTCAGGTCAAGTGCTCGAACAATGGAAGATTAGTTGACGAAAGCGCTTGCGACACGAAACTTTCAAGCCCAAAGCCCTATGCGAGCCAGGTATAAACTGGTATACTGAATTGTGGAAATAGTATAACTTTTCAAACATGAGGGGAGTTGAACAGATGAGAGTTCTACCGAAAACGAACGACCTCGGCTTCTTTGAAATTCGGCTCGAATCCATCGGCGGTCTTGGAGCCAATCTGGCGGGGAAAATGCTTGCGGAGGCTGGCGTTGTTGGAAGCGGGTTCAACGGCGTGAGCTTTTCTTCTTACGGTTCGGAGAAAAAAGGTTCGCCGGTTAAAGCGCATATCCGATTTTGCGACATAAATACGAATATTCGCGATACGACTCCAGTGGAACGTCCGCATGTCGTAGGCATTTTTCATGAAAATTTGTCGAAAACAGTCAACGTGATCAGCGGCATTTACGAGGACAGCCTGGTTTTGGTCAATTCGGCAAAAAGCCCGGAAGCGCTCAAAGAGAAGATGAAGCTGATCGGCGGCACCATTGCGGTAGTCGATGCAACCGGCATCGCGCTGGAGGAGAAAAACCGCGTCAACATGGCGATGCTTGGCAGTCTGTTCCGGCTGTGCGACTTCCTTGATTTCGAACACATGAAAGGCATTATCCGCAAGTCGCTCGAGAAAAAATACCCCGGCGCGGTCGAGCCTGCCCTGCGCACGTTCCAGCGCGGCTACGACGAGGTGCAGTTCCAGACGTTCGCGCTGCCGGAGGGCACCGAGATGCCGCTGCCGAAGCGGTGGGATATTCCGGTATACGGCTACGAAACCCAGCCGATCGGCGGGATGGTGTCGAATCCGGGGAACAGCATTCTGAAGGACCTCAGCATATCGCGCAGCGGGATGATGCCGCATTTTGACGACGAGAAATGCATTCACTGCGCGGCCTGTGATACCGCCTGTCCCGACTTTTGCTTCGTGTGGGACGAACAGCCGGACAAGAAAGGACGTCCGCAAATGTTCCTCCAAGGCATCGACTATCAATACTGCAAAGGCTGCCTGAAATGCGTCGTTGCCTGTCCGACCGAGGCGCTGTCCTCGAACCGCGAGACGGAAGGCTACGCGGAAGAGCATCGCGTGCCGCATCGTTTTAGCTTGGCGCAATAAATCACTGTTAGCAGGGAGAGGTGAACCAAACTAATGGCTATTGAGATTAACAAAGAGGTCAGCCAAGGCACGGTCGAGCAGCGGATGGTTTACGAATCCGGCAACGAGATGGCGGCTTATGCGGCTCACCAGATTAACTACCATATTATGGGTTATTTCCCGATTTCGCCATCGACGGAGGTCGCGCAGTTCCTCGATCTGATGAAGGCGAACGGCCAGCATGACATCAAGCTCATTCCGGCGGACGGCGAGCACGGCTCGGCAGGGATATGCTACGGCGCTTCCACCGCAGGCGGACGCGTGTTCAACGCGACCAGCGCGAACGGTTACTTGTACATGCTGGAGCAGATGCCGGTGCAATCCGGGACCCGTTTCCCGATGGTTTTGAACCTCGTTTGCCGTTCGGTATCCGGACCTTTGAACATCCACGGCGACCACTCGGACCTGTACTACGCGCTCAATACGGGCTGGCCGATCCTGATGTGCCGCGATCCGCAAGCCGTCTACGATATGAACATTATGGCCATCAAGCTGGCCGAAGACCCTGAGGTCCGCCTGCCGGTCATCGTCGCTTCCGACGGTTACTTCACTTCCCACCAAAAACGCCGCGTGCAAACGTTCGCCCACAAATCGGACGTGCATGCCTTTATCGGCGAGCCGCCGAAGCAATTCCCGCACGTGCTTGACCGGAACAATCCGATTACGGTAGGACCTTACATGAACGAGCCGGATTACATCAATAACTGCTACCAGCAGTCCGTTGCGATGTACAATGCCGGGGAAGTATTCGACCGCATCCGGCAAGAATACCGGGTGCTGACGGGCCGCGATTATCCGATTCTCGACCTGTACCGGATGGAAGACGCCGAAGTGGCGGTATTCCTGATGAATTCGGCGTCCGAGATCATTAAGGATGTCGTCGACCAACTGCGGGCCAAAGGGATCAAAGCCGGATCGATCGCGCCGAATATGATTCGCCCGTTCCCTCAGAAGCAAATCGCAGAAGCGCTTAAAAACGTCAAAGCCGTCACGGTAGGCGACCGCGCGGATTCGTACGGAGCGTACGGCGGAAACATGACGATGGAGATCAAAGCGGCGCTGTTCACGGAAGGCAACCGCGATACGATGGTCATCAGCCGGATTTACGGGCTGGGCGGCAAAGATTTCTACGCCGAGGACGGCCATCACCTGTTCGAATTGGCGATCGAAGCGGCCCAAAAAGGCCGGGTCGACGTTCCGTTCGATTATTACGGACATACGCCGGGCGATCCCGACAAGAAGCCGCAGCGTGTCATCGAGCCGATGAAATACGAGGATTTGAAAACCGGATTGATTACGGTCGACAAAGACGAGACGACGGGCCAATTGAAGGTGAAGGTTCCGCCGATCCGCCAGCTGACCAAGAAGCCGAAGCGGCTTGCGCCGGGACACGGTGCCTGTCCGGGCTGCGGTATTTTCTCCGGTCTGGAGCTGTTCTTCAAAGGGATCGAAGGAGATATCGTGGCGCTGTTCCACACCGGCTGCGCAATGGTCGTGACGACGGGGTATCCGTATTCTTCGCATAAAGCGACCTACATTCACAACTTGTTCCAAAGCGGCGCGGCAACGCTCTCCGGCGTCGTGGAAATGTTCTGGGAGCGCAAACGCCGCGGCGAGCTGGAGCATCTGAACTTGCCGGACGACTTCACGTTCGTCATGATTACCGGCGACGGCGGGATGGACATCGGGATGGGCCCGGCCATCGGCGCCGCACTGCGCAATCATAAAATGATCATTCTCGAATACGATAACGAAGGCTACATGAATACCGGCGCGCAGTTGTCCTATTCGACGCCGCTCGGCCACCGGACCTCCACGTCCAACGTCGGGAAGCATCAGGGCGGCAAGCTGTTCCATCATAAGGATACGCCGCAGATTATGGCCGCCACGAATATTCCTTATGTGTTCACCGGTTCCGAAGCGAACCCGCAGGATTTGCTGAAAAAAGCCGCCAAGGCGCAGTATTATGCGCAGAACGAAGGCTTGGTTTACGGCAAAATTCTCATCACCTGTCCGCTCAACTGGCTGTCCGAGGAACAAATCGGGCAATCGCTTATCGACCAAGCCGTCAATTCCTGCTTCTTCCCGCTGTACGAAGTGGAGAACGGCGTAACGACGATCACGTACAATCCGGAAGAGAAGAACAAGCGGATACCGGTTGGCGATTGGTTGAAAAATATGGGCAAGACGAAGCACCTGACGAAGCCCGAATACGCGGAGGCGCTGCAATCGTTCGAGAACGAAGTCGAACGCCGCTGGAGCCGTCTCAAGGCGAAGCACGAAAATCCTTACTTGTAAGGACCGGCACGAACCTCAGGCGCAAACTCGTTCTTTGAGCTTGCGCCTTTTGATTTCCAGAAGAGATTCGGAGGAGTTTCGATGCCTTATGTACTGAGACATGCCGGTTCCGGCGAAATCGCCGCATGTATTCAAAAAAACGTTTACGATTTCGATTATTTCGGCATCAAACAGTGGGAGGACGAGGGGCAGGCCGAGGCGGATAAGCATGCTTTTCTGGAGAGCATTGGGTATGATAACCCCCAGAATTGGCATACCCTTCTTATGAAAGAGGAGCGTGTCAAGCTCTGCAACGTGAGGCTGAAGAACGACCCGTCCCGCCGGGTGAGCCTGAGCGGGGACGGCCAGCTCACCGTTCATTCCGCCTCCCAACGACTATAAAACGGGGAATGGTAGTTTTGATGAAAACAAACCCTTTTGCCGATTTCGAAGCGGCGGGTACCGAGCAGGAGCTGGCCGCCCTTCGGGAATCGATTCAAAGCCAAGGCTTTACCGCCTTCCGGCGGCTGCTCGAAGGCTTCCGGGATCGTCTCAAGCAATTCTCGGACGGCGATATCCCCTCCGTGAACGGATTGCTGGAGCGGGCCCGGCGGTTGTTTCCCGAGCCGGGGACGTTCAGCCCGTCCTGGGTCAACATATGGGACGAATTCGAGCGAATTGCCGCATACAAGCAAACGGTGCTGGAGACCATTCCGGCCGGGGAGCGCGAAGGGGAGTGGCAGGTGCTGCTCGACAACCCGTATACGAACTCCGATCTCGTGTGCTATCCCGGACTCAGCTTTTTGGAGGGGGCCTACTTATACGCCTACTTCCGCAGCGACCTGAAACAGAACGAATATATCCGGCTGCAAAAAATTCAAAATCTTGTTATGGCCTTCGGCAGCGAACGGCAGGAAGCCGCGAACAAAAAAGCGGAAGGTTAATTTTGGTGTAAATGTCGAATTAAAGGAAAAACCGGGATTCGAGCGGAAAGCCGCTTCAAACCCCGGTTTTTTCGCGTTGATCCGTTTCGTCCCGCCGTTACATCCGCTCGGCGAGCTTTAACGCGAACAGCTCCAAATAATGCTGATCCGTCTCGTCGAAACGATTTTTCTCCGGACTGTCGATGTCCAGCACGCCGATCAGGCGCTCGCCATGGAGAATCGGAACGACGATTTCCGACTGCGAGGCGGCGTCGCAGGCGATGTGGCCGGGGAATTGATGGACGTCTGCGACGCGCACCGTTTCCCGGAGGCTGGCTGCGCGCCCGCAGACGCCTTTATCAAGCGGAATGCGCACGCAGGCGGGCAAGCCTTGAAAGGGCCCGAGCACCAGCTCTCCGTCCTCGAATAAATAAAACCCGACCCAGTTGATCCGCTCCAGAAACTGGTTCAGCAGCGCGGCGGCGTTGGCCAGGTTAGCGATCCGGTTCGGCTCGTCTTCAATAAGTGCGGATAATTGGGAAATGAGCAGCGTATAATTTTCCTCGCGCGTTCCCGTATAGGCAGAAGCATGAAACATAATCGACGACTCCTTTTTGGCGGCAGATACCGCTGAAATTAGCATATTTTCCATGAGACGTCAAGGCGCCGGATCATGATTTAATGCTTATTGCCGCCGGCTTCAAGCTGCCGCTGCGGGCATCTGTGAAAACGGAATACGGTCCCGCTGGAATGGTTACCCTGTATACAAACGGCTGCAGGAGAACGTATGACGCAATCTATTCTGGTCATTGAAGATGAAGAACATATCGCCCGGGTGCTGACGCTTGAACTCGAGCACGAGGGCTACGAGGTCGAGACGGCGAATGACGGCCGGGAAGGGGCCAGACTGGCTACTTCCAAGCCTTGGAGCCTTATTTTGCTCGACGTCATGCTTCCGGAATGGAACGGACTGGAAGTGCTGCGGCGCATCCGTCAAGTTAACGCGGAGGTGCCTGTCATTTTGCTGACGGCCCGGGATGCGACGCCCGATATTGTCAGCGGGTTCGATCAAGGCGCGAACGACTACGTTACGAAGCCGTTCGTGATCGAGGAGCTGCTGGCGCGCGTCCGCAACCTGATCGGTTTGACAAGCCGGCATAAGCCGGAGACCGACACGCTGAGCGCCTCGGACTTGACCGTCGATCTCAAAGCGCGAAAAGTGACGCGCGGAGGCAACTTGATCGAGCTGACGCCGAAGGAGTTCGATCTGCTGCAGTATTTAATTCAGCACAAAGGACATGTTCTGACAAGGGAACAAATTATTTCCGACGTGTGGGGCTACGATTTCGTAGGCGACACCAATATTGTAGACGTGTATATCCGCTATTTGCGCCAGAAGATCGACAAAGGCTATCAGCCTAAGCTGATCAAGACCGCGCGAGGCGTCGGCTACGAGCTGACGGATCCCGAGACATGAGCCTGCGGACGCGATTGATGCTGCTGTCGGGCTTGTGGATTTTGTTAATCGTCGTCTTTTTCAACTGGTTCATCTATTACTATATTTTGAAGAAGACAACGGATAACGAAGTGCGGCAGCTGTGGAACAAGGCGCAAATCATCCTGCGCGATACGGAGATCTATCATCCGGCCAATTGGAACCCGGGGCAGCTTCAAGAATATTTGGAGCCCGATTCGCTTATTCGAATTATTTCGCCGGACGGCGCCGTGCGCACGCAAGTGTCGACAAGCGAGGAGCTGTCGGCCCACCCGGCCATATACCGGACGCAGTATCATACGGTCGTGCGGAACGAGCTGGGCCTGCTTATTTTGTTCATTCAAGTGCCGATCGTCGGTAAAAGCAACGTTCAGATCGGGCTGCTGGAGCTTGGAAAAGGGCTGAATGTCGTCGCCGCCTTTATGGAGCTTCTGGTCGCGGGACTGACGATGACGACGGGCAGCGTGCTGCTGTTTTCGCCGCTCGTCGGTTTTTTTTACACGAAAGCGCTCATCCGTCCGATTCGTCAATTGCTGGAGACGATGCGAACGATCCGGAGCAAAGGCGATTTTATTCTGCTTAGCTCCCAGTTCACGGCAAAAAAGGACGAGCTGGGCGAGCTCGGCCGAACGTTCAACGAGATGATCGTACGCCTGCAGGAGAACGACCGGAGGCAGAAGCATTTTGTCGCGGACGCTTCGCACGAGCTGAAAACGCCGCTGACCGTCATCGAAAGCTATACGTCCCTGCTGCGCCGGTGGGGAGGCCGGGATCCCGCGATCCGGCAGGAGGCGCTGAATGCGATTCATTCGGAAACCGTGCGCCTCAAAGGGCTCATCGACGCTCTGTTGCGGCTGGCTGAGGTGGAGCGTCATGCGGAAACGGAGCTGCATCCCGTCCGCATTGCGGAGCTGATCCGCTCGACCGCCGAGCAAATGCGCCGGGCGTTCGGTAGAAATATTATCGTCCGAATCGATGCGGAGGAGACGGAATGCAGCGGCGATGAGGCAAGGCTGAAGCAGCTGCTGATCATCCTCCTCGACAATGCGATCAAATACAGTCAAGAGGACGTTATCGTCGAATGCGGGGAGGAGGAGCGCTGCGTCGTCATTCGAGTGATCGATCGAGGAATGGGGATACCGTCCGGGGAGCTTCCTTTGCTGTTCGAGCGGTTCTATCGCGTGGATAAAGCGAGAAGCCGGGGCACCGGAGGATCGGGGCTGGGCCTTGCGATCGCGAAGCAAATTGTCGAGCTGCATCAAGGCTTGATCCGCCTTGACAGCGAGGAAGGGAAAGGGACGACGGCGACGGTGAAGCTTCCAAAATCATCCTTGAGAGCGTTTCAATAAGAACAATATGAGAATTTTCTCATGAATTTCTAATAATCGGCGCTAAAGCGCCGGGCGGCAGGCCTTTAGCGGAGTTTGGCGGAATTGCCTGCGTTTTCATCTGTGCTATAGTGGGGAACAGGCAAAACAGCCAAACCTGACTTCAAGGAGGACGTTACAGATGAAACAACTGTTTGGAAAACGCTGGGGGAACATGGTGGTGTCGATCGGCCTGTGCACGGCTTTTCTGTTCGGCAGCACGCTCGCCGCTCCGGCCGAAAGTGCTTATGCGTATTCCGCATCCAAAGCGCAAAGCATTATTTCCACAGGGAAACGCTACCTGCATACCCCTTACAAGTTCGGTGCGCCGATCGGTACGACCAAAGTATTCGACTGCTCTTCTTTCACAGCGACGATCTACGGCAAGTACGGCGTAAAGCTGCCGCGTACGTCAGCGGCGCAAGCCAAAGTCGGCAAATATGTGTCCAGAAGCCAATTGAAGCCGGGAGACCTGGTCTTCTTCTACTCCCCGATTCATCATGTTGCGGTTTATATAGGCAACGGGAAAATTATGCATACGTACGGCAAACCGGGAGTTACCATCTCCAATCTGAACAGCGGCTGGTGGGACAAGCATTATAAGACGGCACGCCGCGTCCTGTAATCTCAGACAAGCACATGAACAAAAGCCGCTGCCTCCTCGGGTTTCCGGGAAGCAGCGGCTTTTGTGCGTTAGGTCATCTCTGTCCTGCCGGTCTGGGCGGCGACAGCTTCCCGCTCGTTCGAGCGGAGGAACATCCATACCCCGGACAACAGGACGAAGCCGGCGGCGGCTTGCATCCATGTAATGCTCTCGCCAAGCAGCAGGTAAGCCAGAATCGTCGCGCCCAGCGGCTCCCCGAGGACGCTCATCGATACGGATTCGGGTCGCATATACTTCAGCAGCCAGTTGAACAAATAGTGGCCGAACAGCGTCGGAACGACGGCCAGAAGCAGGAAGATGCCCCATTCCCGCGAGTCGTAGCCGGTAAAAGGCAACCCTGCCGCCAAATTATAAACGGCGAGCACCAGCGCGGCCAGCACAAAGACGAAGAAACTGAAGACAAAGGCGGGAATCCGCTTCAGCATGCTTTTGGCCAGCAGGATTTGCACGGCCATCGCCGCCGTTCCGAGCAGGGACAGCAGGTCGCCGAGCAGCGCTTCTCCGGTCAGCCCCCAGTCGCCCCAACCGATCATAGCCGCTCCCAGAATCGCGACCGCCATGCTGAGCACGGCCAGCAGGTTCGTCCGTTGGCCGAGGAACAGGCAAGCGCCGATCAGGACGAAGACGGGCTCCAGCGAGAGGATTGCGGTCGAGCTTGCGACCGTCGTCAGGTTGAGCGATTCCATCCAGAACAAGAAATGGAGGCCGAGCGCAACGCCCGACCAGAACAAGCCCGCCCAGTCGTTTAGGCGCAGCTGCGCTACCTCGCGGCGGTACCGCAGCAGCAAAGGCAGCAAAATCGCCGCGGTCAGCAGCAGCCGGTACATCGCGATGACGGAAGCCGAAGCATGGGACCAGCGGACAAAAATCGCTGAAAAAGAAATCGCAACGATGCCGATCACAAGAAGCAGCGGCAAAGGAACGGGAAAACGTTTTGCAGCATTCATCAGGTTACCTCTCCATTTCATAACGATCGGTGACAGGCACATTGCTCTATTATAGCACCGGATTCGCGACTCTTACAGGGTCAGAATTGAAAAAGCGGGCAAGGCGCGAGAACGTCTGCAAAGTTGGACTTTTATTCCCAATTGTGATATGAAAGAATGTAGGCCGGACTTAGGAACGGACGCATCACTATAGGGGGGAATTGGAAATGTCCCGGCGTTTTGTTATCGAGGCGGTGCTTGTGGCCGTATATGGCGAACTCATGGCGCCAAGCCGCCCGGTGGAATATTTGATTCCGTATTCGACGATATTGGAATTATACGAGATGAAAGACAGCCCCGAACCGGTCATGCCGGATGCGGATGACGATGCTCATGTCAAAGGAAAGATCGGGGAGCTCATCGCCTTTTTCGACGACTCGTTCAATAAGAAGAAGCTGGAGCGCGCGCTAGCCGCACCATGGCGTCCGAGTCCCCCGCTGCCGATCAACGAGAACGTGACGTTTACGGTCATCAACGCCATAGACAATGCCCAATACGGGGAATCGTTCGATCCGATCGAAACCGAGGTCGTGCTGACCTCCCTGCGGGAGAATGCGCCTATTTTGACGGACCAGCTTGAATTGATGGAGAAAATCATTCAGGCCGAGGTTCCCGTTCAAGTGTATGACGTGTACGATTTTGAATTCGCCGTCGAAGATGGGATTACCGCAGACGATTTGATGAAGCCGTAACCGCGCCTTGCGCTCAGCGGCTACAGGCATGCCGGAATCCCGGTCAGGGGATGCGGCCCGCGACAGGTCAACCGGATTTTGCCCGGTTGGCCTTTTTTGCGTTTTTTTCGCGAGGGCTGTCACAAACCGGCCCTTTCGTTCGCCATAAGGGTGGAGAGCGAGAAAGACGCGAGAGGATGGTCCACCATGGAAAGTAAAACAATTATAGTCGTCGGCGGAGGCTACGCCGGTCTGAATGCGGTCAGGGCGCTGCAAAAGCAATATGCCCGTGCCAAACAACAGATTCGTTTGATCCTGATAGATAAGGAGCCATACCACCTGAGAAAGGTGCTGCTGTTTAAGGCGGCCGTCGGAGAGCCGGAGCTTCGGGTGCCGTTCTCCTGCTATTTTGGCGATGAGGTGACCTGCATTACCGCTGCGCTAACCTCCGTGAAGGCGAGCCACCGTACGATTCAAGTGACTTATGCGGACGGCACGACCCGCGCTATGCCCTACGACCGGCTGGTCATTGCGCTGGGCAGCCTTGTCGTCTCGCCTCCGCCCGAGCAGGGAGGCATCCCGCTGACGAGCGTCGCAGCCGCCGAACAAATCCGGAGCGAGCTCAAGCGGAAGGTGGAACAGGCGCGGTTGGAGCGGGAGCCCTCGCGGCAAAAAAGCCTGCTGTCCGTAACGGTTGTCGGCGGCGGCATCACGGGGATGGAGGCTTCGGCGGAAATCGCTTATTGGCTGAAGCGGGAGGCGGAGCAGGCCGGGCTCGATCCCCGTTTGGCCGGGGTGCATCTCGTGCATTCGGGGAAGCGGCTGGTGGACAATGCCCCCGCCGTCGTCGGACGCAGGGTCGAGAGCAGGCTGAACCGCATCGGGGTGAACGTGCTGTACGGCGTTCGGGGCACGAAGCATGCGGACGGCGTGCTTCATTTGAGCGACGGATCCAGGCTGCCCGCCGGGGTATGCGTATGGACGCTGGGACTTGAGCCGAATCCGGTGCTGAAGCAGCTCGGCCTGCCGACGGAAGCCGACGGCAGATTGACCGTAGATGCCCATTACCGCGTTAAGGGGACAAGGGACATTTACGCGATCGGCGACGGGGCGCGAATCCTCGACCCCCGTACCGGTCAAGAGGACGCGATGACCTGCAAAGAGGCGATTCCGCAGGCGCAGCGGCTTGCGAAGATTATAGCGGCCGATTTGGAAGGGAAGGAAGGGCCGAAGCATCGTTCGTTCATGCCGCTGTACTGCATCGGGCTGGGTCCCGAGGACGGCTTGTTCTGGATGCGCCTATGGGGGATGAACCTGATTCTGTCCGGAAAGGCGGGATTGTTCGTCCGGCATGCGACATGGGATGCAGCCAGCTTGATCGGCGGCGATATCCGGCACAAGCTGGCAGTGCGGCGTGCAGCAAAAGCTGAAATTTAATCCAATCAATGGTACAATAGGAGTAGGACCATTACGAGGTTCCCCTTCAGGTTAACGTGCTGCTGCTGCGAGGCGCATCACGGCGGGCTGGAAGGGGAGTTTTTTGTGGAAGGAGCATCCTAGATGAAAGGTTATGTTGTAACCGGCGCTTCCAAAGGGTTAGGACTGGCTTTGACCCGCCGCCTGCTTGCTGCCGGGCACCGCGTCATCGGAATTTCACGGACCGCTGCGGATGCGGCGGATGCCGGCGACCGTGCGGACGGAGCTGCGGGGCGGAACGAGGCCGAGCATTACGCATACGATCTGAAACGCCCGGACGGGATTGAGGCGCTGATCGCAACCATCGTCCGATCGTTGGAAAAGGAGCCGCTCGACGCCCTCACGCTGATCAATAACGCGGGGATGCTGGAGCCGATTATGCCGCTGGATCAGGCCGATAGCCTCACGCTGACCGAGCAGATGCACGTCAATCTTTTGACCCCGATGCTGCTGATGTCCGCTTTTATCCGGGCGACGAAGGATTGGCCTGTCTCGACGGCCAGAACGATCGTCAATATTTCTTCCGGCGCGGGGAAAAAGCCGTATTCCGGCTGGAGCGGCTACTGCGCAACCAAGGCAGGGCTGGATATGCTGACGCGCTGCGTCGGGCTGGAGCAAGGCGACGGGCCGCAGGCAGTGAAGGTCGTCTCGATCGCGCCGGGCGTCGTGGATACGGGCATGCAGGAGCTGATCCGCGGGACGGAGCCGGGCCGCTTCCCGGAGGTGGAGCGCTTTGTGGGGCTGAAGCAAACGGGCGGACTGTATACGCCGGATGAGGCGGCAGAGCGAATCCTGCATGTGGTGGAGGGCGGACGGTTCGCTCAGGGCGACGTGCTGGATATCCGCCATTTGCCGCAGGCGTAAGGCCATGCTGCGAAAGGGGAAGGTACCTTGTTTGACCCGACGATATTCGACAATTTAAAAGTAGTGCTCGAAGGACATTTGTACGATTTGGATGCGGAACAAACGATCCGGGTCATCGGCCGGGAGGATTTCATCGATCTGGCCAGCATGAAACGGATATTCAGCATGCGCATTCAACGCGACGAAGGCTGCTGCCAAGCGGAAATCAGCATGACCAGCGTGTTGTCCGACTTCGCCGGGGAACGGTTCCGGCTCGTCGAACCGGGCGATCGGCCCGGCGCCAAGCTGGCGCTCAGACTGGACATGCCGCTCAGCCATTGCGAGCACGCGGCGGAGCTGCACCGGGCCATGGAGGAACGGTGGGCGGAGGAAGCCCGGATCCGTCACGAAAGGTCGGCGGAATTCGTTCCGGACGACGGCTCCGGACGTTCGGCAGGCGGGCGTTCGGATGAAACGGGCGCTTACCGGATACATATCGAGTTTATTCGTAAAATTGATGAAAGCCATATCGGCGATATGGAAAGCCTGCTTTCCCATCTGGTCGACAGCTTGACCGATGCGGACGAGGTTGTCGAGCGGAAGAGGAGGGCACGCGACGGCGAATAAAAGAAGCCGGTGCTCGGTATACTACAATCTGGATAAGGAGGGAAGATCATGGCGAGAATTGCAGTGGAAAACAGCTTGCAGGATGTAAAGGACGCGCTGCAGCAGAACGGGCACGAAGTCGTGTCCGTCGATAACGCGAATTTGCAAAATTGCGACTGCTGCGTTATTTCCGGACAGGACAAGGACGTGCTGGGCATCGCGGAAACCGCAACCAAAGCTTCCGTTATCAATGCTCAAGGCATGACATCCGATCAGATTGTCGAACGAGTGAACCAAAGCTTAAGCTGATTCGCCTCGCTCCGCCAGCCATCGGCGGACATGCCGAAAGGACCGGATTCCATCGAAGCCGGTCTTTTTTGTATGTAATGGATACCTTTTGTGGGGCTGCAGCTAGGATAGGATGAGCTTCCGGGTCTGAGGCTATGTTGGGGTTCGGGTGTGCGGATATGACAAGTGGGTGCAGAGGATAAGTGCGTGAGGCTGAAAGCGGTGCTGTTGAAAAATAAAGGAACTGCGATGCGTTAAGCGGAACACCGGATCGTTCTTCGGAGCATAGAGGAAGCAGGATGCTTTAACTGTGTCGAAAAATGTTTATCGTCCTTGGAAGAGGGCTTTTGGCGAACGTCAGTTCCTCTATTTGCACAGGGAGCGGCTGAATGAATGACATAAGGCATGGCAGTTCCTCTATGGCGGCGAGCGATTGAGAGCGGTTGTCCAGGGGATGGGATCGTTCCTCTGATGTGGTCGGGGAGTGATGGAAATACGTTTCCACAGCAGCGGGAGTGCTTTTTGTTCCTGCGGCCGTTGAGAGGGGGGCTTCAGCGAGTTTTCGCAGTCATGAAGGAATACGCCGGCTGCGAGCCTGCGAGCGGCAGGCCCAAGCTGTGACTCCGGCGGTGCCGGACGCTACCTTCCGGACTTTTGGCGCTTCGCGATTTCTTGCGTCACGACGAAGGCCAGCTCTTCGTTGCCGAACATGGACAGCACGCCGAGCAGCGTATCGTCCGGCACTTCCCCGGCTTCCTCCTTCGGTACGGTTAGCTCCAGCGCCTGCTGCAGCGCGGCGTTCGGTTCCTGCTGCGGATAGGCGCGCTCATACAATACGACGGGATCGAGGTCGTGGTTTATACACCACTGGGCGAACGCGAGAATCATCATATTTTCGTCCCGCCGATAATTGCGGATGACTTGCTCTTCGATTTCTTTGCGGTTCATTGAAAAATCTCCTTCTAAGCGGTAAGATGGGTTCATTATATCGAAAGTTCAGGTGGGTTCACAATGATTATTAACGAAAAAATTAAAGCGTCCGAGGTTCATTTGACCGGCGTCGACGGCGAAGATTTCGGCATTGTTCCTACTGCCGAGGCGCTGGCCATGGCCCGGAAGCTCAAGGTCGACCTGGTCTGCACCTCGCTCATGAGCAGTCCGCCGCCGTGCAAGCTGGTCCGCGCCGGGACGGCGAAACAGGAAGCGCAGCAAGCCCGGAAGCGCGAGCAGGCGCCGAAGCTGAAGGAAATTCGTCTGACGCCGCAGATCGAAGAGCACGATTACGAGACGAAGAAGCAGCAGGCGGAGCGGATTTTGAAATCCGGGGATTCTGTTCAATTTGTCGTGCGGATTCAAGGCAAGGAAGGGGCGCAAGCCAAAGCGCTGCTTGAATCGCTGTTGAACGATTTGGCCGCGAGCGGACGCAAGAAGACGGGCATCCAGGTTAGCGGCAAGCAAGCCGCCGTTCAAGTCGATCCGTTGACCGAGTAGGGCGGAAGGACACGCAGATAAGGCAGGACGGATTTTTTAGCTTTAACTAAATTGGGTATTTACTCCTGCTTTCGGATCGCGATAGGATGGAAAGGATCGTAATCTGGAAGGAGTTTTCCATATGGAATACGGAATGAACAAAAATCGGGACAACTGGAACGACCGGACGCCGGTGCATGAGCAATCCGAGTTTTACGACGTGGCGTCGTTTCTTGCCGGCCGTTCGTCTCTCCTCTCGGTCGAGCTGGACGAATTGGGCGAAGTGGCGGGGAAGTCGATGCTTCATCTGCAGTGTCATTTCGGCCAGGACAGCTTGTCTTGGGCCAGGCTCGGAGCGCGGGTGACCGGGGTCGATTTTGCCGAGGAAGCGGTTAAGCTTGCCCGCTCGCTGAACGACAAGCTGGGGCTGGACGCCCGGTTCGTATGCGCAAATGTGTACGATGTGCCTCAGGCGTTGCCGGAGGAGACATTCGACATCGTGTTCACGTCTTACGGCGTCCTATGCTGGCTGCCGGACCTGACCCGGTGGGCGGAAATCATCTATGAGAAGCTGAAGCCCGGCGGCACCTTTTATATTGCCGAAGGTCATCCGCTTGCCGATGTTTTCGAAATCGTCGACGGAGAGCTGCGCATGGTTTATTCGTATTTCGAAGGCGAAGCGATCGTACTTGATCTTGAGGGCACATATGCCGACCGGAGCGCCAAGCTCGGCAATACCGTCACCTACGAGTGGGCGCATTCGCTGGGCTCCATCGTGACCGCGCTGATTCAAGCCGGGCTGCACATCGAATTCGTGCATGAGTTTCCCTTCTGCATGTACGAGAAATTTCCGGGGCAGATGGAGAGAGGCGAGGACGGCTGGTGGAGATTGAAGGGGAAGGAGTTTATCCCGATGCTGTTCTCAATCCGGGCGACCAAGCCGGCGGAAGCTTGAAACGGGCGCAGCTTTGGCGGCCAGGGATTCGATTAATATGGAAAATAAAGCTTTATATTTGGAAACGCTTCGGCGCGATTGTCCCGAGCTGCCTTTGCGCGAGGTCGAGGCGATTGAGTCCGGTCAAAACAACGACGTGCTGCTGGTCAATGGCGAGTGGATTTTCCGATTTCCCAAATATGCGGAAGGGATCGGCCGGCTTCGCTACGAAGTCCGTCTTCTGAAGATCGTAAGGGAGCGGGTGTCGATCCCGGTTCCAGTCCCGGCGAAATGGAATCTCCAATCCGAGCGGATCGGCAGCGTGTTTGTCGGCTATCCGAGAATTCCCGGGAAACCGTTACTTGACGGACAATGGAAGGAACTGGAGAACGGCGGCGTTCCGATGATTCGCGGGCTTGCCCGGCAGCTTGCCGCCTTTTTGAAGGCATTGCACGGCGTGCCCGCCGGCGCATTGGAAGAATCCGGGCCGGAGTATGACGGGTACCGCGAGTGGGCGGACCTGTTCGAGCGCATTCGTGCCAAGCTGTATCCTTACATGAGCCGGGAAGCGCAGCGGTGGACGGAGCGGCACTTTGCAAGCTTTCTCGGCAACGGGTCCAACTTTCAAGTAGCGCCGGTGCTCGTTCACGGCGATTTCGGGGGCTCCAACATCCTTTATGATCCGCGGCGGCGCGAAATTAGCGGCATTCTCGATTTCGGTTCGTCGGGTCCGGGCGACCCGGCGGTAGATTATGCGGGGCTGCTTGCTTCCTACGGGGAGCCGTTTCTGCAGCATATGATCGAGGCTGATCCGGACATTGAAGGGCTGCTGGACCGGGTGAAATTTTATCAAGGAACGTTTGCGCTGCAGGAAGCGCTGTTCGGCTTGGAGAACGACGACCCCGAAGCCTTTCGCGACGGGATCGAATCATATAGGTAAGCTGCATGGGGACGAAGAAGCGGTACAGGGTCGCATAAGATGCCGAGCAGTGATACGGGCGGCCGGGCCGCTCGTCTGCGGCGTGCAAATCCTCGGCTTGATTCGGGCTTGGGCCATAAGGAAACAGTTATCTTCCAAAAGGTAACTGTTTTTTTTGTTTTTCATCCGCCAGAATAAAATAGACTTGCAAAAACTAATGGTATTAGTTATTATAAAACTAATGATATTAGTTAATTGACTAAGGGGAGATATAACGATGCAAATCAAACAAGAACGGACCGTCTACCAACTGACGTTTATGCCGCGGCTTTTCCCGGTAAATTGTTACTTTGTCGAAGAGGACGACGGGTTGACCTTGATCGATGCGGCGCTGCCGTATAGTGCCAAGGGCATCCTTCAAGCGGCCAATACGATCGGGAAGCCGATTGCACGCATTGTCTTAACCCACGCGCACGACGATCATGTCGGCGCGCTCGATAAGCTGAAGCAAGCGCTGCCCGGCGTCCCGGTGCATATTTCCGCGCGGGATGCGCGGCTGCTGACAGGCGATGTTACGCTGGACCCGGGCGAGCCGGACGCCCCGGTCCGCGGCGGCGTGCCGAAGAACGTGCGTACGCGCGCCGACGTGCTGCTTCAGGACGGCGACCGGGTCGGCTCGCTGCTGGCTGTGGCGGCCCCTGGACATACGCCGGGCTCGATGGCTTTTCTGGACACCCGCAACCGGGCATTGATTGCCGGTGACGCGTTCCAGACGAGAGGCGGCATCGCCGTGTCGGGTCAAGTCCGGCCTTGGTTCCCGTTCCCGGCGATGGCTACCTGGAGCAAGGAGCTTGCGCTGGAGAGCGCCCGCAAGCTTCGCGAGCATCGGCCTTCGCTGCTGGCCGTAGGGCACGGGAGCATGCTCGGCGAGCCCGGAAAAGCGATCGACCGCGCCATTGCCGACGCCGAACGCAATCTGCCCCTCGTTGCGAAAAGGAGCGTGTAACGATGTCGCCAAGAATCGGTCTCGATCTGCCTGCCATTCTGCAAGCCGCAGTTGAAATTGCGGATGCCCGCGGCCTGGAGGAAGTCACGCTGGCTTCGCTCGCGCAGAAGCTGGACGTCCGATCCCCTTCCCTTTATAACCATGTGAACGGATTAAGCGGGCTGCGCAGCAAGCTGGCCGTCCACGGCTTGGAGCAGCTTCTGCATGTCATGACGCAGGCTGTTGTCGGCCGCTCGGGAGACGATGCGGTCCGCGAGTTAGGCAAGGCCTACGTGGCGTTTGCCCGCGCGCATCCGGGGTTGTACGATGCGACGCTCCGCGCTCCCGACCCGGAGGACGCAGAGGTGCGGCGCTTGGCCGGCGAAACGGTCGATCTCGTTGTCCGCGCGCTGCAGGCCTACGAGCTGAAGGACGAAGCGGCGCTGCATGCCGTACGCGGACTGCGCAGCCTTCTACACGGCTTCTCCTCCCTTGAGCAGCGCGGCGGGTTCGGGATGCCGCTCGATCTCGACGTCAGCTTCCGGCTGCTTCTCGACACCTTTCTTGCGGGTCTGCACGAGATGAAGCGAAGGGCGAAAGCAGAGTCGAAGCGGGATTAAGAAGGAGGAAACCGGCATGAGCTTTATCGTCTTCGTGCTTTTATTCACGCTTGGATGCGGGTGGCTGGACGCCAAAGCACGCACATACCCGAAAAAGGAGGGCTAGGTCATGTTCGCAGGTCATTTCGGACTAGCCGCGGCAGTGAAGGCCAAGACCCCGAACGTTCCGCTATGGGCGCTTATGCTCAGTACGCAGCTGCTGGACATTGTCTTTGTGCCCCTCTTATTGTCAGGGGCGGAGACGCTGGAGGCGGTCGCGGGCGAAGGCTACGGAGGAAGCTTGATTCACGCGGATTACACGCACTCCTTTGTCGGAGCCTTGCTGCTTGCGTTTCTCGCCGGTTGGGGAGCCGGAAAGCTGTGGGGGAGACGGGGAGGTGTAGCGGTCGGCTCGGTCGTATTCAGCCATTGGCTGCTCGATTTGCTCGTACACCGGGCCGACATGCCTCTTTTTCCGGGGAATGCAGGCGCCTTTCCGCTGCTCGGACTCGGCTTGTGGCAGGTCCCGACGGTCAGCATCGTCCTGGAATCCGCATTGGTCTTGATCGGGGCCGTGCTGTATTACCGGTCGGTCGCGTCGGCCGCGGAACGAAGCCGTCGAGGGTGGGCCATTGCGGCAGGCGGTATCATGGGCTTGTTATTAACCCTTTCGCTTGTAACAGATGTGCTTGGATAGAGGAAGAAAGAGGAGTCTTGCATCTCATTTTGGAAGGAGATGGGAAGTCTCCTTTTTACTTGTTTCCAATAACTTGAATTTCCGTTATAATCACATCCATAGGCACCTGAAAAGATAAGGCCGGTGATCGCATGTCCATTCGGATCAGGGAAGCGGCTCCGGAAGAGCCCGGTCTTGTCTATCGGATGATGCGCGAAGAACAAGCATACCCCGGAGATACGGACCGTTGGTACATCCTGAGCAAGCGATTGATTGCCGAAGCCGGAACCAAACCAGAAAAGGAGATGATCGGATGATTGCAACTTTCATTCACACCATAACCGGATTTCTTTCTATGGATTTATACGAGGCGGTTTTTCCCTTGTTAGCGGTCGCTTTTGCCTGCATTGCCTTATGTTATTTTATCGATAAACGGATCCGCAGGCAGGCCCGATAGAACGCATCGTTCATCACTCGTGCTTGCCGGATACTCGGTTCGGGAGTATACTTAGGTCTTTAGCTATTCCGAAGACGTAGAGATAGAGAAGGAGAGAGAAACGTGAATGCTGGGATCATTTACGGGCTGCTGGCTTACCTTGCCTGGGGCCTTTTGCCGTTGTTTTGGAAAACTTTCATTTCCGTATCCTCGGGAGAAATATTAGGTCACCGCGTGGTGTGGTCCTTCGTATTCGTTGCGCTGCTGCTGTTGATCGGCGGCCGTTGGAAGGCGTTGAAGAGCGCTTTTTCCGAGCGCAAAAATGTTTTGCCGATGATAGGGTGCTCCCTGCTGATCAGCCTCAACTGGCTTATCTACATCTGGGCCGTCAACCATGACCGCGTTGTCGAAACGAGTCTGGGCTATTATATCAACCCGCTGATCAGCGTGCTGCTTGGGGTTTGCTTCTTGGGCGAAAGGCTCCGCGTAGTGCAATGGGCGGCGATGGCCCTTGCCACGGCGGGGGTAACCGTTCTGACCTTTAGCTACGGATCGGTTCCTTGGATATCGTTGGCCTTGGCGCTGAGCTTCGGAGTGTACGGGCTCGTCAAAAAGAAGATGCATCTCGAGCCGATGGTTAGCCTTGCCGGGGAAACGGTGGTCGTGCTGCCTGTGGCCGCCGTTTATTTGCTTGTCGTCGGGATGACAGGCCAATCGACGACATCGTCGTTAAGCGCGGACTATCAGCTGCTGTTGGCGCTGTCGGGAGTGGCCACGGCGATGCCGCTGCTGTGGTTTGCCCAAGCCGCTCAGAGGCTGTCGCTGACGACCGTCGGATTCCTGCAATATTTGGCTCCGACCATTAGCCTCATTCTGGGCGTCGCTCTATACGACGAGCCGTTCACGACCGTGCACCTGATCAGCTTCTGCCTGATCTGGAGCGCGCTGCTGCTGTTCACGCTGAGCTCGCTGAAAGGAAGGCTGGCGATGCGTGCGACAGGTACCGGAGTGCAGAAGGGATGAGCTTCATTGAAGCCGGTTCGACCGCAGGGTCGGCCGGCTTTTTGTTATTCTGCCCGCTTGCGGCTTACAAAGGAGTAAATATTTGTTAAGATAAGGTTAATCCGAAACGAAGGAGTGACAAGCCATGGAAAGACGTCAGTTGGGAAATACGGACATGCAGGTCAGCATGCTTGGATTCGGCGGAGCGGAGATTGGGTTCGAAGGCGCCTCCGTCTCGACCGTGGAGCGGTTGCTCGATTCGGCGCTGGATGAGGGGCTGAATATTATCGATACGGCGGAATGCTATAAAGGCAGCGAGGAGCTGATCGGGAAAGCGGTCGGGCACCGCCGGAAGGATTATTATTTGTTCACGAAGTGCGGACATGCCTCCGGCTTTGCCATTCCGGACTGGGACCCGGATCTGCTCGCCCAAAGCATCGACCGCAGCTTGAAGCGTCTGAAGACGGATTATATCGACTTGATCCAGCTGCACAGCTGCTCGGAACAATTGTTGAGGCAAGGGGACGTCATTGAGGTGCTTCAGCGGGCGCGCGAGGCGGGGAAAGCGCGCTATATCGGCTACAGCGGCGACCGCGAAGCGGCGCTCTATGCCATCCGCTGCGGGGCGTTCGATACGCTGCAAACGTCGGTTAACATTGCGGATCAGGAAGCGGTAGAGCTCACGATACCGGAAGCTGTTCAGCGAAGGATGGGCGTTATCGCCAAGAGACCGCTCGCAAATGTCGCCTGGCGGACCGGCGAGAAGCCCGTTTCGGCTTACCATGAGCCATATTGGGAGCGGTTACAGAAGCTTCGTTACGACTTTCTGCAGGAGGATTTGGAGCATTCGGTCGAAATCGCTCTGCGGTTCACGCTGAGCGTTCCGGGAGTAAGCACGGCCATTGTCGGCACGGCGAACCCGGACCGCTGGGTGCGGAACGCGGAGCTGGCGGGGAAAGGAGTCCTGCCGGAAGCGCAGCTGCAAGCGATTCGCAGCCGTTGGCGCGAAACGGCGTCCGGACAGGACTGGAGAGGACAAGGATAATGCTTCAGGCGTCGAGGGCCTGCTCCGAACGGGCTTGCCTTAAGCTGATGATGACGATCGCTGCGGCGCAGGCGGCGGCGACCCAGCCGTTGAACACAAAGACGCTTCGCATGCCGTACGCCTCGCTCGCATAGCCGCCCAAGAAGCTGCCGATGATCCGGGCAAGGCCCAGATTCAGCAGCCCGTTCAGCGTCTGGCCGCTCGCTTTGAGCTCCTTCGGCACTTCCTGGTTGATATACATCGCCATCGTGACGGTCAGCACGATAAAGATAAGCCCGTGAAGCAGCTGTGTGGGGAGCACCCAGTACGGATTGTCCGTGAACGAGAAGATGAACCAGCGGGCCATGGCCGCCAGACTCGACAAAAGCAAAATATGCGTCATGCGAACGCGCTTCATAATCTTGGAGGCGAACAGCAGAAACGGGATTTCGCTCAGGGACGAAATGACCATCGACCAGCCGAGCAGCACGCTGTCGCCGCCCATTTCTTTGTAGTACACCGGAAAAAACGTATAATAATACCCCATCGTAATTTGCAGCACCAGATTAATCGCCAGATAGGTGACGAGCTTGCGGTTTTTGAACAGCACCCATACCTGCATTTTGTTGCCGGCCGACTGATACCCCGATACCTTGGGGAACTTTGCCAGCAGCATTAGCGACACCAGCATGACCAAGGCGTACGCGTAAAACAAATAGCCGATATGATCCTTGGCGATCCAGCCGAAGGTGATGGACATGACCGCGAAGCCAAAAGTGCCGCCGAGCCGGATCGGGCCGAACGACCAGCGCTTGTGCTTCTCCAATTCTTCCAGCGTGATGGCGTCGCTCAAGGCGAAGATGGACGTTTGGAAAAACGTAAACAGGCAGACGACGACAAGCAAATACAGGAACGCTTCGGAGAAGGGGAACAGCAGAATCATCGCTCCGCTGCCGACGATCAGCCAGCCGAGGACGGCATTTTTCGTCCTGGCCCGGTCCCCGACGGCGCCCCACAGCGGCTGAGCGAGGACGGCGACGAACGGACCGACGCTGAGCAGCGCCCCGATCTGGGTCGGCGTCGCGCCGATCGACTGGAAGTAAACGGGAAGGTACGTCCCGTAAATGGCATTGCCCATGTAAATGACGAAATAGAACAATAGAAAATACGACATAGCCATCGTGAGATCCCGCGCTTTCGTCGGCAAAATGAGGAACGACCATTATTATCTCATTCCTCCGGCGGATTGACAATGAAAATCGGGCCTGCACGCGATGCGCAGCCAAAGCGTATGAACTCGGTTCACGAGCTCGCACGCTTTTTTTTCGTCCGGCCACGGGAAATTTCTTCGTTGCTATTTTGCGCTCCAGCGGATATAATTACAGTCAACTGCATATGTTACAGTAAACTGTAAAACTGACACTAAAGTGTTATGGGGTGATCGGATGAACGGCTACACAGCCAAGCAAATCACGGAGCTGCTCCAACAGGACGAGCCGGGGATCAACCTTCGGACCGTGCGCTATTACACCCAGATCGGGATCGTTCCTCCGCTTGAACTGGCAGGCAACAAACGCGTCTATACGGATAAGCACCTGCATTATTTTCGCGCGGTTCTGACGCTCTCCAAGACCGGGGAAACGCTTGCCGCCATCCAGGAGAGGCTGAAGGATTTACCGTTGGACGAAATCAGGCGGATCGGGGAGAGCATGGACATGTACCGCCCGGAGCGCGTGCTGGAGAACGAGACCTTCCGGATCAGCGAGGATGTGTACATAACAATGGGGCCGCATGCCTCGGGCGAGCTGAAACGAAAAATTATCGCGGCCGTTACGGACGTCGTGAAAGGGGAGAACCGGCTATGATCCTCGCCAGGCTCGCAAAGCAAGCAATGGAGCATGAGGAAGGTATGAATCATCTATGGGTCCGTTTCGAGCTGCCGCATGCCGGGAGCATCACGGATATCCGGTTGACGCTTGATCTGCCTCAAGGCGTGCATCGAGCCCCAAACTTGAACGGCTGCCCGGAAACCAACTGCGGTGTTATTTTACTTGGGGATTCGCCTAAGGATCATGATGTCCTTCTCGAACTGTACACGAAGGAGGCGGCCGTTTGCGGCAGGGCGGAAATTGGGATCGTCTTGGAATTCAAGGACGGGGAAACGCAAATCCGTGCGGTTCATGGCGTCTCCTTGGAGTTAAAAACGGAGGACGAGGCGGAAGAGTGGCCGGTTGACAAGGAGGTAGTCGAACGGGTGAAGGCGCTGCAATGCAGGCTTCAGGACAGAGCTGCCGAAAAGGCAAGCGAATACGTTATCCTTCCACCGATCATCAGACAGCGAAGCGGGGATTTCGAGGATTGGGAGAAAAAGTATCGTGTCGATTACAGCTTTAACTATCGATAACCGAAGGAGGAACGTTTCATGCATTTGATTCCTTATGTCGTCGAGCAAACCGGCCGTGGAGAACGGGCGTACGATATTTATTCCAGGCTGCTGCAGGACCGGATCGTGTTTCTGACCGGACCGGTTACGGACGAAACGGCGAATGCGATCATCGCACAGCTCTTGTTTCTGGATGCGGACGATCCGGATAAAGAAATCAAGCTGTATATCAACAGTCCCGGCGGATCGATTGCGGCAGGCCTCGCCATCTACGATGCCATGCGGCATGTCAAGGCCGATGTGAGCACGTTATGCATCGGACTTGCCGCCTCGATGGGCGCGTTTCTTTTGTCCGGCGGCACGAAGGGGAAGCGCTATGCGCTGCCAAGCAGCGAAATCATGATTCATCAGCCCCTTGGCGGGGCTCAAGGCCAGGCTTCGGACATTGAAATCAGCGCCCGAAGAATTCTCAAGCTTCGCGACAAACTGAACGGGCTGCTCGCGGCACATACCGGGCAGCCCTTGGATACGATTGAACGCGATACCGAGCGGGATTATTTTATGGATGCGCGGGAAGCTATGGCTTACGGCATCATCGACCAAATTCTGTACCGCGACGTTTAAGGATTAAGCTCAGGTCTCCAGTCCCGGACGCCGTTGTCTTCGAGAATGCCTAACGTAACGTCGGTAATGTCCGGATCGTTCAGCAGAGTCGCTCTTAAGCGGAATTTAATATCGTCGGCGTCCGCCAGCGTCAGGCCGACGCGGAGCTCCACGTAGCCGTCGACGTGATACGTCCGGCCTTCCTGCAGAATGCGGAGCCGGTTAATGTCCCGGACATCCGGGTCCGCCAGCAGCAGGCCGGCGACCCGGTCCTCCACATCTTTCGGCGCGGCTACGCCGATCAGGCCTACCATATTGTCATAGCCGACCTTGAACGCCACGCCGACCATGAGCAGTCCGATCAGGATCGTGGCGATTCCGTCCAGCATTTTGAAATCCGACAGCTGCGTTACGATGACCGCGATTAAGGCAAGAGCCGCGCCCAGCGTCGCGACGATATCTTCATAGAAGACCAGCCGGGTAGGAGGGGCGGACCGTCCGACGTTCCGAAATGCCGCCGGGACGATTGCAAGTCCTTTGGCTTCTACCCGCGCTTCGCGGACGATTTCTTTCATCGCCTTCCACAGGATGGCACCGTCGATGAGGATAGCGATCAGCAGGATGGCAAAGTTCAGCCAGAAATTCGAAGCTTCCGCCGGGTGGGCCAGCAGATGAAAGCCTTCCAGTATCGTTTCGTAAGCCATGAAGGAAACGACCATGACCGCGACCATGCAGAACAGATTGATCACACGGCCGAAGCCGGTGGGAAACCGCCGGGTCGGCTGCTTTTCCGCGAGCACGCTTCCGGCAAATACAAACCCCTGGTTGATCGCATCGGCTACGGAGTGCATGGCTGACGCGAACATGGCGCCGCTTCCGCTAAGCGCTGCGGCGACTCCTTTGGCTGCCGCGACTGCCGTATTTCCAAGCGCCGCCATTAAGGAAGAAGTGTTCCCTTTTTTAAGTAAAGCCCATAATCCCATCGTTTGCTCTCCTCATCGTTTTCGAGTTTGATGCACTTCCTGCCGCGCGACCTTGTCCTTCTAGTGTAGCCTGTTTGTCTCCACGGCAAAAGCGTCATAAAGAACTTTTATGTTACGAGTTCTTATGAACTTATATTACGATCTTTTCCATGGAATGACAAAGCTCATTTTGAAGCATTCCCGGCGAAATAACGTCAGAAACGAAAAAGACAATGCCTGAGAAAGCTCATTCTTAGCCGGATGAGCTTTTTGACATTCTCACTACAAAGTCTTAAGATAAGTTCAAATGAACTTGTGTGGAGCAAAGGGGCTCGTGTATGGAAACCTTTTATTTGACGAGAAAACAAATGGGCGGCTTGCTTATGTCTCTTGCAGGAAAGACGAACCGGACGCCGCTCGCTACGCTGCAGGAGGCCTGGGCCAAATCGCACCGGTCGGACATGGAGCACGGCAAGACGCTGGGGGCGTTCGTAGCCACCTCGCTCCCGCCGATCTTCGAGAAGCTGATCAAGATGAAGCATACGAACGAAGGCTTCTCGTTGACCGATATCGTTGCATTGGGCAATCAGATCGAATACGCGCAGTATTCGGTCACTTCGGTGCAAAATTGGGTGAAGCGCGATTTCAAGACGCTCATTCCTTCGCCAAGGCTGGGGAAAAAATATTCAATCGACCAAACCGCGATCTTGTTCATGATTGACGATTTGAAGGCGACGCTCGATTTCGAGTCGATCCGCAAGCTGCTGACGCTCGTCTTCAACCGCCCGGACGACGATGACGACGATGTCGTTTCCCCGCTGCGGCTGTACTCGGCGTACTCCTCGATCTTTGAGGAGCTCGACCAGAACAACGACCAGGTGCTGGACCTGTCCGGACATGACAGCGGCCTGCGGAACCATGACCATATGCTGGAGCATTTAATCAAGCAAAAAGCCGACGAATACGCCGGGGCGGTGGAAGGATTGAGCGACGGGCAGAAAAAGCTGCTGAGCCATACGATTTTTATCGCCATGGTGTCGGTGCAGACCTCGTACTTTCAATCTCTGGCCAAGCGTTATTTGAATGCAACGTTGTTTTTGCAGGATTTGGTGTAGGCGGTCCGGTGCAATTAAAATTCGGACCGTCTTTTTTTCGATCATGCGATACGGCTTGCGTAAAAATCCTCCGAGCTAATCAATATCGGATGACCTTAAAATTTTGTTGTTATTGGCATGGTCCCCGTTGAATTCGTTGCAGATGATAATGTAAGATTATATAACATAAAATAAAGTTATATTTTCTGGTAAAAGCCATATTCTAATAAAGCATGCGAAAAATCATTAATGGTAAGCGCTACCACAAATTTCTTATTGCATTGCAGCGATGTCATATTATATTGTGTAAATATATATAACATATTGAAAGGGTTTACATACATTTTCGAGGCATGAGCATGTAAATAATTTAAAGGGGGAACTTTTATTTGCAAGCACTAGTAGATTGGCTAAACGGGATTATTTGGAGTAAATCGTTAATTTTCCTTTGCCTCGGTGTAGGATTATTTTACTCATTAGCTACCCGCTTCCTCCAAATTAGGCACTTTTTCCACATGATCAAATTGATGTTTGAGGGCAAAAGCTCGGAATCCGGTGTTTCGTCTTTTCAAGCGTTAAGCATCGCGCTTGCGGGCCGGGTGGGAACAGGCAATATAGCGGGTGTAGCTACGGCGATCGCGTTCGGCGGGCCTGGCGCGGTGTTTTGGATGTGGATGATGGCCTTCCTGGGAGCAAGTTCCGCTTTCGTGGAGGCGACGCTTGGCCAAGTCTACAAAACCAAGTTGGACGGCCAATTCCGGGGCGGTCCGGCGTATTACATTGAAAAAGGCCTTAGAATCAAATGGTTTGCCATCCTATTTTCCATTGTAACGGTTTTTGCGACAGGAGTATTTTTGCCGGGTGTCCAGGCGAACAGTATCGCTGCCGGGATCGAAAATGCATTTGGGATTAATACTTTTGTTACCGGGATCGTTTTAGCTCTAATTCTCGGTATCATTATTTTTGGCGGTATTAAGAGGATCGCCCGTGTAGCCGAAGTTGCCGTGCCTTTTATGGCTGCAGGTTACATTTTGATCGCTTTGATCATTGTGTTCGTCAATATGGACCAATTGCCGCATGTCATTTCCCTAATTTTCTCGAGTGCCTTCGGTGCCGATGCCGCTTTTGGCGGAATTATGGGCTCTGCCATTTTATGGGGGGTGAAGCGCGGGGTCTATTCCAACGAAGCGGGTCAAGGTACGGCGCCGCATGCCGCTTCCGCCGCGGAGGTTTCCCATCCTGCCAAACAAGGGCTGGTTCAAGGCTTTTCCGTTTATATCGATACATGGTTTGTCTGTTCCGCAACGGCCTTTATGATTCTGCTGACGGGGATGTATAACGTAACTCCTGAGGGCGCGGCTCCGATTGTGAATAATCTGGCGGATCTCAAACCGGGACCTGTCTTTACACAAAAAGCCGTTGAAACCATCTTCCCGGCATTCGGCGCTCCGTTTATCGCGATTGCTCTTCTTTTCTTCGCATTTACGACGATCATGGCTTATTACTATATGGCGGAAACGAATTTGGCTTACCTGAACCGTGCGGTGAAGCGCGTTTGGTCCGAGTATGCGCTCAAGATCGCGATCATGTTCGTCACATTCTACGGATGCGTGAGAACCGCGGATCTAGCTTGGGGCTTGGGGGATATCGGGGTAGGAAGCATGGCATGGTTGAATATTATCGCTATCCTTCTGCTCACGAAGCCGGCATTGAAAGTGCTGAAAGATTATGAAAGACAGAAGAAAGAAGGCAAAGACCCTGTCTTTGACCCGGTAAAGCTCGGCCTCTCAAACGCTGACTTCTGGGAAAAGGAATACAAGCACCAGGAATCTGCCAAAATGGAGTAAAGAGAAACCGGTCGTAGTCCATCCAACGAGTCTTTGCGTAAGGAAAGGGGAGGCCCTTTCCTTACTTACTTTATGTGATTTTAAATTACTGTTTTAAAAGGACAAAGTTATTAATATAATGCTCGTCCTTTATAAAGATTGGCGTCACTTGGCGCGTGTCCAAATTAAAATAATATAATCCATTTGGAGGCCCCGACTTTTCAATACTGCTGGAAGCTTCCCCCATTGAATTTGGGACCCCTAGTATAAAAAGCCCTTTTTCGTCCGGGGCTATTACAGCATGGGATACCGTACTGATTCCCGGGATGTCCAGCTTTTCTCTCCTCTTTGTCTCCAAGTCGTACAAATAAAGTTCCCGACGTTCGAAAACCATGGGCGCGCTTCTCATGATAGCTTGCTTAGCATCTTTGGAAACATGGAACCTGACGATCTTCTCCTGTGCGGAATAAAGTTCTCTCAGGCTCTTGCCATTCAAGTCATATTCAACGACCCGGTGAACGGCCGGAACCGTGTCGTCTGCTTGGGTTTCCGCTGTTTTTTTACTATTGCGTCTGCCTTCTTGCGCTGAGAACAGAGTGGCATATAAGCGACTTGTGTAAGGATTGAATGTCAAATCTTCAACGGAAGTATCGTCATCTTCAGCGCCAAACCAGAAATTGAGCTGCTTTGTTTCCGTGTTAAAGGTAACCGGCTGAACCGAATTTTTCTCTTTTGAGGCGGCGGCCAAGATCACTAAGTTGCCAGCGGGAATCATATAATTTATGGCAAAAAGGTTCTTTGTAAGCTGCTCTTTTTGCTTTGTTTTCAAATCCAACTTGAAGAGCTGGTCGGAGCCGGTCGAATCACGCTCGGCATAGTAGAGAAGCTGCTGTGCACGATCTACTGCGCCGAGGGGATATTGTGCCGTGTCCGGAGTAATGGCGGCTTCCTCCAGCACTTTAGTTTCAAGATCGTATGTAAAATAGTGGTTTTCTGATTTTTTATTGGTCACCGTAAGTGAGAGGTAGGTTGATTCTTTAGATTTCTCTAAAAACTGTTCCGTCTCCGGATTAGAAATCGATTGGTTACGGGACTCTGCGCAGGCTTGAAGCAGGGAAGCAACTAGAAGTAAAATGACGGCAAACCACGCTCGCTTCATGAAGTTCCTCCTGTCGTTTTGGAAAACAGATAAGTGCCGGACGTACGATCCCGACACTTATCTGTTTTATGAAAGAATGAGACCTTTACTTTTCGTAATACGTTCTGCCGTTAAAACGGCCTGTATTCTTCTTTTTATCCACTTTTGCTCCGAAATCCTTGCTCATCTTGTCAGGCATGATGTCTAAAACCGCATTGGGTAAAGAGCCGACATCGGCTTTGTACACATTGGCTACCTTATCGTTATCCAAATTTCTCACCCTGATTTCCGTATTATACGGAGGTCTGTCGTAATCCATTTTGGTTGCGCAATTATCATTTGTTAATTTTTTGTTGTCAGCTCCTGTTTGGCCAACACCGTCATACCACGTAACATTACCTTCACCAAGTACGTACTTATCCGTAATCGTTAGTTTGTTTGATTTCCACTCGTAAGTGCCATTTTTTGGGGGTGTCCATTTGCTCAGCCCGATGGTTGTTCCTTGAGCATCGACAACTTTCGTAGGCAGCCCCATGCCGTCATAGTAAACGATCATACCGGGCTGTGGAGCCGGCAGTACCGGATCTGGCACCTTAAATACAGGAAGCGATTTTGCCTCTTCCTTCACTTGGGCAACAATGGCGTTTTCTTTTTCATAAGCGGGCCCATTGGAAACTTTGGCCGATTCCGAGGCGGGTTGGGCCGCTGGGTCCGAGTTTTCTTTGAATTCGAAGTTTTTAATTTGGGCATTGTTATGTGCGTCATAAGTAATGATGGTGCCGGGTTCCGCCGTAGCGGGGATGGTTGCCGTCGACTGAGCAAAAGCCGAGGCCGAAACAGTCAAAGCAGCTAAAGCGGAGACAGCAATTGCAACTTTTTTCATTTTCAATACACTCACTCTCCTATTATTCTATTATATGGAATTATATACCATATAATAGAATGATAGCACACCTTAATGGATGTATTAATATGACTTTATTACCAAAATTTATAAATAAATATTTATAAATGTAAGACAATCCCAATATTCGAATAACATTAATTCACAGCCCGTTTCAGCTTCGGGGCCATGCTGCCTACATTCGAAATGCTTTGATTTCCAATAATTTACACACGCGCTTCAATGTGGCTTCGGTTCCGTTTGGCGCATTGCCGGCGATTTATAGCTGAATTGAGGGGTAGGACTATTTACCCGCAGCGCCAAACGATCTTTGTAATAGGTGGTTAATTCGGCCCTGCACCCACACTGCATGCTCTCTCGTATGCATTCCGTATGGTTCGGGCAAACCCTCCTAGTAGATGAATCAACGATTCACCTTCTTACTTATTCTATAGTAATTTTACTTTTTACTTCAGGTTGCGGCAACTTTAGCTGCAACTTGTTCTCGGACAAGCCCCGGCAGGCCGGCCCGTGCTATAATGTTACCGTGAAGGAGGAGAATTCGAACATGTTAACCTTGAGAGCCGCACGAGAAGAAGACATGCCGTGGGTGAACGAGCAGTACCGGGAAGTAGGCTTCGCCGCATCCGATTACGGGAACGAAATGATCGTGATCGCCGAGTGGAATGGGGAAATGGCCGGCGTCGGCCGCTTGGTCAACATGGGGCAGGATACATACGAGATGGGCGGCATTTATGTGCAGGAGCGCTTCCGGGGGAAACAGGCGGCAAGCGCCATCGTCGGTTTGCTGGTGGAGGAGGCTGGGCGGCGGGAGATTCCGCACGTCTACTGCATTCCGTTCGCCCATCTGGAGTCTTTCTACAGCCGGTTTGGCTACAAACGGGTGGAGGACGAGTCTGCCGTACATCCCGGCGTATGGAAGAAGGTTCGGTGGTGCCGCGCCGAGTATCCGCAAGAGACGATTTTGATGAAGCTCAATCCCTGACGGTAATTGGCAGGGATTGTCTGCTATACTAAGCACACTAAACAATTGTAAGGGAGATGCAGCAATGACGAAATCCGTTCAACCACTACTTGAGCCGTTTACGTTACCGAATGGGATCGAACTGAAAAACCGCATCGCCATGGCGCCGATGACGCATTCCGCTTCGCAGCCGGATGGGTCCGTTTCGGATGCGGAAATCAAGTACTACGCGAGACGTGCCAACGGGGTTGGCATGCTGATCACGGCCGCGGCCGGCGTCACCTCCGGCGGAAGCTTCCCGGGTACGGCACTTGTTGACCGCGACGAGCTGATTCCCGGACTGAGCCGCCTTGCTTCCGCCATCAAGAGCGAAGGGGCCAAGGCGGTTCTGCAAATCGTTCACGGCGGACGCAAGTGCCTTCCGGGCGGAGATCTCGTGAGCGCAAGCGCGATCCCGGAAGAAAAGGAAGGGGCCGCCGTGCCCCGCGAACTGACCGATTCGGAGATTACCGGTATCATCCGGGCGTTCGGCGAAGCGACCCGCCGGGCGATCGAAGCCGGCTTCGACGGGGTCGAGCTTCACGGGGCGAACGGATTTCTCATCCATCAGTTTTTCTCCCCGCACTCCAACCGCCGCACCGACCGTTGGGGCGGAACGCTGGAGAAGCGCATGACGTTCCCGCTGGAGCTGATCGGCGAAGTGCAGCGGGTCGTGCGCGAGCATGCGAAGGAGCCGTTCATCGTCGGGTATCGGCTGTCCCCTGAGGAACCGGAAACGCCGGGGATTACGATGGCGGATACGTTGGCTTTTGTCGAGGTGCTTGCAGGCCAAGGACTCGACTATCTCCATATCTCGCTCAATGACTTCCGGTCCGTACCCCGGCGCGGGGCTGACGATTCCCGAACCCGCCTGGAGCTTATTCAGGAACGGGTCGGCGGCCGGGTCCCGGTAATCGGCGTGGGGGCGATCCGCACCGCTCAAGACGCCGTGCAGGCGCTGGAGTCGGGAATTCCGCTCGTCGCGATCGGCCGCGCGCTTATTCTCGAGCCGGATTGGGTCGCCAAAGTGGCGCAAGGACGCGAGCAAGAGCTTCGCATGACGCTGTCCAAGAACGATCAGGAAGCCTTGGTCATCCCGGATTCGCTTTGGAAAATGATCTTGGCCGTACCGGGCTGGTTCCCGGTCGAAGCCGAAGCGTAGCGAAATACGAGCCAGTCGCGAACACACTTCCGGAAAGGGACGGAAGTGTGTTTTTATTTTGTCAAGGGGATTCGATGTGAACTACAGCGAGGCTCATCCTCCCTTGGCAAAGGAGAATCGATGCCATCTCGCGAAATCGTTAGAGCATCGTCCCGGTTGGGAATACTGAGCTTGAGAAGCGTTATGACGTACCTAACAAGCCATTTTCGGAGGAGTGTCGAACCGTGCAGCAAGATCAAACCAAAACCGTGAAATCCGAAGGCGGCTTACAGCTGCTGGACAAGGTCCGAACGTATTGTATAGGGCTGCCCGAAGTGGCGGAGCAGGTGGACTCCTTCGGTCATACCTCGTTTCGGGTGAACGACAAGCCTTTTGTGATGCTTGGGGAACATGGGGAGGACGGTTCGCTGGCCATCAAGACCTCCCCGGCAACTCAAGAGATTCTTTTGCAGCAGGATCAAACGGAGTATTTCAAGACTCCCTACATCGGACAGCACGGCTGGGTCTCGATCCGCTTTGCGAACCGGGCGGACTGGCAAGAAATCGAAGAGCTGATCCAGGAAGCTTATCTCCGGACGGCACCGAAGCGTTTGATTCGACTGTTGGACCGGTAAAGGGAAAACAGTAATGGAAACGGAAGCAAGCTAAAGGCCAAAAACTCTCCATCCTTGGGAAGGGGAGTTTTTTAATTTGCGTGCAGCCAAGGAAGGGATTTCCGCTTATGTGCAGAAATGTTAAGGAACACACGTACGATAGGATGAAAGAAGAGGGTGGACGCTATGAAGTCCGGTTTTCGGGAAGTAAGATTGTCCGAATTGAGCGATATTCAAGTTGAATATTTCATCGGGCCGTCAAAGACCGTAGAATATTGCGATATTATGATTATAAAATACTCGGGCGAGTACGGCTTCGGCTCGGCGGGGAACAGCGATGCGGTCTATATGAAAGCGATGGGCAGGGCGGCGCTGGAAGCCTGGGAGCCGGATGCTGTGATTCTGGACTGGTCCGAGCTGAAGTATGAATGGGGAGATATGCTGGCGCTGGCGCTGGATATCGACACCGGCTGCTGCGAGCCGGCCCTGCCCATGGCAGTTGTTGTGGGCCCGCCTTGCGAGGAGGCCGTCAGGACGCTGCTGCTTGGAATCAACAGCGAGGAAGGGCTGGAAACGATCGAATGGATGTTCAAGAATAAGGACGAGGCGATCGCTTACATCGAAAAACAACTGCAGAAAGCAGAGTCCTAAAAAGTTAAGCTCTGTAACCATTTCCTTGATCATTACGTTTGGTATATGGGCGGCGTGGTTGGAACAGGAGGAACAGACATATTTCACTTGGGTGGTGAGGATCTCGCAGCAGAATATAAGCTATAGTGTGATTGTCCATGCGCACGGGAACCAAATCATAGGAGTGCCTGGTTACTTATGATAACTATAACGACGGAAAGACTGCTCCTTCGGGAATATAAGGAAAGCGATTTCGACGAACTTAGGACGCTGCTTTCCGACTCCAAGACGATGCGCTTTTGGCCTCAGCCTTTTGATGATCAGCAGGTCCGTAATTGGCTGGAAAGAAGCATTCGAAGCTATCAGGATTCAGGGTATGGCAGATGGGCTGTCATTTCGAAGGCGAATCGGAAGCTCATCGGCGACTGCGGCTTCATGAAGTCCAATATTATGAATCGCATCGAAAACGACCTCGGCTATATTATTCACCATCCTTACTGGCGTCAAGGCTATGGGTACGAAGCGGCCAAGGCTTGCTTGGAATACGGCTTCGGTCCACTGGAATTCGACAGCGTATGCGCCAATATGGCGCACGATCATCTGGCCTCGCAGAAGGTGGCCGAAAACTTAGGGATGAAACGGGAAGCGCAGTTTACGAATCCGCGGAACCGGAACCTGCTGACCTATGTATACCGGATAAGCAGAAGTGAGGCTTTTGACAAGGGAGGAAAATGAACATGAACAAGCAAGAATTTGTGATGTTCACGTCACTGATTTCGTTCTTAAAGGAATACGGAATTAACTTTACCGAATTTCTATCCCGGGATGAAGTGAAACGATACACGGAAATCGCCGAGAAGTATGTGTCCATAAGCGACGAGGAATTCAGGGATGAGCTGAAAAACATGATTGAAGAGCAGGCAAAGCGGTTATTGAGCTGATCTTTTGCGGCCCCGGACGAAGCTCCGCGGGCTGTTGATTCAAGTACGGCGATGGGGAGGGAGTCTGCATGAAATTGTAACGATCTTCCGAAGGGTATCGTGTGCGGCGTTGTCGCTTTTGTGCGGTTTTTTGCGAGATTTTGCTGATCGTGCGCGGTTTTTCGACTCGTGAAAATGAGCCAATTGCCCGTGAATGGATCAATGGGTTGCAAGAATAAAAATGATGCAGTACAATGAACATGTTTAAAAGTTTAAACCTATAAGGTGATGACGATCGAAAAGCGCGAGTGCACGAACAAAGAGGTTATTTTGGAAAAATTCAAGTTGAGCACGCCGATCTTCCAGGCTTTGGGCGACGTCAACCGGCAGCAGATCATTGCGCTTCTGCTGGAGCTGAACAGCTTGAATGTCAATCAAATTACCGAGCGCATGAATATTTCCAGGCCTGCGATTTCCCATCATTTGAAAATTTTAAGACAGGCCGATCTAATCGACTTCGACCGCAGCGGCAAAGAGAAATATTATCGGCTAAGCAAAAATCTGCGCGGTTCGCTGCAGCTGATCAAAGATTTGATCGTTGCGGTGGAGGAAAGCAACTAATTTTTTTGGCAAACATGTTTATATGTTTAAACTTGATAAAACAAAGAGGGTGGCATGAATGAAAGCAGTCGTTTTTGGAGGCAGCGGATTTATCGGGAGTCATACGGCGGAGCAATTGGTGTTGGCCGGGCATGAGGTGACCGCGGCCGTTCGCGAGCAGAGCGATACGGCTTTTTTGGACCGTCTGGGGGTGAATGTTGTCCGGGTTGATTTTTCCGATCCGTCGTCGCTTGCGAAAATTATTCGCGGCCATGAGATCGTTTATAATTGTACGGCGGATGCGAAGCTGCACACGGTCATCGATACGGAAGCCGAGGTGGAGGTCAAGCTGACCCGGAGGTTAATCGAAGCGGCCGCTTCGCAAGGGGCCGGACGTTTTGTCCAGCTAAGCACGATTGTCATGTACGATTTTCGGACAGGAGACCCCATTGACGAATCCTACGTGACCATGCCGGAATATCCGATCCAAGCGTTGGCCGTGAAGCGGGAGGAAGTGGTCCGGCAAGCCGGGCGGGAGGCCGGGATCGGGACAATTCTGCTGCGTCCGGCCAGTACGATCGGGGTCCGGGATCTTTCATCGTTCTTCTCAAGGCTGTTCCGAGCGCATGCGCACGATCAATATCCGATCGTTGGAGACGGCTCCGGCCGGGTTTCGCTTATCGATACGCGCGATATCGGGCGGGCGATGGTATGGCTGGGGACCTTGGATAGGAACGGTCAAGCGGACGACGCTTACCTGCTGAAAGGGTTCGATACGACCTGGAGCGGATTGAAGGCCGAGATCGATCGCGCCGCCGGTAAAGCCGCTGCAACGAGACGGATTCCGGAAAGCCTGACGGAGGAGGAGCTGGCTCGGCTGCATTTGACCCCTTTTGCGATAAAGAGCTTCACCGTCAACCGCTTATGGAATGATAGTAAAATTCGCCGGCAAGGCTTTGCCACCCGCTATTCGCTGACCGATGCCGTGGATGACGCCGTCCGGGACTTGCTCCGACGGAACGGGAACGGTTTTTAAACATCGTTCTTAACAAGGCCCCTAGAACATGATAAACTTCCTGTGAAAGAAAATGATGGGAGAGTTTACTTATGCTGCCTGCAAATATTTTTTGGAAAACAATCAAATCCTCATAGATAGTATTGTTGTTGGAAGTCATCATAACAATGAGATTTTTAGAATGAAATATGATATCGTGCTCGATCAAGGCTGGGTCACCAGAGCAGTCACATTGCGTTACTTGGGAGAAGATCAAGGAGTGAGTCTTTCGTCGGATGGTCATGGCATCTGGAAAGACGAGCAGGGGCAAGTCCTTCCCGAATTATCGGGCTGTGTGGATATTGACATTTCATGCACTCCCTTTACGAATACACTTCCGATCAACCGATTGCCGTACGTGCCAATGCAGCAGCAGGAGATACAAGTGGTCTACATTTCCGCCGCCGATTTGAAGTATAAACTGGTTAAACAGAAATATACCTTGCTTGAAAGTCGGAATGATTCGTCTGTGTTCCAATATCAGAGCGGGAATTTTAAGGAGAACATTACGGTTGATTCTAACGGTATCGTACTGGATTATCCAAATCTGTTCTATCGCGAGATGGGGCCGGATGCACGATAAGAGAGTCCATAACAAAAAGCCCCGGAAAGGGGCTCAGGCTGTTGAGAAAGTGGTCAGATGAGATAATAGAGGTTACGATGGGGTGGGGTATCCACTTCCGACCGCTCTTGTCCTCGGGAAATTTGATTGGAAGCCGCTTAATAGCGGACATTTCCCGAAGACAAAGGCGGCCGCTATCGCTTCTCCAGTGGATACCCCACCTCCGTATGCATCTCTATTTTTGTAAACGACCACTTTCTCAACAAGCTCAGCCCCGGAAAGGGGCTTTGTATGTTTCATGCGACAACGAAGGATTAATAATTTTGTACATTTTTGGACCATTCGGCGTAGCCTTTGGAGGATTTCTCTTTTGCGATTTTTGCGTAATCGTCGGCTTTTCCTATGTTATTTAAATATTCGTTATAATCGCTTGCTTTTTTGTCCCGGACATATTTATCGAGATAATCCAATGCAAGCTGGTAATGCCGGGCGCTATCTTGGTAACCGACCAGGATGAATCTAATCTGGCTCGAATCGATACCATACTTATTGAAATCGTCATAGACGCTTTCCGTTGTTTCCTTCGCAAGGTTGGTTAGCGTCTCATTGGCTTTGAAGTAGCTTGTCTTGGCAATGGAAATCAAGGAGGAAGCCTCCGCTTTCCCTGCATTCATGGCATCGGCAGTCAGTCGTATGGTAGTGCGGGCGGAATCGAGCGATTCGCCGAGTGTCTGCAATTTCAAGTATAGCTCGGCGGCTTCGGCATATTTTTTAAGCTTCTTTACATCGTTTTGCTGCTTCGCGACCTCGGATTTGTCCGCTGCTGCAGGAGGTGCCGCAGGAGGCTCGGGGAGCTTGACATCTACCTGATAAGTGTCGCCGTCCCATGTCACGGAAGCCCCAAGCTGCCGGAGCAACGAAATCGGCACGAGCGTGTTGCCGTCATAGATCATGGCCGGCACTTCGCCCGCTTCGAGCGGCTTCCCGTTCGACGTTACTTTCACGATCGGATTTCCTTTGTAATCCCCGTTCAATCCGGAGGCATTTACGGCTCCGGCCATCAGGATCAGGGTGGCGGACAATACCGCAATCTTCTTCTTCATGGAGTTCCCTCTCTGATTCCCCATCGGCTGGGGGATTGGCTAATAACTGGATAACAATACTAATTATCTATATTTTCAGCGAGTTTGTCCAATGACAGGGTCCTAGGCGGCGTGATAGAGTAGAGCTGCCTGAGCATAAAAAGCTTACCGGCCTGACCGACCATCAAAATAGTTTGCTCCGGCATTTTTACCAAGGGATGAGCGAGGCGGCCATTCAGAAGGAAATGGGTATCGGCAGCGCATCGACCATCCGCAATCACCGCTTCGCTCTGAAGGAAAGAGAGCGCCAGTCCAAGGTGTATTTGGCGATGATGGAGCTGCTCAAGGAAAAGGACAAGCGCGCGCCGGCCTTCGTCAAGCCTCGTACAGAAAAAGCACAAGCGGGTTGTGCTGAGAGAGATCGCTAAATGAAGTAACGGTGGGGGAGAAAAGGGGAATTTGCGACGAATCGGCGGGATGAACTGCAGCAGTTATACAAAGAAGTAAAGCCTCAGGCGGGCGCTACCAGTTTACCAGATCAAGAACACCGTCAACGGCTTCTACCGTACGGCGAGCGGGGATATAACCAGGAAAAGTAAGGACCGCTCGCAACACAAGGAAGAGGGATCTGCGTCAGCTTTGACGTTGGTTCCTCTTTTTTGAGTGATAACATGCCATGCTATTTATTATTGCCAGCCGATGTGATATATTAGGTAGTGCCTAACAAATTTAGGCGCTGCCTAATCTTTGGGTTCGGAAAGGGGAAGGGTCATGCTGGTGTGGATGTTGAGAGAAATGATGATGGAGCGGGGCATCCGTACGGGGGCTGTGCTGGCCCGGCTGTTAAAGGAAAAAGCAGGCTACGAGCTGTCCGCTCCTTCGATCAGCGCCCTGCTGACCGGACAGCCGAAGCAGATGAAGGCCGAGACGCTGGACGCTCTATGCACGGCTCTGGACTGTACACCGAACGACTTGTGGGTGCATACGCCGTCGCAAGTCAGAAGCGCATCCATTTAACATGAAAAGAGGCGTTAACGTTATGGCTGAAAAAACAATCCTGCCGTTCGGCGACCCGATTCTTCGAAAAAAGGCCAAGCCGGTGGAAGAGGTAAGTCCGAGAATCCTTAAGCTGCTCGACGATATGGTCGATACGCTGTATGCCGCTGAAGGCAGGGCAGGACTTGCGGCGCCGCAAATCGGATTTTTGCGCAGGGTGATTGTCATGGACTGCGGCGACGGGCTTATTGAACTGATCAATCCGGTCATGCTGGAAATGTCCGGAGAACAGATCGGACCGGAAGGCTGCCTGTCGTTTCCCGGGCACTCCGGTCTCGTGAAGCGCGCCAATCAAGTCAAAATCAGCAGCTGGAACCGGCAAGGCGAGACGTTCGTTCTCGAAGCGGAAGGATACCTTGCGCGCTGTATTCAACATGAAATGGACCATCTGGACGGGGTGCTCTACATCGACCGGATTGAAGGGAATGCGCTCATTCACGACGAGACGGGGCGCAAGGTCAATGTGTTCGACATTATCCGTTTGTCCAAGCCAGAACAGTAAAGCGGCGGAAGCGGCCAAAAAGAAACAGCCCGGACTTGAAACTCAAGTACCGGGCTGTTTCGCGTGCTCTACTTTTTTCTCATCTCAAAAAATTCGCATAAGTCTCTGCGGTGATAAGCGACATCGCTGACCCCGGACTGAATGACGACCGTATCCTGGTCAAAGCGGGTGATGGTCCCGCCGGAACCGACCACATGGTCGTCTTGAAAAACGCGGATCGATGCTTCGCGTTCCATCGCTTCCTGGAAATCCGCATCGGTTACCAATCTATGATTGCGCGCCATGATTGTTCTCCTTCGTCGTTAGGCTGTATCCATTGTACCATATTTGCGAAGAATCATCAGAAAATGCAATGCTGGATAGCCTGTCCGGTCTAGGCGGTGAAAAGGGTATCGCCAGTGGCATGCTGCCTCACCCGGAAGCATACAGTTTAGAAAGACGACGAATCCATCTATCGAGGAGCGAATCGCCGATGTCAACGGTCGTGCATACGATGCCTGCGTTAATCCGGCACGAGATTCCATCGATTTTATTAAAATGGACATTGAAGGAGGGGAGTATCACGCCTTTCTTGGAATGGAGACACTGCTTGAGCGACAAGCCGTCGGCAAGGTAGCATTCGAACTTAACCCGTTAATGTTAAGCGGGCATTGGGACGAATTTCACCGCTTGTTGGAGACGTACCGCGAGCGTTATGCAGCCCGGTTTTATAAAATCACTAACGAAGGCTTGACGGTAGAGGCGAGCCTCGACGAGCTGTTCGCCCATGGGGAAACGGAAACGATCCTTATGTCCCTGAGTCGTCAGGAGTAAGGCTTGGAAGAGGGCGGCGAGCAGGAACCCATTCTCTCTGCCGCCAGATTGGCTCAATCCGCACGATCAGGGGAGCTTAAGCTGCGCTCCATCAACTGCTTCAGCTTCGATTCCGTCGAGGAATCGGGCGCAGGAGTGTATATGCTGCATCGCAGGTCGGAGCTTCCTTGTACCTGCAGCGAGGTAAGGTGAAACAGCATCTTGCCCGCTTTGGCATGCCTGAATTCGATTAACACCTCCGGGGCCGAGCTAACCTCGCTTTGCTCCCACAACCGGTCGAAATCCGGGTGAACCTCCTTCATCTCCGCAAGAAACCGGTCGTACCATTCGTCTTCAACGTATTGCCCGTAATACGCCCGGAAAATCGCGAGAAAACCGCGGACAAAATGCTCCCAGTTGACGGCGAGACGCTGAAATTCTTTTCGAGTAAACAGCAATCGGATCATATTCCGCTGCTCGACCGGAATGTGTTGGAAGTTAAGAAACACATGGGAAGCCGCTTCGTTCCAGCCGACAATATGGCAGCGGCGGTCGGAAATAATGGTCGGGCAAAAGCGCAGCTCCTGCAAAATTCTCCTCAGCGAAGGGCTGATCTCGGGCAGCTCTTCTACCAGCGTATGGGCGCCTGATCCGGTTTCCAGGGCAAGCGAGAATAAATATTTCCGCTCGTCTACCGTTAATTGCAGGGCGGCGGCGACGCAGTCCAGTACCGATTTGGACACCTTGATATCCCGCCCTTGCTCAAGCCAGGTGTACCACGTGGGACTGACCCCGGCAAGCTGGGCAACTTCCTCGCGTCTCAAACCCGGGGTGCGTCTGCGCGTTCCCGCCGGCAGTCCGACTGTTTGCGGGAGCACTTTGGCCCGTTGTGCCTTCAAAAAAGCCGATAACGCTTGAAGTCTCGTTTGATGATTCATTTCGATTCCGCCCTTTTCGTTCATTAACATAGTAGTCATTATACTATAATAAACTGCAACTTGTAATAGGATAACAAGTATGACAACATAAGATTTAATCGAAGAACGAAAGGGAGGAAATACGATGGAACGAGTCGTGTTAACGGGGATGGGGATTATATCGCCGCTCGGGCATGAAGTGGAAACCTTTTGGAACCGTTTGTGCCGGGGGGAATCGGGGATAACCAGGATCGATACGTTCGACACGTCCCGCTTTAAAACGAAAATCGCGGGGCTTGTCCGGGAATTTGACGCCGAGGCCCGGTTCGGCCGCAAAGAAGCGCGGCGGATGGATCGGTTTTGCCAGTTTGCTTTGGCTGCCGCGGAGCAGGCGTTGGAGGACTCGGGCTTGCCGCTTGGCGAAATCGATCGGGAAAGACTGGGCGTATATGTAGGATCAGGCATCGGAGGCATTCAAACGCTTCTCGAGCAGGACGGGATTCTCCGTGAACGGGGACCGGAGCGGGTCAGTCCGACGCTGGTACCGATGATGATATCGAATATGGCCGCAGCGATGATCAGTATAAAATACGGAGCTTTGGGTCCTACCCTGTCTCCGGTAACGGCATGCTCCATAGGTAATACGGCCATTGGCGAAGCGTTCCGGCTAATTCGGGCGGGCGGCGCGGATGCGGTCATTGCCGGCGGTGCGGAAGCCGCCGTGACGGAAATCTCGCTTGCCAGCTTCGGCAACGCTACCGCTTTGTCCGGCCGAAATGACGAGCCAGCCAGGGCAAGCCGTCCGTTCGATGCGGGACGGGACGGGTTCGTCATGGCCGAGGGCGCTGGCATTGTGGTACTGGAGTCGCTATCCCATGCACAGCGTCGGAACGCCCGAATCTACGCCGAGGTAATCGGTTACGGAGCCAGCTCCGATGCCTATCACGTCGTCGCCACTCATCCGGAGGGGATCGGGGCTTACCAGGCCATGCGATCGGCGCTTCGCGAAGCGGCTGTGAAACCCGAGGAAGTGGATGTGATCAGCGCGCACGCGACAAGTACGGAACTGGGGGACAGGTCTGAAACGATGGCGATCAAGAAGCTGTTCGGCGAACACGCTTACCGGATTCCGGTAACGGCCAATAAGTCCATGACCGGTCATATGCTGGGCGCAGCCGGCGGGGTAGAAGCCATTGCTCTGGCCAAAAGTCTGGAGCAGGGAATCATTCCTCCGACGATCAATCAGGAACAGTCGGACCCGGATTGCGATCTGGACTACGTACCGAATGAAGCGCGTCAAGCCAAACTGAAGATCGGCATTTCGAACTCCTTCGGATTCGGCGGACACAATGCGGTCATTGTCCTGAAAGCCTACGCGGAATAGCCGGTCCAAGCATAACAAGGTATAAAATGACAAGTATGAAGGTCCGTTGCGGAACGAAGGGACAACCCCGAGCCCGCGCGGGCTTTTGTATTTTCATCTTTGTTTAGGAAGCTTCCGTAATTTTCTGATTTCTGAGCTTGGCTTTAATCATTTTGATTCGCTGCTGGGCGTAAAACTCGCATGCCGCTCCGCTCAGGCTGCTGAGAGGAACTTGTAGCTCGGTATGGTTGTCGATGATGATCATCGATCCGTTTTCAAAAAATCTAAAGGTAAGATCCGCCCAGAACGGTTCGGACGCGTCCAAAATTTTTTCGATCTGCTGCTCTGTCAGGTTTTCTCCATTTTCGGCCATGACATTTTTGTAGTAATCCCGTTCGATAAATCTAACATTCGTCACCATCGTATCTACACTCCTCTCAGGAAATAGGAACATGCGTTCTTGAATTCTATTATACCAAACATTTGTTCGCAGTCAATACAATTTACAGAAAATTCTCGTAAGTTAGTCAAAATGTTTCTTGATCCTGCACCTCCCGCACAACACGCAGGTTGTTCGGATTGACGAAACCAAAACCGGATGATAGTTTAGAAAAGAGTATGGCAGATTGTGGGAGGGTTATCGATGACAGAAGTCCGTTTGGAAATCGGCTATGACGAATACGAAGATGGAATGCGCATGGAGCAGCTAATCGAGCAATTGGCCGCGAAGCCCGAGAGCCGGGAGATCGTAGAGCTGACGATCGGCTCGTGGGGACAAGCCTATGAAGAAGGTCCCGATACGTTCGTGGATACCTTGATCGGGCATAAAGACGCTTTCCCGGCGCTGCGCAAGCTGTTTATCGGGGATATGGACTCGGAGGAATGCGAAATTTCGTGGATTATGCAGACGAACCTGGCTCCGATTCTGGAGGCGTTTCCGCAGCTTACTTCGTTCTGGATTAAAGGCAGCACCGACTTGTCCTTAAAGCCGTTGAAGCACGAACGGCTGGAGGAATTGGTGATTATCTGCGGCGGCTTGAGCAAGGCAGTGCTCGCCGATATTCGCGACGCCGAGCTGCCGGAGCTGCGCAAGCTGGAGCTTTATCTCGGCGTGGAGGACTACGGCTTCGACGGCAGTCTGGAGGACATCAAGCCGTTTATGGAGCCGGGGCGCTTTCCCAAATTGACTTACCTTGGTCTGAAAGACAGCGAGATTCAAGACGAAATCGCGATCGAGATTGCAAATTCGCCGATTCTCGATCAGTTGCATACGCTCGATCTATCTCTGGGGACCCTCAGCGACAAAGGCGCCGAAGCGCTGTTGTCAAGCGAACGCGTCCGGAAGCTCTCGTTCCTCGACCTGAACTACCACTACATGTCGGACGAGATGATAAAACGCTGGCAAACGTCGGGCATGTCCGTCGATGTCAGCGACCAGCAGCAGAGCGACGATGACGACGACTGGCGCTATCCGGCGGTCACGGAGTAGATGCCCCGTCCGCTGATTGTTGTTGGCAATCCCGGCAACAGGAGGACGACGATGCTGCAGGAAGCGCGCCGAAGGCTCGGGATGCCTCCGGCGCGGATCGTGCCGTATCTCGACCTGCTGCAGGGACGCGTCCGCTGGCGGGAGGTAACCGGCGGCAAGCCTGTCCTTGTCCGGCTGGACTCGCCCGGCGAGTATTTCCCGGTGGAGCGCGAGCTGATCGCGCTCGGCGCGGCCGACGGCAGGGAAGCGGACGAGCTGTTCCCATTGCCGGAGTTTCTCCCGATGCCGGTCATCTCGGCGCAAGCGGCCTGGAACCTGCCTGAACAGCCGGGACGCATCTACTACCCTTCGCAATGGTTTCGCGGCTTCTGCCGTATGCTGTCCGGGCTTCGTGCCGACTTGGCCGACACGGCGCCCGAAGCGAGCTGGACGAACGATCCGCAGGAAATCGCGGTCATGTTCGACAAGCGCCGCTGCCACAGGCTGCTCAGCTCCCGGGGCGTGAGGGTTCCGCCGGCTCCCGGGGAGGCAGGCTCCATCCGGAGCTACGACCAGCTCCGCGAAGCGATGGAGCGGGCCGGCATGCGGCGCGTATTCGTCAAGCTCGCGTTCGGCTCTTCGGCCTCCGGAGTGTTGGCTTACCAGATTAATCCTTCCACCGGAGCGGAACTGGCCGACACGACGATCGGCTTCGAGCGCCTTGGGTACGAACGGATATATTACAATTCGCGCCGCCTTCGCAGATACCGGGAACGCCCGATCATCCGCGAAATCATCAATTGGCTGGGCGCCCAAGGCATGCACGTCGAGCAGTGGGTGCAGAAAGCTTCGCACGACGGCCGTGCGTTCGATATCCGCCAGCTTGTCGTCGGCGGCAAAGCGTGCCACCGGGTTGCCCGGCTCAGCCGCACGCCGATCACGAACCTGCACCTGCGCAACGAGCGGGCGGGGCTGGAGGAGCTCGGGCTGTCCGCGGCCACCGTTCAGGCGGTCGCGGAGGCCGGGGAGCAGGCCGCTTCGTTGTTTCCGCGTTCCGCTGTGGCGGGGATCGACGTGCTTCTCGCCAAAGGCGGCCTGCGCCCTTATATCGTCGATATCAATCCGTTCGGCGATCTGCTGCTGAACGTTCGTTACGAAGGCATAAATGCCTACGAATGGCAAATGACCCGCATGTTAAAGGATGAATGAAGCATGACCATCAATATGAACGACATTGTCGGCACTCACGACATTTTGTTTGTGACGCTTGATACGCTGCGCTACGACGTGGCGAAGCTGGAGGAGGAGAACTGCCCCAATCTGTGCGGCACGGGCGGCTGGGAAAAGCGTCATACGCCGGGCAGCTTTACGTATGCCGCGCACCACGCTTTCTTCGGCGGTTTTTTGCCGACGCCTGCCAATACGGACAAAGCGAGCCATGTCCGGCTGTTCCACTCGAAAAATACGGGATTGCCGACCAACCCGAACACATGGCTGTTCGATACGCCCGACATCGTCTCCGGCCTTGCCGCAGAAGGATACCGGACGATCTGTATCGGCGGCGTTATTTTTTTTACGAAAAAAGTAGCGCTGGCCAAAGTGCTTCCATCGTATTTTCAAGAGAGCTACTGGCGTCAGACGTTCGGCGTAACGAATCCGCGCTCCACCGAGCATCAGGTGAACCATGCGCTGAAGCTGATCGGGTCGGCCGACCCGGGCCAGCGGCTGTTTCTCTTCATGAACGTAAGCGCGATTCACGGACCGAATCATTATTTCGTGCCCGGCGCCAAGCGCGATTCGGTGGACACCCAACGGGCGGCGCTGCGCTATGCGGACGGACAGCTCGGGCGGCTGTTCGAGGCGATGCGCGCGCGGGGCAAGACGTTCTGCATCGTCTGCTCCGACCACGGGACCGCTTACGGCGAGGACGGGTATCACGGACACCGGCTGGCGCACGAAGTCGTATGGAACGTGCCGTACCGGGAGTTTATTTTGTAGACATCAAAGCTATCGAAGGAGGGGCATCAAGTGGAATTCCGGGAATCAGAAGACATCCGGCGCTGGTCGGAGCAGATCGCCGCATCGCCGTACCGGTCTTACTTATACTCCTATCCGCATAAAACGGCCTATCGCGAACTGAACCCGCCGCTGCCGCTGCACGAGCTGTGGAAGCGGGAAAGCGGGGAGTCGTTCTTTTTATATATGCACATTCCGTTCTGCGCGGCCCGGTGCGGCTTCTGCAATCTGTTTACGCTGCCGGACCGGAGCGCCGACGCGCACGAGCAGTATGTCTCCGCACTGGAGCGTCAGGCGAAACAATGGGCGCCCATGGTGGCCCATCGCCCGTTCTCCCGCTTTGCGATCGGCGGCGGGACGCCGACGCTGCTGAATGAGCGGCTTCTCGAACGTTTGTTCAACATCGCGGAGCAGGTGATGGGCCTCGATCCGGACCGTGCCTCGATCTCCGTCGAGACGTCCCCGGACACCGTGACCGATGCGCGAATGAAGCTGCTGAAGGAGCGGAAGGTCGACCGGGTGAGCATGGGCATTCAAAGCTTCATCGAAGCCGAAGCGGCTGCGATCTACCGCCCGCAAAAACCGGGCGAAGTGAGGCGCGCGCTGGAAGTGTTGAAACGCTACGACTTTGCCGTGCTCAATCTCGATCTGATTTACGGGCTGCCCGGCCAGACGGTGGAGTCGTGGCTGTACTCGATGGATCGGGCGCTGGAATACGAGCCTGAGGAAATTTTCATCTACCCGCTGTATACGCGCGAGAACACGATTTTGAAGCCGGAGGAGCTGCGCCGAAGAGGGCAGGACCGCCGGCTGGATATGTACCGTGCGGCTTGCGGCCGCTTGAAGGAGAGGGGCTACGAGGCGTTCTCGATGCGGCGTTTCGCCAAGCCGGACGCGAAGTCCGGGAAGAACCTGCTGCCTTACGGCTGTCAGGAGGAAGGGATGGTCGGTCTGGGCTGCGGCGCGCGTTCGTACACGAGGGAGGTGCATTACGCTTCCCGCTACGGCGTAAGCTACAAGGCGACCCAAAGCATTATCGCCGACTACGTCTCCGCGTCAAGCTACGATACGGCCGATTACGGCTACGTCCTGAACCTGGCCGAGCAGCAGCGCCGTTTCGTGATCAAGGCGCTGCTGCACCGCGAAGGGCTGGAGCGGCGCGCTTATGAAGCGAGGTTCGGCAGCGATCCGTTCGCCGACCGTCCCGAGCTGAGCCGGCTGCTGGCCGCCGGGTTCGCCACATTGGAAGACGGGACGATGCGCCTGACGGACGAAGGCATGGGATATTCCGATGCGATCGGCGACTGGCTGATTTCCGCCAAGGTCAGGGAGCGGATGGAGGAATACGTATGCGTGTAAGCACGACGCTGTATTACCGGGGCGCGCTGTCCTCCTGCAACTACGATTGTCCGTATTGCCCGTTCAGCAAAACGACGGACAGCCGCGAGACGCTGGCGAAGGACAAGGCGCAGCTGGAGCGGTTTGTGGCATGGGTGCGGGAGCAGGGGGCGGACGGCAGACGTCTGTCCCTCTTCTTCAATCCGTACGGCGAGGCGCTGGTTCACCGGTGGTACCGCGAGGCGTTAACGGAGCTGTCCCATCTGGAGCACGTTGACAAAGTGGCGATCCAGACGAACTTGTCCGTCAAGCTGGATTGGACAAGCGGGCTGAACAAAGAAAAGGCAGCGTTTTGGGTCACGTATCATCCCGGTCAAAGGAGCGAAGCGTCGTTTCTCGCCCAGTGCGCACAGCTTTACGTTAAAGGGATTTCTTTCAGCGTCGGCTCCGTCGGGATCAAAAGCTATCTGGAGCCGATCCGTTCGCTGCGCCGTGCGCTGCCTCAGGAGGTTTACTTGTGGGTGAACGCCTACAAGGACCAGCCGGCGTACTATTCGGCCGAGGAGATGGCCGCCTTTCGCGAGATCGACCCTTATTTCGAGTGGAACGCGCGGGATTATGACAGTATGGGGAAGCCTTGCGCCACGGGAAGCCGCGTGTTTTTCGTTACGGGCTCGGGGCTGGTCAAGCGCTGCTATAAGGACAAGGGAGTGATCGGGCATTTGTACCGCGACGGCTTGGAGCGATTGTCCGCGGAGAGACCGTGCCGGATGAAAACGTGCGGCTGTTACATCGGCTATGTGCATATGCCGGAGCTGTCTATGGAGTCGATTTACGGAAAAGGAATATTGGAACGAGTTCCCAGTATGGATGCGCGGTATGCCGGGCAGGAGGTAGTGCCATGCGGCCCTTGAACGATAGAGAAGGCGCCGTTCTCTGGCTCACCGGGCTGTCCGGCTCGGGGAAGACGACGACGGCGAGGGAGGCGGCATCCGTGCTGCGCGGACAGGGACGCCGGGTCGAATGGCTGGACGGGGATGAACTGCGCAAGACGCTGTCCAGCGATCTGGGCTTCACCCCCGCCGACCGGCTAGAGCATATACGCCGGATCGTCGAGCTCGCCAAAGCGCATGCCGACAGCGGCGCAATCGTGCTTGTGTCGGCCATTACACCGTACCGCAGCATGAGAGCTTACGCGAGGTCGGTGCTGCCGCGGTTTATGGAAATTTATGTGGAGTGTCCGCTGGAGGTATGCGAGCGGCGGGACGTCAAAGGGCTGTATGCCAAGGCGCGGCTCGGGCTTATTCCGAATTTTACCGGCATTTCCGACGCCTACGAGCCCCCGGAGCATGCGGAGCTTACGATTCATACGGATGAGCATTCCCTGACGTATAACGTGGAGAAAATCATGCTGGCGCTGCACGCGTTGGACGGTCATTGATTTTTCTCAAAGATACGGATCGGTTTGCGGATTTCCGCATAATTTTCATCGATATCCTGTTTGAGCGATTCCAGAAGATGCAAGGCTTCTTTTTGCTGCTGCTCGTCAGCGATGGAACGGAGGAGCGTCTGAAGACGGTCCAATCTCGTTTTCGTTACGAATCTCATGATGTGTCCTCGCGATCTGCCCAAGCGGTTGGTTTTTTTAAAATCATTCGCAGCCCTTCACCGCTTTCAGGCCAGGTCGGCCGGATAACGGCGCTCCCCCGAATCGCGGGTTTTCGGAAGGGTTAATTGACCACTTGTAGAATAACATGAAGTGCGCAGTTTTTCGCGCTGCTATCCGCTTACATATACTCTTATCCGAAAGGGGTTCCCCTGGATGAACCGACCTTTGCAGCAAACATGGGATTTGGACGTTTTTTTCCCGGGAGGCAGCGATTCTCCCGAATTTGCGCAGTATATGAATGCGCTTGAAGCCGATACGAACCGCTTCCGCAGCGAGCTGGACGCTCTGCCGTCGCCGCAGACCGCAGAAGCTGCCGCCGCTTTGCAGAGCTTCGTAGAGCGGCTGCAGGACCTGCAAAAACGTCTGCGTCAAGCGGCGGCCTTTATCGGCTGCCTGTCCGCGCAAAATCAGGCGGACCGGGGCGCCGTTCGGCTCGGCGGCCGGCTGGACGGCATTCAGGCGAACTACCAGTCCGCCATGACGCGCTTCGACGTGCTGCTTGCGGAGATGCCGGATTCCGTATTCGGCCAGTGGATCGGCAGCGGAGCGATGTCGGAGCTTGCCTTCAATCTGGAGGAACGCCGGACGCAGGTAAAGGACAAGCTGCCGCTGGAGCAGGAAACGTTGGCGAACGACCTTGCCGTCGACGGCTATCATGGCTGGAGCGCCTTGTACGATACGATCGTGAAGCAGATCCGGCTTCCGTACGAGAAAGACGGAAACATGGTCATGCTGTCTGCCGGGCAGTTTTTTAACCAACTGATCAAAGAGCCGGATCGTCAGAAACGGGAGCGCTTGTTCCGGCAATGGGAGGAGATGTGGACGGCCCAGGAAGATTTTTGCGCCGATGCGCTGAACCGTATTGCAGGGTTCCGTCTCCAACTGTACAAACACCGGGGCTGGGATTCGGTGATCCGCGAGCCGCTCCAAATCAACCGGATGACCGACAAAACGCTGCAAACGATGTGGGAAGTGATCGAGAAGAACAAGCCGGTATTTATCGCTTATCTGGAGCGGGTCGCCAAGCTGATGGGAGTGGAGCGTTTAGCCTGGTCGGATCTGAATGCGCCGTTTGAGGGCAAGGACACGAACGTCTCCTACGACGAGGCGGCCGTGATGATCGAGGAGCAGTTCCGCCGCTTCTCGCCGCAGCTCGCCGACTTTACCGTGCGCGCGTTCGAGGAGCGTTGGGTGGAGGCGGAGGACCGCCCGGGCAAACGGCCCGGAGGCTTCTGCACCTCGTTCCCGGTCAGCAAGCAGAGCCGGATCTTCATGACTTACTCCGGGGCGGGGAATCTGTCCACGCTCGCGCACGAGCTTGGCCATGCGTTTCACCAGCATGTGATGAACGAGCTTCCGCCGATGACTCAGCGCTATGCGATGAACGTGGCGGAGACGGCTTCGACCTTTGCCGAGTTGATCGTCAGCGACGCTGCACTGAAACAGGCGGAGACGAGGGAGCGGAAGCTGTTCCTGCTGAAGGATAAAATCCAGCGGGCCGTCGCATTTTTCATGGATATTCATGCGCGGTTCCTGTTCGAGACGCGGTTCTACGAAGAGCGCAAGTCCGGACTCGTCGGCCCGGACCGGTTGAACGAGCTGATGATCGAGGCTCAAAAAGACGCGTTCTGCGGCGCTTTGAGCGAGTACCACCCGCATTTCTGGGCGGCCAAGCTGCACTTCTACAAAACCGGCGTGCCGTTCTACAACTTCCCGTACACGTTCGGCTTCCTGTTTTCCTCGGGCATCTACTCGCTTGCGCGTCGGGAAGGCGAATCGTTCGAGTCGCGGTATATTGCTTTGCTGCAGGATACCGGCCGCCTGACGGTCGAGCAGCTGGCAAGCAAGCACTTGGGAGTGGACCTGGAGCAGCCGGAGTTTTGGCAGCAGGCGGTCGATCTTTCCATCGAAGACGTGAAGCAGTTCCTCGCTTTAACGGAAGAAGGCTAAGCTACGGAAGCGGTCGCCATGACCGCTTTTTTCTTTGGATGCGAAGGCGCAGCCGTTTATCGCAAGTTGAGACAAACCCGGACTTTCCTGCTATAATAGAGCAGTTGTTTTAAGCCATGAACAAGCATTGTTAAAAAGATAAGCTTCACGGAAGCGGCATAAGGAGAAAGGGGACAATGTCAGTGATTGTTGTCGGGGGAATGATCGGTCTGGGGAAAACGTCCGTCGCCGAATTGCTGGGGCGGGAGCTCGGATCGGAAGTATTTTACGAGAGCGTGGACGATAATCCGATTTTGCCGCTTTTCTATACGGCGTCGAAGGAAGAGATCGAGAAGCACCGGTACCCGTTTTTACTTCAGTTATACTTTCTGGACAGCCGGTTTAAGTCGATCAAGAAGGCGCTGCGGAGCAACCGCAACGTTTTGGACCGGAGCATCTACGAAGACTGGTATTTTGCAAAAGTAAACCGCGAGCTCGGACGCATCAACGATCTGGAGTTTCAAGTGTACGAGAATCTTGCAAACAATATGCTCGAAGAGCTGGAGGAGCTGCCGAAGAAAGCTCCCGATCTGATGGTATATTTGAAAGGCTCGTTCGAGACGGTGCTGCGGCGCATTTCGCTGCGCGGACGCGATTTCGAGCAGGACGAATCGCTTGTCGAGTATTACCGGTACTTATGGAAAGGGTACGACGAGTGGCTGATGCAATATTACAAGCAGTCCGACGTGTTAATCGTCGATATGGACCAGACGGACGTCGTGAACAATCAAGCAGACGCCCGGAAGCTGGTCGAGCAGGTGAAGGACAAGCTCAGCGTGCTGCAAATGTAAACGGATGAGCTCCTCGTCCGACAAGACGACGGTTACCATCCATCAATCGAAAGACCGGAACTCCTTCGCAGGTGAAGGAGCCCGGTCTTTTGTCATTCTGGCAAGCTAAAGCTGCGGCTGCTCCGCTCTGGCGGCGGCGAACCGGTTCTGCGGCTTCGGGAGGTGGAAATGGTCTCTCAGCGTACTGCCCTCGTACTCCGTACGGAACAGACCTCTTTGCTGCAGCAGGGGCACGACGTGCTCCACGAAATCCTCCAAGCCTTGCGGAAGCAGGGGAGCCATCAGCATAAAGCCGTCGGCGGCTCTTTCCGTGAACCAGGTTTCCAGCGTATCCGCAATTTTCTCCGGCGTGCCGACGAAATGCTCGCTGCTGAACGAACCGGTCAATAAGGAATACACCTCCCGCAGCGTCGGGTTTTCCTTGGCAATGACGGGCCGGTGCTTGATGTAATCGGATTTCGTTTCCGGCAGCCGGTCCAGCCCGAAGTCCGCCGCTCTCGAATCGAGGGTGGCTCCCGTAAAATCGACGCTTGGGAAATAGTCGGACAAGAAGCCGATGCCCGTCTCCTCGGTAATGTAGGACTCCAGCTGCTTGAGCTTCCGCTTCGCCGCTTCCTCCGTTTCGGCGATGACCGGAGAGATGCCCTGCAAAATATACACGTCGTCGGCCGACCTTCCCGCAGCGGCGACCTTGCTCTTGAAGGAACGGTAAAACTGCTTCGCATCGTCGATATCGTATTTGATGGAAAATATAACCTCCGCCGAGCCTGCGGCAAAGCTTTGCCCGGATTCGGAATTGCCGGCCTGCACGAGAACGGGATGACCCTGCGGGGACCGGCCGATGTTGAGCGGACCTTGCACGGCGAAAAACCCGCCTTGGTGGTTGATCCGGTGCAGCTTGCCACGGTCGAAAAACTGCCCGGTCTCCTTGTTGCGGACAAAAGCGTCGTCCTCCCACGAATCCCACAATCCCTTGACGACTTCGAGGAACTCCTCCGCGCGCTTATAGCGCAGCGAGTGCTCGTAATGCTCCTTGCCTCCGAAGTTGAGCGCCGTATTTCCGGACAAGTCCCGGGTCGTGATGATATTCCAGCCGACCCGGCCTTTGCTGATGTGATCGGCCGACATAAAAAGGCGGGCCAGATTGAACGGCTCGATGTACGAGGTAGAGGCGGTGGCGACGACGCCGATCTTCGAGGTGGCGCCGGCCAGCGCGGTAATGAGCGTGATCGGTTCGTAACGGTTCAAAATATTCGGATGGGACGCTTCGTTGATCGCGAGGCTGTCGGCGATGAAGGCGATATCGAATTTTCCGCGTTCGGCAAGCTGCGCGAGACGCTTGTAATAATCGATGTCGATACTCGCATCCGCTTGGGCTTCGGGATGCCGCCACGAAGCGACATGCATGCCGGTGCCGACCAAGTAGGCGGACAGTTTGATTTGTCTTTTTCGGGTCACAAGCCATACCTCCATATATCCGAGTTAATCAATGTGTTTAATTTGTTATAATTTAACATGATCTTATAACCCCGTCAATTCCTCATCGCATCCGGGACTAAAGTCCAGCAAATCCCTGATCGATTGTCAATATCCATTTCTTAGCCATGTTTTATGATCGGGAATGGCCTGTACGGGCCCGAGGTGCAGGAAGCGGAGGACGGCTCCGTCGACAACAAGGCGCCGCAGCCGATGCTTCGTCAGGAGGCGGCGGCATTGTTTGCAAAAGTGTTGTCCAGTTAAGTAAAGCAAGCGGCGGGAGTGAAGCAGGGCATCCGCGAATAAACCCCGGCATGGGCGTTGTCCCGGGATCCCGGCGCTCCGACTGCTTCTGGGCGTTCGTTTCCCGCGGGACGTTCCATGCAAAAGTTCTTGACATCACCCGGTCCATCCTTTAAATTAAATAAATGAAATCGGTATAGTCGGAATTAAGACGACAACATGCATAATTAGTTGACCAGTCCACTGGAAACTAAGCTTTCCCCGAGCTATGGCTGCGGGGCGACGCTTGGTTTTTTTTATTTTTATCCCGAGAAGCAGGTGAAGGAATGATCGTCATTCGCAATCTTAGCAAATCGTACAGAACGTCGTCAGGCGCATTTCCTGCACTTCAGAACGTCAGCTTGCAGATCGAAAAGGGGGATATTTTCGGCATTATCGGCTTCAGCGGGGCGGGCAAATCGACGTTGATCCGCTGCCTCAACCGGCTGGAGGAGCCGGATTCCGGCAGCATCGAGATCGAGGGCACGGTCATTACGGACTTGAAAGGAAAGGAGCTGCGGCTGGCCCGGCAAAAAATCGGCATGATTTTTCAGCAGTTTAATTTGCTGGACGCGAAGACGGTGTACCAGAACGTCGCGTTTCCCTTGCAGGTCGCGGGACATCCGAAAGCGCACATCCACGGGCGGGTCCGGGAAATTCTCGACCTTGTCGGCCTTGGCGACAAAGAGAACGCCTATCCGTCGCAGCTCAGCGGCGGGCAGAAGCAGCGGGTCGGCATCGCCAGAGCGCTGGTGAACGAGCCCGACGTGCTGCTCAGCGACGAAGCGACGTCGGCGCTCGATCCGCAGACGACCTACTCCATACTGGAACTGCTCAGCGACATCAACCGTCAGCTTAAGCTGACCGTCGTCCTGATCACGCATGAGCTGGACGTGCTGCAGCATATTTGCCGCAGCATGGCGGTGATCGAGCGCGGCCAAATCGTCGAGACCGGGCCGGTCGACAAGCTGTTCCTGAATCCCGAGAGCGATACGGCGCGAAGATTCGTCCGCATACTGGAGCATTACCGCGACAGGCGGTCTGTGATGGAAGGAGTGGGGGCGGGCATATGAGAGACGATCTGATCGAGCTGCTGCTGCAGGGACTTGGCGAGACGGTCTACATGGTGCTTTGGTCTTCCGTCTTCGCGCTCGTTCTCGGCATTGCGCTGGGCATTACGCTCGTCGTTACGGAGAAGGGCGGCATCCTCGAAGCGCCGCTGCTGCACAAAATCATCGGGACGGTCATCAACAGCGTCCGTTCGCTGCCCTTCATTATTCTGATCATTCTGCTGCTGCCGCTCTCCAGGCTGATCGTCGGCACCTCGCTCGGCCCGACGGCCGCTATTGTGTCGCTCTCGATCGGCGCGGCGCCCTTCCTGGGCCGGGTGATCGAGAATTCGCTCAAGGAGGTGAGCGCGGGCAAGATCGAGGCGGCCAAAGCGGTCGGCGCCTCGCCGCTCACGATTATTTTCAGGGTGCTAATTCCCGAAGCGCTGCCGGCGCTTGTCCGCGCGATGACGATCGCGGTCATTGCGATTACGGAATTCACCGCCGTAGCCGGCGCGATCGGGGCGGGCGGTCTGGGCAGTCTGGCCATACGCTTCGGGTATCAGAGGTTTCGCGAGGACGTCTTGATCGCGACCGTCCTGCTCATCATCGCATTGGTTCAGATCATCCAATGGTCGGGCGACTACCTCGCCAAATCGATCGACAAGAAGCGTTACAAGCTGGATTAAGCGCAGGCATCAAATGGGGGATTTTCATCATTTTAATTATAGAAAGTAGGTGTAGGCATGGGGAAAAAAAGTCTTTACTCTCTCACATCCATCTTGATCATTATCGGGGCTATCGTTTCGGGCTGCGCCTCGGGCGGCACCGGGCAGGCCCCGGACACGAAGTCCGCGGCGCAAGGCGATGCCGGAGGCTCGGCGAAACCGGCGAAAGAAGCGACGCTGAAAATCGGGGCGGCCGCCGTGCCGCATGCGGAAATTTTGAACTTCGTCAAGCCGAAGCTGAAGGAGCAGGGGGTCAACCTCGAAGTGGTCGTTTACGACGACGAAGGGCAGCTGAACCCTGCGCTGAAAGACAAGCAGATCGACGCAAACTACTTCCAGCACGTTCCTTATCTGGATTCGGTCAAGGGCGAGAAAGGCTATGATTTTGCCGTCACGACCAAGGTTCATGTGGAGCCGATCGGCTTCTATTCGAGCAAGCTGAAATCCAAGGACGAGATCAAGGAGGGGGCGCGCATCGGCATTCCGAACAATCCGTCCAACGAATACCGCGCGCTGATGCTGCTGCAGCAGCAGGGGCTGATCAAGCTCAAGGACGGCCTGACTACGTACGAAGCGACGCCTAAGGATGTCGCCGACAATCCGAAGAAGCTGAAATTCGTCGAAGCCGATTCTGCAACGTTGCCCCGGTCGCTCCCCGATCTGGAAGGCGCGATTATCAATACGAACCTCGTGCTGGAAGCCAAAATCGATCCGAAATCGGCTTTGTTCCGGGAAGATTCGAAATCGCCTTACGCCAATGTCATCGTCGTGCGCAAGGGAGACGAGACGCGGGACGAGGTGAAGAAGCTCGATGCCGCTTTGACGACGCCGGAGGTGAAGAAGTTTATCGAAGACAAATACGGCGTGGCGGTCGTCCCGGCATTTTAGAAAAATTTACGCTGGCTGTTGATTTTTAGCGGAGCTCGGGTTATTCTTGTACTGACAACTTCATATGCGCGGGAGCTTGGTGAAGCCAGGCTGAGAGGATAACCGGATGTTATCGACCGTTAAACCTGATCTGGGTAATGCCAGCGGAGGAAACACGTAGCCTTTGTATACACAAAGACCGCTTCTTTGCCGTTGCGGTCTTTTTTGTATGCTTTACGTTCCCCGCTTGCTCACATTCATTCGAGGAGGAATTGAAAATGACAAGCGAAAACAAACCAAACCAGCATGCCACGCCGGATGTAACGGGATTTCCCGGGAGCAGGAAGGTGTATGTTCAAGGCTCCCGCGGCGACATTCGGGTCCCGATGCGGGAAATTGCCTTGAGTCCGACGGTGAGTGCGGAAGGGGAAACGACCAATGCGCCCGTACGCGTATACGACAGCAGCGGTCCGTACACGGACGGCGATGTCCGGACGGACATCCGGCAGGGGCTTCCGGCCAACCGGCTGGGCTGGATTATGGAACGGGGCGACGTCGAAGCGTATGACGGAAGAGCGGTAAAGCCGGAAGACAACGGCTTCAAGGAGGAAGAGGGGCCCCGGCGGCAGGAATGGTTTCCCGGTGCACAGCGCCGTCCGCTGCGGGCCAAGCCGGGTGCCAATGTCACCCAGATGCACTACGCCAAAAAAGGAATTATCACGCCCGAGATGGAATATATAGCTATCCGCGAAAATGTAACCCCTGAGTTCGTGCGCAGCGAGGTGGCGCGCGGCCGTGCGATCATTCCGTCGAACATTAACCACCCGGAAAGCGAGCCGATGATTATCGGCCGGAATTTCCTCGTGAAGATCAATGCGAACATCGGCAATTCCGCCGTCGCTTCGTCAATCGACGAAGAAGTGGAAAAGATGCGGTGGGCGACGCGTTGGGGAGCGGATACGGTCATGGACCTGTCGACCGGCAAGCACATTCATACGACCCGCGAATGGATCGTCCGCAATTCTCCGGTTCCGATCGGGACGGTGCCGTTGTATCAGGCGCTTGAGAAGGTCGGCGGAAAAGCGGAGGAATTATCCTGGGAAATCTACCGGGATACGCTGATCGAGCAGGCGGAGCAGGGCGTCGATTATTTTACGATCCATGCCGGGGTGCTGCTGCGGTACATTCCGCTGACCGCGAAGCGCGTGACCGGGATCGTATCCCGGGGCGGGTCGATTATGGCTTCGTGGTGTCTGGCGCATCATCAGGAAAATTTCTTGTACACGCACTTTGAAGAAATCTGCGAAATTATGAAAACGTACGACGTCGCTTTTTCGCTTGGGGACGGCCTGCGTCCGGGGTCCATCGCCGATGCGAACGACGAGGCGCAGTTTGCGGAGCTGGATACGCTGGGCGAGCTGACGCAAATCGCTTGGAAGCACGACGTCCAGGTGATGATCGAAGGCCCCGGCCATGTGCCGATGCATTTGATCAAGGAGAATGTGGACCGGCAGCTTGAGGTGTGCCAGGAGGCGCCGTTCTATACGCTCGGGCCGCTCACGACCGACATTGCGCCCGGCTACGATCACATTACTTCGGCCATCGGCGCGGCGATGATCGGCTGGTTCGGGACGGCGATGCTGTGCTATGTCACCCCGAAGGAGCATTTGGGGCTTCCCAACAAGAACGACGTGCGGGAAGGCGTCATCGCCTACAAAATCGCAGCGCATGCGGCCGACTTGGCCAAGGGCCATCCGGGCGCGCAGGAGCGGGATGACGCGCTGTCGAAGGCGCGGTTCGAATTCCGCTGGCGGGATCAGTTTCATCTGTCGCTCGATCCCGAAAGAGCGCTGGAGTATCACGATGAGACGCTTCCGGCGGAAGGCGCGAAGACGGCCCATTTTTGCTCGATGTGCGGCCCCAAGTTTTGCAGCATGCGTATTACGCAGGATATACGGGAATATGCTAAACAACACGGATTGGAAGACCGCGCCGCGATCGAGAAAGGCTTGGAGGATAAGTCCAAGGAATTCAAGAAAGCGGGTGGTTTAATCTACAATTAATCGCCCTGGGAGGGATCGTATGTTTACGGAGCAGGAAAAGGAAGCTCTATACAAGGTCGTCTATACGAGAAGGGATGTCCGTTCCTTCCTGCCGGACCCGATTCCGGAGGAAGCGGTGACGAACGTGCTTCACGCCGGCCACCATGCGCCGTCCGTCGGCTTCATGCAGCCTTGGAACTTTATCCTGGTGACTTCGGAGCCGTTGAAGGAAAGGCTGGCCTGGGCCGCTGACAAGGAAAGAAGGGCGCTGGCGATCCATTACGAAGGCCAACGGCAAGACCAATTCTTAAGCCTTAAGGTGGAAGGGCTGAAGCAAGCTCCGCTGACGATCTGCATTACATGCGATCCTACCCGGGGAGGCGCCCATGTGCTCGGCCGGAATTCGATTCCCGAGACCGACATGCTGTCCGTCGCCTGCGCGATCCAAAACATGTGGCTGGCCGCCTGTGTGGAAGGGCTTGCTATGGGATGGGTAAGCTTTTATAAGAAAAACGACGTGCGCGAGATTCTGGGAATCCCGCCGCATATCGAACCGGTCGCGCTGCTGTCGGTCGGGTACACGGAGAATTACCCGGAGAAGCCGATTCTGGAGACGGCCCAATGGGAAAAGCGCCGCTCCTTGCAGGACCTCATCTATCATGAGACATGGGGAAATCAGCAGCCGTAAGGATCGAATTTTTCTATTTTTCGATTGAAAATGTCAATTACCCGGCATCTTGACGCCATAACCACCCGATGATACAGTGAAAAACAAATACACCATATCCGATGTGTTTAGTGGAAATAAACTCGCTGCAAATCGGCGCATCGGATGGAGTTTAAGGAAACGGGTGGGGTGCTATGGGGAGCTCGGAAAAAATACGGATTCGCGATGCGACGGAGCTTGACCGGGAATCGATTCTGGCGGTCATGCTGGAAGCATATGAGCAGTACCGGACGGTGCTGCCTCCCGCCCGGTGGGAGCCGTACCGGGAATCGATCCGGGCCTCCGTCGACGGAGACGGTCCCGCGGCCCGGATCGTTGCCGAGCTTGCGGGGAAGGTGGTCGGCAGCGTGCAGCTGTTCTTGTCCTCCGACGCCGCTTACGGCATGCCGGAGCTTGGGATTCAATCGCCGATCATTCGCTTTCTGTCGGTTTCGCCGGCCGCGAGAGGACGCGGAATTGCGACGCTGTTAATTCAAGAAAGCGCCAAGCGCTCCCTGGCATTCGGGGCGGCTACGCTGCATTTACATACGTCGGACATCATGGAGTCCGCGGTTAAATTGTATGAGCGCTTAGGCTTCGAGCGCGCCTTCGACAAGGATATGCGCAATGGCGATACGCTTGTGAAGAGCTACAGGATTCATTTGAAGGAAGCGGCCCTATTATAGCGTATGAAAGATCGTGAGCTGTGCGGACTCGTGGCAGTGGAGACGGAACGGCTAAGGAGATATCGTTAAGACTTATGTCTTCGATATCTCCTTTTATTTTGCCGGATTTCCGCCTGCGACAACGTTCGGACGAGTCGCCGTATAAATGTGTCATCCAAGAAACGCAATCGAAGTTGGCATGAAAAATTTCGCCAACATGATTGTTTGTAACCATCATCACAGCGTAAAGTCGGTTCTATGTATATACTTTCTCCAGTTGAGCCGAACAATCCTCTTAATAGTGCAGTCCGTGTGCTTTCTTCCGTTTTCCCGGTTATTCGGCCGACATGCAATAAGCCCGCATTTTCATAGGATGAGGCCTTGTAGGTTGACCCAAAGCAGCATAATAAAGGAAACTATTCACTAAATAGAAGGTTATAAATAATTATATATTGTACAATATTTCTTTTTGTGTTATACCTTATTGAGGGCAAATGCTGGGCAAGCCAGATATCCGATCTGCCGGGCCCGCGCAAACCAATATAACAACATGGGGGAAGTCCACGTGTCCTTGATCGTAAAGAACGAACAGAACGATAAGAATGAACCTACGCAAGCGCAAGAGAAGCTCAACTTGTTCGAAAGAACGCAAGAAGTTATCCGTACCGCTCTCGATCGAATGGGGTATAAGGACGATGTATACGACTTGTTGAAGGAGCCGCTTCGACTGCTGACGGTGCGCATTCCGGTTCGCATGGACGACGACTCGATTAAAGTATTTACAGGCTACCGCGCTCAGCATAACGACGCGGTCGGACCGACGAAAGGCGGCGTGCGCTTCCATCCGGACGTCACGGAAGAGGAAGTCAAAGCGCTGTCCATGTGGATGAGCATCAAATGCGGCATTACGGGGCTGCCGTACGGCGGCGGTAAGGGCGGAATCCAGTGCGATCCGCGGTCGATGTCCTTCCGCGAGCTGGAGCGCTTGAGCCGCGGCTATGTCCGCGCCATCAGCCAATTGGTCGGACCGACCAAAGACATTCCGGCGCCGGATGTGTTCACCAACTCGCAAGTGATGGCTTGGATGATGGACGAATACAGCCGCATCCGCGAATTCGATTCTCCGGGCTTCATTACCGGCAAGCCGCTCGTACTGGGAGGCTCTGCGGGCAGAGAGTCCTCGACCGCGCTCGGGGTAACGATCGTCATGAAAGAGGCGGCCAAAATCGCAGGCATCGAAATTCCGGGCTCCCGCATTATCATCCAAGGCTTCGGAAACGCAGGCAGCTTCCTGGCTCAATTCCTGCATGAAGCGGGAGCGAAGGTCGTAGGCATCTCCGATGCTTACGGGGCTTTGTACGATCCGGAGGGCCTCGATATCCCGACGCTGCTTGACAAGCGGGATTCGTTCGGAACGGTTACGCCTTATTTTAAAAGTCAGCAAATTACGAATAAAGAGCTGCTCGTCCAAGAATGCGACATTCTGGTTCCGGCAGCTATCGAGAACCAGCTTACGGAGGAGAATGCGCCGGACATCAGGGCCCGCATTGTCGTTGAAGCGGCGAACGGACCGACGACGCTCAAGGCGACCGAAATTTTGACGAACCGCGGCATTCTGCTCGTTCCCGATGTACTTGCCAGCGCCGGCGGCGTGGTTGTCTCCTATTTCGAATGGGTGCAAAACAACCAAGGCTACTACTGGTCGGAGGAAGAAGTTCAAGACAAGCTGGAAAAAATATTGACAACCTCCTTCCACAATGTGTATCGGACCTCGACGGACAAAAAAGTGGACATGCGATTGGCGGCTTACATCGTAGGGCTGAAGCGGATGGCCGAGGCCATCAAGTGGAGAGGCTGGGTATAAGCGTATATTTATAGAAGCATGGCGGAAATCCATCTATGGAAGCATAGGTGGATTTTTGTTATTCAGCCGTCGCTTCGCATAACAAGATTCCGGTTTGCCCACCATAATATGGGGGGCGACGTGCATGTGGAAGTTTATTTCGACTTATATGATGAATTGGGAAGTTATTTTGCAAGCCGTCCTGTGCAGTCTGGTGCCCTATGGTGTGTACAAGCTGGGAGCTTGGTTGAAATCGGTTTTGGCGATCCGCAGCAGCAGCAAGCCTGACGCGGAAGAGCGGTTATATGACTTTACCGGAACGTTCGAGAAGGACTTGTCGGAGCTTCAAGACAGATTAGGCCGCAATGACGACCTTTTGATCCGAACGTTTCGAGTTGGCGAATCGCGTATAAAGGCAGCCTTGGTCATCGTGAAGGAGCTCGCCGACAAAAACTACATCGATACGCACATATTACCCGCCCTGATGTCCGACTTTACGATGCCAAGCTGCGCGGAAGGGCTGCCACCGCTTATCAAAAACCGCATCCTGTCCGTCAGCGGGCTGGGCGAAGCAGGGAACCTCCGCGATTTGCTGCCCGGTTTGTGGAAAGGGAATGCCGGACTCTTGATCGACGGCTGCCCGAACGTCTTCGTCCTGGCCACCGGGAGCGAGAAAAAACGCAGTCTCGGCGAGCCGTCCTCGGAATCTTTGGTCCGGGGACCGCGGGTCAGCTTCAACGAAAGCCTGGCGGATAACACCGCGCTGCTGCGTCAGCTTGGCGGGAGCCACACCCTATGTATCGTATATACCATGGTGGGGCGCAAAGCTCCCAAAACGGCAGCCATCGCTTACAACAGCGACATTGCCAATGACGCATTGGTGCAGGAGGTCCGGCAGCGCATCGCCCGGATCGATATAGACGACGTTCCCGATTCCGGGTATATCGAACAATTTATCGAAGACAACCATCTTACGCTGTTTCCCCAAGTGCAAAATACGGAACGGCCGGATCGGGTAAACAGCGCGCTGATGGAAGGCAGGGTGGCGATCCTGCTGGACGGCTCCCCGTCTGCGCTGATTGTGCCGGTAAGCATCAGCATGCTGCTGCAATCCCCGGAGGATTATTACGAGCGCTGGATCCCGGGCACGCTCGTGCGCGTGCTGCGTTATATCGCAGCGCTGATTTCCACGATCGGACCCGCACTCTACATTTCGTTCATCTCGTTCCATCAAGGGCTGATTCCTACCAAATTGGCGGTGTCCATCGCAGGCTCAAGGGAGGGCGTGCCCTTCCCCTCGTTAATCGAAGCGTTGATCATGGAAGTATCGATCGAAATATTGCGTGAGGCCGGTTTGCGCTTGCCGAAGCCGATCGGCCAGACCATCGGCATCGTAGGCGGCCTGGTCATCGGGGAAGCGGCGGTACAAGCCGGCATCGTCAGCTCGATCATGGTCATCGTCGTTGCCATTACGGCGATTTCTTCGTTTGCCATCCCTCAATACAGCGCAGGAATTGCTTTGCGGATCATACGCTTCGGTACGATGTTTTCGGCGGCCATCTTCGGATTGTACGGGGTTATCCTGTTCTTCCTGCTGGTATGCAGCCATTTGGCCAAGCTGAAGAGCTTCGGCATTCCTTACTTGAGCCCGGCGGCTCCTTACCGGCTCGGGGATTGGAAGGACTTCGTCCTGCGCGCGCCGCTTCCTTTAATGACACGCCGTTCGAAGGCCCTGAGGGTAAAACAGCCGAAGCGCCGCGGATAAAGAAGCATGGATTCGCTTATCGCAATAACCCGGATGACACAAGTCGTCCGGGTTATTCGCCATTATCCGATATGAAAACCTACTTTTCACCATTATTGAAAAATGATTCGGAATTAAGCTTGGCACCCCGTAACACATGCGGATCGAAATTCATAAAAATGTTGTATGTTCTGTCGAGAGCAGAGAAAGCGCGATCACGGAAGCACGCTTCTTGCCCGGGTTCTTCCTTTCAATCTCTTGCCAGTCTCCGGCTCGAGCCGGCACTACTTTATTTTGACGGAGGGAATGTTCAACATGAGTGAATTTCAGAATGAGCTTCAGCAGTTGCAGGTCGCGGCCTACAATGCGGGTCAGGTGACGCCTTTCCAACATCAGGGCGAGTACGAAGCCGATTCTCGTCTGTGTGGCGGCGGTTGCGGTGGTTGCGGCGGTTGCGGTTGTTTCCGTTGTCCATGCGGCTGCGGCTGCTTCCGTTGCTTCTGCAGCTGCTTCTGCGGCGGAGGCTGCGCATGCGCATGCGGAGGCGGACGCTGCGGACGCTGCGGAGGTTGCGGAGGTTGCGGACGTTGCGGCGGACGCTGCGGTTAAGTCATTAACGGGATCGCCCCGCTAGTATCAGCCCCTGCTAATGCTGCTTTGATCCGGACCGCAGGGGCTGGAACGGCCCTAGAAAATAATTGACAAGAAGGACAAACGACATTACATAAGATAGCAGTGAACATCCGGCCGGATTGACCAAAAGTATGGATTAGGAGGAGTGAGATGACCATATTAGATGCTTCCGTGCGCCCGAAAATCAATGGGGACACCTTTTTTGTTCCCGATCCGAGCGGCGCGGTCTATTTTAGAAACAACATGGGCTCGTTCCGGTTGGAAGGCGAGTCCATTGATCGTTGGGTCGAGAAGCTGATACCGGTATTTAACGGGAATTACACGCTTATGGAATTGACGGACGGCTTGCCGGAGCCGCACAAAGGCCGCGTGTTCGATATTGCGGCTTTATTGATCCAAAACGGCTTCGCAAGAGATGTCAGCGGAGACCTCCCTCACCGGCTATCGGAAAGGATTCTTGAAAAGTTCGGCTCGCAAATTGAATTTCTGAGCAATTTTGGAGGTTCCGGCGCGCACCGCTTCGAGCAGTATCGCCAACAGAAGGTGTTAGCGGTTGGCTCCGGTGCTTTTCTGGTTTCATTGGTGGCGGCCTTGCTGGAATCCGGGCTGCCTCGAATGGGAGTGGCCATTGGCGATTCTTCGCCGACCAACCGCGAGCGGTTGAAGGAGCTGGGGGAGCATGCCCGGAAATCCGATCCGGAAATACATATTGTGGAAGTGGCTTACCCCGGACGGGACGCTTCCGCTTGGCGGGAGGTCCTGAAACCGTTCGATTCCGTCATGTACGTATCGCAGGAGGGGGATGTCGAAAAGCTTCGGATCGTCCATGCGGCCTGCAAAGAGGAAGGAAAGCTTTTTCTTCCCGCGATTTGCCTGCAGCAAGCGGGTTTGGCAGGGCCTCTTGAGCGGCCGGAAGACGGGAACGGTTGGGAGTCTGCGCTGCGGCGCATTCATCAGCCCGTTCTTCGTCAAGATCCGCAGCAGCACACGTTTTCTGTCCACGCCGGGGCCTTGCTGTCGAATGTGATCGTGTTCGAGCTGTTCAAAACGGTAACAGGGGCTGCCGATCCGCTGCGAAATCAGGCGGTATATCTGCTGAACCTGGAGACGCTGGAAGGAGATTGGTACTCGTTCCTGCCTCACCCGATGGTGAGCGGCTGCAACCGGATTGAACGGATTCCGGATATCGAGCTGCGGCTGATGCAGGATTCGGACCCGGCGCCGCAAAGCGGAAGGCACAGCCCGCTACTGGATTATTGTGAACGGTTAACCTCGCCGGATACGGGCATTTTTTATGAGTGGGACGAAGGCGACTTAAAGCAGCTGCCGCTTGCGCAATGCCGGGTTCAGGTGGCGGATCCGCTCTCGGACGGGCCGGTTGAACTGCTTCCTTCCATAGTCGGTACAGGATTGACGCATGAGGAAGCAAGACGGGAGTCGGCACTTGCCGGGCTGGAAGCTTATACGTCCCGTTTGGCTGAACTTACGCGGCAGGCTTCAGTTCCGTCGGAAACGGATGCAGCCGGTCTGCATGAGCACGAATATGTCGGCATCGGGGCGGGAGAGACGCTGACCGAAGCCGTATGGCGGGGCTTGCGAAAGTGTCTGGCGGAAGAGCTGGACCTTCGGCGGACCGGTCTAAAGCAGCTTGTCACTCCGGTGCAGCTGAGTAGGGTGGATGACGAGCTGGCCCGTTATTATTTGAAATCCTTGTCTACGCTGCAGGGGGAGCCGGGCCTCGTTCTGGAGGAAGAGCTGCTCGGTTTCCCGGTGGTGCGTGCGGAAATCGGCGGAAGATGGTACACGGGCGTCGATTTGCATATCACCCTTGCGCTTCGAAGGGCTCTTCTCCAAGCGCTGTCGGAGGTTCAAAGTCAAAAACCCCGGCTTCAGGTTCGGATTGCTTCGGTTCCAAGCCGGGCACCGAAGAAGGTCCGGCCGCGCAGCTTGACCGTCCCAGCCTTCGAAGAAACATCGCAGGCCAGCGTGCTGGCCTCCGCCATACAACAGCTCAAGCAGCACGGCAGACAGCTGCATGTATTTGATTACAGGCTCGATCCCTTTTTGAATAAAGGGCCTGTGCACGTCCTGGGCGTTGCGCTGAGAGAGGAGGTTTTGCCATGAGCAGTGTTGTAGCCGTTATCGGCAAAGGCGTGCTGGCGGATTTGATATGCGCCGAACTGCATTCTTCCTTTTGGGTGATCCGTACGGTCGAGCTTGAGGAGGAGGAATTCCGTTCGGCTGATCTGGTCATCCTTGCGCAGGATGGCTGGCTCCCTGCCGTGCAGGATAAGGCGGAGGAGGTGCTTCAGACTGCCAAGGTGCCGTGGCTGCGGGGATTCGTGTCCTTTGGGGAGGCGTTAATCGGACCGTTGGTCCGGCCAGGCGTTCAGGGATGCTCCAGATGCGCGGACATGCGGCGGCTCATGGCCACTACCGACCGCAGGGAGCTGCGTGTGCTGCAGCAGCAGCTTGCCGAACGCGGCGGAATCCCACAGGACGCCTGGGCTTCCCGTACGGGACTGACGCAGGCGGCGACTCTGCTGGCTGCGGAAGCCCGGCGCGTGCTTCTCGGCGGACAGCCTCAATTGGAGGAACGAATCCTGCTGGTGAATCTGAAAACCTTGAAGACTTCACGCCATCTCTTTTTACACGATCCGACGTGCCCGATTTGCGGCGATTTGCCGGAAGATTCGGAGGAGCTGGCCAATTTCTCGCTTGGGTCAAGTCCGAAGGTCCATCCGAACAGCTTCCGCTGCCGTTCGATCGATGATTTGAAGCAGGTGCTTGTCCGCGATTATTTGGATTTCCGGACCGGGCTCATGAATGGCAAAATGAAAGAGGGGATGTCGCCGTTCGCCGATATTACCGTAAATCTTCCGTTTTACGGCGGAGACGAACCGAGTTCCGGGCGGACGCTCTCCTATGCGGACAGCGAGCTGACGGCGATACTGGAAGGCTTGGAGCGTCATTGCGGTGTAGTTCCGCGAGGCAAATGGACCAAGGTTCGCAAAAGCTACCGCGAGATCGCCGATCATGCGTTAAATCCGCTCGAGGTAGGAGTCCACGCGGAAGAGCAGTACGCGCGGCCTGATTTTCCGTTCCGGCGGTTCGATCCCGATCGTGAGATGGACTGGGTCTGGGGCCGCTCTATCATACACAATCGTCCCATTCTGGTACCGGAGCTGCTCGCTTATTACAGCCTCGGCTGCGGAAACGGCGTTGTCTATGAAACGTCCAACGGATGCGCTTTGGGCGGCAGCATGGAGGAGGCCATTTTCCACGGCATTATGGAAGTGCTGGAACGCGATTCATTCCTGTTGACCTGGTATGCGCAGCTTCCGCTTTCCCGTGTCGACCCTTATTCCGCCGGTGACCGCGAACTGAATATGATGATCGACCGGATGAAGGCGGTGGCGGGCTACGAGCTGCACGTGTTCGATGCGACGATGGAGCATGGCATCCCGTGCATCTGGACCTATGCGAAAAACCTGAAACCGCGCGGGATGAACCTCATCTGTGCGGCCGGAGCCCATCTCGACCCGATCCGGGCGCTGAAAAGCGCGATCTTCGAGCTGGCGGGCATGATGCTCTCGCTGGATGAGCGATTCGAATCCAAGCGGCAGGAAAGCGAACGGATGGCAGAGGATCCGTTCCAAGTGAGAGAGATGGAGCATCACTCCCTGCTGTACGGCCTGCCGCAGACGGAGAAGCGTTTGGATTTCTTGTGGAAAAAGCCCGGACCTCCGCTGACGTTTCGGGAGGCGTTCCCGCCGCAAGCCCTGCATGCGGACCTTACCGACGACTTGAAGATGATCTTGGAGAAATTCCGCTCCTTGAATCTGGATGTGATCGTAGTCGATCAGACCTCGCCCGAATTGAAGCGAAATGGGTTAGCCTGCGTCAAAGTGCTGATTCCGGGGATGCTGCCGATGACGTTCGGGCATCATTTGACGCGTGTTACCGGGCTGGAGCGGGTACTGAAGGTTCCCGCGCAGCTTGGCTATACGAAGCAGCCGCTCACGGTCGAACAGCTCAATCCGCATCCGCATCCGTTTCCGTAAGCCTGTCGAAGGGGGAGAGTACAGTGAGCCTTAAGTCTTTTTTGCACAAGCTGCATTACGATCCTGATCATTCCCGGCCGCCGGACTTCGAACCCGACTGGTACAACGCTCCGCTTGCTTATAAGCTGTACCGCGGCTTGCCGACTTTTACGCTCTCATCGGAAGTGCCGCTGACCCTTGAAGGAAGACCCGTGCCGGATAGGCCGGAAATTCGCGATATCGGTCATTTTCTCTGGTATGCTTACGGGCTTGCACAGCTGTGCCAGTCCGCCTTTTACATGGATTACGGAGGGCTGGAGGGAGAGACCAGCGTATTCCACGCGCTCCGAAGGTTCGCACCTTCCGGCGGCTCCCTGTATCCGAGCGAGTTGTACGTGTACTTGAAAACGGACGATTTGCCTGTCGGGCTCTATCATTACGATACGGCGCATCATCGTCTCGTCTTGCTTCGTCTTGGCGATTTTGATGCTTATCTGGCCCGGGGGCTGGGGGACCGCTGCGACCTTTCGGCTTGTTTCGGGGCGGTGTTTGTGTCTACCATATACTGGAAAAATTTTTATAAATACAATAACTTCGGCTATCGTCTGCAAGGACTTGACGCCGGCGCGCTCATCGGACAGCTGCTCGAAACCGCCAAACGGTTCGGATTTCATACGGGGGTATACTTCCGTTTTCTCGACCGGGCCGTTAATCACTTGCTTGGTCTTGCCGAACAGGAGGAGAGCGTGTATGCGGTCATCCCCTTATCGCTGCAGCCTACGGGCGCCTGGTTTTATGGCAGCGGAGCCGAAGCGGGTGTCTTGACATCCCGCCAATTATGTGCCGCGCTCCCCGCGATCCGGCATGAGCATTACGTCCGCTCGCTTCGCACTACAGAGTACCCGATGCTGCTTCGAATGAACGAAGCTTCGTTGATGGAAACGACGGAATCGTTCGGTCCGCTCGATGCCGCGAATATCGGAGGAACGATGACCGGCGGAGGGGAGACGGTCCCGCTGCCCAGAACGCAAAGACTTTCGTTCGATCTGGCTTCGGTCGTTCGCAAACGGTACTCGCCGCACTTGGACTTTGTTTTTAACCCGGTTGATGCTCATCAGACAGCCGCTTTACTCCACGAGGCAACGGCTTCGTTCCCTTATACGAACGATTTGGATCCGGCCGGTCATGAGCCCGGAAGGCGGGTATCTATTTACGGCTGTTTGTACGGAATCGAAGGTATTCCCGACGGCGCTTACCGTTACGATGCGCTTGCTCACGAGCTGCGGCTGATCCGTCCGGGAGACTACAGAATGCTGCTGCAGCAGGGAATAACGATAGGGAATGTGAATTTGTTCCAGACTCCGCTTTGCCTGCACGTAGCCGCGGACAGAAACCACTATGCGGATGCGCTCGGCTTTCGGGGGTACCGCATTCAGCAGATGGAAGCGGGGATGCTGGTTCAGCGGCTGTTGATCGCGGCGGTCGCTCTCGGGCTTAACGGGCATCCGCTTCTTAGCTTCAACCCGGCCGATTGCGATAACATTTACAAGATGGAGGCGGAGGGCGTTACCAGTCTCATCCAAGTGCCGCTAGGCGCCTGCAGACCCAGCTCCCGGCTGGAGGGAGGGCTGTACTCCTGAGAGAACGGCAAAGGACAGCCGCTCGAAGTCACATTCGGGCATGCTGT
>NZ_BILX01000022.1 GCF_004000785.1 Paenibacillus ehimensis NBRC 15659 | reverse complement strand
CTGGAGCCCGAGCCGCTGCTCGAATTGAAGCGCTGGCTGGCCTACTACGATAGATATTGGGATAACAAGCTGCTGGCGCTGCAGCGTTTGGTCGAAGGCGACGAAACGGACGATACGCTATCCCTGATAGCTAAGGAACAAGACGGGACCCGTACTGAAGAGTAAGGTTTTACGAGAAGGAGAGGCGCTTCCGGCGGACGGACGCCTCTCTTTCTTATTGCGCTATGCCGACTCGCGGAAAATTTGGATTTACCTAAAGCTTGCCAAGGAAGCGCCAGAGTCATGTGATAAAATGTGGGAGTGCTTTCCTATTATCGAATCCATGGAGGCGTGCCATGACGAATCATTCCGTTACCGTTAGTCTGGACGGCATATCATTCCAACTCAAAGAACCTCACCCTTTCGATTGGCTGCGAGAGCTCGGCCGGGTATTTTGCGTCTTCGACCGGCAGGATTCGGGAAACCTGTCCTTCGGTGTTCAACAGGGGGGCCGCAAGAAGTTCGTAAAGTACGCAGGGGCGCCGACAGTGGCCTTCACCGGAACCCCTCAAGAGGCCGTCACCCGATTAAAGCAGGCTCTCCCGCTTTATGAAGCCTTACATCATCCTCAGCTCATTCGCTTGGAGGAGCATTTTGAAGCAAACAACGGCTATGCGGCCGTATTTGACTGGTTTGACGGCGAATGTCTCCATCCGCACTGGTCCTTTCCCCCGCCGCAAAAGTATACGCACCCGGATTCTCCGTTTTTTCGTTTCAGACAGTTGCCTGTCATAGACCGGCTGCGTTCGTTGGACGATATCTTTTCGTTCCACGTTCATGTAGAAGCCAGCGGATATGTCGCAATCGATTTTTACGACGGCAGCATCCTGTACGATTTCAAAAAGGGCTTGACAAAAATTTGCGATATCGATTTGTACCGGAGAAAGCCTTTTATCAATACGATGGGCAGGCTCTGGGGCTCGTCGCGCTTCATGTCGCCTGAAGAATTCGAGCTCGGCGCGGACATTGACGCACGAACCAATGTCTTTAACATGGGGGCCATCGCTTTCGGCCTGCTCGGAGGCGAACGGGACCGCTCCAATTCGAAGTGGGAAGCGGGCAAGAAGCTGTACGAAGCAGCTCTGCAGGCGGTTCAGCCGGACCGGAACGAACGCTTTGCTTCCGTTGCCGAGTTTTATGCAGCCTGGAATTCTGCCCGCAGCTTCAATCCCTGACGACTGAATGTCCGGGTATAGGCGGAAAATGTTAAGGAAACCCTAACCGTGTACAAGCAACCGGAGGTGATTCCCTTGACCAAACTGACGTTGGCTCCGCATGAGATGATGGAAGTTCACGAGCTGTTTAATTTTAAAACGATCTGTCTGGCCAAATCGAAAATGATGCAGGGACTCGTTTTTGACCAAGAGCTGAAAGCCCTGATGCAAAAAGACGTCGAGCAATCCGTCAAAGCGCTCCAGGATCTGCAAAGCCTTTATCCGGCAACCCCAATTCAATAAACGGCGGTGAACGATACGATGAATAAAGACTACTTGGACCCGATCAATGCCGAAGGCATGCCGAATTTGGCCGACTCCGCGCTTGCGCTCGATTTTTTGCTGGCAGCGAAGACCGGCGTGCGAAACTGTGCGATCGCCCTGTCCGAGACGGCAACGGCCGAGGTCAGAATGCTGCTGCGCCGTCTTTTATCCGAAGCTCTGGATTTGCATGAAGAAATTTCGCAATTGATGATCCGCAAAGGCTGGCTGCACCCCAATCGGGTGAACGAGCAGTTCAAGCTGGATCTGACATCGGCGAAGACGACGATGCAAATCGCCGAAATGCAGCTGTTCCCTAAAGATACTTCCCGCTTAGGCTTGTTCGCGACCCCGGAAAAATAATCCTTGGAGGAGCCTACACCATGAAAGCCGTTACGTATCAAGGCATCAAGAACGTGCAGGTCAAGCAGGTGCAAGACCCTATAATCGAAAAACCGGACGATATTATCGTCAAGCTAACCACCACGGCCATCTGCGGATCGGACCTGCACCTCATCCACGGCATGATTCCTAATCTCCCCACGGATTATATTATCGGCCACGAGCCGATGGGCATTGTGGAAGAGGTCGGTCCCGAAGTAACCAAAGTAAAAAAAGGCGACCGGGTCGTCATCCCGTTTAATGTAAGCTGCGGTGAATGCTACTATTGTAAAAATCAACTGGAAAGCCAATGCGACAATTCGAATCCGAACGGAGACATGGGCGGTTTTTTCGGCTACTCCGAAACGACTGGCGGCTATCCCGGAGGGCAAGCCGAATATATGCGGGTTCCTTATGCCAATTTCGTCCCCTTCCGTCTTCCGGAAAACTGCGAGGTGGAAGACGAGAAGCTGTGTCTGATCGCCGATGTCATGCCGACAGCCTTTTGGAGCGTAGACAACGCCGGCGTGAAGAGCGGGGATACGGTCATCGTGCTGGGGTGCGGCCCGGTCGGGCTGCTGGCGCAAAAATTCGCTTGGCTCAAAGGAGCGAAACGCGTCATCGCCGTCGATTACGTGGATTACCGGCTGGAGCATGCGAAACGGCACAATCAAGTGGAGACCGTCAATTTCGAGCAGGAGGAACATATCGGCAGCCATTTGAAAGAAATGACCCACGGCGGAGCCGATGTCGTCATCGACTGCGTAGGAATGGACGGAAAGATGACCCCGCTGGAGTTTCTAGCATCGGGCCTCAAGCTTCAGGGCGGTTCGCTTGGAGCCGTCGTCATCGCCTCCCAAGCCGTTCGCAAAGGTGGAATGATCCAAATAACCGGCGTTTACGGAGCCCGCTATAATGCCTTCCCGCTAGGAGATATTTTTCAACGGAATGTGAACATCCGTTCGGGACAAGCGCCGGTGATCCATTACATGCCGCAAATGTACAATTTGATTGCGGAGGGCAAGGTAGATCCCGGAGATATCGTTACGCACGTGCTGCCGCTGGATCAAGCGAAGCACGGCTACGAGGTATTCGACACCAAGACGGACGGCTGCATCAAAGTCGTTCTGAAGCCCTGAATCATACCGAATTGAACGTGGAGGATAACCCAATATGAAAAAAACGTATGGTCTGCACGAAACGTTGGATCTGCACGAAATCGCGGCTTTCAAGACGATTTGCATGACCAAATCGGCGACGATGCGGGGTCTTGTTTCGGACGAGGACCTGAGGCAGCTTTTGGATCAGGACGTCGAGCTGTCGACCCGGCAGCTGCAAGAGCTGGATGCTTTGCTGGCCAATGTCAACGTGTAGGAAAGGAGCGGACGCATGAATACGCTGATCAAGAATTTAACCGGCATGGGCACGATGACCGATCAAGTCATTGCTATGGATTTCTTAATCGCAGCCAAAACGGGCATTCAAAACTACGCCATCGCGCTGACGGAAACCGCCAGTCCGGACATCAAAGCAGTCCTGCGCAGGCAGTTGGACGAAGCGATCTCGACCCACGAGCGAATTACGAATTATATGATGCGCAAAGAGTATTACCGTCCGTATCATATTCCTGAACAAATCGAGCTGGACCGGAAAAATATTCAAACGGCGTTAAATCTGCCGACTTAATCCCACCCTTCCAACAAAAAGAGGATTCCCATCGGATATCACGGGAATCCTCTTTCGCCTTCTCTAGGAATCGTAGCGGATCAGCACGCCGAGCGCAGAGGACGCTTCGCGCTTCAGCACCTCATACGCCTCGACGGCGTCGGCCAGCGCGAACTCGTGCGTCATCATCGGCCGGATCGCCAGACGCCCGCTTTCCACGTTGCGGACAAACTCTTGCATATTGCGGCCTTCCGTCCAACGGACGTACGATTTCGGATAGTCCAGCCCCTCTTCCTCGTATTGACGGTCGTAGCGCCCCGGACCGCCTCCGCGGGCGATGACGAAATCCGCTTCCTTCGCGAAGAACAGATCGCGCGAGAATTGAATCGGCACGTTGCCGATCAAAGCGAAGGTGCCGCGAAACGCCAGGTGCTGCATGCACGACTCGATCAGCTGCGGGGACGAGGCGTGCGCGCACAGCGCAATGCTGTCGAAGCCGTGGCCTTCCGTATAAGCGGCAATCCGCTCGGCGAGCAGCGGATCGTCGGCGCGGTGAGCGTCGCCAATGCCGCACTCGGCCGCAAGCTGCAGCCGTTCGTCCTTCATATCGGTAGCGAACACCCGGTAGTTGGCCCGGTCGCCGAGCTGCGCGATCAGCAGGCCGAGCACGCCGAGTCCCGCGACCCATACGGTCTCGCCGAACTGGCGGGCCAGCCTGCGCGTGCTGTGCACGGCCACGGAGCCGAGGCCGACGAACGAAGCTGTCGGCATCGATTCGGGACCGCTCAGCTTCGCGCAGAGCATCTCCGGCACGGACAACACCTCCGCATGATAAACGTAAGGTCCGCCGTAGCAGGCGACGAAATCTCCCGGGCTCAGCCCCTCCACGGCGCTGCCGATCTCCAGCACGGTACCGGCGGCACTGTAGCCGAGCGCGAAGCCGTCCGGGATGGCCGGGTTTGCCAGCAGGCCGAGCTCCGTTCCCGGACTGATCGAAGAGTAATTCACCTTCACCAGGACGCGCTTGGGATGCTCCTTTACGGAGGGCTCAGGCCGGTCTTCGAGGCGTACCCCGCCTTGGCAAGTGACGATCGTTTTCATGCTTCATTCCCCTTTTGCTTCGAAGTTCGTTACTCCGCGTCCTGCTCTTCCTGCTCCAACGTCTGAAGCTCCTGCGGATTCGTTACTTTATATTTGCCCTTCAGGAACTGATACGTAAGGTCGTATACTTCCCGCTCCACCTGCGTTTTGGATTGCGCCGCTTTCAGCAGCGTCTTGACCTGCTGGTAGAAGGCGTTAAGCGACTTTTTCATAAATTTATGCTCTTTGCCGGCATCCAAATACGCGTAGTAGCGGTCGCGCATGTTCTCTTTCGTCAGCACATCGTCGCTCAGCTCGATCTCAACGCCCATGCCGTTGTCGTACGCCGCTTGAGCGATCGTACTCATCCGGTCGACACCGGCTTTCGCATGGAAGAAGTAGTTCGGCTGCATCAGCGCCGTGTCAAAGCCATTGTCCTTCCAGTCGTTCCAGCCCCGGGCAAAATAATACGGAATCCATTGGAATCTCGCGCCCTTCGAACGGACATAATCGCCGGTTTGCTTCACCAACTCATGATCAAGCGTGCTTAACTGATGCGCAATGTACTCGTTATACCAGTAGAACGAAACGAGCTTCAGGTCGCTGTATTGCTTCGCGTTCCAACGTTTGTATACCTCGTCGACGTACCATTTTGTCACCTTCAGCCGGTTTTTCAGCGCTTCCGCCTCTCCGACCTCCTTGACGTTCAGGTTCTCGCTGATGCCGTCGCCATCCACATCGCCGAAATCACTCTGGTCCGTACGCGGATACGGGATCGTGATAACGACCTTCGCCTCATAGTTCTTTTTCGGGAGCTCCAACTTCGCTTCCTTCACCGCTTCATTGAGCGCTCCCAGCTCGTAATCGTCGCGGAACAGACGGTCGAGGAATTTTTCGAAATGCGCTTTGTTGGTCGGTTTTCCCGTCGTCGGCCCGTAATTGGCTCCATCCATCAGGGGAGCGTAAGGCATGAACAGGAAGCCGTCGAACATAAAGTCCTTGCGCTTCATGTCTTGATCCACATAAGAGACGTAAGGCCTGAAATCTTCCTTCTTGAACGAAATCCAGTCGCTTGGCTGGTACTGCCACTCCCCGGTATAGATGAGCACTTCATTGCGGATGCCCCCCGCTTGCTTGGAGCCTGCGCGCGGATATCCTTGATCCGGCTTCGGCGCTTTGTTCGGCTTCAGCTTGTGGCCGGACTTGTCGCGCGTACCCATGACTTCGATCTCATCGACGAACAGCCAGGTCTCCACCGGAATGTCCATATAGACGTAACGGGCGACCGTATTGACGCCGGTTTTGGCGATCGTTTGCTTCACGGGACCTTTTTCCGTCGTCGGGAGCGCGCTTTTGACTGCGCCCAGGTGCTGCCACGCGCTGCCGTTCTCCGAGATCGAGTACGAGATTTCTTCCGGGAAAAAGATACCGTTCGGCAAATCCTGCAGCGTGCTGACCTTAATGTCTTGGATCGTCACCGGCTCGCCCAGATCGAGCTTGAAGGTGCGGTAGCCCTGCCACAGCTTGCCGACATACGCTTTGTCCGAGAAGGCCGTCCCGCCAAAAACGCCGTCCGTCAGCTGCTTGCCGGTATCGTCGGCATGAGCGTCTTCCGTCGGTCCGAAATGGGCGTCGCGCGGATACGGGGTTTCGAACGTATACGGCTTGTTCAACGCCAGATTTTCCAAAGGCGCAGCCGCCTGCGCAGTTTGTTCTGCGGATGCGCCCGCAGCAGGGATGACCATCCCCCCGGCCAGTGCCAAAGACAGAATGGCTGCCGTAACGTTGGATCGTTTTTTCATTTGCTTCCCTCCAATGGAATTCTTTGAATTATGCGATGTATGTGATTTTCCTTGATGCCCTGTCTACTTGAAGCCTGTCAGCGTAATCCCTTGAATGAACTGCTTCTGCACGAAGAAATACAGTGCGATGATCGGGACCGTGAAGAGTGTGGACGCGGCCATCAGAAGGCCCCACGACACCTTGTATTCCCCGATAAACGACCGGAGGCCGACGGACAGCGTCCATTTCTCCGGATCGTTCAAGTAGATGAGCGGTCCCAGAAAATCGCCCCAAGCGTGCAGGAACGTGAGCAGCGCCACGGTATAAAGCGCCGGCCGGGACAAAGGCAGAACCACCTGCCAATAAATGCGGAACTCGGACGCTCCGTCGATTTTGGCCGATTCCGTAAGCTCGTACGGAATGTTCATAAAAAACTGCCGAAGCAGGAAAATATAATAGGCGGCGCCGAAAAAGTTCGGCAAAATGAGCGGCCAGTACGAATCGAGCATGTTCATCTGGTTGAACATGACGTAGATCGGCACCATCGTCACCTGAAACGGCAAAATCATCGTCCCCATCATGACGAAAAACAAGAAGTCGCGTCCGCGGAACGCGATCCGCGAGAAGCCATACGCCACCAAGGGCGAGGCGAAAAGCTGTCCGACCGCGGACAGCACGCAGACGAACACGGTGTTCAGCGTATATTGTATGAATGGAATCGTCTGAACCGCCTGCACGTAGTTCATCCACTGAATTTTGTCCGGCCACCAAACCGTCGGGATCGCGAAAATTTCCTGCTCGGACTTGATGGAGGTGATGAACAGCCAAGCGAACGGAGCCAGAAACAGAAGGCCCGCCAGCGCCAAGCCGATATGCGGCAGCACGGTTTTGCGGATGTTGCGCATGCCCTGCTTCTTCCGGACCCCTGCCCCCGAGCCGGAACGGGCGATCATCGTCTGCGCCATTATTTCTCACCTCCATAGTACACCCAACGGGCCGACGAGCGGAAAATAAGCAGCGTCAAGCCAAGCACGATCGCGCACAAGATCCACGCCATGCTGGAGGCGTATCCCATGTTCAGGAACGAAAAGGCGGTTTGGTACAAATAAATCGCATAGAACAGCATGGAGTTTTCCGGCCCGCCCACCGATTGGGACGCTTCCGCAAAAATAAGTCCCTGCGTGAAAAACTGAAACGAGTTGATGAGTCCGTTGATCAGCAAAAACAGCGTCATCGGAGAAATGGCCGGCAGCGTGATGTGGCGGAAGCGGCTCCACCGGCCGGCGCCGTCGATTTCGGCGGCTTCGTAAAATACCTTCGGCACGTCCTGCAGCGCCGCCAAGTACATGACCGTCTGCGTGCCGGTGCCCCAGAAGCCCATCAGCACCAAGGCCGGCTTCGTCCACATCGGGTCGACGAGCCAGTTCGGCTCGACGATGCCGAGGGCGCCCAGCAGCTTGTTGACGAGCCCATATTGTGCGTTGAGCAGCCACATCCACAGCAGAGAGCTGGCTACGGCAGGCACCAGCGTCGGCAGGAAGTAGATCGTGCGATACAGCGACTGCCCGCGTACGCTCATATTGAGCAGCATCGCCATGCCGAGGGCGAACGCCAGATGCGGCAGCAGACCGAACACGGTGATGTAGACCGTATTGTACATCGACAAATAAAATTTTCTGTCCGCGAACAGATTCTTGTAATTTTGCAGACCTACCCATTCGGGCTTGGAAAACAAGTTATATTCCGACAAGCTATAATAAAACGACATGGCAATCGGATAGAGTTGAAACAAAAGAAAGCCGGCGATCCACGGACTGATAAATAGTAATCCCGTCCATAACGCTTTATTCCTCCGGTGTCGGAATCCGGCCGTTGCGGCAGCGGCGCGAGCCATTGCGGCCTCACTCCCTTCGTGTCAGATTCATCGAAGGGGGAAGGTTCCCCCCTCCGGCGCCCTGCTATTTGCTCTTCGCCTTGTCCGCAAGCGGCTGGATTTTGGCTGTGACGCGGTCCATCGCTTCCTGCGGCGTCACCTGTCCTTTCAGCGCTTTTTCCGTTTCTTCGGTCAGCGCCTGCAAATATTCGTTAATGTAGACGCTGTTCGGGAACCCTTGCAGCGTTTTGCTTTTCGCCCGGTCATAGAAATCAAGCATCATGACCAGCTTTTCGTTCTTCCGCAGCTTCGGATCGTCAAGTGCCGGCAGCCAGCTCGGGATCGTCTTCGACTCGATCGAGAATTCCACCTGCGACTCCTGGCCGATCAAATATTGCATGAACTCCCAAGCTTCCTCCGGATGCTTCGCCTTCTTCGGAATAAACACCGCGCGCGGTCCGACCATCCCGGAGCCTTTCAGATCGGGCCGGTCCGCAGGATACGGGAACGGAGCGATGCCAATCGGCCCGTCAGGCTTCCGTTCGTCCGGGAAGTTGTACTCCCAGCCGATCATCATTGCCAGCTTGCCGGTCAGCAGCGGATCGTTCGGCGTCCCCCGCTGTCCCATGCCGGAGCGGAATTTGCCGATCTGGTCCATGCCGAACTCCTCATAAAATTTACGCTGGTAGGCGATCGCCTTGACATTCGCTTCCTGGTTGGCGGTGATTTTCCCGTTCGCATCCACCCAGCCGCCGCCGAAAATGATCGGCCAGAATACGTTATCGATCCACGGATAATCCGGAATGAAGCCGATTTGCGAGATCGTACCGTTCTCGCGCTTGGTCAGCTTTTTGGCGGTATCGAACAGCTCTTCAAGCGTTTCCGGCGGCTTCGCAATGCCCGCATCCTGGAACGCTTTCTTGTTGTACATGAGCGTGCTGGCCATACTGACCGTGAACGGCAGCGCGTAATATTGATCGTTCACCTTCATCCGTTCCAACGCCGCCGGGATAAAGTTCGCGGTATCGAGCTTGCTCTTCTTGAGGTAATCGGCAAGCGGCAGCACCGCGCCGGCATGCGCCCACGGACCGATATTGTTCCAGTACGTCAGCGCGACGTCGGGCGGATTCCCCCCGGAAATCGCCGTGAGCTGCTTCGTCGCGTCCTGGTTGCCCAGCACCTTGACCGTGATGCGATCCTGGCTCTTGTTGAACGCCTCGACCCGCGCGGTGATCGGACCGGCGTCTTTGTCGGTCCAAACGTGCCAGAAGGTGATCTCCACCTTTTCCTTCGGCTTGCCGCCTGCGGCATCGGTCTTGCCCGCGCCGTCGGCTTGAGGCTTCGCGGTCCCGCCGGAGCACCCGGCCACCCCGGCCACTGAGGCCAGAATGAGGGAAAACACTGCGACACCTGCTCTGTTAAACGCTTTCATTTGTGCCACCTCCATCATGTCTCAGGTGGATCTCTCTACTCCGATTCGTTTGTTTATCTTTATTCTTTGTTTCGTTTGGGAAAGCCGAAAAAAGAAAATCCCCCCTTCATGCTGTCCTCTAACTAAACTATACAACATTCAGGCGGAGATTTCCTCCTTTTTTATTTAATTTTATGAATTTATTTTCTAATACAATTTATCGACTACGGATTTGGCCGTTTTCTCGATCGCTTGGAACGCTTCTGCTTTGCGCCGCAGAGCCACAATGGTGGATAAAATATCGAGCACGTGAATTTGTGCGAGCTTGGAAGCGAATGCCCCTCCCTGCAGCGGTGTTTCCTTTGACGAAGCGAGTAGTACGGCGTCGGCATATTGGGTAATGGGCGAGCGCGCATGATTCGTCAAGCAGACGATGGTGGCGCCATTTTCGTTCGCGATCCGAACGGCATCGACCAAATCCTTCGTGCTTCCCGAGGTCGAAATTCCGACCACCACGTCATCCGGCCCCGTCAAAGCGCAGTTCATCGTGATGATATGGGCATCGTTCGCGCAGAAAGCTTGGAAGCCCAGCCGCATGAAGCGGTGCTGCGCATCCATGGCCGTTACGCCGGACGATCCGACGCCGAAAAAGAAAATCCGTTTTTTGGACAGCAGCGCATCGACCGTTTTTTGCAGCTCTTTTTCCTGCAGGAGGCTCATCGTGTCTTTCAAGGCCTGACTGTTGCTGGACGTGATTTTCTGGGCAATTTCGCCGATCTTGTCGTTCTCGTCAATGGCTCCGTGCACGTTCTCGCTCGGGCTGACGAGGTCTTGGGCAACCGCCAGCTTAAACTCCTGGTAGCCGCGAAAACCGAGCTTCCGGCAAAACCGCAGCACGGTCGTCTCCCCCGTCGCGGCCATCTCGGCCAAGTCGGTGACGGAGCTGTACACCACTTTTTCTTTATCCTGCAGAACGACGTCGGCAACCTTCTTCTCGGCCTTCGTCAGCGAGTTGTAGTTGCTTTCGATCCACAGCAGCGCCTTGGCGCCGATTGACTGTTTGTTCATAAAAAACCACCTTTTTTATCGTATTCGTTTCATCGTTTTAGAAGGCTGCCGCCAGCAGTCCGGTTAAATGGTCGGCTTCGTAGACGGCGGTCAGCCCGTCCGTCCTCTTGGCTGTGATCCCGTCATATCTGCGCGCATCGGCCTGTTCGGTATGAAGGAAACGGATGGTCAGCTCGTACGGCCCGTCAAGGCGGAGCGGCTTCGGACGGTTCCCGTTCTCTACGGCACGGCGCACCGCTGCCTGCAGCTCGCTGCGTACCCGCTGCGGCGCTTTCATCAAGGCGGCGTGCCGGCCGAGCGCCGTCTTCGTCTCGTACGCGACGACGCCGGGAAGCTCGTCTGCCGCTTCCGCACACGTTTTGTCGTCGCCGGAGACGAACAGCACCGGGACGCCCTGCAAGCCGAACAACAGCCCATCCAGCCCGATTTCGCCGATCGGCCGGCCGTTCAGCCGGAGCGACTGCCAGCCCTGCGATGTCATCGTATGGTCACGTACGGCCAGAGGCGTCCCCCCCATCGCATGGTACCCGATCAGCAGCGCGCCGTCAAACGTTTCGTCAAGACCGGGAAACCGGTTCTCGACCCGGGTCGCGCCCATCACGTAGTCCGCCCCCGGATGCAGCAGCTCGGGAATGAAGTTGAAGCCGCTCCCGTGAGCGTCCTTCACGATAATCCGGGTCGCACCCGCCGCCAGCAGCGCATCCGTCACGGCGTTCGTCTCCAGCGTCAGCAGCCGCCGCGCCTCTTCGTACAGCGGCTCTCCTCTTACCAGTTGTTCCCTCAGCGTTACGCCGGCAATCCCTTCCATATCGCAGCTGACGTAAAATTTCATGCGATGCTCCCCTTTGCTTTTAGTGATGGCAACGGGCGGCTCGTTCAATGGCGGCCCTGCTTACATAGCGTCGGCGGCGTATTCCTGCAGCTTGCTTTCCGAGATGCGGCAGCCGATCCCCGGGCCTTCCGGCAGGACGACTTCGCCGTTCCGAATCGGCCAGTCTCCTTCGACGGCGTCGTCCTTCAGGAACATCGGTCCGTTCAGGTCGACCGGGTCCGCCAGCTCCAAATAACGGAACAAGTGTGCGGAAGCGACCAGCCCGAGCTTCGATTCCGTCAGCCCGCCTCCGAGCAAGCCGAGCCCGCTCTCGCGGGCGATTTCCCCGCACAGCTTGGCGCCGCGAAGTCCGCCCATCTTCGTCAGCTTGATGACAATGGTATCGCAAGCTTCGCTGCGCAGAGCTTCCAGAACGCCGGTTGGCGACCAGACGCTCTCATCGAGCGCGATCGGGATGGATACCTTGCGGCGCAGCTCGGCATGACCGTGGAGCTGATTGGCCGGCAGCGGCTGCTCAAGCACGTCGACGCCGATGCGTTCGAGGCCTTTGGCCAGCTGAATCGCTTGCGTGAGGCGGTAAGCCTGATTCGCATCGACGCGAAAAAATAAATTCGGCGCTTCCTGCTTCACCGCCGCAACGATATCCAGATCGTTCGCCGGATTCAGCCCGATTTTCACATCGACGCCGGCGTAGCCTTCCGCCACGGCCTCCCGCGCTTTACGCGCGGCTTCCTCCGGATTGTCGGTGCTGATCAGATAAGACAGGCGGACCGGCTGCGAGGAGCCCGACTGCCACAGCGCTGCTATCGGCAGCCCGTAGCTGCGGGCGATCAGATCGTGAAGCGCGGTATCCACGGCCGCCTTGGCGATCGGCTGGCCCGGATGAAGGCTTCCTGCGAGCTCGCGGTTCATCCTACGGTGAACGGCCGTTAAGTCGTCGGCGCGCTGCCCGAGCAGCACCGGCTTCAGGTAGTTGGAAACGGCGCTGCATACGGATTCGGGCGTCTCGTAGCTCCAGCGGGGACTCGGGCGGGCTTCCCCCCAGCCTTCGACGCCGTTGTCTCCCGTGATGCGGACATAAACATGCGGCGCCCCAGCGGATGCGGCCCCGACCGTTCCTTGGGAAATACGGAACGATTGCTTCATCGGGAGGCGGAGCGGGAATATGTCAATGGAAGAAATGCGGATCATGGCAGAAACCTCCTTCGTTTGCGAATGCTGGTTCCATTATACTATACGCAATAGAGATTATCTTCATTTTTTTGGTCCAATGAGGAATTTTCCTCCGAAAAAAGGTTTACGGGAACCATTTGCTCCTTATATAATGGAATTGATCTCCATACTTAGCTTTATTTAAGGAGCTTTTTTTCAAATTGAACCGGATGGCAGGTGACCTATGAACGCGCACGAGACGGACCGGCTCGAAACCGAAACCCGGGACCCGCAAGCTCCCGAACTGGATTTGATGTCAACAGCGGACTTGGTCCGCTATATGAATGAAGCCGACCGGTCGGTGCCCGGCCATGTCGGAGAACGTCTGCCCGACATCGTCGCAGCAGTGAACGTCATCGTCGAAGCGATCCGCGGCGGCGGCAGGCTGTTCTATGTCGGAGCGGGAACGAGCGGCAGGCTCGGGCTGCTCGATGCCTACGAATGTCCGCCGACCTTCGGCACCCCGCCCGACCTCGTGCAAGCCGTCATGGCTGGAGGGAGCGGCATGCTGCAGGCCGACGAAGCCGCCGAGGACCGTGCGGAAGGCGGCGCGGAGGATCTCGAAGCCCGCGGGCTCTCGCCCCGGGACGTCGTCGTCGGCATCGCCGCCAGCGGCCGGACGCCTTACGTCGCCGGCGCACTGCGCTACGCGCGCAAGGTCGGCGCCGCTACCGTTGCCGTGAGCTGCGTTCGCGGCTCGCTGATCGGCTCGCTGGCCGACACCGCAATCGAAGTGCCGGTCGGACCGGAGGTTGTCACCGGCTCGACCCGATTAAAAGCGGGCACGGCGCAGAAGCTGGTGCTGAACATGCTCAGCACCGTAACGATGATCCGCCTCGGCAAGGTGTACGGCAACCTGATGGTCGACATGCAGCCGACGAACGGTAAGCTCCAGCGCCGGGCGGAGCGAATCGTCGAGATGGCGACCGGCGTCAAGCCGGAAGCGGCGGCGCACACGCTGCGGCAGACGGGCGGCGACGTGAAGACCGCCATCGTGATGCTGCTCGGTCCGGCTCCGGATGCCGGACAGGCAAGCCGCCTGCTGCGGCAGGCGGGCGGCAGCGTGCGGGAGGCGCTCCGGCTCGCACGGGAGGAAGCCTGATCTGCGTGCGGAGCGGTGAGCGATCCAAGTCTAACGCATACACCCCCTATTTCAAGCAAAGCGAGGAACGGCCGATGAAACCGATCACGGGCACGTGGTTTGATTTTTACCATTGCAATCCGTATGAAGGCGACACCTGGAATGCGGCGACCCAGCAGTTTACAGCACATGATTGGGAGCTGAAAATGACGGAAATGGCGGAAGCCGGCATGGACACCTTCGTCCTGCTCAGCGTGGCGCTGTACGGCAAAGCGTTCTACCCGTCGGAAGTGATGCCTTGGCGCTGGGATACCGTCTGCCCGGATCCGCTCGAAGCGGTACTGGCCGCAGGAGATAAGCTGAACGTCTCGCTCTATCTCGGGCTCGGCTTTTTCACGACGCCGATTATGGGCCAGCTGTCGCTCGACGGCGACTATTCCCGCCTGCGCATCGATGTCGCGAAGGAGCTGGCGGAGAAATACGGCCACCATCCATCCTTTGCCGGATGGTATTTCCCTGTGGAAGCGGCAATCCGTGAATATTTTCCGGACAATTATATCGCTTATGCGAACGAGCTGGCCGATCGGTGCCGCAAGCATGGCCCGGACAAAGTGCTGATCGCGCCTTACGGCACCCGCACGGTTAAAGCGGACGACCGTTTCGTCGCGCAGCTTCGTTCGTTAGAGGTCGATTATATCGCCTATCAGGACGAGCTCGGCGTCAACCGGACCACCCACGAGGAGGCGAAGCGAACGTTCGCTTCCCTGCGGGAAGCGCATGACCGTGCGGGTAAGCCTCTATGGGCGGACGTGGAGTTATTCCGTTTTCAAGGGAAGGTGCTCTACCCTCCCTCCTTCGAACGGATCGAACGGCAGCTGCAAACCGTATCTCCTTGGGTGGACAAAGTGCTTGGATATCAATATTTGGGCATGATGAACAAGCCCGGCAGCCCGGTTCATGCAGGACATGAATCGTCCGTCAAGCTATACGAAGACTATATGGCGTTTCTGGACCGGCATGGTCTGCGTACGCCTGGCAAGGAGCGTTCGTCTCATGCGTAAGGTTGTATTGGGTATTGACTTGGGCGGCACGAACATCAAAGCGGGGATTGTCGACGATGGCGGCGAGGTCTTGAAGCATATGGTGACCCCGACTCAAGCCGAGCAAGGACGCGATGCGCTGCTGGGCAGGCTGCGCGCCATCATCGAAGATTTTCGGGCGCACTCCGCAACGGCCGGACTACTGCCTGCGGGCATCGGCATCGGCACTGCCGGCTACGTCGAGCCGCTGAGCGGCCGGGTCGCCTATGCCACGCCGAACCTGCCGGGCTGGACCGGGCTGCATCTGCGCGAGGCCTTGGAGCAGGCATCCTCCCTGCCGGTCGCCGTCGCGAACGACGCGCACGCGATGGCCGTCGGCGAAGCCTGGCTCGGAGCCGGACGGCCGTACCGCGACTTCATCTGCGTCACGCTGGGTACCGGCGTCGGCGGCTCGCGGGTTATTGACGGCCGGCCGGACTACGGCGGCAGCGGCTTTGCCGGAGGCTTCGGCCATATGGTTACCGCTTGGGGCGGGCAGCCCTGCAACTGCGGCCTGTCCGGCTGCTACGAGCAGTACGCCTCGGTAACGGCGCTGCTTCGGCTTGCCGCCGAAGCGGGACTTCGCCGCGAAGAGCTGCCGGACGGGGCCAAATCGATTTTTGACTTGGCGTCGGCAGGACATTCTGCCGCCTCGGCCGTCATCGAACGGTACGCCGAATACGCGGCGGTCGGACTTATCAGCCTCGCGCATGTGCTGAATCCGCAGGCAATCGTGCTCGGCGGAGCCGTCACCGCCCAGGGCGACGCGCTGCTGGGACGGATCCGCCGGATCGTCCGCGAGCGCGCCATGCCGGTATACCGCGAAACGCCGATCGTCGCGGCTGAGCTCGGGAACGCGGCAGGCGTGGCCGGAGCCGCCAAGCTTGCATGGGACCGGCTGAGCGGCAACAACTTTTAAGAGCGCTTCATATATGCTTAGAGGAACTGGCATGCGCTATTCCAGCCCAATAGGTCGGAAAAATCGTAATAGCGCACCCGTAATGACTTATCGCCACCGTCCCGAGGGAGTATAACTTTTTTTCGACACACTTAAAGCACCTGATCTCCTCTATGCTCCCGCAATCGTTCTAAAGCTTCGCATAGCGCACCGCTGTTCCTTTATTTTAAGCCCTTGACGGACCAACTTTTTGTTGGTCCGCTTCGTAATTCTTTTGAACGATGTCCAAGACAAGAAAAGGCGAGCCTTTCCAACTTATGCAGCGGTAAAGGCTCTCCCTCTTTCGAATGAGTGGCTGTGAGCTGTCGGGCACAGAATAGAAGTTTGATCAAAAAACGGCGGGGATGAAATTGTCGTTGTTTACATGATTAATATTGTTAATAATTCATCTCATTAATCATATGGCCCCATATTTGTACGCCATGATCTTCCCATTAAAAAATGCACTGTCGTTCGTTTGCTTAGCAGACAACCGTCAACAGGCCTGCATATCTTCACGCCACGATAGCTTCATCGTCATGGAACCTGATCTTCCAACATGCAGCGCTGCCAATGCACGCCGCAAGAGGCGCGCATTGGGATAGCAGACCGGCAATGGCTAACCGCTTGTCTAAGCGGCCCGCTCCCCCTATCGCTTCACCATTCGATAAACGGCCTGCAACAAGCGCCAGCTGGTCCCTAATGACCCGCCGCCGTCCCGTGCCACACTGCTACACCGGCCCCATGACGGGCCACGCCAGCTCCACGCCGCGCTGGACCAGCGCGTTTTGAAAATCGGCAAGCCTCGCCGAGTCGCGGCGTACTTGACGCGGCGAAACTCCCCGCCGCAAGCAGTAAGCGGCCAGCGCTCCGGCAGCTTCGCCGATATTCCATTCCACCGGATGCAGGCGGTAGCAGCCGTTCGTCAAGTGCGTGACGCCGATGTTTTTGCAGGCGGGCAGCAGGTTGTCCATCCGTACGGGAATCAGGCTGCCGAGCGGAATTTGAAACGGCAGGCTCGGGATATAGAAGCCCTCGCGGCCGCCTGTCGTCGGGTGCAGATCGATGCGGTAGCTGCCGATGCCGACGCTGTCGTGGAACGGCTCCGCACCGTACGCTCCGCGAAGCTCGGGGCTGATATGCTGCTCCTTGACCGTAAATTCCGCCCGGATGCGGCGGGATTCACGGATATACGGCGCCTTGGCCAGTCCGTCCGCCGTCCCCGTCACATCGCCGCGCAGCCGCAGCCCCGGATACCCGCTGCCGCCGTCAGGCCGGGGCGCTTCGGTTTGCAGCCAGTACAGCAGACTGAGACTCAGCTGCTTTGCCCCTTCCAAATGCCGCAGCCTCTCTTCCTCGGGCACCTCATAGACACTTCCGAGCCAGTAGTCGTTCTGCGGCCAGTTGACGAGGGTCAAGTCGCTGTCGAACGCCCCCGGCGCAAACTGCGTCCGGTCGGCGATCCGCCGGTAGTCCCATAACGAAAAAGCGCCGGTCTCGGGAAACAGCGAAAAGCGTTTTACCGCCTCGTTCGTTTTTAGCGGCGTCCAACTGAACATCCGGTCCCGCTGAAACGGAGCCTGATAACTGCGCCAGAACTCGTACGCCGCCGGTTTCTCGATTGTATGGTCCTCCCCCTCGCGGTAATCGAGAGCAAAGCACCACGTCACCGATTGAATATCCAGTGGCTCCGGTTCCCCTTCGAGCGCATGCGGTTCTCCGGTATCCCGGCGCGATTCGGCTCCCGTCACATATTCGGTGCCGGTTAACGGCAGCAGGTCGCCGCATTCCGTCGCGTCGAGCACATACCGCGCTTCGACGACGAGACGGTCGCCGGACGGCGTATGCTCCAGCGTGACGGAGCGAACCGTATCGCCGTCCGTATCCGCCGCGGTCGGGCGAACGTTGAGCAGCAGGGTGATTCGTCCCGCATGGATATGCGGGGCGAGCATATCCTGCAGCACGGACAGAGCGACGCGCGGGTCGCAGGACAAGCGGCTGACGCTGGCCGCGCCCGGATTGAACCGGTCGCTGCGCATCGCTTCCGCTGTCAGCGGATAGTTCGCTTTGTAATACCCGCGAACGCGGTTGCGGAACTCCCGGTACTTGCGGGTACAGCCGAACTGTTCGATCCAACGGTGCTCATCCGCCGGAACGGCTTGACTCGTGAACTGTCCGCCGATCCAATCCGTCTCCTCCGTCAGCACGATCCGCAGCCCGGCTTCCGCCGCGGCCAGCGCTGCGGCGCAGCCGCCGATTCCGCCGCCGATCACGGCAATGTCACATCCGTACTGCCGGTTCATGAGCCGGACCTCCCTTGCGCCTCGCCCTGACCGCTACCGCTTCCGGCAGCAGCCGGCTTTGCATCCAGCCGGCGTTTGACCGCCTCGGCGAAGCGCTGCGTGATGAGCTGCGGGCGGGTGATGGCCCCGCCGACGACCACGAACGTCGCTCCCGCTTCGATCGCCGCGTCCGCTTCTTCCGTGCTGAAGATGCGCCCTTCCGCGGCAAGCGGAACGGTCAGCCGGGCGGACAACCGCCGGACCAGCTCCAGGTCCGGCTTCTTCGTCTGCGGGCTGTACAGCGTATAGCCAGACAATGTCGTCGAGACGATGTCGAAGCCCAGCCGCTCGGCGGCGAGCCCCTCCTCTTCCGTGGACACGTCGGCCATCGCAACCGCTCCCGCTTCGCGAATCCGCTCGAGCAGCGGAACAACGCGCTCCAGCCGGCCTTCCCGGTTCGTCACATCGAGCGCGACGATATCGGCTCCGGCCGCCAGCACCGCCTCCACGTCTTCCAGCTCGGGGGTAATATAGATCGCCGAGCCCGGAATATCCCGCTTAAGCAGGCCGATCACGGGCAGCCGTACCGCAGCCTTGATGCTGCGGATATCATCTGCGCCATTCGTGCGGATCGCCACCGCTCCTCCGATAACCGCCGCCTCCGCCATGCGGGCCATAAGCCCTTCGCCATACAGCGGCTCCCCCGGAAACGCCTGGCACGATACGATCAAGCCGGGCGGCATCGGCAGCCGCTTTGGACCGATAGATGTCATTGGTTTTCCCTCCCGGTGCCCCAAGAATCGTCCAGCTTCATGGAGGCCAAAATACCGGCAAACGTCGCCGCTTTCCGGAACGTCGTGCTGACCGGAGCCCGCTCCGGATCGTGCTGCAAGCCTTTCGGCGTGAACACCGACCGGCCCTCGCGCGCCAGCCGGTCGTTCAGCTTCTTTAACCGGCCTTCGGCGTAATCGCGGGCTTCGGGGAGATGGGCGTAACGAGTGAACGCCAAATCGATCTCCCACACATTGCTCCAATCCCTGCACCACCACGGCGCTTCGTTGCCATCATGCGGCCCTTCCTTCATGGCAGCCAGCATCCGGCGCACCGCCGCTTCCGCCGTCTCCTGCCACTGCCGCTGCAGCTCCTGCGGGAGCAAAGGCAGCGCCGTGGCGGCAAAGGCGACGATAATGCCCTGGTAGCTGACGCTGTTGCCCATCGCCACACTTCCGTCCCAGTGCTCGATATAAGGCCACCAATCGGGCTCGTGCTTGCCGAACCGCTCGATCAAGTGGCGGAATACGCAGACGGTCTGCTCCAGCAGGCGGGCATCCCCGGTCAGCTCGTAGGCCCGCGCGAACGTATGCGCCGCATACATATCCCCGTTCAGCACGTCGTGATGCCGCGCATTCGGATTTTTATAGACAGCCCCGGGCTTCTCCGCCGCGACTTCCGTGAGCAAATAATGGGCCGACCGGATCAGGCATTCCTTCGCTTCCTCCGAGCCGGTATGACAGTGCAGCAGGTACAGGCTGTTCGCCACCGCGCCGATCTCCGCGATGTCGACCGTTTCCGGATCGCCGTGCTTGACATAATAGGGCTGGCCGAACGCCCCGTCCGGCCGCTGCCGCTGGAGCACGTTCGCCGCTAAGCGCGAAGCGGTTGTAAGTCCGTCTCCTCCATGGAGACGATAATCTAAGACGTAGAAGGCCGCAGCCTGTCCCGTCGTGCAGCAGCTCGCCAAAGCGCCGAGCTCGTCATCCCGGATGCCGAGACTGCCGTCCGCCTGCGGTTCCAGCAAATCCGTAAAATAGTCTCTTAAGGTTCGAACCAATGATGAAACGATGGAATCCATGACTCACTCTCCTCTGACTGCATTCTCCATTACTATATCATAAAATGGAGGATTTCTCCTCTAATATTTTTGTTTTCGGGAGAAAAATTCCCGTTCCTTCCTTGACAGTCCGCATCCGGACAGACTACTCTTAATGTAACAATAAAGTCAAAGAGAGAACCATTTTAGGCCAGCCGGGGGTGCACGTCCATGTGGAGACCGATCCCATGGTTTCGCAATACGTCTTTTAAAAGGAAGCTGTTCGTTTACTCCCTCGTCATCAGCCTGCTGCCCGTCATATTGACCGGAACCGTCCTTGCGAGCATGGCGGCCGCGGCCATTCAAGACGAGGTCAATCAAAACCAGCAGATTATTTTACAAGAAATGCAGCGCCAGGTCGATTCGTTCTGGGCCGGGCTCGATAAAGCTTCCATTCAGCTTGCCAACCACCGGGCTTTGGAGCAAGCGGTGCAGCTTGGGCCCTCCGGCAAATATTTGAACGAAATGCTGGAGCTGGAGGAAGCCATTCGGAAGCAGCGGAGCATATCCGAGTTTCAATATGACGTTTCCGTCATCTTCTTGAAATTCGGCAAAGTGTTTTCCAGCAAGCACGGCTTCATCGAGCTGAATGAATTCGCTTACCGCAATATTATCGACCGGATTCCGCCTCATTTCCGCTCCGAGATCATCGCGCCCGACACTTATCCGGGGCAGAACGAGCTGCTTTACTTAAGGCCGGTGCCGATCTTCTCCGACATGCAGGGAAGCGGAATATTGGTGCTCCATATTGAGAAGGACAAGCTGGCCGACTTTGCCGCGCATGTCCCCTTAGGGGGAAACCGCAAGCTGTACGTCTTCGACGAGAAGGGCGTCGTCCTGATCAGCAGGACGCCCGGGGAAATCGGCACCCGGCCTGCCTTGTTCGCCGGCGGATTGCCCCGGAACTACTCCGGCGAGCCCGCAGAGACGGACATCGGCGGGGAAACGTACCAGCTGACCGTCCGGCAGTCGGATTATACGCGATGGACGCACGTGGCCATGACGCCCAAGAAGGAGCTGACCCGTCAAGCCGACCGGATTCAGGTGACAACCTTCGGAATCGTGCTGCTCCTCGCCGCTTTTTGGGTGCTGGTTGCCCGCTTCGGGTCTACCCGGCTGTACGGTCCCGTACAACATCTGCTGCAGCGGCTTCTGCCCGCGTCCCGCGAGGATTCCTCTGCCGGGACCGGCAACGAGTGGCACGCGCTTGATGCCTACGTGACCGGGATGCTCCAAACGAACGAGCAGCTGCGCCGGCAGTTGAACGAGCAATCGCCCTATTTAAAAGAAACGATCGTGCAGCAGCTGCTGCGCGGCGAAATCAACAGCAACGAGGCGGAGCGGGTCCGGCAGACGTTCGGCTTTCAGCTCCGGGGCAGCCGGTATGCGGTATGCTTGCTCGATATTGACGACTATGCGCGCTTTCAGCAGCTGTATCAGGACAAAGACCGGTCCCTCATGATGTTCGCCCTGCGCAAAATGACGGAGGAGGTGTTCGAGGAGTGGTTTTCCTGCGCGTCCGGCATTTCCATGCCAGGCCAAATGGTCCTGATCGTCGGGCTCGAAAAAGGCGACGCGGCCCTGGAAAACCTGCTGCTTACCGCACAGAAGTTCCTCGATACGTCCGCAAAATATTTTCAATTTACCGTCACCATCGCCTGCTCTCACCCCGTCCTGACGTATCGCGACATCAACGACGCCTACCGGGAGGCGCGGGATTTGCTCGGCTACCGGCTGCTCTACGGACCGGGCAAGCTGCTGACACCGCAGCAGGTCACGCCGGCTGAAAACCAGCTTGCAAGCGACCTCATCAAACGGGAGAAGCAGATCGTCACCGCCGTCATGCAGGGAAAAGCGGACGAAGGCGCAGAGCAGCTGCGCGAATGGGTACGGGACATGCCGCAAGTCGTCCGGCATTTCAATGGGGCGCTCGGCCTGTTCGCCCACCTGATCGGTGAGCTGGTTCTTTACATGCAGGAGCTGGAGCTGGCCCCGCCCGAGGTGTTCGGAGAAGACCCTTACAAGCGGCTTTACGAAATGGCAACGATGAACGAAGTGGCGGAATGGCTCGCAGGCACGGTTTTTCCCTCAATCGCCGAGCGGCTGGAGCTGGCGCATACCGGCAAGCAGCAGCGCATGGCCGCCGAGGTCATCCGGTACATCCACAACCATTTCGATACGGACTTGTCGCTTCAGCAATTGGCCGACCGGCTTCGCGTGTCCCCTTCCCAGCTCAGCCGCATGTTCAAGGAAGAGACGGGGATGAACTTTATCGATTACCTCATCCGGTTCCGGATGGACAAGGCCAAGGAATGGCTGGCGCATACCGAGATGCCGATCAAAGATATTGCGGAGAGACTCAGCTACACCTCCGTGCAAAATTTTACCCGCGTGTTCAAGCAGTACGAGCAGCTTCCGCCTGGCGAATACCGCAAGCGGTTTCGGGGCGATTGACCTCTTCCGTCCTCATTGTTTTCCTTCAGCGCCGATGTTTCGGGTCCTTCCGAGCCGGCGTTTTTTCATTTTCCTCGCCGTTCCCCATAACGATAAATCCCGTCATGACGCGGTTTTTCGGCTTTTTCCTTTTTTGCGGATCTTTATCCTTTTTTTCCTTACCGATGAAAAATAGAAAATTGCCGTGAGTTGTCCCATTCCCCGATAATCGGATCAACAACAACGATTCGCAACCGTCGGAATGTAAACGCCTCCGGTTCGTTGCGGCCCTAAGGAGGAATGTGCTTGAACACCTTGAACCCCCATCCCCACTCCTCACCCGCTGTCCGTAAGACCTCTTCTACGAGCCGTCCCGGACGTTTGCGGGCCCGGCTATGGAAGGACCGGTACCTGCTGCTGCTCGGCTTGCCCGGCATCGCTTATTTCCTGATTTACCGCTACGTCCCTATGGCGGGGCTGTACATGGCGTTCATCGATTACAGCCCGTTTCAAGGCATAGCGGGCAGCGAGTGGGTAGGCTGGAAGCATTTTGCCCGGATTTTCGAAGATCCGGAAATCGTGCAGGTGTTGTGGAACACCTTGTCGATCTCGTTTCTGCAAATCGTATTCGCCTTCCCGATTCCGATCGTGCTGGCCCTGATGCTGAACGAGCTGCGCAACCAAATCTATAAGCGCATCGTCCAGTCGGTCATTTACCTCCCCCACTTCCTGTCGTGGGTCGTCGTCATCGGGATCTGCACGATCTTTTTGAAAGGGAACGGCGTCGTCAACGATCTCCTCAAGCAAGGATTCGGCCTCGCGCAGCCGGTTCCGTTTTTGACCGATCCAAGCTATTTTAAGCCAATCGTCATCCTCCAAGTGATCTGGAAGGAAGCCGGCTGGGGAACGATTCTGTTCCTTGCGGCGCTGGCCGGCGTGAATCCGCAGCTCTACGAAGCGGCGACCATGGACGGCGCTGGACGGTTCCGCCAAATGTGGCACATCACGCTGCCGGCCATCCGCAATACGATCGTCATCCTGCTCATCCTGCGGCTTGGTCATGTCATGGATGCCGGATACGAACAAATCTTCCTGATGCTGAATCCGTTCAATATGGAGATCGGTAATATCCTCGACACGTACGTGTTCTTCAAGGGGATCGGACAATCGGACTACAGCTTCGCGACAGCGGTCGGCTTGTTCAAGGGAGCCGTCGGGCTTGTACTCGTGCTGTCGGCCAATTATATAGCCAAAAAACTCGGCGACGACGGCGTATTTTAGACTCGTCCGCTAAAGAAAGGATGATCCGCTTGCATCATCGAACCTTGGGAGACCGGTTCATCGATATCGCCAACGTCCTGCTGCTCGGCCTCATCGCCTTGATTATGCTGGCGCCGTTCTGGTACGTGCTGGCCGTCTCTTTCGCCTCGTACAAAGAATTTTTGCAGCATGACATCATCTGGTTTCCGAAAGAGTGGGTGCTCAGCGCCTACGAATATATTTTCGCTTCGGAATCGTTCGTCCGTTCGGTCGGCGTGACCGTGCTTGTGACCGTGATCGGCACGTTGGTCAATCTGGCGTTTACGTCCACCTTCGCTTATACACTGGCCCGCCCGGTCATCGGTCAACGGATCATGCTGATGCTTGTCCTCTTCACACTGCTGTTCAGCGCGGGTATGATTCCGACGTATCTGATCGTGAAGGAAACGAACCTCTTGAACTCGATCTGGGCACTCATCCTGCCGATCGCCATCAATCCGTTCAACCTGATCGTCATGCGGCAGTTTTTCGTCGGCATCCCGGGCGAGCTGCACGAAGCGGCGGTCATCGACGGCGCCAACGATCTGAAGGTGTTCTGGAACATCATGCTCCCTTTATCCAAACCGTCATTGGCCGCCTTCGCCCTGTTCTATGCGGTGCTGCACTGGAACAATTATTTTACGGGCATCCTGTACTTGAACGAACCGGAAAAATGGCCGATTCAAGTCATTCTGCGCCAGATGGTCGTCGTCGGCGAGGCGCAAACGGCGCTCGGCAGCAGTCAAATTTTGCTCGAACACGCTCCCCCGGCGGATACGATCCAAATGGCGGCGATCATCGTCGCGACCGTTCCGATTCTCGTCGTATATCCGTTCCTGCAAAAGCATTTTGCCAAGGGGGTGATGCTCGGGTCCGTCAAAGGCTGACTTCGGAACATCCCGTCAGACATGCGAACTTGTATAAATCAATGGTTTCAGAGTATGATCCAATCATGGGAGGGGTTTGTCAATGAACTACAGAGGAAAAACATGGACGGCCGCCGCACTCGTCGGGGCCATGACGTTAACGTCCGCCTGCACCGGCGGCGGAGAAGCGAAGCCCGATCAACCGAACGCCGGAGGCACCGGCACCGCAGCGGACAGCCAGAAGAAACACACCATTACGATGATCGATTATCGTTACGGGGCGTTTCCTCCGACCGGAGGCAAGGGCCTCGAAATGATCAACGAGAAATTCAACGTCGATTTCAAGCCGCAATACGTGGTCCGCTCCGATTACGACCAGAAGCTGAGCGCCGTCGTGGCTTCGGGCGAAATTCCCGACATCATCGTCATGGAAGGTCCGGACTCCAACTTCTATAAATGGGCGAAGCAGGGAGCCTTTTTACCTCTCAACGATCTGCTCGACAAATACCCGACGATGAAGCAGATTCCGGACAACACCCGCAAAGCCGTTACGGTGAACGGCAAAATATACGCGGTCCAAAAGTACTTAACCGAGACCTACCAGTTGACCCCGATCATCCGCAAAGACTGGCTGGACAAGCTGGGGCTGGAGGTTCCGAAAAACTACGACGAGCTGAAAAAAGTGGCGATCGCCTTCACCAAAGACGACCCTGACGGCAACGGCAAGAACGATACGTACGGGCTCGCCATGTCCGCAAACATTAACCCGAGCTTCGGAATGGGCGCTTATTGGGATTTCGAAGCCTGGTACCATAAAAACGCCGATGGACAAGTGATCCCCGGCATTATCTCCGAGGCGCGGAAGCAGCATATCGGCTGGCTGGCCGACCTGTACAAGGAAGGCGCGATCACGAAGGACTTCGCCCTGCTCAACTGGGCGCAGACGAACAAGGAATTCTACTCCGGCAAGGCGGGCATCTTCATCGGTACGCCGCGCGGCATGAACCCGACCTCTATGCAAGGGCTGGTCGACGTGAACCCGAACGCCAAAATCGTGCCGATTCCCCCGTTCCAAGCGCCGGACGGCTCGCAAGGCTTCGTCTCCTCCCCCGGCTACTACGGCATCGTCATGCTGAATGCGAAGCTGGCGAAGGAGCCGGACAAAGTGAACAAAATTATGGAGATGCTCGACTACGGCCGGAAGTTTGTGCCGCTGGAGCAGCGCAACGCCGCCAATGCCGATTTTGACTGGCTGAACGGCAAAGAAGGCCAAGGCTACAAAATCGAGAACGGCAGCGTGCGACGAGAGGTCGAGGAAAAAGGTCTTGCGCCGGCCAACTATTTGCCGGACAAAACGATGTGGGCTCCTAACGACGCGGCCAACGGTTACTCGAAGGAATACACCGTCCCGCTGCTGCGCGATCTGGCGGCCAGCCTGGAGAAAATGCACGGCGAGACGAAGCATCTGATCAACCCGATTAACGCAGTGTTTTCCGAGACGAGGGCCTCGAAAGACACCGAGCTGTCCAAGTTCCTGTACACGGAGCAAACAAAAATGATTTTCGGCGAAAAGCCGCTGTCCGATTGGGACAAAATGGTCAAGGAATGGTCCGATAAAGGCGGCGCCCAGATCATTAAGGAAGTGAACGAGGGCCTCAAGGCGAACGGCTACACCGGTCCGCAGTGGAAGTAATACCGCTCCATTGCAGCGCCGCATCCCGTTTGCGAACGTGATAAAAGATGAAAAGAGCTCCAGATGTGTCTGGGGCTCTTTTCCAATTGTTCACCGTTATACTACACCATGCAACGCGAATGAAAAATGATTCTTGACCTTCACATGATGTGATGGTTTATTGTGATAATTAATCAAATCAAGGAGGAGATTTGTATACATATTAGCGAGCTATCCAGAAGAACAGGTGTAAGCTTGCGTTCTTTAAGGTATTACGAAGAAAAAAATTTATTAAGCCCCACCCGTCTGGAAAATGGCTATCGGGATTATGCTGAATCCGATATTGAAAAAGTGAAGTTTATTCAACTTTATTTTAGCCTTGGACTTACGACGAAAGAAATCACTGATTTCTTTGACTGCCTGTTCCAGGATGGAGAGAAGCTGCAATGCCTGCCTAATGCTATTGAAGTAGGAGAAAGAAAATTAAATGAGATAAAAGCTCAAATCGATTTTCTGCGCAAAGCCGAGACTCAATTAGAAAGGAGTTTATTGAAGTGGAAAAATATGATCAGTCAAACGGAGAAACTAGATTGAACAACCTTCTACCACGGATTGCATTAGTTACTGGAGGGAACCGGGGAATCGGGCTGGAAATCGCCCGCCAGCTTTCCTTGAAAGGCATAAGAGTCTTGATCGGTTGTCGCGACGCGGAGAAGGGGACATTCGCAGTTGACCAATTGAGCAAGGACGGGGTGACAGTTGAATTAGAAGTTGTTGACGTGAGTTGCCGCGACAGCATCGACGAGCTGATGAAGCGTGTGAAAACAAAGTACGGCCGGCTCGATGTACTCGTGAATAACGCAGGGGTTATTCTCGACAGGGGAATTTCCGTCTTAGATGTGAAAGAGCCCGTCATGAAAGAAACGTTGGAAACCAATTACTTTGGAGTTCTGAATCTCATTCAAGCTGCAGTCCCTTTAATGAAAGAACATCATTATGGACGTATCGTTAATGTATCGTCGGGCGTAGGATCTTTTCAGGTTCACCAAGGCTTGCTAGGTTTAAAGGGGAAATCGTCCGCTTATCGCATCTCAAAAACAATGGTCAATGCCTTAACTTGTTTAGTCGCACACGAAGTGGCGGATATGGGCATAAAAGTAAATGCAGCTTGCCCCGGAAGTGTACGGACAGATATGGGAGGCTCGGACGCCCCTTTATCTGCCGCTGAAGGAGCAGATACCGCCGTTTGGCTGGCAACACTCGATGAGAACGGTCCAACCGGCGGCTTTTTTCGTAATCGCATGACAGCGGAATGGTAACCGTCGCTTTTATACAGCTCTGAGAAGCAAATAAAGGGAGGATTGGCTGCGAATAATCATCTATATATTTTGTGCAGCGACCTATCAGGGAACAATTTCCAGAATAGGTTTGGAGCGAGCAGGCTCCCCTCCCCCTTGCCCCTGTCGTCTCAAGCGGATTGACCGTTATGTTTTTCGCCCGCCGTTGCGGACTCCTTGAAGAACCATTTCATCATCGGCGGCGTTACGAGAGTCGTCACCAAGACAACCACCAGGAGGACGGCGAACATCTCTTTGCTCAGCAAACCGGCGTCCAGCCCCATGGCGGCGATGATCAGCGCGACTTCTCCCCGCGATACCATCGCAGCCCCGATGCCCAAGGAGGGTTTCCAGGCAAAGCCGGCCCATTTCGCACCCAGCGCCGAGCCGACCAGCTTGGTGAGAATCGCCAGAACGCTCAAAACGACGATCAAGCCAAGATTGCCGGCAATTCCCGTGAACTCCGCGGACACACCGATGGAAGTAAAGAACACCGGAACGAAAATCGAATAGCCGATCGTTTCGACCTTCTCGAACACCTCGTGCTTATATTTCGTGACGCTGATCGCTACACCGGCGATATAAGCTCCGATGATGGCGGCAACCCCTGCATACTCAGCCAAGTAGGCGTATGCGAAGCAGATGATGAGAGCGGCGGATATGACCGCTTCGGTGACACGGAGAGGCGCGAATTTTTTCAGCACCCAAGGAACGACCTTCCAAGCAATAAGAATCGCCCCGGCGAAAAAGATTACTTTTTTCAGGACAACGACACCCAGATTCACATCTCCCCCTGCAAAGCTCATCACAAACGCCAGCGCAATGATGACGAGAACGTCATCGATGACCGCGGCCCCAAGAATCGTAGCCCCCGCACGGGACTTCAGCTTCCCCATTTCCTTCAGCGCCTGCACCGAAATACTGACGCTGGTGGCCGACAGCAGCAATCCGAGGAAAACGGCCTGTATCGTCGGAAGCCCCATGACTTGCCCGGCCAAAAACCCGCCGACCAGCGGCACGATAATTCCCGCGACCCCCACATAAGCGGAAGGCTTCCCCGTATGCTTGAATTCCTCGACGTCGGTTTCCAGTCCGGCAATGAACATCAGCAGAATGACGCCGATTTGACTGATTTCCGTTAAAATGTCAGTATTCGTGACGATCCCGAGCACCGTTGGCCCCAACACGATCCCGATCAGCAGCTTTCCGAGCACGGAAGGCTGTCCTAATTTAACGCTGAGGTCTCCCGCAATTTTGGAAGCAAGCAAAATGATAGCCAATTGAAAAATAAGCATAATACCGACCGCCCTTCTGTTTGTTATCGTGCTTATCCTGTGGATATTCAGGCAAAAACATACAAAAAGAAGCCCATCAACCATAGCTGCTAAATAAACATAGCAAAGCTAAGGTGACAGGCTCCTCCGAGTATTTCCTATTTGATTTTCCAAGGATAGCAAACGTTACGATACTTATACGCAAGGAGGCGATTCCGGTTTCAAAAATGTTGCAAAAAATCTACAGCTTGACCCGCCGCCCTGTCCCCCGGCTTTCATTGGCCGCTTCGAGGAAGCGGATTATCTCCAGCGTCACCGTCAACGGAATGCCCGGTACTCCCGACTTGAACATCTTCATGACCTCGACCAGCAGGCTGGCGTAAAACGGTCTGCCGTCTTTGGACACATCGACCAGGCGCGGTCCTCTGCCAGTATGCAGCGTGGCGCCGAAGCTTTGACCCGGCCGCCGGCTGCCCCGTACCGTACCGATCCGGCCGTCCTGCCAGACGCCGGTAAGGACGTCGAAATCACCGGTCGCCGTCACTGACACTTCCCGGCATCCTGCCCCCATGGCACGGTACAGCAGCTCGGCCGTATGAATCCCGTACCAGTAGTATCCCGGCTGCGTCGGTTCGAAATGCATCGGTCCGAAGGCATCGGCTCCCGTAATGGCTCCGTCAGCTTCCGCCAGCGCACCGGCGAGCCCTTCGGAATACCGCAGCGCGGAAGCGCTCATGACCGGAATATCGTATTGTTGCGCAAGCTCCGCGATTTCATACGCCTCCCGCGAGCTGAGCGCAAGCGGCTTGTCGATAAACACCGGCTTGCCATAAGGGGCGATGGCCCGAAACTGCTCCAAGTGTACCCGTCCGTCCGCTGATTCGAGCAGCAGCGCGTCAACCGATTCCGCGACGGCTTCCGGCGTTTCCATAATAGAAACGTCGTATTGCCCTTGCAGCTCTTGTGTAAAGCCGCCGACCCGGTCAATGCTGAGCGGGAAGTCGGCGGAGCCGCCCGGATAAGCGGCGATCACCCGTCCTCCCGGCACATGGTTCGCATCCGACGGGTCGTTCAGCAGCTTCGTGAACGCCGTGACGTGCGACGTGTCGAGCCCGATGATGCCTATGCGCAGCGTCGTCTCCATGCGCCTAGCCCCGCTTCCGGTAAGCTTCGATGAACTGAATCGCTTTGCGGATATCTTCCTCCGGCTGATCGCCTACTTCACGCTCGATCGTCAAATAGCCCGTATACCCGATATCTTGCAGCGCTTGGAAATATGCGTCGAAATCGACGGCGCCCTCGCCGGGCGGCAGCTCCCGGAAAAACTCGCCTGCGCTCACCATCCGCGCGATCTCCTCATGGTCCATCGGCTTGTACCCGAGGGAGCCGTAGATAGCGCGAGGGTCCGCTTCGCGCAGCCGGAGCCCGTCCTTCACGTGCGTATGGACGATATAGTCCTTCAGGGTGTGAACGCCTTTGGCCGGGTCGTCGCCCGTTACCATGACCATGTTTGCCGGGTCGAAGTTGACCGCCATCCCTTTGGAGCCGAGGCTGTCCAGGAAGCTTTTCAGATGCGTGGCGGTCTCGGGTCCGGTCTCGATGGCAAAATACCCGCCGACGGACGAAGCGTAACGGGCCAGTTGACCGCAAGCGTCCTGCATCTCGGCATAGATCGGATCGCTCGTGTCGTCCGGCACCAGACCGATATGCGTCGTGACGATATTCGTGCCCAGATCGAGCGCGAGATCGAGAATCCGCTTCGACTTTTCGATTTTTGCCGGATTCGCCTCCTTGTCTTGGAAGCCGTGTCCGCCCAGATCGCCGCACAAAGCGGAAATTTCCAGCCCGATCGAATCAAGATAAGCCTTGAGGTCTTTCCGCGCGGCCGCGTTCAGATTTGCCGGGTCCATTTCCCCTTGAGTAGCCCAGATTTGCACGCCGTCGGCGCCAAGCTCCTTGGACTTTTGCAGACCCTCGCGCAGCGGCAGCTTGAAGCTGTCCGAAATGACGCCGATTTTGTTCGTCAATGCCATGACCTTCGCTCCTTCCTACAGCTCGATCTCCCGCCCTTGGGCGGCCGATTCGTAAATGGCGCACAGCATTTTCATCACTTCGACGCCGTCCTCCACCGGACTCCGCGTTTCCGCACGTCCGAGCGAGCTGTCGATAAAATAGTTGATCTCCTGCTGGAACCCGGCGATAAAATCGAACGAAGGATGGTCTACCTGCGGCGCGACGTTCAGAATCGTATCGTGCTTCTCCGCGATGATCGCAAGCTCCGGCTCCAGCTCCGCTCCGCCCTTGTCCCCGTACAGCTTGACGGACAGCTCATCTTTCTTCGCGTGCAGCGTGAAGCTCACGTCAACCATGAGACTCGCCCCATTCTCGAAGCGGATGAGCGCATTGGCCAAGTCCTCGACCGTATTGAGCGCCGCGTTGTAATCCGCTGCTTTGTAGAAAGCAAGATGCTCCACGTTCGAGCGGTTGCCGAGGCGGTTGTACGTATTGGCCGAGACTGATTTGACCTTTGGCTTGCCCATCAGGTACCAGCAAATATCGATAATATGCACGCCAAGGTCGATGACCGGCCCGCCGCCCGAACGCTTGATATCCGAGAACCAGCCGCCCGGGTTGCCGAGACGGCGCAGACAAGAGGCTTTGGCGTAATAAATCTCGCCCAGATCGCCCGCATCGATAAATTTTTTCAAGATTTCCGTATTGCTGCCGTACCGGCGAACGAATCCGACCTGCAGCAGCTTGCCCGTCCGCCGAACCGTTTCTTCGACCTTCAAGGCTTCGGCCACCGTCTGGCACAGCGGCTTCTCCACGAGCACGTGCTTGCCCGCTTCGAGCGCTGCGATGCTGATCTCGGCATGGGAATTGTTCCATGTGCAGATACTGACGCCATGAATGTCCGGCAGCGCCAGAAGTTCACGGTAATCGGTGAACACTTTGGACGCGCCGTACGCTTCGGCCTTCGCTTTTGCCCGTTCTTCGTTCAAATCGCAAACGGCATAAATTTCCACTTCCGGATGATGGCTGTAGGCTCTGAAATGCTGCTCCGAAATGGAGCCCGCTCCGATAATTCCGATTTTGATTGTACTCATCGCTGCCCTGTTCCTCCTGCTTCTCCCGTTGTTTTTCGGTTTACACTACCGCTTCCTGCCATAACCGGCGGACGTTATCCATGGCGATTCTCGAACCGGTTCTCGGGTCTTCCATGCCTTCGAATTCGACGGATAAATACCCGTCGTACCCCGATGCCTTCAGCACCCGAATGACCTCCGGCATATCGATGTCGCCTTGTCCGACGATGGCACCCCGCAGGAAATTGCCGTGGGTCGACTTGAACCAGCCTTCGCCCGGATTGCGGTATGACGGACGGCGGTAAAAATCTTTCAAATGCACCATGGACGCAAACGAAATGTTTTTTGAAACGGCGCTGACCGGATCCTCGTCCACACACAGGAAATTGCCGATATCCAGCGTCGTCTTGAAGTTGGCGCGATCCACCTCGTGCACGAGCCGGAGCACCCGGTCGCTCGCCTGCAGGTAAAAGCCATGATTTTCCACGCTTGTGACGATATCGAACTGCGCTGCATAGTCCGCGATACGGCGGCACGCTTCGACGAGCCGGGGCAAGTCCGCTTCGAACTGGCGGATCGACGTTTCGGGGATCGGACGCGACGCAACGTCGTGACGCATCCGCTTCACTCCAAGGTCGCGCGCGATGTCGACCTGGCGAATCGTCTTCTCGATCTCCAGCTCGTATGCTTCCAGGGTAGCCTGTACGAAATTCGCGCCGACCGCGTAGCCGGAAATATCAAGTCCCGCTTGGTCTGCGGTCTTGCGGATATCTTCAATCAACCCCGGATTGTTCGTCAAGTCGTACCCGATCGGCACGATCTCCACATGCTCGCCGCCGTTGTCGGCAATCCAGCGGATGGCTTCCGTTACGGTCATTTCTTTCTTATCGATAGCCCTATACAAACTGTAGGTGCTCAATCCCAATTTCATGCGTGCATCCTCCTCAGCTAAGTCCGATATAAACGACAAGCATGCTTTTAACGGCGCAGCAGGTCGTCCAGGAAGGAAAACCGGTAAATCTGCTTCGGCCTCCCTTTCGCTCTGCCCCGTTCCTCTCCGGCCACCTCGACCAGTCCCGCGTCCATCCACTGCGTCAGCAGCCGGTGGGTGCTTCGGACGGTCACGCCGAGAACCGACGCCAGCTCGTGAACGTTGTAGTCCATCTTGCCCGTACGGGTGAGCTGGGCGACCACTCGGCTCAAATACGTCTGGGTCAAGCCCGCTTCCTCCGCCTTCCGGATCAAGGCGGCGTCCAGCAGCGATAACCCGGCGTTGAGCGGCTCGGCCATTTCCAGCGGGCCGATGACGCTCTCGTCTTCGCGGACAATGAAGCAGATGCTGCCGCCTGCGTCCTTGGCCCGGCGAAGCGCCATCCGGGCATGCGAGCCCGCCTCGTGGGCGGACCGTCCAAAGCCGATGCCGATGCTGAGCGAAAGGGCGAAGGTGTCCTGAGCCATTTTGGCCAGCGGGATATATTTGTACCCGCCCGTATGGCGCTCGAACGTCCCTCGCGTCGTGACGAACAAATATTCGTCTCCGCCCAGCGGGGTCAAGTGCCCTTCAAGCGTTTCGGCATACTCGAGCATCATCCGGTGAATGTCCAGCTTCAGCCGCTGCACGTCATGCTCCGACTTGCGAAGATCGGCCGCTTTGCGGAACCCGTCCACGTCGATCAGGCCCACCACAATTTGCGATTCCTTGCTGCGGCGGGATTCCGTCGACAACAGCGCCCGCTCCAGTGCGACGATGATATCCTGCTCGGTCGGCAGCACCCATTCGTTCGGAACGCCGAGCTCGCTAAGCTTCACCGATACGGAACGGAGCGCGGTCAAGGCAATCGCCGTGTTCCCTCCAGCATATTGCTCCGCATGAAAACGAACAATCGCTTCCGTATCCGCAGGATCGACGCCCGGATAGAACGTCAGATCCGGTAGCGACTGACCCAGCTCGCGGAACGTTTTCACGAACGGCTGACGGGTCAGCGTATCGACCGACATGGCGCCGAGCCGTCCCATCCGCTCCGCCCGAAACAGTGACCGGTACAATCCCGAGCCGTTCAGCGGAACGAAATGAGCGGGTATGCGCAGCTGGACGCGGTCGTGGCATACCTGGTATGGAAGCGGTCCCGAATATAAGATCACTTCGACGCGGTCCATCAGGTCCCGGGTCCATTGGACCGCTTCCTCCAGATTCGCATACGCCCCGGTGACGGGGACGAAGGACGGAAACGATTTCATCGCCTGCAGCATGACGGGAATCATCGGCTCCGGACCGATCAGCGCGATCGGAATCCCTTTTTCTACGGCGGACGGACGATAAGTCCCGAACATGGCAACACCGCCTTCCCCATGCTTGTGTTCAATCTATCTCCATTATACCTGACAGGAGGAATCTGCCAATTGCAAAAAGGTGACGTTTTCAATGCAGCCTTCTTTCCTATGCCGGCCTTGCCGCCAGACGCTCCAAGGCTATGGCGGCGAGCGCCGCCGCCCCGACCGGGAGACACGCTTCATTAAGCGTATATCGGGGATGGTGCAGCCCGTAAGCCTGCTCTGCTCCCGTTTCGGGACCTGAGCCGAGCCAAAAAAAGCAGCCCGGTACCTGCTGCAAATAGACGGAAAAGTCCTCGCCCGCCATCGTCGGCTCCGCCTGTACGCGCCGTTCGCGCCCCAGAAGCCTGTCCATGGCTCTCTCGGCGCGGGCCAGGCAATCGTCGTGATTGACAAGCACCGGGGTCTGCGGAATGCAACGAAGCTCCGCCCGGCACCGGTAGCCTTCGGCAATCCGCGTCACGAGCCGTTCCAGCCGCTCCGGCATGCCTCTCTGCACGTCCGGCGCAAACGTCCGCACCGTTCCAGTCAGACGAGCCCTGTGCGGAATGACGTTGTTCGCTTCTCCGGCCTGCAGGCTGCCGATGGTCACAACGGCGGGGGCGAACGGCGAAAGCTCGCGGCTTACGGCGGTTTGCAGCGATAGAACGACGGCCGAAGCCGCCACGATCGGATCGATGCATTGGTCCGGGATGGCCCCGTGCCCGCCTTTTCCCTCGATGTCGATCTCGATACGGTCGACAGAGCCCATAAGCGCCCCGGCGCGGGTCGCTATCCTGCCCGCCGCAAGCGTCGGTAAATTGTGCAGCCCGTAAATTTCCGAGACGCCGTCCAGCACGCCGTCCGCGATCATCGCTTTGGCGCCTGCGTTGATCTCCTCCGCCGCTTGGAACAGGAACCGCACGCTGCCGTTCAATCGTTCCCGGCGCTCCGCGAGCAGCCGGGCCGCGCCGAGCAGCATCGCCGTATGCCCGTCGTGGCCGCAGGCGTGCATGACACCCGGGCGGCGCGAGGCGAACGGCAGGCCGGTCTCTTCCGTCACCGGCAGCGCATCCATATCGGCGCGCAGCGCAATGACGGGCCCGGGTCCGCGGCCGTGAAGCTCGGCCGTCACGCCGTAGCCGCCGACGCCGGTCCGCACCTCAAGCCCGAGCCCGGTCAACTGCTCCGCGACCTTGCGGGACGTTTCCCGCTCGTCGAGACTCAGCTCGGGCTCGGCGTGCAGGTCGCGGCGAAACGCAACCAGCGAGTCCGCAAGCCGGTCTGCGGCCGCCAGCAGTTCTTGGCCTTCCTCCATGCTCGGATTCATTCGTTCACCCCCTTTTCCTGGAAAATACGTTTTTGGAAATGCATCGTGCGCATCTCCTTCCAAGCTTCGCCCGCGGCTCCGGCTTAGCTTACTCAACTTACTCAAGCCATCCAGGACGCCACATGCTCGCGGACGAACGCATCGTCGTTCAATTCCGGATAGTCCCGGTACACGCGGTCGATCTCCTCAGCCTGTCCCGGGGACAGCGTTTCGTGAGGGTTCAAGCACCAGACGCCTTGCATCAGCCCTTGACGGCGGAGCACTTCGTGAATGCCCGGGATGCAGCCGGCAAACCCGTGCGCCGGATCGAAAAACGCCGCGTTCGCATCGGTCACCGTCACGTTCCGGGTCAGCCACTCGCTGCCGATCGTACCCGATTGCCGCACTTGCTTGATCTCTTCAAGCAGTTCGACGGCTTTGCGCGTCCAAACCGCCCAATGTCCGAGCAGCCCGCCGACAATCCGCTTTTCCACGGGCTTGCCGTCGACCATAAAGCGGTATACGGTCAGCAGATCGTTCACGATGTTATCGTCGTTGCCGGTGTACAGCGCAATCTCGTCGCGCCGCGGCGAATAGCAGACAGCCCGCGCCACGTCGATCGTTTGGTACCGGTTGAACGGCGCCATTTTGATCGCCACGATGCCGGGGATGGTGGCGAACTCCTTCCAAAAGTCGAAGCTGAATACCTTCCCGCCGACCGAAGGCTGCAAATAAAAGCCGACAACCGGCATCTTTTCGGCGATCCGCGCCGTGCGTTCGAGGATTTGCGCCTCGCTTAAGCTTTGCAGCCCGCCCATGCTTAACAGCCCTGCGTCATACCCGAGTCCGATCGCCGTCTCCGCTTCGTTCAGCGCCTGCTCGGTCGGGCCGCAAATGCCGGCGATTTTCAGGAACGGACGCGCGATATTGGCCCGGTCGACCTCCTCGGAAGCCATCCGCAGCACCTTCTCGAACAAGTTGAACTGCGGATCGCGAATTTCAAATTGCGTCGAATGCACGCCCACCGCGACGCCTCCGGCGCCGGAGGCTATATAATAGCGGGTTAAAGCGCGCTGGCTGCGCTCGTCGAGCCGACGCTGTTCGTCCAGCGCAAGCGGGTGAGCCGGTATGACCAGCCCTTCATGAAGCGCCCGGAGTTGCTCCGGCGTCAATTGTTTTCTGCCGTCCATACGTTAAAACTTCCCCTCCCTTTCCTGAAAATGCGTCGGCTTGTTGATCGTTTTGCCTTCGTGCAGCACCCAGTCGGCCACCCAATCGATCATTTGCAAAAGCGACACCCGCGGATACCCGAACAGCTGCATGCATTTCGACGCATTGCTGAGGAGCGCCGTGTCCGCCTCTTGGCCGGTGAACACCGCTTCCGTCCCGAGCCGCTTCGCGAGCTCCGCGGCCGCATACCGGATCGATACCGTCTCCGGACCGGTCACGTTCAGCACCTCCGCCCCTTGCTTGCAGCGCAGCAGCGAACGAAGCGCAATTTCGTTGGCGTCGCCCTGCCAGATGCAGTTGAAATGCCCCATCGACACGTCGATCGGCCGGCCTTCCTTTACCGATTTTGCAATTTCCAGCAGCACCCCGTACCGCAGATCGATCGCATAATTGAGACGGTAGATCAAAACCGGCGTTCCGTATTGATGGGAAAAATGCTCGAACACCCGCTCCCGCCCGAGACACGACTGTCCGTACTCGCCGACCGGCGACGGAGCTGTCGATTCGGCCGCTCCCCCCTGTATGACAGGAGTCAACGGGTAGACGTTGCCGGTGGAGAATACGACGATCCGGGAATTGCGGAACTTCTCCGCCACGCGGCCCGGCAAATAAGCGTTCATCGCCCATGTAAAATATTCTCTGCCGGTGGTGCCGAATTTCGTACCGGCCATATAGACGACATTTTTCACGTCAGGCAGCTTTTGCAGCTGCTCATCGTTCAGCAGATCACACGCAATCGTTTCGACGCCGAAGCTCTCCAGCTCTTCCTTCAGCCCTTGCTCGGAAAATCTCGACACGCCGTAAACTTTACGCTCGACCCCCGATTCCCGGATCGCGTTGATCGCCAGCTTCGCGAGACTCGGTCCCATTTTGCCACCCACCCCAAGCAGCATGATGTCTCCCTCCAGCGACTTCATCTCCTGCACCAAGGCAGGCGACGGCTCGGCGAGCTTGTGCTCCAGTTCCTCCACAGTTCTCATCGTACAAGACAGCTCCCTTCTTCACGATTGATAACGATTTCAATATCATCATAGCGCTACCGGATATTTAGAGACAAATCTTTAAATTGTCTTTAATTCAAGCCGGCAAGCGACTTGCTGCACAATTGGTACAAATAACCAAATCGTGGTATATTGGTGCTGGAACGTTCCGTTTTCAAGTACATTTTTGGAGGTCTTATCTTTATGAAAATAAAAGTAATGCTCGCCTGTTTGTTTGCGCTTGCCTTTGCGGCCGGGATCTGGCATGACACACCGAAGAGGCAGCCTGCGAAGCCGGCGAATACAAGCCCGAATGCCAATGCTTCTCCGACTGAAAAAGCAAATACGATAAGCTATATTCCAATGACGGATGGCGAATATACGTCGATCCAAAGCGCAGCAGGTACGGACAATTTATTTATTTATCAGTTTCAAACGGATGACGAGAGTATGACCCAGATCGATTGCTGGGTGGAGCATTACGTGAACGGAGCGTTTAAGGAAACTATGGCATCGATGGGGACAAGTATCAGGCCCAAGCGTGAGAATAAGCTGTACTGGAGCCTGACCAACGTAAACGATAAGGAGCAAATGTGGATTGTTTCGGTGCGGGACGGAGGCAGCTTCTCTTCCAGTAAGGGTTCCATACCTAAAGAAGCCTATATTTCCTCCATGTCGGGCTCGATCATTGGCAGTCAAGAGATGATCGTACCGGACGAGCCCATGACCTTAAGCGCGATCATACGAAAGAAGGAGCAGGGCGTGATGATATTCAAACCAGACCCTGAACAATTAATCAAAACATACGACGAGGTTTATCTGTTGAAATGCCGTTTTAAAGCTTAATTTCGGGTTGGATATCCCCCCAAGCCCGAGCCGCGCTCTTCCGTTTGCAGAAATTGCGCCTCGGGCAATCCGTACGGTATATCATTGTCAGGCATCACAGTCCCCTTCCTCTTCAAGCTTCGGCTCTCGGAATGCGCCATAGCTTTCCAAGTATTCGAAGAACGCCTCCTCCGCATTTCCTTCCAACAGGTTCAGGAACGCATACGAAATCATATCGATCCACTCCTCCAAGCGGCACACTTCTTCGTCCGAGATCAACCGGTTGGAACGGAGCATGCCGTCCGGATGAACGCCCCAAGCCCGGCTTAAGTGGCACATCCCCCACACGGCGGTGACAATATCCCGATCCAGATGCGGGGCGTCCGGTCCAAGCTTCTTTTGCAGGATGTACAGAGCATACATGACCTCATGCAAATTCTCTTCCATCAAGCCGCGGTACGGGCGCAGCGACATCAGAAATCCGGTTTGACCTTTCGGATGGTCGATCGCCTCATCAATTGAGAAACTGTGCAGCATCAGCAGCCGCTTTGCCTCTTCTTCCGTCATGGTTTCCCCCCCCACTCTTCCTGTTGTCAGCGAACCAATTACATAACTTCTTCGTGGAAAGACATAATTCCTTGTAAGACACTCGATGATCATAGCATTCTTCCGGTTAAAGCCAAAAAGACAGCGGCCTAAGGCGAACTCATGGTCCTGAATAAGAAAACTATATCATATCGAGGGTGCCGTATTGACCAAGCTGCTCCTGAATGAAGGACATCGATTCGAGATAGTTGAGCAGGCTGCCAATGATTCCCGGCAGCCTGCTCGTCATACTGCTATCGACTTCGTTAGTGAAGCAACTTTCTTCTTAACTTAGTCTTGGTCTGTTCGGATTCCAATGATAACGTTAGCGTCCTGTTCTTCGGAACGAACCCATTTTGGAATTAATCCGTATTGAGCAAAGAGTTCGGCAGTCAACGGCGCCTGCTTCTCGCTAGTTTCGACTAGCAGAAAGCCTCCCTTTGTAAGCCAGTGAGGAGCTTCAGCTACTATTCTTCGTTGGACGTCAAGTCCATCAACTCCTCCATCAAGCGCAATCCTTGCCTCGTGGACGCGGGCTTCCGTTGGCATGAATTTTATGGCCTCGGTAGGTACGTATGGGGCATTGGCTATAATAACATTGACGCGGTTATAATGTTGAACAGGTATTGGATCGTATAGATCCCCTTCATACACAAAGCCCTTGCCTAACTGAATATTACGACGGGCGCATTGTACTGCAGCAGGGTCGATATCAACCGCGTGCAATTCGATACACTCCATCGAAGCGACAAGCGCCGCGCCCACAGCCCCAGAACCACAGCACAGGTCAACGACTACGTCTCCTGGTCGTGTGAGCGCCACGGCCTGTCGCACTAAAAACTCGGTTCGTTGTCGGGGTACGAAAATTCCGGGATCCAACTCAATCCGCAAACCACAGAAATCCGCCCATCCGATAATGTGCTCAAGGGGAAAACCAGCAACTCTGCGATCCGCCAGTTCGGCTAGTTCGGCAGTATTCTTTGAAGAAGACATAAGCAACCGGGCCTCATCCTCAGCAAAAACACAACCGGCCGCACGAAGCTTTCTAACGATCGTTTTCCATATGGCACTTCCATCTTCGCGATAATCCACATCTCATCCTACTTTGTATAGATTTTTGTATCAACACCAGTCTACAAGTTATCGCTGTTTCTCAAAATGTAGAATTCTCTTATATTTAAACTATCCTGCACGGCAGCTTAACGATATGTCAGTCCGAAAAAAATAAATAAACCCATCACCCTAGTTTGGAAGTTAATAAATTCCAATTTGCAAGGGAATGGGCTCTCTTGATCCTAAATAAGGCAGTGTAAGACCTATTGCTTTTCTCTTTGCCGTTCCTTTATCTGAGGACGGTTCAATGCGATCTTTGCAGCTATATGTGTACGCTAATGCGTACGGTCGACATAGCGTCCGTAATCCGGAACCGCCAGATGGTCGAATTGTCCGGCCAGCTTGGCGAGCCCTTGGGCAAGCTCGTCGCCGAAGACCGGCACCCCGTGCCCCGTTACGGCGGCCGCGGGCTTCAACGCCTCCAGTCTCTGCACGGATTCCTTGGCCGCCTTCCAATCTGTCGTAAAATAGCGGGGCGGGCCACAAATCTCTTCATATTGCAAAACAACCTTAAACAAGGAATCCTGCCGTACCGTGACGAAAGCGTCGCCGGCGATCAGCGTGCGGTCGTCCTCCCGGAACAGCGACACATGGCCCGGCGAATGACCTGGCGTAGATATCCAACGCCACTCCGGCAGTCCCGGAACGGTGCCGTCGGAGGGAAGCGCCCGGACATGCTTGCCCAAATTGACCGGCTCGTTTGGAAATAAGGGGGACAGCTTGGCGAGCAGCCCCCCTTCAACGGACGCGTCGGGGTCCGGGTAGCTTTGCCGCCCGGTTACATACGGCAGCTCCAGCTCGTGGGCGTATACCGGTACCTCCCAGGCCTCCGCCAGCTCGACAGCGGCGCCCACATGGTCGAAATGACCGTGAGTCAGCACGATCGCCTTCGGTTTGCTGTGTTCTCCGAATTGCTCCCGAACGGCTTGTTGGATCGTCCCGGCCGACTCCGGCATTCCCGCATCAACGAGGACCCATCCGTCGACCGGTTCGCGGTTCCCGATGAAGCATACGTTAACCACTTGAATTGTCAAGCAAGAGACCCGCTCCGCCACCGTCTGCAATGCTCCGCTGTTGACGGAAGTGATCGGAATATACCGGTGCTCCAATGTATTTTCCATTTTTCGATCCGTATTCGGTCCCGTCATAAGTTCTCCTTTTGCCTCATGAGCCATGTTTATTGGTTAGTATGCGGATGCTTTCAACCAATTATGAGCAAAAAGAAGGAACCGGGCAGAAGCTTACCGAATTGTTTATGTGAAGAAACTGCTATTTTTTAACTTTCTAGGAGTGATCGTATGGAAATTGTAAAACTGGCATCCCATGAACAGCCTCCAATGGATTTGCTGTTATTAGCCGACCCTTCCCCGAGGCTGGTTGAAGAATATATTGAAAGAGGCCAATGCTATGTCGCCCAAGCGGGGAAATTCATTCTCGGGGTATACGTTCTTCTGCCTACCAGACCCGACACGGTGGAAATCGTCAATATTGCCGTTGACGAGCGCCACCAAGGCCAAGGCATAGGTAAAAAGCTGGTGAACCACGCGATTGAGACCGCGAGACAGCTAGGCTACAAAACGATAGAAATCGGCACCGGCAATTCAAGCATCGGTCAGCTCGCGCTGTATCAGAAATGCGGCTTCCGCATGACCTGGATCGACAGAGACTTTTTCATCCGGCATTATGAGGAGCCGATTTATGAGAACGGAATGCAGGTCATCGATATGGTGCGTCTCTCGCAGGATTTATAAACAAAAAGCCTGATGTCTCAGGCTTGAACGCGGACTTTCGCACGATCCAGATAACCGGAATATAAATAAGTGCAAAGCGGCAGGCTCCACAAAAAAATCGCAAATGGCAAATACTGCTCCACCGGCACTCCGACAAACGTACTGCACAGCACGGCCAGCAAATTCCACGGTACGGCGGCGGCCAGCACGGCGCTCGTATCGGCGATGACGCGCGAAAGGTGCGCAGAGCTGAACCGGCGGCTCCATAGGGGCAAAATGTTGCGGCCGGACATGATAATCGGCAGCGTCTGCGTGCAGGAAATCAGACAAAGGACGAAGCCGAACGCTCCCGTACGCCATGTGGCGGAAGCGAGCGAAGGCAAGTCCCCCATCATCCGCTCGATGTACGCGCCGATCATGTTCGACCGTTCCAGAATGCCGTTGAACGCCCCGGCCAGCACAATAAGCGAGACGAGACTGACCATGCTCAGCAATCCCTTGCCTTCAACAATCGAATGCTCCGCCCCGCTCCACATCGCTTGCAGCCAAGCGGCCGGCCCCACCCCTTTTTGCAGGCTTCCTACAATAATAGCGGCGGCAATGGAGAGCAGAAATCCGTATTTCGTCTTCAGCCGCAGCACGATCGAACCGAGAAGGACGAGAATCGGGATCAGCAGCACGAGCGATTCTCCCAGATCGGAAGGTATGAGGCTGGCCGGCGGCTCTACCGGACTCTTCGCCGTCCGCAGATCAAGCCATCCGTAAAAGGCCAGCGAGACGAGCACGGCAAGCGCCGAGGTCGGAGCCATCGCCCGCCACTGCAGCGGGATGGACGTTTCGGTCGAAGCCGCGATCAACTGATGCGCGCTGGAAAAAGGCGACGTCCGGTCGCCGACAAAGATGCCGGAGACAACAGCCCCGGCGACGTACGGCAGCGGAACGCCCACATGGATCGCCATGCCGATGAGCGGAACGCCGACCGCGCTTAGCGTACCCGTCGAGGTCCCGAGAATCATGGATACGGACGCGCAGATCAGAAACGAAAAGGTCAGCGCATACTGCGGCTGCACGACGGCAAGCGCCCATTGAATCAGCTCGTCCAACGTCCCGCTGATCGCCCAACAAGGCAGAATCATGCCGACAAGCAGAAGAAGCCAGACGACTTCCTTAGTGCGGCGAACCCCTTCCAGGATCCCGGCACCAAGCTCTTTTCCTCCAATTCCGCTGCGGAGCGAAATCAAAATAAGAGCCAGCAGCCCTGCCGAAAAGCCGAACACGACCGGAATTTGCGCCATATAGGCCGCAGCGATGCCAAGCACGGTAATTCCTACAATGATTACAAGCTGACGAAGCGACATAGTAAATCCCTTTCCATGAGAATAGGTGTTCGTCCATTATATCACGATGCAGTTAAATTTTGATCCCCTCCGGGGGATTCCCATGACAAAAAAATTTGTTTATAGTTAAAATGGTACCGCTGCCACCCGAAACTTTAAAAAGGAGAAATGAAGCATGACCGCCGAAAAAGGGCCCTTCGATCAGCATTTCGACAGTCTGGAAACGTTAGCCGAAACCATCAGCGAGGTGCTTCGCTGCCCGGTTACGATTGAAGACGCCAACCATCGGCTTGTCGCCTATAGCGCGCACGACCGGCAGACGGACGAAGCCCGCATCGCGACCATTATCGGCCGGCGGGTGCCCGAGAAGGTTGTGCAAAGCTTATGGAGGCAAGGGGTTATTCCGCAGCTCATGAAGTCCGACGAACCGGTCCGGATCGCTTCCATTACGGATATCGGTCTCGGGGACCGCGTTGCCGTCGCCATTCGCAAAGATGAGGAAGTTCTCGGATATATATGGGCGCTTGAGGTAGAGCAGCCCATCGACGATAACGGCATGCAGCAATTAAAAAAGGCCGCGCAAACGGCCAAACAAAAGCTGCTGCAGATTCAAACGCGCAAACGCAAGCAGGAGGAAGGCTATCAGGAGTTTTTCTGGCAGCTGCTTACGGGGCACCTGACTACCGAAGCGGCGGTCCGGGACAAAGCGGCTCAAATCCATTTGACGCTGCCCCCCGCTTTTTACGTCATGGTGTTCGAATTTCCCGAATCGATCGATGATCATCGGCTCCAGCAAATCCGCTATTTGATGTCGGTGACGCAGCGCATCTCCGTCGTATGCCATGCGGCGGATCACCACCACTTCATCCTGCTCGCTTCCCCTTCCGAATCGACGTCCTGGAAAGAGCATGCCAGCAGCTTTATCAATCATTTTGCCAAGCAGATGCAGGATCGGTTTCGCGTATCCGCGATGGCCGCAGCCTGCGGCTCTCTGTACGAAGAATACGGCAAGGTCGAGACGAGCTACCGCGAAGCGCTCACGCTGTTGCGGCTGAAGAAGCTGTTCCCGAATCAAACGAAAATTCACCACTACGAAGATCTGGGCTTTTACCGGTTTCTGCCCCCTATTTATGAATACAAGCAGTCCCACCGGATGGTGAACCGCCACTTGCAGCGGCTTAAAGAGTATGACCGCGACCATCATACGAATCTGCTGGATACGCTGGAGACGTTTCTGACGCACGACAGCAACGCCAAGGAGGCCGCTGCCGCGCTTCATATCCACACCAATACGATGAACTACCGCTTGTCCCGGATTGCCGAAATCGGCGAGATCGACTTAAAAAGCATGGATCAGAAGGTTGCGCTTTACATTGATCTAAAGACCAATAAGCTCATGTCCTCCTGATCCATTCGTATCCCTTTGACTATACCTGTGTGGCACCGTCGTCTACGCGTCTCTCCATGCCGTTCGATCCGGCCGGAGAGGCGCTTTTTTTCTTTTTCACGAAATAAACCACGAGCAGGATCGCATACCAGATCGGACCGACCACCAGCGCAATCCGGGTATCCGGGGTGTAAGCCATAATCCCAACCACGAACACAAGGAATGCGAGAACGACGTAAGAGCTGTAAGGCGCAAACGGCATTTTGTAGATCAATTTGGAGGCTTGATCGGCCGAAAGCTTCTTGCGGAAGCGGATTTGCGAGATCAATATGACAGCCCACACCCAAATGACAGCAAACGTAGCGATACTGGTCACCATGGTGAACGCTTTTTCCGGAACGATGTAGTTGAGCACGACGCCGATCAGCAGGAAGAAAGCAGAGACAATAATCGCGCGGGACGGTACGCCCGAACGGGACAGCTTCTCGAAGCTTGCGGGCGCCTCCCCTTGCTGCGCCAAATTGTACAGCATGCGGCCGTTGCTGAAAATGCCGCTGTTGCAGGACGAAAGCGCGGCGGTCAGCACGACGAAGTTGATGATGCCGGCGGCGTAAGGAATGCCCAGCTTCTCGAAGGTCATGACGAACGGGCTGCCTTTGAGACCGATTTCCGTCCACGGATAAATCGACATGATGACGAACAGCGCGCCGACATAGAAAATGAGAATGCGCCAGAATACGTTGTCAATCGCCCGTGTGAGCGCTTTCGCTGGGTCTTTGACTTCCCCCGCCGTTACTCCGATCATCTCGATTCCAAGATAAGCGAACATGATCATTTGCATCGCAAGCAGCACACCCGACCAGCCATTTGCAAAGAAACCTCCGTGGCTCCACAAGTTGCTGATTCCGACCGCGACGCCCCCGTTCCCCAGACCGAATACGATCATGCCGACGCCGACCACGATCATGAAGATGATGGTGATGATTTTAATGAGCGCAAACCAAAATTCCAGCTCGCCGTACGCTCGGACGGCAATCAGGTTGACCAGACTCATGATGACCAGCGCGGCCAATGCCCAAATCCATCTCGGAATGCCCGGGAACCAGTACTCCATATAAATCCCGACGGCGGTAATTTCGGCCATGCACGTCACGACCCAGATAAACCAATAGTTCCATCCGGTCAAGAAGCCGAACACAGGGCTCATGTAGTCTCGAGCGTAACGGCTGAACGAGCCCGCCACCGGCTTCTGAACGGCCATCTCCCCCAGTGCCCGCATGATGAAGAACATCGCAAGCCCGCCGATCATGTATCCGATCAGAATCGCAGGACCGGCCACCTTGATTGCCGATGCGGAGCCCAAAAACAAGCCGACGCCGATTGCTGCGCCAAGCGACATTAATGTAATGTGCTTTTGCTCCAGTCCCCGTTTCAATTCATTGTTGTTTTTCACAAAAAATCTCCTCCGATAGTTAGTTTCCAGGCTTATACGTGCATAACTTCTTGCCTTTAAGGATAGAGACTTGCTTCTGTCTGTTGCTTCCCTCCTTATGAATCTGCCGCAAGCCGATTCGCCCCGGCGAAAACGACTGTGCTTACTATTTTACCAAAAACTTGCACGCGGCACACGGTATGCGCTTACATTCGCTTTTGTGACGAATTGATGTCTAAATCGTAGCACACTCGTTCCCGTCTGCATTTGTCTTGTTACTCAAAAATGATTGCGCCGATTTGTTACTTTGCACAAACGTGCCCGTCCCACCTGCGAAAACGCTTACGTTTTGTGAAAAAACACAAACGCATCCAATTCTTTTCAGCTCGTTTCACGAAGAAAACCGCCGGATTTGTTCGATATACTCAGCTTACCGAAACGATCCAACCACATTATCGAGGGAGATGGCAATAATGATTATCGGCGTACCCAAAGAAATTAAAAACAATGAAAACCGCGTAGCCATTACGCCTGCGGGCGTATCCACCGTTGTACAGGCGGGCCATAGCGTGTATATTGAAAAAGGAGCAGGCCTTGGCAGCGGCTTCACGGACGAGCAATATGCAGCAGCCGGAGCCCTGATGGCCGATGCCGCACAAGAGGTTTGGGAAAAATCCCAAATGATCATGAAGGTCAAAGAACCTCTTGCTTCCGAATACGGTTATTTCCGGGAAGGCTTGATCTTGTTCACCTACCTGCACTTGGCCGCCGATGCGGAATTGGCCGCGGCCTTGACGAAATCAGGTGTCGTTTCCATTGCTTACGAAACGGTTGAAGTCAACCGTACGCTGCCGCTTTTGACTCCGATGAGCGAAGTTGCCGGCCGGATGGCGACGCAAATCGGAGCGCAGTTCCTGGAGAAGCCTTATGGCGGAAAAGGCGTGCTGCTTGCGGGCGTCCCCGGAGTACAGCGGGCGAAAGTCACGGTCATCGGCGGCGGCGTAGTCGGCACGAACGCGGCCAAAATCGCTGTCGGCTTAGGCGCGGATGTGACGGTGATCGATTTGAGCGCAGACCGGCTCCGTCAGCTTGACGACCAATTCGGTCCGCAAATTCAGACGCTGATGTCCAATCCTTATAACATTGCCGAAGCGGTCCGTCAATCCGATCTCGTCATCGGAGCGGTGCTCATTCCAGGGGCCAAAGCGCCTAAGCTGGTTAGCGAAGATATGGTGCGCAGCATGTCGCCAGGCTCCGTCGTTGTCGATGTCGCGATCGATCAGGGCGGCATCTTCGCCACGGTTGACCGCATCACGACCCACGATGCGCCTACGTATGTCAAGCACGGCGTGGTCCATTATGCGGTAGCCAATATGCCGGGGGCGGTTCCGAACACCTCCACCATCGCACTGACGAACGTGACGATTCCGTATGCGCTGCAAATCGCAGGAAAAGGCGTGAAGCAAGCGATCGCAGACAGCCCGGCCTTGACCAAAGGTCTCACCACGGCAGGCGGCGCCATCACGTACGAAGCGGTAGCAAAAGATCTGAATTACGATTATGTGCCTGCGCACAAAGCGTTGGAAACGGTATCCAGCCGAAACTAAGCAAAACTCCCCCTACTTTGGGGGAGATTATTATTTATTCCGCAAATCAACACGAAGGAGCAGCACAACATGCACACAAGGAACGATAGCATTGTGGAGCCGCACGAAGAGCTCCCCCGTTCGATTAGGCCCGAGCCGGACGACGCCGATTGGGACGGCAGCTTTAGCCACCGGCCGACGCTGGCCGAAATCTCGCTCGATGCCATCGCATCGAACGCGGCTTACTTCCATTCGCTTGTCCGGCCCGGCTGCCAGTGGATGGCGGTGGTCAAAGCGAACGGGTACGGCCACGGCGCGGTGGAAACCGCCAGGACGGCATTGAGCGCCGGTGCGGACCGCCTCGGGGTCGCTTTTCTGGATGAAGCGCTCCGTCTGCGGTCGGCGGGCATTGCCGCTCCGATCCTTGTGCTCGGCTACACGCCCCCGGAAGCAATCCGGGAGGCCGTTGCGGCCGATGTGACGCTGACGGTGTTTCGCGACGAGGCGCTTGAAGCGGTGATGCGCGAAGCGGAAAGCTTGGGCCGGGCAGCCCGGATTCACCTCAAGATGGAGACCGGGATGAACCGTCTCGGTGTTACGTCGGCAGATGCCGCGCTGCGGCTCGCCCGCCGTGCGAACGAGAGCCCTTATGTGACGCTGGAAGGCGCATTTACGCATTTTGCCAATGCAGATCATCCGAGTCCGGCTTACACGGAGCTGCAATTTGCCCGGTTTCTCGAATTTCGCGGCGCTTTTGAGGAAGCCGGTGTTTCCGTCCCTCTCTGGCATTGCTGCAACACCGCGGCAACGATTGCTTATCCGCATATGCATTTGGACATGGTTCGCGTCGGGATCGGACTGTACGGCTTGAAGCCTTCGGTACGAGGCGTGATCGCAGGCGCTCCCCTTAAGCCGGCCATGCGGCTCAAATCGCAAATCGTATCGCTCAAGGACGTTCCGGCGTTGGAGCCGGTCAGCTACGGCTGCACCTTTGCCTCCGATAAAGATACCAAAATTGCCACGGTGCCGATCGGATACGCAGACGGTATGCCACGGGCGCTCTCCAACAAGGGAACCGCGACGGTACGCGGGCAGTCTGCGCCGATAGCCGGAACGATCTGCATGGATCAGCTGATGCTTGACGTTACCTCTATTCCGGACGCGAAGCTCGGCGACGAGGTTTTGCTTTTTGGTACGCCGGAAGACAAGGTAACCGCCGCCGATGTCGCAAGCCATGCGCATACGATTCATTATGAGATCGTGTGCGGCATCGGCGCCCGGGTTCCCCGGGTTTATGTGCAGGAAGGCCGAACGGTTTCCACACGCTTTATATAAACAGGACGGAACGACAAACGGGCAGGGTTTCCCCTGCCCGTTTCATTGTATTTCCCGGCTCGCGGACGCGGCTGTACCGACTGAGATCTAGGTCAGGCAGAAATCGCTGACCCGTTTTCCGTTAATGATACGAAGCTTTCTGGTTTGCGAGCAAGTCGACACGACTTTGAACACGCACTTCCGTTCGGACAACGGTCTGATGCAGCGATTCTGAACTTTGGCCGCCAGCACGAAATCGGCCAGAGAGGTTGCCGCTACGGTAACCAGTACTTGATCAACCTTCACGATACGCGCTTTGCCGCGGAATACTTTTGGAATGAAGAACGTAATGAGGGGGCTGCTTGTACATGGAGTGCATTGGGAGCTGTAGACGACCTCGAACGTCAGCAGATTTCCTCTTCTGCTTCGGAACCTGAGCCCCGCATTATTTACTTTACAGGGGCACGCCCCCGATTGACCGGTTCTCCGGTTCACCGCCTTGGCCATCCCCTTTCGCCTCGAGCAGCCGCAACCACAAGCCATACAATCACCTCTCCTTAAAGTTGATAGTATTAGTAGATGCGCGGCTTGTGCAAGAAGTGTGGTTTCTCGTCAGGATGCGACAGCCTATTTTATAAAAGGGCGTTGGCGGCAAGCGGCTGGAGTCCCCTACTTGAAACAAGCCGGGTATGAAAAAAACACCGTTTCCGGTGCTTTTTTCATACGCATTATCTGCTGAGCGATGCTTGAGAAGCATCGCTCAGCTGCCGGCGGGGCCTGAACCAGAACAAGGTCAAGCCCACGGCGCTCAACCCGAGTACCCCGGCCAAATAGAAACCGCTCTTGAGTCCCGCCCACTCGTTCAAGCCGCCGGCCAAGAACGGCCCCGCAAACATGCCGATGGCGTAGACCGCCTGATACAGTCCCATTGCCGTAGCCCTCTTTTGTTCCGGAATGTGCTGAATCGAGAGCCCCAGGAGCAGCGGGAAATGCAGCCCCTGGAAAAATCCGTTAACCGCCTGCGTTAGCAGCAGCAGCCCGAAGCCCGGAACCAGCGACGTTGCCGCCGAGCATACGGCGCTGACCGCAAAGCCGAGCAGCACGACGTTCCACGCCCCGAAGCGCGGGGCAAACCGTTTTCCGGTCATAAACGAGCTGACCGCGTGCGGAATCATGAAAGCAAATACAAGCAGCGTCAGCCCGGCTTCGTCCGCCCCTAGCGACAAGGCGTACGAGGGAGTAAATCCGAACATCGTAATAAATAAGACGCTGTGCGCCAAAATGGACAGCGAAGAAACCTTGAGCAGCAGCTTGTCCTTCATCACCGGCGCAAGGTCGGCGAAGCGCATCGCAGCCCGTTCGCCGCTCTCCTTCGGCTCCTTCAACAGGAAAGCAAGCGCCAGACCAGCCAGACCGATAATCGCCCCGGTCCAAAATGCGGCGTTCCACCCACCCCATTTGACCAAGTAGCCGCTCATGCTCATGCCGAAAAGCTGCCCGGCGACAGTAAGCAGGCTGATCGTGCCCATTGCGCGGGTCGCCTGTTCGCCACGGTATAATCCGGCATACATGACGGTAAAAGCTACCCACGTCGAGGCGCCTACCCCCGACAGGACGCGGCCGGCGAACGCCCAGCCAAGCTGCTCGCCCAAGGCGAAGCATAGGCAGCTGGACGCGGTGCAGAGCATGCCGAGCAGAATGAACGGCTTCCGGCTCTTGAAACGGTCGGACGTGATCCCGAGCGGAAGACGCAGCACGATCTGCGTCAGACCGTAGCTGCCGAGCACGATCCCGGCCATGGTGTAAGATGCGCCTAGATGATCGAGGTACGGGGACAGGATCGGAACGTAAACATAGAGCGAGCACCAATAAAGCAAAGTGACCAGCACAAAGATCGTATGGTTGATTCGCTCAGAGGTCGTCGATTTCATGATGAGTCTTCTTCCCTCTTATAAGCTTAGCTGCAGAATAGCCTTCACATCGTCCTCATGCAAGACCTTGAACGATCCGATCGGACCGAACTTGACGGCTTCCTTCGCCATTCGCCCGATTTCGCTGTCCCCGATACCGAGATCGGCCAAACGGGCAGGCGCGCCGATGCGCGTAAAGTAATCCCGCGTCGCCTGAATGCCGGCCAACGCAATTTCTTCGTCGCTTTTGCCTGCCGGATCGATGTTCCACACCCGGACGGCAAACTGCACGAACCGGTCCGGACGGCTAGCGTACACATATTTCATCCAGTTCGGGAACAAAACGGAAAGCCCCGCCGCATGCGCAATATCATAGATTGCGCTCACCTCGTGCTCGATGGCGTGCGTCGCCCAGTCGGTCTGCACGCCGACGCTGATCATGCCGCCGTTCAGCGCATATGTGCCGCACAGCATCAGATTCGCTCGGGCCTCGTATTGCTCCGGCTCGGCGAGTGCCCGTTCGCCGTTCTCGATAATCGTTTGCAGGATCGACTCGCAGAGCCGCTCCTGCAGAGGCGTATCCGGCGTGAGGCTGAAATATTGCTCGAAGACGTGCGACATCATGTCCACGATCCCGTTCACCGTTTGATCCGCAGGCACCGTGTACGTCAGCGTCGGATCCAGGATGGAAAATTTAGGATAAGCATAGATGCTGGCGAACGATTTCTTCCGCTTTTCTTCCCAGTTGGTGATGACGGCGTTGCCGTTCATTTCGGAGCCCGTTGCCGATAAGGTCAGCACTGTGCCGAGCGGCAGCGCTGCCGTAATTTTCGCTTTCCGCATCAGAAAATCCCAGACGTCTCCCTCATACGGGACGCCGACGGCAACGGCCTTGGCTGCGTCGATTACGCTGCCTCCGCCTACGGCCAGGATTAAGTCGACGCCTTCCGCGCGACACAATTCGATTCCCTTGCGCACCGTTGTGACCCGGGGATTCGGCTCGACGCCGGGCAGTTCCACGGTGCGGACACCGGCCCCGGCAAGCTGCGTGAGGACGCGGTCATACAAGCCGGTCTTTTTGATGCTTCCGCCGCCATAAACGAGCAGGACTGTTTTGCTGCCGCAGGCAGCTACTTGCTCGCCCAACTGCTCCAGCTTGCCCGCGCCGAACAGGATTTTGGTCGGATTATGAAAATCAAACGAATTCATCGTCATTCCTCCTTCGATACTCATGCATTCTATATATTATACTAGGTAACGAACCGTAGGACTAGCATACGAAATTCGACATTCTTTTCACAAGAAATGTCCGTTTTTCTACGAGATGTTCCATAAACCCATACATCCCCACTAATTGGTATATGATGCAATAGAAATACAATTTAATTCAGGAGGAACGCCGTATGAAAAAAACATTCGCAGTCTTAAGTCTTACCGCAGCCGTTTTCGCAAGCGCCCTCTCGCCTACGGCGAGCATGGCGGCAACCGAGCCTGCTTCTGCTTCTCCATCGGCAGTAAGCCAAGCATACTATGAAGATCCTTGGTACATGAATAAAGGCGAAGTCAGAGAGTTATACTCTGCTTCGGGGTATACCTACAAAGTCCAGGGAGAAAACGCCATAGTGTACAAAAAGAAAGGCGTATGGTATCTGGAAGGAACCGGACATGGCGATTCTCTGTTGATCCAGCTTAAAAACGGAAAGCCGGTTAAGGAATACGTTATTTATGTGACGGACTAGGCTTTTTAAAAGGCAATACGCTCGGCAAAGCCCGCGGAATTCCGTTTCCGGCGGGTTTTGCAATTTTCGCCGCAAAAAGCCCTGCTGCCAGCATAGCTTTGCAACAGGGCCGGATATGGAAAAGCCGTCAAGTAATGCTCTTAAGGCCGCCGTACTGGGAAATCGCGAGCAGCAAATCGCGCAAAATCGGCAATACGAACTGTACGCCGTCAAGGCGAAATATGCCGCTGCGGTTATGCACCGTCGCTTCTTTCACGTACAAGCGGTAGTGCGGCATTCCGGAGTGCATACTGACGGTTTCGCTTCCGGCGGAGCCGTTTTTTTGGAACGTAATCGGACGGGCACCGGACGGCGGCTCGTACGGCAGGATGCTGATAATATCTTCAAGCTTGATATGATAATTGACATGCGGCTTTTGGAAAACGAGTTCTTTGGTCGAGACCGTTAGTCCGAAATCCCTCTTTTTATGAGAAATTTTCAGATCCCCTTCCAGCTCCTTAATCTTGATAAATTCGTTCATGCTCTTTCCCCCTCCCAGAGCCGTAGGCAGCTGTTCGGCGGATTGCCTCGAACGTTCCGAACCGAACGGAGCTTAGACCTTGAAGCGAGCATACCATAAAAGGCTTCCCCGCGCTACCTGTCCGGCCGGTGCGGCTTAGAGCCCCAGCTCGAAACGGATTCGATCCGCCGCTTCGGGAAAGTCGATGAGGGGATTGCGGTTTCCTTGCAGCTCAAATATCGCCCGATTCCGGTGCTTCTCATGCATCGTCACCGGATGCTCCCTATGCCATGAAAGCAGCATCTCGATATCGATCCGTATCCGTTGGTTCCCGTTGATTTTCCCGGGGTAGCGGAGCAGAAAATAGAGCACGGCTCTCGCCGCCTCGCCTTTTCCGTTTTCCGGCTCGAATTTGATCGTTCCGCCTCTTTTGCCGCATTCGTTTCGAATCGTTTCTTGATACGCTTCGGGCGTGTAGTCGGCAAAATCGAAATACGGCACGTTTCCTCGAAAGCTGTTGCAATCCGCTTCACAGACGAACAGGTGGTGCATATCGCCGAGCATAGGGTTTCGTTTGCCGAACCAGGACTGAGGAACGACATGCTCAACGTTAAATTGGAATTTTTCGTCCAACATGTGCTGCAGCTCTTCGGCATTCATCCGTTCCAAATGAGGCAATGCTTCAAGAAACTCCCTCTTCTGTTGTTCGAATACATAGTCTTCGCGAATCAAACGCTCGGGATCCAGATCCCGGCTGGAATAGAGACTCCGAAGCTTTCCGTCCTCTCTTAAATCGACCCAGGAATACAGCTCGGACCGGCTTCGGTCGTAAGCTAAAACGTTCGTATGCGAGTGAAGCAGAAGACGATGAAGATCCCGGAACAGCTCCTCCCCGCTCCCGGACCGCAGGTTGACGGAACGGTAATAATCTACGATGCTCAGCCTGTCTTTCTCTTCGTCATAGTAAATCCGTTCGTTTTCCAGGTGACTGCGGTTCAGCTCCAGTTTAAGCATCGTCCGCTCAAGCGTGCTGCCGGCCATGAATTGAACGCTTGGCAACCGCGGGAGCAAGCCCGGCAAAGCCAGCGCTTCCTCGTCCCGATAAATCACCCTAAGAACCAGAGGAGCGTGGTCGGATATATCTTTTACAAACTGCTGCACGCTTTGGTCCAGTCTGACGATAGCCGCATCATCCTGCTGAATGGACCCGACATTCATATCCCGGCTCACGATGATATGGTCGATTAAGGAAAACGGATCTTCCAGATAAGAAATGTGACCGGCATCCGCATCGTCACGCGTTAACGTAACCAAGGACGGAGAATTCATAATCGGCGATAAAGAGACACTGCCCGCATCGTCGTTCAAATCGCCGCCAAGCACGATAGGAAGATGCCGAAACGCTTCGTCGCGCTTCAAATCCTCGATGATCACGGAGATGATTTCCGCCGCCAATTTGCGTCTTTCCGTGCTTTCGGGGTCCCTCATCGCTTTCAGATGAACGACGATCATAAGGAACTCGACATCCTTGCCTTCTTCCTTGATCGTACATTTAGCGAACAGCGGTTCCCGCTGCTGCGGAAAAGCAGGCTTGTTAGCAACGGTGGAATGAAGCAGATCGGAATATTTCCGGTTGATATCGTCTCTCAGCTCCACTACCGTCGTAGCCGTATCATACAGAACGGCTAGATCCTGATTGCCGGTCGAATCCAGGTAAACATATTTCATCACCGTGCCGTTGTGTTGTTTTATAGCTTCAATAAGACGGTCCAGCGCTCCTCTCTCAACTTCCACCAAGCCCAGAACGTCCATGGACAAATTTGCGACAACCCGTGCTACGTCTTTGATCCTTCGCCTATCCGAGGTGTTGTTAAAGTGCTCGATATTCCAAAACCCGATGTCGGCAAATCGCTTGTCTCCTTTGTAGGAAGGCACCTCAACTTCGAGCAGCGCTTCTTGACTATCGATCAACCCTGCCACATCGTAATAACCCAAATAAGGCGAGCGGTCCTCCAGCGTTCTCGTGATGCGGGCGGCTCCGGTATCTCCCCTGTGGGCCATTGAGATCAGCTTGCTCACAATAGCAGAAATGCGTACTCCTTCGTTAAGCGGCGTCGTTTCGTTCAAGCCGGCGCGGTGAAGGGCGACCAGCTCCCATTTATTATTGAATACGGCTGCGCCGGACGAGCCCGCTTCCGTATCCGTTGAATAATGAATGACTTTATCGTACACGTAGCTTACGGTATTATCCTGCAAGGCGATTTCTTTTTTCCGGCCTCTGGGGTGCTGAATAATGTTGACGTATTCGCCGCGCGTAATCGTGGTCGGACTTCTCAGCAGCTTAACCGGCGTGATTTGCTCAATTCCTGCGGACTCGCAAGCGACGATCGTAAAGTCCAGTTCCTTAACCGTTATGAACAACTCGCTCGGCTTCAGCTTGACCTTAATGACATTCTTGTTTTCTTCGTAATCGAATTCGATGAAGCTGAGTCCGGCCTCCTCGATATCATGAAGCACGTGATTGTTCGTCATGATCACTCCCCGATCGATAAGGAACCCTGTTCCCAACCCGGACGGAGTCATGATGCGGCCGACCGCCTTCGCTCTTTCCACCCCTTTGCTTAAAAAATCAACCGGCAGCAGATTACTGTCCCGGTTGATTTTCTCAAGCAGCCGCCGCTCGGTTTCTCTTCTCAGCTCTTCGTTGGTCGCCCATGCCTGTTCATCGGGCGTCAGATGTAAAACCGAAACGGCTCTCCGTTTTACCAAATCGCGAAAATCGTCAGACGACAAAGGCGCGATGTCAGGCAATGGGGAGAGCTTCTCCCTGGCGGCTTGCAGCTCGCTTTCTACGATCACTTGGTTACCTCCTTTGCGGTATTCGGGCTTTATCGTCCTGTCGCCAGAGCATCAAATCAACGACTCTGCCCCGTCAATGAAGATCTCCGTTCCGGTGATGTGGCTTGAAGCATCAGACGCCAGAAAAGCGACCAAATCCGCCACCTGCTCCGGTTGTCCGGGAGCGTGCTCCAAGGGCTGGCTGCCCTCCGGATATTCCACCTTGATCTTGACTTTCTCCAGCTCGGGCGACGGATGCGTGCTTTGATTAATGTGCGTTTTGATCGAACCCGGACAGACGGCGTTAACCCGGATTTTATAACGGGCAAGCTCAAGCGCCGCCATCTTTGCAAAAGCGATCTGGCCCGCCTTGGACGTGCTGTACGCCGACATCCCGATATTCGAGAAGACGCGGCTGCCGTTGATTGAGCTGGTCACGATGATGCTGCCGCCCTTCTGCTTCATATGAGGAATCGCATATTTCACCCACAGAAACGTCCCTTTCAAATTGACGAACAGCGTATGGTCCCAGTCTTCCGGCTTCATATCCTCGATCGGCGCCAGCACGCCGTTAATCCCCGCGTTGGCAAAGACGACGTCAAGCCGCCCCCATGTTCCCGCCGCCGTATCGATCGCTTGCTTCACCCGCAGCGGATCGGATACGTCCACGTCCACCGTGATCGCCTGCGCCTGCATGGCTGCCAGCTCCTGCTTGACCTGCTCCGTACGCTCGTTCAGCAGATCGAGCAGGCATACCTTCACTCCCTGCTTGGCCAGAGCCATGGCGGCGGCGCGGCCGATCCCGGAACCGGCGCCGGTCACGACCGCGACTTTGTCTTGCAGCCCCGGAAGCGTCGTGCCGGGTCGTTGCAAAGTCTGTACACTCATCCGTTCTCGCCCCTTTGTCTTGAACTATTCGGCAACAGCGTTATTTTGCCAAAAGCTCCGAAGAATATGTGACAGCATCCGACCGGACTCGTGTTCCAAGGGCATTTGTGCTACAATACTAAAATTGAAGTTTGATCTTACGCGGCAGGAGGCATTTTCCCCTTTATGTTAATCATCGGTATCGCAGGAGGCACAGGTTCGGGCAAAACGACGGTCGCACGCTCCGTCATCGACCGGCTCGGATCCGACAAAGTGACGTTTATTTCGCAGGACAATTATTACAAGGATCACTCGCATATATCCTTCACGGAACGGGAATCGATCAATTACGACCATCCGTTCGCCTTCGATAACGAGTTGCTGCTGGAGCATTTGAAGCAGCTTAAAAAACAAATGGTTGTGACTGCGCCCGTCTACGATTTTTCCAAGCATGCGCGTTCAACCACCCGCAACGTGGAACTGAAGCCGAACAAGATCGTCATTATCGAGGGGCTCCACGTGTTGTCGGACGAGCACCTGCGCGGCATTCTGGACATCAAGGTATTCGTGGACACCGATCCGGACGTACGGATTCTGCGCAGAGTGCTGCGCGATATCGAGGAGCGCGGACGGTCGATCCAATCCGTGTACGACCAATATTTGACGACGGTCAAGCCGATGCACGAAGCCTTCATCGAGCCGTCCAAAAAATATGCCGACCTCATCATCCCCGAAGGCGGGCACAATGAAGTCGGCATCCAGCTGCTGTCGATTTTGACGGAAAAGTATTTAATGGAATAAATTATTTATCTCATTTATTTTTCTGGAAGTATACCCGCTCCGGGCGGCCGACATCCCCGTAAGACAAATCGGCGCGAAGCTGCCCTTCCTCCGCCAGATGCTCCAGGTAGCGTCTGGCCGTAGAGCGGCTGACGCCGACCCGCTTCGCCGTTTCTTCCGCGGTAAGCGGCGCGTTCGCCTCGGAAATCGCTTGGACGATTTTATCCAGCGTCAGCTTGTCGATGCCCTTGGGCAGAGGAGCTCCCGGACCGGGGGCTTCTTTTTTTGCGCTGCCCTGGAGCAGCCGGTCGATCTCGTCCTGACTGATCGAAGCGTTAGCCTGACAAAGCTGCTTGATCGTCCGGTGAAACGATTCGTACCGCAGCAGCGTCTCCTGCATTCTGCTGAATAGCACCGGCTTCATGATGTAATCGAACACGCCGCCACGGATCGCTTCCCGCACGGCTTCGACCTCTTTGGCTGCGGTAATCATGATGACGTCCGCCTGCCGATGCTGCTGGCCGATCGTACGAAGCAGCTCAAGCCCGCTGGTCTCCGGAAAATAAATGTCGAGCAGCACCAGATCCGGCTCCAGCACGCTCATGAGCTCCAGCGCCTGCGGCTCGTCGGTCGCTATGCCGACAACGTCGAAGCCCGGCACTTTCTCAACGAAGCGCCGGTTAATCTCCGCGATCCGCTCATCGTCTTCGATGATCAGCACGCGGATCGACGGCGTTGTATTCGCAGCGTCAGCCTTCAAGTTTCTTCCCCTTTCTTCGGTTCTTCGATCCGTTTCGGAATGACAACCGAGAACACGGTACCGCCCTCTCCCGACGGTTCGTGCAGAATCCGGCCGCCGAGCTTATCCACGGCATGCTTGACCAACGCTAGCCCGATGCCCCGGTGCTCGCCCTCTTTGCTCGACACGCCTTTCTGGAAAATGTTCTCCGCCCATTCGTCCGGGATGCCGGGACCGTTGTCTTCGCATTCGATCATGAGATCTTCTCCGTAATCGCTCAGAAACAAGGTAACCTTCTTCTCCTCGGCGGCACAATAATCGAGCAGCGCTTCCATGGCATTGTCCGTTAAATTTCCGATGATGGTGACGAGAAGATCTCTGTCCACCCGGGCCGGCACATCCTTGAACGAGGTTTCGGGATCGATCTCGAGGTTGATTTTGAGCTCGTGGGCGCGATTATATTTGCCGATTAACAATCCTCCGATCACCGGATCGGGAATTTCCCGCATAATAAACTGAATGAAATTTTGATGCACGTCCGTTTCCTTGGAAATCATCTCGACGGCCTCTTGATACATTTCGAGCTGGATAAGCCCGGAGATGACGTACAGCTTATTGGAATATTCATGGGTCTGCGCCCGCAGCCCCTCGGCGAACCGCTTGACCTGGGACAGCTCCTCCGCGAGCCGGTACACCTCCGACTTGCTGCGGAAGCTGACTACGGCGCCGATGACTTCATTTTGCCTATTAAACACCGGCACCCGGTTCGCAACAACCTCCTGACCGTGCATAATCATCTCCACGTCGAATTCGGACCGGCCGGTGCGAATCACCGTGAGCAGCCGGGACTTCGGGACGATATCCCGGATCGGCTTGCCGATAAGCTCGGTATCATCGGGGAGCCCCAGAATGCGCAGCGTCTGTTGGTTCGCCAAGGTGATCAAGCCGTTGCGGTCCACCGCGAGTATCGCTTCGCGGATCGATTCGAGAATGGCTTTCTTCTCCATATACAGCGTTCCGATTTCTTCCGGCTCCAAACCGTGAATCGAACGGCGGACGCCTCTGGCAATCACCACGGCTCCCGCCATCGCTACGACAAGGGCAGCAAGGGAAATAAGCAAAATCCGCCACTGATACACATCGTCCCAACGGTTAATATCGTCCACTAGAAATCCCACCGATACGATGCCGATTACGTCCCCGTTCCCGGCCCGGACCGGCACCTTCCCGCGCAGCGAAGGCCCCATGGAGCCTTCGGCCTTGGAGATGATCGACTTCCCTTCAAGCACCGGACCGTTGTCGCCGCCGACCATTTCTTTGCCGATCCGCTCGGGCAGCGGATGGGAGTAGCGTATGCCTTCGCGGTTGCCGATGACCAAGTACAAAGCGCCTGTTTTCTCGCGAATTTGCTCGGCAAGCGGCTGAATAACGGACGACGGATCCGCAAGCTTGAACGCCTCCCGGATTTCGGGGATGGCCGCCACCGTCTCCGCCACCTTGAGCGCCCGGGTGCCGATCTGGTCTTCCATCATCGACGTCACCATATATTCGACCACGGCCGCCGCCACCGCAAGCACGGAAAAAAGGAGTGTACATATGAGCAAAATCAACTTCGTTTGTAAGCGCATAAATTCCCCCTTCTTCCTATAATACCATATCCTGTCCAACCGATATAAATCCCCGGGGGCCCAATAAACTGAACCTGCCCGGGGATTGTGTCGGAACGGATTCGCCCCGCCTTACGCTTCTTCGTTAACGATTACCTTTTTGCCGCGCAGCTTCATCACAAACGGAATGGCGAGCCACAGTACGGCGATAATCAGGAAGATCAAGGAAACCGGCTTCATGACGAAGATCGAAAAATCGCCGCTCGAAATCGTTAGCGCCCGCCGCATATTGTTTTCGATCATCGGTCCGAGAACCAGCCCGAGAACAAGGGGCGCAATCGGGTAGTCGTGTTTGGAAAGAAAATAGCCGGCAACCCCGCATGCAAGCAGCAGCAGCAAATGAAAGACGGACATCTGCACGGCATATACTCCGAAGATGGAGATCGTCACGATAATCGGAATCAAGTATTTCGCCGGCGTTTCGATAATTTTGGCAAACACCTTCACCAAAGGCATATTGAGCAGCAGCAGCATGACATTGCCGATAAACATGCTCGCGATGAGGCCCCAAGCGATGCCCGGATGATCCTCGAACAGAAGCGGACCCGGCTGCACGTTGTACATGATGAGTGCCCCCATGAGCACGGCGGTCGTGCCCGTTCCGGGAATGCCGAGCGTAAGCAGCGGAATCATGGCACCGCCGGAAGCGGCGTTATTGGCCGATTCCGGACCGGCGACGCCCTCGATGGCGCCCTTGCCGAATTTCTCCGGATGCTTGCTGATTTTTTTCTCCAGCAGGTACGAGAGGAATGAGGCCAAGGTCGCCCCGGAGCCGGGGACGATGCCTTTGAAGAAGCCTACGAGCGACCCGCGCACTATCGGCAGCGCGCTGTCCTTCAAGTCCTGCTTCGTCGGCAGGATACTGTTGATTTTGGCGATTTCGCCGGCGTCCGCATCCTTTTCAAGTATGGTCTTGAATACTTCTCCAAGGGCGAACATCCCGACGGCCACGGTCAAAAACTCGATGCCCTGATACAGCTCGGGGATGTCAAATGAAAAGCGTGCGACGCCGGATACCGCGTCAATCCCGATCGTCGCCAGCGCCAAGCCGAATACGGTCATCAGCAGCGCTTTCGTGATCGATTTCCCAGCCAGTCCGCTCAGCGCGCACAGTCCGAGCACCATGAGCGAAAATTCCTCGGCGGGGCCCATTTTGAGGGCCACGTTCGACAGCGGCTCGGCCAGGAGCACCAGTCCGATCAAGGAAATCAAGCCGGCGATGAAGGAGCCGATGGCCGCTATCGAGAGGGCCGCCCCCGCCCGGCCCTGCTTCGCCATCGGGTAACCGTCCAAGGCGGTGACGACGGAAGACGATTCGCCCGGCGTATTGAGCAGAATCGAGGTGGTCGAGCCGCCGTACATCGCTCCGTAATAGACGCCGGCCAGCAGGATGATCGAGCTGGTCGCGGCAGCCTCCGGCGGCAGTCCGCTGGTAAGCGAGGTGGTGACCGGGATCAGCAGAGCGACCCCGCTGATCGGCCCGATCCCCGGAAGGACACCGACCATCGTCCCGATCAAGACGCCGGCAAAGGCGAACAGCAAGTTGTACCATATCAGCGCCGTGGCAAATCCGCTGAGCAAATATTGTAACGTATCCATCTAAAGCGCTTCCCTCCCAAGCAGTCCGAACAATTGCCGATTCGCACGCTTTCGCTCAGAGGCCCAGCCAAGAAGGCAAGCCCGGCAAAGTGCCCTTCAGCAATTCGACATAGACATAGTAGACGCCGACGGAAAAGCCTGCGGAAATGACGGCCGAGTACAGCCATTTTCCCCGTTCCATCGTTTGAAAGCCAATCATCAGAAAGATGAATGTACTGATCACATAACCGATTTCTTCAAGCACCATGATATAGCCGATCGCCGAAACCAACATAACGAGAAACCGCTTATAATCCAGCTTCCCTCCACGGCCTTCCCCTTTGTCCGCTGCAGGGTATTTCAGTGTTTCGTAGAACAGCCTCAAGCTGATCAGCATCAGCAGAATGCCAAGGCCCAGCGGAAAGATGTTCGGCCCCACGTGGCTGCCGTAAGCGCTGCCGGAAATCGATAAACTGCCGAAAGCGAATGCCGTTCCGATCGCGAGAAAAACGCCGGACATCGTGCGGTCAAATGCTTTGCTCATCGGACCAACCTCCCTGTCCTTATTTCGCCATGCCGAGCGCCGTCAGCATGTCCTTGACCTGCGATTCCTGCTGGGCGAGGAACGCTTTGAAATCGGCCGCGTTCTTGTAATCTTTCTCCCATACATTCGCCTGAAGCTCTTTTTTCCAGACTTCGGAATCGGACATTTCTTTCAGCTTGGCATCCCAGAAGGCCAGCTCGTCCTTGCCCATTTCCTTCGGCCCGAAGATGCCGCGCCAAATCTTAAACTCGGCGTCGATTCCCTGCTCCTTGAGCGTCGGGACGTCCTTCAGCTCACCGGAGAGACGGCTCGGCGCGGTCACGGCAAGCACGCGCACTTTGCCCGCTTTGACATACTCGCCTACGCTGGAAGCGTCGGTCGCAATCACGTCGGCATTGCCGCCGAGCAGCGAGGTCATCGCTTCGCCGCCGCCATCGTACGAAACGTACTTCACTTTCTTCGGATCGATTCCTGACTTGTAAGCCGGCAGCACGGCAATCAGATGATCCATCGAGCCCGGCGCGGAGCCTCCCGCAACCGTTACCTTCGTCGGATCGGTCTTCAGCGCTTCGATCACCGATTGCATATCTTTAAACTTCGAGTTTGCGCTGACAACGATCGCGCCATAGTCCTGGGTAAGCTGCGCCAGCGGCGTCGTATCCTTGTACCCGTACGGGCTGTTGCCTTCCTTCTTCAAGTTGTTGATCAGAATGGGGGGCGAGTTGACGAACAGCTTGTAATTGTCTTTCTTGTCCTTGGTCGCATATTCGGCCATGAAGACCGCTCCTCCGCCGCCCGGCTTGTTCTCCACGGTGAGCGGCTGACCGACCGCCTTGCTTTCGGCGAGCGTCTTGGCAATGGAACGCGCCGTCTTGTCCCAGCCGCCGCCTGCGCCGGACGGAGCGACGATGACAATGGGCTTCTCAGGGTACGACGATGATTTGCCGGAAGCGGCCGGCTTGGCTTCGTCATTCGATTTCGATGCGCTTCCGCCCGCTCCGCAAGCCGTCAGACCGAGGGCCAGAACGCCGGTCAGCGCGATTTTCCAAGATTTGCTCGATAGCGTCTTCAATATCATAAGTGAGGACCTCCGTTTTTGTTTTTGTTTTTGTTTGTAAACTATATTTTGATAGCGCTTTCTTGTCGATTGCTTCGTCATTGTAGCATTAAGCGCTTTCATGAGCCTAGCTTCTGCTCATAAGTTGAATAATTCGCATTGTGCGCATTTTGCTCATTCTGTTCGCGAAATGTTCATCGATTGGTTTCCCGCCGGCGGTCTTGCAATTTTGGTCCGCATCCGTTATTCTAATAATTAGACCGGACGGTCAGATTAATAAATGAGGTGCACGATGGCACGCAAACGTCCCGAAGAAGCGGAACAGACCCGCAAACATATACTCGCCACCGCCAAGGAGCTGTTTGTCCAAAAAGGCTACAGTGCCACGTCGATTGACGAAATTCGCGTGAAGTCCGGTATGAGCAAAGGCAGCATCTACTACCATTTCAAGAGCAAGGAATCGCTGTTCCTGAAACTACTGGATGAGAACATGCAGGAGTGGATTGATCAATGGAGTAAGCTATCCGCTTCCTTGACGACTGAAACCGAACGGCTGTACGCGCTGGCCGATCATTTTGCGCTCGATCTTCAAAATCCGCTCATGAAAGCGGCGGAGGAATTTTCCGGCAGTCAAACCGCCGATCCCGACATCTTGAATTATTTGGTGGCACTTGCCAAAACACCCCACCAGCATGTAAAGAACGTGCTGCAGGCCGGCATGGATAAGGGAGAATTCAAAAAAGACGATCCCGAGCAATTAACCTTCATCGTCATGGGAACGCTGGGCGGCTTGAGCGCTACTTATTACGAGAATTATACGATGGACCAATTGATTGCCATTCATCGCAAAGCGATCGATACGATTCTAAACGGAATTCGGCCTGACTAAGCAGTTTTCCGTTTTTTTTCGAGCCTTATTAAACCGGACGGTCAGTTTATTATGAAGGAGGATTTATCCATGAGTCATTCGTCTATCCCCCATAACCACCCGCCCTTATGGCGAAACCGCGTATTCCAGATTGTAGCTTTCGCCGACCTGCTGCAGCAGCTTGCGATTTGGACGCGCAATATTGCCCTGCTCTTTTATGTGATGGAGATGACGGGCAACGATCCGGTAGCCGTCTCTCTGCTCACGATGTTCGAATATTTACCGATCTTTATCTTTTCGTTCATCGGCGGCACCTTCGCAGATCGCTGGAACCCGAAGAAAACGGTCATCGCCGGAGACACCTTGAGCGCGGCTTCCATCGGAATCATCATGCTGTGCATGATGTCCGGCTTGTGGCAGGCCGTCTTCGTAGCGACGATCGTATCCGCAGTGGTCAGCCAGTTCTCGCAGCCCTCTTCCTCCATCCTGTTCAAAAAGCACGTTCCCGAGGAACAGGTCGGCTTGGCTGTCAGCATCACGCAAGGCTTGATGTCGATTTTCGTTATTGTCGGACCGATGATCGGCACGGCGATTTATACGACGCTGGGCATCCAATATTCGTTGTTCGTGCTGATGGGATTGTTTTTGTTCGCAGCGTTCATCCAGTTAGGGCTCCCGTCATCGGAGCGTTCCTTGGAAGCGGCTCAAAGCACGGTCGTTCAAGACATGGTCGAAGGCTTTCGCTACGTGAAGCAGAACCGGAATCTGGTCGTCATCGCCGCAATCTTCACGCTGATCGGGCTCGCTGTCGGGATTATCCAACCGCTCGACGTCTACATCCTGATCGAACGGCTCGGTCTGGACAAAGAGAATTTGCAATGGTTCTATGCCGTTTCCGGGATCGGAATGCTTCTCGGCGGGCTTCTCGCCGCAGCGCTTTCGTCCCGCATTCAACGGTTCGCGAAGACGGTTATGTTTCTTGGCCTGCTGATCCTGGCGGCTTCGATCGTTTTTGAAGTGCTGTCCCGGTGGGCGCTCGTCACGGCTTCCATGCGCTTTTTCGTCGGGATCACGGAAGCTTTCCTGCAAATCGTGCTCAGCACGTTCATGATTAAGCTGGTGCATGCCGATTACATCGGCCGAACGAACGGTATTCTGGCTCCCCTCATGACCGGAGGCGTCTTGATCGGCTCGGGAGCCGCGGGGCTGTTGATGAGCACGACCTCGTTGATGACGACGTTCTTCATCTCCGCCGCGCTTGTCGCTGCCGCCGCTTGCATCAGCCTGCGATTGTCGTTCCCTTCCGGCCTGAGCACGAACGAATCGGGAACGGAAGCGGGCCTGCCCAAGAAAGAGTCGCTGCCGACTGCGTAACTTAACTCCTGCATAGAGAACCGTTTCGAGGCGCCGCTAAAGACAGGCGATCCCGCAAATGTAATGAAAGATGCCTTTCAGGATGCGTGTATTCCGTCCCGAAAGGCATCTGTTTTTTAGCCTGCTAAGATTGCTTCAAGCTGATTAGCAGCGCGCGCAGCCGCTTGATGTCCGCCATTAACTGCTGCCGGTCCGCTTCAAGCTCCGGCTCCGGCTCTGCCATCAGCTGCGCAAGCTTAAGCTCCAATTGGCCGATTTCATTCTCCTGCCGCCGACGCTCCGCCGAGTAAGCGGCATCTCTCCGCTTCGCTACGTATTCGTCATACGTTCCCGGGAACGCTTTTGCCTCCTTGCCGTCCAAGATCAGCAGCCGGTTTGCGATGTTCCGCAGCAGGTAGCGATCGTGCGAAACAAGGACGAGCGCCCCTTGGTATTCGAGCAGCGCTTCCTCGACCTTCTCCCGTGTGTCGATATCCAAATAGTTCGTCGGCTCATCCAGGATAAGCAGATTGAACCCGCCAAAATACAGATGGAGAAACGCAACGCGGCACTTCTCGCCCATGCTCAAGTCGCCGATCCGTTTAAACACTTCGTCCCCGCTAAACAGGAAGCAGCCCAGAATCGTCCGCGCGTGGGACTGGGTCATCTCCGGCAGCCGCAGCAGACTATCCAGAATCGTCTCGTCCAGGTTCAACTGGTCGAGTTCCTGTGCGAAGTAACCGATTTTCGTTTGCGGATGATGCTTGACTTCACCCGAGCCCGGGGTTAAGCTCCCGGTCATGAGCCGCAGCAGCGTCGTTTTGCCTGCTCCGTTCGGTCCGATGACCGCGACCCGGTCCCCCCGGTTGACGTTCGCGTTCAAGCCCTGAAAGATCATTCTTCCGCCATCGTAGGCAAAGCGAACCTTCTCCATGCGCAGCAGCGTCTCGGCCGCGAACGGCCGGTCCTTTAGCTGCATCCGGAGGCTCCCTTCCTCGCGGGGCTTCCGCACCCGGTCGCGTTCGAGACGTTCGAGCGCCGCTTCCTTCGCCTTAAGCCGGGATACGTTCTTTTTCGCTTTCGAGCGTAAAAAATCGTTTTGTCCCGCAGCTTGATGCGCCTGATGAAACCACTGCTGGTAGCGACGGATGCTTTCCAGAAGCTTCTCCCTGGCCTGCTCTTGCTTTCTATACAGCGCTTCCTGCGACTGCCATTCGATGTCCTTCTGCTTCCGGTAATCCGAATAGCCTCCGGGATACATTCGGCCGCCCTGTCCGGTCAGCTCGTAAATGGCCGACGCCGTCCGGTCCAGAAAATACCGGTCGTGCGAAACGAACAGCACGGTGCCTGCGTACTGCCGCAGCCACTGCTCCATCCAGCTTAACGTTTCCTCGTCGAGATGGTTGGTCGGCTCGTCAAGCACAATGAATTTCGGCTCCCGAACCATCAGTCTCGCAAGCTGAGCTCTCGTTTTCTGTCCCCCGCTCAGACAATGAAAAGGCTGCTGCCATAAGCCCGGATCAAGCTTCACCCGCTGCAAGCATTTGTCCGCTTGAAGCTCCCAGTCGTAGCCGCCCTGCTGCATATAGCGTTCGTGCAGCTCTCCGTACCGGTTCAGCAGTTCCGCCGATTCCTCCCGACTCATCCGCCGCTGCAATTCCTCCAGCTCAAGCCTTAACGCATAGCGGCTCTCCGAGCCGGACAGCACGAAGTTCAGCACCGTCTGCTCCCGCACTCCTTCCGGATGCTGCTCTAACCATCCCCACTCCTCAAGGGGGAGATGCCGGTGTACGCTCCCGTGATCGAACGCCGTTTGGCCCAACAATCCCTTCAGAAGCGTCGTTTTCCCTGTTCCGTTCCGTCCGAAAATCGCGACGCGCTGCCCTTCGGCAATCTCGAAGGACACGTTCTCGAACAATACCAAGCCGTTCCATTCCTTGCGTAAATCCGTTGCTTTCACGATTAGCATTCAGCATTCCTCCGTTTCATGGCAACAAAAAAACCGCAGCCCGGGGCTTACGGTCGTATGCATGCAAAGGAGAGGATTAGAAGCGCAGGAGCATACGGAAAAAACTTCCGGCCCGGCAGCTTGCTAACCGTTCGTCGTTCTATCGAATGGACTCTCGTCGGCACACGTATCCCGTCCGTTTTCCCCGGGGAAAAACGATTGCATTCCTGCAAGTTGTTCATAGGATAACGTGTCATTACTTCATCGCCGCACAAGTCCTCCGATTTCGCAAGGTTAAGATGAGCTCACTTTACCATAACGTTCCGCCGCAATCCAAGGGAGAAATTCATTATACGAAAACTTTCATCACAGCTCCTCCGCCCGGCCCGGTTCCGGAGTCAGCATCTTCGCGCTGCGCCAGTTTCCCCACACGTAGTAAGCGACGGAAATCAAAATGCTAATGCAAAAGGCGATGGGAAAGCTCCACCATAGCGCTTCCAGCCCGAACGTATTTCCCAAATAATAAGCCACCGGCACCCGGATGCACCAGAGCGCCAGGAAGGTGGTCAACAGCGGCACCATAACCGCGCCCGTCGCACGAACGACGCCGGATACGACAAACGTGATCCCGAACAGGATAAACGCCCATAGCGTAATATGGTTGATATTCATGCCGATGGCGATTGCCGCCTCGTCCTGCAGAAACAGATGCAGCGCCTGCCGGTTGAATATATAAATCAGGCCGACAAGCGCACCCGTCATCACGATGTTGAATCCGATGCCGATCAGGGTCGTCTTATGCACCCGGTCCCATTTGCCCGCTCCGACATTCTGCGCAGCCAGGGTCGAGACGGCTCCGCCGATCGCCATCGCCGGCATTTGAACATAGCTTGAGAGCTGCATCGCTGCGCCGAACGCTGCGGTCGCAACCGAGCCGAAGCTGTTCACCAGGCTTACGACGGCAATGGCGCTGGTCGAGACGACCATCATTTGCAGGCCCATGGGCAGCCCTTTTCTAACCAGCGACACGATGATTTGCCGGTCCAGCCGAATATATCGCCGGTCCGCACGTGTCAGGCGCAAAAAATAGCGGGTCCGGTACAAATGGGCGATCAGCCCGACCAGACTTACCAGCTGCGCGATAACCGTAGCAACGGCCGCGCCGGCGGTTTCGAGCCGTGGAATCGGCCCCCATCCGAAGATGAACACGGGATTCAGCACGATATCGATCACAGTCGACAGCAGCAAGAAGTAGAACGGCGTCTTGGAGTCGCCCGCCCCCCGCATGATCATCATCACGAAATTGTAAAAGAACATGAACGGCACGCCGACAAAAATAATGCGCAAATACGCGATGGCATAAGGCATCGCATCTTTGGGCGTCTGCATCCATTCCAGAATCGTCGATGAGAAAACGAAGCCGATCACGGTGATGATCACCGCGAGAGTCATAAAAAACAGGGCGCTCGTACCGACAACGCGCTTGGCTTGCTCCTCATTTTGCGCGCCGATGCTTTGTCCGATCAAAATCGTGGAAGCCATCCCAATGCCGAACACAAGGCTAAGCAGGAAAAACATAATGTTGTTCGCGTTGGAGGTTGCGGCGAAAGCGCTCTCACCGAGATAATTGCCAACCCAGATCGAGTTGATCGTTCCATTCAACGATTGAAGGACGTTGCCCATCAGAACCGGCAGAGCGAACAGCAGCAGCTTTTTGGCTATGGGGCCTTCAGTCAAATTGGCGCTTGCAGCAATTGATTTAGACATGGTCATCCCTCCGGAGAAAAGAAAAGCGGCCCGGGAGGCCGCCCTCAATGCGCACACGTGAAACATGCCGCTTTCTCCATTATAATCCAGAACGGGCCGCGCGTAAATCAGATTGCGCGCCTAACCCCGCTTACGCTTCCGGCTTTGCCGTCGAATCGGCCGGAGCCGCCGGAACAAGCGCCGGTTGATTCGCTACGGAAGTCTGCTGACTCGTACGATTCGTCAAGCCTTTCACCAGCTTCTCCAAGTCCAGTCCGCTGACGCTCTTCAGCATTTCCGGCGCCGTCGCCATCAGCTGCGTTACGTAGTTGCTGACTCGCGCAGCGCCTTCGCCGTGACCGGTATCGACGACCGTCAGCTTGTCGATCGATTTGATCGGCTCGGCCACCTTGCCCGCCAGCTCCGGCAGCATCTTGACGATGATGTCGAGAACGGCCGCTTCGCCGAACTTCTCGAACGCCTCCGCGAGCTTCTGCTTTGCTTCCGCTTCGGCCAAGCCGCGCAGCCGGATCACCTCGGCCTCCGCCGTCCCTTTGGCCCGCTCGGCATCCGCAATCGCCAGGCCCTCAAGTCGCTTTTGCTCCGCCTGCGCTTTCGCTTCCGCTTCGATGCGGTACTGCATGGCGTCGGCTTGCGTGATCTGCTTCGCCTTCTCCGCTTCCGCCGCCTGAACGACCGCATACCGGTCGGCGTCCGCCTTCTTCTTCACCTCAGCGTCATATTGCTTCTCGCGGCGAAGAATCTCCTTCGCTTCGAGGTCGATTTCGCGCTCCTTCCGCACGAGCTCGACGCGCATCTGTTCCTCGACAACACTTTGCTTCGAACGCGCCTCCTGAATGTGGTAGGCCTGGTCCGCTTCCGCGCGGGCCATATCCTGCTCCTTCTTGAAGGCGGCTACCTTCAGTTCTTTTTCCTTCGAAGCCTCCGCGATGTTCGTGTCCCGCAGCAGCTCGGCCTTCTGCCCCTCTTCCTCGGCGCGCGCCTTCTGAATCCGCGCATCGCGGAGCGCTTCCGCTTCGGCGATCTCCGCGTCGCGCTTCACCGCGGCGATCCGCGGCTTCCCCAGCGCGTCCAGATAGCCCTGCTTGTCGCGAACGTCCTTGATCGTGAAGGAAACGATCTGCAGCCCCATTTTCTTCAAGTCCTTGGCTGCGACGCCCTGCACCTCCTGTGCGAAGCGGTCCCGGTTCCGGTACACCTCCTCCACCGTCATCGAGCCGAGAATGGCCCGCAGGTGGCCTTCCAGCACTTCCTGCGCCTCGCCTTTAAGCGCTTCCGTCGGCTTGCCCATAAACTGCTCCGCCGCGGTAGCAACGTCCTCGACAGAGCCGCCGATCTTGATGATCGCCACGCCGTCGGCAAGCACCGGCACCCCTTGCTCCGTATATACCTCGGGAGTCGAGACATCGAGCTTATGCGACAGCAGCGATAGAAACTCGGCCCGTTGGAAGACGGGGAGAATGAACGAACCGCCGCCGCGTACGATTTTGATTTTGCGTCCGCTGTCGTCCGTCATGACGTTTTTGCTGCCGAGAAACGAACCGGTCACGATCATCGCTTCGTCCGGACTGACCGTTTTGTACCGCGCCCAGAACGCCAGACCCAACACTACGATAACGGCAACGACAATTCCGGGAACCAACAAGGCATCGCTTATTCCATCCATCTGCACCGCTCCTTCGATAAGTAATTAATGATTGGAGTCCAGACAAGACACCAGCAGTGCGCCGTCCTTCACTTCCACGGTCACAACCTTAAGACCTGCCGCAATCTCCGTCCCGTCGAAGCTTTCCGCAATTTGATTCGTCACGCCGCCGCCGATCCGCATCACGACCTCGCCGCTGCCCCGCGCGGGAATCGGGACGGTCACCTCGCCGATGCGGCCGACCAAATCCTGCATCGAGAATGCGACAGAATTTTCGGTTCTCTCCATCGGCTTCACGTAGACAAAGTAAATGAGAACGGCAGATGCGGCAGCAGCCAGCAGGGATAGGACAAAGACCGCCCCCGCTACCAAAGACGTATAGCCCGTCAGCAGTACCCCGGCCCCGCCAAGCACCGTAATCGCGCTGAAGAGCACCATCGGCTGCAGCCAGTGAAGCACGTCGCCGGACATGAAATCGAACATCCCGTCCAGCGCGTTGCTGAGCAAGTCGCCGAGCAGCACCGTCACCAAGGCGAATAGGACGCCGGTAATCAGCAGCCCCCAATACACTCCAAGCATGTCCTTCCCTCCTGACCGTCTAGGGTTATGTACTCAAGTCGTAATACGCATCATACGTACAAAAGTTTCGTTTTTTGCCTCTATTTTCCTTATTATGCAAATAGAAATGAAGCACCGGAACCATCATGTTTATTTATCCTATCAATTTCTGTTCTATGGATTAAATAAGCCAACCTTTTGGGCCGACTCGTTTAACGGTTCAGATTTATACTATTTCTAACCAAAGGTGGGAATATAACGTCAGGAAAACTCCGACTCATGTAATGCCCAGAGAGAACTTAAGCACTTTTCGGCGCCCATATTTATTTGCCAGCTTCGCCATCCAAACGGAACTGAACACTCCCACGAGAAATACGATATAGATCCAGCCTACCAATACTTGACTGAGTGAATACGGTGGAGCAATCAGTACATACCCCATGCAATTAAACAAGGCAACGTTGCTGCCAAGAATGAGAAACCCAATAATGTACAATTTATGCAATCCAGGATTTTTCAGATGACTGACCAAGGATGCAAGCAGCTTGCCTACCTCCGGAGTACAGGGATTAAAATTTTGGGATTTTGGCAAACTTACAAAAAATTTCAGGCATCTCAGCAGGCTAATGATGCTGATCGCTCCCATTTCCACGTGCCAGTTAAATATATGATTTCAGGAATACTTTCCGCCCGCCAGCATCCCCTGGCCGATGCTGAAAGCCTTACGCTAGAGGAACTATCGGATGAATCGTTCATTTTGTTAAGGCTATGTTGAACTTCATTGTTGATATTCGAATATATCGAACGCTTGTTCTATAATAAGGGTAATCATTGGTTGGAACTGATGCCCTTTGGATTTGAGAGGATTGATTGAACTTGCTAAGGGTTTGGACAATCGGGATAAGCAACAGCTTATTCGCTTCTTGCAGTCGGAAATTAAAAGTGCGGCAGCTCCTACCCAGGTGATTGATGAAATTCAAGAACAAAAGCATAAAGACGGGCTGGTTTGCCCGCATTGCCATGGTCATACTTGTTGTTCGTTTCGGTAAGTACACAATTACAACGCGCACAGGAGCGGTCAAACGCCAACGTTATCGTTGCAAGTCTTGCATTCAAACGTTCAATGACCTGCCTCTGCAGCGGACGCGGCGACCTCATCTGTGGGTTCGCTTTATAGAACTGATAATTGAAGGATTTTCGCTGCGAAAATGCGCCGAACTGATGTATGATGAGGTTTCATTCGTGAGCCTCTTTTACTGGCGTCATAAGATTCTCGCTGCGCTAAAACAGATTCCGACCGAAGCATTCCAAGGTATAGTCGAAGGCGTTTACCATATCCAGAACGTCAACAGCTACCATAGCCGTCTGAAGAAATGGATGGACCGTTTCAACGGGGCGGCAACCAAATATTTGGAGCATTACCCGGCGTGGTTCCGCTATATCGACAGCAAGGAGTATGAGAATACAGCGTCGAATAAAAAAAACATGTTGGTGTCCTCATGCCTGTTTTCTGTGAAGGATACGAATGCCAGACTTCGACGGATGGCTTACTGTTGAGCTAATAGGCAATTTACTTTCGAAAAGGAATGAAGAAAGGACGGTACTAACATGAGGAACGTATCCAATCAAGATAAGTTAGAATCGATAAAATCTTTGCAATCTACAATCAGTAAACTCGAGAATGCCTTGTCACAGATGACTCATAATGGCGCCAATACTACTCTGGTGAAGAAACGACTCAAAGCAGTTCATATCGGCTTAACTATGCTAGAAAACGTTTGGAATCAAAGACCTCATCATTATACTCAGGAAGATTTAGCGGAAGCTCGTATTGTTATTACCGGGTTATTTCCATCAATAGAAAATAGTTATGCTAAGTCAAAGACTGGTAGTCCCCAAAGAACACTTTTGGAAAGAAGAATGAAAGCTTTGGAACTAGCTGTTCAAGCCATTGACGAGTTTTCAACTAAATAAACTATAATTCTAACGGGAAACGATAGCTTAATAAACCGCCTTTTACGGGGCGGTTATATTTTAGGTTGAAAATCAACATTAAGAATTAACATAGCCTTTGTTAAAGAAGGGATATGCGCTTCGCGAAGCCACGGAACGGTTGTTCAAGAGCATTGGAATCAGTCCAAAAATTGCGTTTCGCTTTCCTCTTGATATTCACCTTATGTCAACTGGGTAATAGACAAGGAAAACCGGTTCTTTCACGTACAAAGAACCGATTAATTTAAGTTACTTATTTTTTAACGGTTTCTTCTCGCCACAAGTTCTTGTCATCCGACATCATTCCCACGGCCGTCTTTACTTTGCCCTGAGCGCTAACATCTGATAGACCTCCCGGGAGTCGCCCTTGAGACGGACTTGTCCGTTCTGCATCTGCGAAGAGCCGTCACCATCCAGAAATATGCCGTCCACCAGCTGTCCCGGCACAATCGTCTCAAGCACCGCCCGGCGGAATTGCTCAACGGTGCACGGCTTGTCCGACACGAGAAGCCACAGGTTCTGCTGCCGGTCGAATACCGCTCCCGAGCGCAGTCTTGGCTCGTCGAACGCCGGCATATCCTCCTTCTTCGCCTGCTCGATCCAGCGCTCCTCCGCCCCGAGAGACATGCTGACCCCGCCTTGCGCCCAGTAGCGGTTCGGATCGGTCATTTTCAGCTCCCCGGCCTCCTGCGCCACCTGCACGGAGAACGACCGCGCCACCTCGTCCCAGACGAGCGTCCCTTTCGGGTAATCGATGTTATACCAGCCCGAGCCGTAATCGTGGGGCTCGCCCTTCAGCGGCTTGCCGTTGACAACCGCAATGCTGAGCAGGTCGCCGTTCCAGAAAAAGCCTCCGTTAATCCCGTAATCGGCCGTTGCCGTCACGTTGGTCACGATGTGCTTCAGCTCGATATTGTCAGGCGCCGTCCGCATCGCATGCAGCTTTACCCCGTTCGCCGCCGCATAGGTGGAATATGTATAATGGACGGGAAGCGGCTTCTCCCGGGGGGTTGTCCAATACGCGGACAAAATGACGGCAATTAAATTGCCAAGCAAAAATCCCGCAAGCAAAAGCTGCAGCTGACGTTCGTTTCCGCGGGCCAGACGGTTTCTAAGAACGGCTATCATCGGCGCATCCCCATTTCATCGGAAATCATAGATAGATTCGTAGTCTTAATCTATGAGATTCAGGGACGGATTATGATTGGCGTTACGGCTTGACGACGCCTTTTTTGAGCACGATGTTCGCATATAACGCCCCTTCGCCCGTCGCGACGACGGCATACGCTTGCCTGGCGCGCTCATAGAACGCAAACCGCTCCACAAACGCAGGCTCGGCGGCTTCGGGCGCGTGCTTCTTGACAATCGCACGATATTCGTCCCAGATGACCGGCTTCACCGGATCGCCCGGAACGACGGCCATTAAGGCAACCGAATGCTCCGCATAAGCATCCAATGGAAAAAAGGTCAATATCCCCTCGAGCAGCTGGGGAATGCCGTGTCCGTCACAGCGGACCAAACGCTGAGCGTGGCTCGCCGCCGGAAAATTGCCGTCGGCCAGCACCAGTTCGTCACCGTGTCCCATTTCCATCATAATTTTGAACAATTCGGGAGAAAGAATCGAAGGAATGCCTTTTAACATGTCCGTACCTCCAAGGGCTAGTCTCGCGCCGCCGTATCGCAGCGTTCAAGCTAATCCTAGGGCAGCGGACCAGTTTTTGTCAACAACTCCGGGTCATGAGCCGATTTATGAATCAGGCAACAGGCTAGCCGCTAATGGACGGACAGCTTCTGCAGAATCCGGACTCCGTGGGCCGGTACCTCGCATGTAACCCGCTGCTCCCGACCTGTCAGCAAATCGATATAGACCGCGTCGCCCAGCGGCACGGCTGCACTTTCGGCCGTATGGTTGAGCACGAAGGTAACCTCCTGCCCATCCTTTACACGCCGAACGGTCTCCACGCCGCAAGGAGCGTTCAGGACCGCCTCGATGCCGTGCTCGTCGCAGATCGTCCGCATCAGATCCTGGAGGAACCTCGCTTCCGGACTGGACGCCACATACCAGGCCTTGCCCTTACCGAAGCGGTTCACCGTTAACGAGGGCATGCCCCGGTAGTAATCGGAGCCATATTCGGCAACGACCTCGGCGCCTTCGGCATGAATCACATCGCACAGGATGCCGCAGTTGTAGGAGCCCTCCAAATGCCCGCGCGGACTGCGCATCACCATTTGGTTATGCCGGTCCGGAAGCAAAGCGTCGATTTCCTCGGCCCAGATTCCCGTCACCTTGCGCAGCTTGCCCGGATAGCCGCCCAATGTAACGAGGTCGTGCTCGTTGACGATGCCGCTGAAAAAAGTGGTCACGAACGTGCCGCCCCGCGATACAAACACCTCCACCCGCTCGGCGAAACCCGGCTTCACCATATACATAACCGGTGCAATGACGACCTCGTACCGTTCCAGATGCTCCTCCACGCCGATCATATCCGTCTGGATATGAAGCCGGTGCAGCGCATCGTAATATTTGTGAACCTCCTCCACATAGTTAAGCGCAACGCTCGGACCGCTGGACAGCTCGATGCCCCACCGGTTTTCCCAATCGAAAATAATCGCCACCTTCGCATCGGAGCGCGCGTCCAGAAGCCGATCTCCAAGCAGCTGCAGCTCTTTGCCCAGCTCCGCGCATTCGCGGAAGACTCGGGTATGCTCATGTCCCACATGCTCAATGACCGCCCCGTGGTATTTCTCGCATGCGCCGATCGAACGGCGAAGCTGGAAGAACATCACCGTATCGGCTCCGTGAGCGACGGCCTGATAGCTCCACAGCCGCATGACGCCGGGGCGCTTCGCCGAGTTGTAGGGCTGCCAGTTCTGGACGCTCGGCGTCTGCTCCATCAGCATAAACGGCTGCCCGTTCTTCAAGCCGCGCATAAGCGCATGCGTCATCGCCGTTTGGCTGAACGGCGTTTCCAGGGAAGGATAATTATCCCAGGAAACAACATCCATTTCTTTGGCCCACTTGAAATAGTCCAGCTCCGGATAAAAGCCCATCAGATTCGTGGTCACCGGGATGTCCGGGGTGAATCGCTTTAACTCGTCCCGCTCCAGCTTGTAGCACTCCAGCAGACTGTCGGACTGAAAGCGCCGGTAATCCAAGGAAATGCCTTGGAAGTTCGTCCGGCTGCCGCCCCACTCCTCACTCAGGGCATTCGGAACGACAATATCCTCCCAGTCGTAAAAGTGGTGACTCCAGAAGCGGGTATTCCATGCTTTGTTGAGGGCATCCAGCGACCCATACTGTTCCCGTAGCCATGCCCTGAACGCCGCAGCGCAGTTATCGCAATAGCAATAGCCGCCGTATTCGTTGGACACATGCCAGATCAGCACGGCCGGATGGTCCTTGTACCGCTCGGCCAGCCTGCCTGCCATCCGCTTCGCGTATTTGCGGTAAGTCGGGCTGTTCGGACAGGAGTTGTGCCTGCCGCCGAACTTTCGTTTCCGCCCCTCGTAATCGACACGCAAAATGTCCGGATACTTCCGCGCCATCCAGGCCGGGTGTGCGCCTGTACTGGTTGCCAGACAGACGTAAACGCCATTGCGGTACAGCCTGTCGATCGTCTCATCCAGCCAGGCGAAATGGTAGGTGTCCTCATTCGGCTGGTTCAAAGCCCACGAGAACACGTTTACGGTAGCAACGTCAATGCCGGCCAGCTTGAACAGCCGGTCGTCCTCCTTCCAGATTTCCTCGTCCCACTGCTCCGGGTTATAGTCCCCGCCGTACCATAGTTTCGGCAATTTAGTATTGATCATGTGCGTTCATCGCTTCCTTCTTGTGTTATTGGTATCGTGCCAAAGCGCGGAATCGCTCGACAGAAGCGCTCCCGGCTACGCAGCTTCATCTGCCGGCAAGGGTACGATTACATAAGCAAATCCCTTGATTGTCTCAAAAGCGCACAGCTCCCCTTGCGTCAGAGGCGTTCCGTCTTCCCGTTCCACCCTCACCGGAATGCCGCAGCGAATCCGGCAGTTCTGACCATGCGTCGAAGTAATCGTGGCGGATTGCAGCTTCCCGTCGTTCCACTCCATGCTTACCAGAAAGCCTCCCCGGGCCTTCAGTCCTCCGACCCTGCCCGATTTCCAAGCAGGCGGCAAAGCCGGCAGCAGCTCAATCTCGTCCAGATGGCTTTGCAGAAGCATTTCGGCAAGCCCGGCAGCGCCGCCAAAATTGGCGTCGATCTGGAACGGCGGATGATCCCCGAACAGATTCGGATGAACCGAGCGCGTAAGCAGCGTTCGGATATAACGATAGGCTTGTTGGGGCTGCCGCAGCCGAGCAAACAGATTGATGAGCCATGCGCAGCTCCATCCGGTATGTCCGCTGCCGCTATCGATCCGGACCTTCAGCGACTCGGCGGCCGCAGCCGCCAGCTGCGGCGTATCGCGCAGGTTCATATCGCAGCCGGGATACAAGCCGTACAAATGAGACACATGCCGGTGTCCCGGCTCGGCCTCGGGGAACGGCTCGCTCCATTCCATCAGCCGACCGCCAGCGTCAACCCGATAAGGAAGCAGCCTGGCAAGCGCGCGTTCCATCTTTTCGCGCAGCTCTTTATCCGTTTCGAGCAAGCGGGAGGCTTCGATACAGCTCCGAAACAACTCGCGGATAAGAGCCATATCCAGCGTGGAGCCGGCAGATACGGCACATGGCACGCCGTCCGCCGTGAGGAATAGATTCTCCGGCGATGTCGAGGGGCTTGTCAGGAGATGGCCCCGGCCGTCTTCGACAAGCCAATCCAGGCAAAAAAGCGCCGCTCCTCTCATAAGAGGGTACGCCGTTTCACGCAAATACGGAAGATCCGGATGATACCGGTAATGCTCCCACAGATGGCGGCACAACCAGGGGCCGGCCATCGGCCAGAAAGCCCACATCGCCTTGCCGCCGCTCGGGCCGGCCGTACGCCACAGATCTACGTTATGGTGCACCGCCCAACCGCGGGCGTTGTAATGAATCTTTGCCGTACGAGCCCCGGTCACGGCAAGCTCACGAATCATCTCGATCAGCGGTTCGTGACATTCGCGCAAGTTGGCTGTTTCGGCTGGCCAATAATTCATCTGGGTATTAATGTTTGTCGTGTAGTTGCTGTTCCAGGGCGGCTGTACGTGCGGGTTCCACAATCCTTGCAGATGAGCGGGCTGGTTCCCGGACCGCGAGCTGGCCATCAGCAAATAACGTCCGTACTGGAACATCAGCGCTTCCAGCGACGGGTCCTCCGCGCCGCGGGCATAGTCCGCAAGACGCTGATCCGTTGGAACGCCGTCCTTGCCGAGACGGTCGCTCTTCGTTCCAAGCTCAAGCTCCACGCGGCGAAACAACGCCTGGTGATCTTCGACATGCCGCGTGCGCAGCGGTTCATAGCCTAGGACCGCAGCCGCCTCAAGCCACTCTTCGCACAGCCTGGCCGGATCGCGTCCGCCGGCGCCCGGCATCGTTTGAAACCCTTCAAAATTGGTCGCTGCGGCGAGCAAGAGCATCACCGACCGGGCTCTGGCAATGTTTAGACTTCCTTGGTCCACGGCAATATGGCCTCCGTCCGTCTGCGCCGCAAGCCGCAGCTCGTAGCGCAAGCCGAGACCGTCTTCATACAGCACGGGAGCGGGATGATCCCCTCTGCAGTTATCGGCGATGTGCGTCGGCGCCTGCCCGAACAGCCGCAGCTTGCCGGAATCCGTGCAGCCGGTCTCGTGCTTCAGAGGGGAATCAAGCGCAAGATTCAGATGAATCTCGCTCCCCGTGCTGCTGGAAAAATGAATGACGGCAACCTGATCGACCACGCTGATAAACATTTCTCTGCGGAAACGATGCCGACCGGACCAGAATTCGACCGAGGCGATTCCCGTGTCCAAATCAAGCGTACGCCGATATTCCGGCAGGCGCTCGTCCAAGCCGGTCTGTTCGATCCGCAGATCGCCGAGCGGGAGGAACGATTCCGAGTTCCTGCCGAGCATCTTGTCCTCAATCAGCCTCTCGGCCTCGGCATAGCGGCCGGAGGCAATCCGCTCACGAGCCGCACTTAAATGCCGAAGCGCCTCATAATTGTTCGTATCTCGCGGAAATCCGGACCAGAGTGTATCCTCGTTCCATTGAATGAGCTCCCTGCAAGCCCCTCCGAATACCATCGCTCCCAACCGCCCGTTCCCTAGCGGAAGCGCCTCCTCCCATTTCGAAGCAGGCTTGCGATACCACAGCTTCCACACCTGACGCTGATCCAAGCTCAGTGTCCTCTCCCCCGTTCCTAAAAAACGCGAATGAAAAAGGGCCTGCGCGAGGCCGGCCCTAAGGTCAGTTGTTCCACAGCTTCACACGCTGACGTACGAGCTCCGTATAGTCCTGCTCCATTTTCACGGCCCCGGCGCCATTCAGCTCTTCGATAAACTGATCGTACAGCTGATCGAATTTCGACGGAGCGGCCAGAATGATTTCCGGAATGCGTTTGCGGGTAATCTCCTCCACCTTTTTATAGGTGATGTTGATACTGGAATCGCTGGGCACCGGAATATTGTACGCAACGCCCCAAGGCTTCGCTTTGAATTCCGCTTCCTTCGGCCACAGATCCTTCCACATGTCAACGCCGTACGCTTTCAGCGTTTCTTTTGCGGAAGGCGTATAGTTCTGTTTGATCGTCTCCGGCGCATTCGTCGTGAAGTAGTTGCCTGTCGAATCCTTCACGCCGTCGCCGTAGCGAGGGAACAGCGCCAGGTAAAGTCCAATTCCGGTTTCTTTGGAGAAATTCGCGTTATCGTTGATTTTGCGCTCCATGATTTCTTTAGGGATGACCCGTTTGCCGTCAACCACGCTGTAATGCTTTCCTTCGATTCCCCAGTTCATCAAAATTTGTCCTTCTTCCGAAGCGAGATAATCCAAAAATTTGATAATCCGAACCGGGTCCTTCGCCGATGTCGTAATGCCTACGCCCCAGCCTGCGGTGTAGCCCGCACTTTGGAACGAAGCGTCCTTCGTCGTCTCGTCAAGCTGGATCGGGAATCTCGCGTACGTGCGGTTTTCCTTGCCTGCCGTTCTCAGCGCGTTCGTCGCATTGCCGAATCCCCACTCCTGATCAATTGTGCCAAGAACGCGGCCGGATGAAATTTTCGCCTCGTACTGATCCGTCTTCTGAAGAAACGCTTCTTTATCCAGCATCCCGATGTCGTTCATATGGTTCAACCAGCGGAAGTATTCCTTTTCTTCCGGACGTTTGTAATGCAGCTTTGCTTCCATCGTCTCCTGATTGATGTAGTATTCGCCGTCATCCGGTGCGCCTGTCGCAATGAATGCCGGGTTCGTGACGGAAATCATAATTCTCCAGCCGTCGGCATTCAGGGTCAGCGGGATCGTCGGTTGACCGTCGATTGTCGGATGCTTTTTGTAATAATCCTGCAGCGCTTTCTCATAGTCCTTCACCGTTTTGAGCTTCGGGTATCCCAGCTCCTTCAGGACCTCGTGCTGGACCTGGAAGGTGCCGCCCGCATCGAAGGACGTTTGGTTTACAGGTTGAAGCGTCGGGGTCACATAGATGGCTTCATCCTTGTTGCTCCATTTCAGACGGTTCATATATTGCCCGTACAGCTTCTTCAGGTTGGGAGCATGCTCCTCAATCAACTTCGTCAAGTCGATAAAGGCGCCGGCATCCACGAACAGGTTCGCATCGCCTTTGGCAAAGACAAGGTCCGGATACTGTCCGCTTGCTACCATCAGCGGGATTTTCTGGTTGGAGCCGTCCACCGCAAACTCGGCCTTGATCGTAACGCCGGTTTTTTCCGTCAGCTTTTTGCCTACCTCATCCTGCATGTTCACCCAATTGGCGTTGGTATCGGCGCTATAGAATGAAATGGTCGTCGGCGCCTCCGACGGTTCCCCGCCCTTCCCTGCACTGTCATCTCCTTTATTACAACCGCCGAGAACAAGCGCAGGCAGCATCGTAACCGCAAGCAACCGGGAAAATGTCTTCTTGCGTTTCATCGTATCCCCCCATGACATCATTTTATAAACAGACCTTATGGCGAAGCTCAGCTTTTTACGGCGCCAAGCGTCATACCCTTCACAAAATAACGCTGCAAAAACGGATAAACAACCAATATAGGAACCGTAACGACCATGGTGATCGCCATTTTAATCGATTCCGGTGAAATCTGCTTGACGAGTTCGGCCATGTTTTGGCCCGTCATCATACCGCTTTTCTGCCCCTGCGTGCTTTGAAGCACCTTCATCAGCTCGAATTGAAGCGTGGTCAGGTGCGGCGCCGAGCCGTTGTACAGATACGTATCGAACCACGAATTCCACTGCCCGACCGCCAGGAACAGCGCGATCGTGGCCAGCACCGGCTTGCACAGCGGCAAAATGATTTTGTAGTAGATCGTAAAGTCGCCTGCGCCGTCCAGCTTCGCCGATTCCTGAAGGGAATACGGCAATCCGTCGATAAAGGAACGAATGACGAAGACGTTGAACGCGCTTACCATACCCGGAATGATATAGACCAGAAACGTATTCATCATGTTCAGATCCCGAATCAGAATAAAAACCGGAATGAGACCGCCGGAAAAATACATCGTGAGCGCAAGAAAGACGGACATGAACTTTCTGCTCCGGAAGTCGGCGCGGCTGAGCACATAGCCGAGCATGGTGCCGCTGAGCAAGCCCAGAAACGTTCCTGCCAGCGTCCTTAAGACGGTGATTTTCGCCCCGGTCAGCAGTCCTTCGTATTGAAAAATTTGCACGTAGTTCTCAAACGTGAACTGCCGCGGCCAGATCGTGATGCCTCCGCGCACGGTATCGACGGAATCGTTTAACGAAATCGCAAGCACATGAAGAAACGGATACAAGGTCGTAACCGTAACGATGGTCATGAACGTGTAGTTGAAGAGATCAAACAGCCGGTCGGAGAGCGCCGGTTTAAACGACGCTTTGGAATGAGCCATGCTCCTCCCCCCTTACATGATGGATTGCTTCATGAATTTTTTGAAAAATCCGTTAGCCACAAGCAGCAGGATAATGCTCACAATCGAGTTGAACATCCCGATGGCCGTGCCGAAGGAAAAACGTCCCATGCCGAGACCGTAATTCAGCGCATACAGATCCAGTACCTCCGAGTGATCAATAACCATGGGATTGCCGAGCAGGAATTGCTTCTCGAATCCGATGCTGATCAGATGCCCGAACGACATAATGAATAGAATCACAATGGTCGGCGCAATGCTTGGGAGCGTAATATGCCAAATCTGGCGAAGCCGGCTCGCACCGTCAACCTTGGCGGCTTCGAATTGCTCCTGATCGATCCCTGTAATCGCTGCCAAATAGATGATCGCGCTCCAGCCCATTTCCTTCCAAAGGTCTGACCCGGTCACGATATACCAGAACCAGCTTCCTTTCGCCATAAACTGGATCGGCCCGTCGATCAGACCTAAAAACATCAGCAGCTGATTGACCGCACCCCCGTCCATCGACAGCATCTTGGTCACAATGCCCGCCACAACGACCCAGGATACGAAATGCGGAAGGTACGAGATCGTCTGCACCGTCCGTTTAAAAGCGCTTCCGCGAAGCTCGTTGAGCAAGACCGCGAACAGTATCGGAACCGTAAATCCGACAATCAGCCCCATGATGCTCATGGCAAACGTATTGCGCAAAACCAGATAAAATTTTTCGTCCGTAAATAGCGCCGCAAAATGATCGAAGCCCACCCATTTCTGCTCGAAGATGCCTCGGCCCGGCTTGTAATTCTGAAATGCCATGAGCCATCCCCACACAGGTAAATAATGGAATACGAAGACGACGGCGATAAAGGGCAGCGACATGGCGTAAAGTGCTTTCTGCTCCTTGAACGTGGTCCAGAGGCGTTTCTTATTGACCGCGATTCGGATGCTGCCCCCTCTTTCTGTTACCGCTTTCAACCCATCCCCTCCTCACTTGTCTACAATCATGATAAACCACGTAAGGAAAAGGGAGTACCCGTGGAATTCGAGCAAAAATCATACAGAAATTAGATATGGTTCACCGTTTCTGCTCCTTTCGGTAATTCGACGGCGAGGTACCGACATATTTTTTAAACTTGCTGTGAAAGTAGTCTACATTGGTATATCCGACCTTCTCGGCAACCTCGTACACCTTCAAGCCTTCTCTTAAAAACTCCTTCGCCTTGTCGATCCGCACCTTGTCGAGGTAGGTATTGAAATATTCGCCGGTCCTGGTCTTGAACATTTTGCCCAAATAAGCGCTGTTGTAATTAAAGATGGAGGCCAGCGTCTCCAGCTTGAGATTCTCGCTGTAGTTCCGCTGAATCAGATCTATGATGCGTTTCATCTCCTGCTCGCTCCCCCCCTCCCCCGCCGGCCGGTTCAGTTCCTGCAGGAAGTGGACGCAGTGGCGGTACAGCTCGTAGACGGTGCGCTGGCGGAATACAGCCGAGATTTGATCCGAATATTCCTTGGTTCGGACTTGCAGCCCGGTTTGATGAACAATCAGCTTGCCGAGCACACCGGTCAGCAGTTCAACGAAGGCGCTTTTCATTTCCGATTCGGATAATCCGTCGCGCATCATTGCCAAAGCAACGGATTTCAGGAGCTTTTGCTGCGCCTCGGCATGACCGACGTCCACCGCGTAATAAAGCTGACCAAGCACTTGCCCGGGTTCATAGCTTTGCATTTGCTCCCCTGCCGATTCGCCGTCTCCGAACCGTTCGGAGTCCGGGGACAGCAGCTCTCCCGGCCGGTAAAAGAACCGGTCCCGAAGCAGCTCCCTTGCTGTCCGATACGAATCGGCCGCATCTGCAAACTTCCGAACGCGATGGCCGACAGCCGCCGTAAATGCCGCTCCGGCGAGACTTGCAGCCCGCTCCAGCCGCTTCTGCAGCTCCTTACGGCGGCCCTCGGTCAGTACCGGAGTCCGCAGCAAAATCCCAAGGCAGCCGTGCACCGAAAACACGGTGCCGTATCCTGCCTCCTCGAACGTTTCCACCAGCTTGCTTTTGACAAGCAAATCGGGCTCCCGGGCCGATTCGTCGGAGTCGTGGACATAAACCAGCGCAACCTGGTAATGATCCCACAGCAGACCAAGGCGTTCGGCAAGCCTATGAGACTCGGGGATCGCCTGCGATTCCGGCCGAAGCCAGGAGCGGATCATCTGCTCCCGGCTCATTTCGGAGGCGATCTGATTCAACGCCGCGTGCCGGCTCTCTTGCTCGATCGCTTTTCGAATCTGCAGCAAATAGCCTCTTAGCTCCTCTTCATCCACCGGTTTCAGCAAGTATCCGTCGACCTTATGGGTAATTGCTCTTTTGGCATATTCAAACTCCGCATAGCCGCTCAAAATCAGCAAATGAATCGCAGGATCCTGCGACCGGATGGCCTCGATGAGCTGCAGTCCGTCCATGCCCGGCATCCGGATATCGACCAGCATGACATCCGGCGCATATTGCCGGTGCTTCTCCAGCGCTTCGCTGGCATTGGCAGCCGTATCTACAATTTCAAAACCCAGTTCCGTCCACGGTACGATGCTCTTCAACCCTTCACGCAGCTTCGGCTCGTCATCTACAACCAGCACTTTAATCATTTGATTTTTCCCCTATCGGAATGCTAAATTCAATACGAGTGCCCTTTCCCGGCTCGCTGAACATGGTCAGTCCGGATTCGGGACCGTAGGCAAGCTGAAGTCTGACGTGTACGTTGCGCAGCCCGATCCGGCCGCCGTCCTGCTCCTCGGATTCGTTCAGGAAGCCGAGGACCTTCTCCAAACGATCCGGAGCCATGCCCGCTCCGTTGTCCTTGGTCACAAAACAAATTCTGTCGCCCCGGATTTCGGCCCGCACACGAATCAACGTCCCTTCTTCCTTGTGATCCATGCCATGAATCACCGCATTTTCTACAAGCGGCTGAATAATCAGCGGCGGAATCATGACCGCCTCGGTGCCTGGATCCAGTACAAGCTCATAGTTCAAACGGTCCTCGTACCGGAACCTCTGAATGTCCAAGTAGCACCGGACGATCTCCATTTCCTCCTTGAGCGTAGTTTTGCCGCTGCCCACCTCAAGGCTCGAACGCATCATCTTTCCCAGCAGCCGGACAACCCTGGCAATTTCGTTCTCTCCCTTCAAATGGGCCTCCATACGAATCGCCTCGAGCGCATTAAACAGAAAATGAGGATTGATCTGACTCGCCATCATCTTGAATTTGATTTCGTTCTGCTTCTGCTCCATCCGTCTTTTCTGCAGGTCCGACTCTTTCACTTCGTTCATCAGCTCATGAATGCTGCAGACCATCGCATTGAATTGGCGGGATAGCTGACCGATCTCATCCTTGCCGTCGATCTCCATCGTTACGCCGAGATTGCCGGTCCCCACCTTCGAAATATGCTTGCTCAGCCGAAGCAGCCGTCGGCAGATGAGAGAAGAGAAACCGCAGATCAGAAGAACTGCGAGAAGCAGGCTCACGACAATGACGGATATCGCCAGCTTATTGACCCGGTTGGCGTCGGCTACGATGCTTTCAATGGAAAAAATGGAGATGATTCTGAGGCCGTTCTCCTCCATTTCGGGATTCAGCGGCTCGATCAGCACTTTGGATGCCTCATTCCCAATGGTCGCTTCGTAGGAGCCGCTCTTCCGATAGACGACACTGGAAGCGCCATGAATTTCGGACAAGCTCCTGCCGTATAGCCCCGGCTTGTTCGCTGCAACGATGTTATTTTGACTGTCCGCGATGATCGTATAAAATGACTCCTGGTTCAGAATCTCGTTCAAAAGACTTGTATTTACATTGATCACCAGCACGCCGCTTTTATACCTGCCTCCCAAGTAGACCCCCTTGACCAGACTGAGATAATATTTCCCGTCACGTTCGTCCCGAATATAATCCCAATGATTGACGCCGACCGCTCTCTTAGCCTGTCTGTACCAATCCGAATTCCGAATCTCCTCGCCCGGAATGAAAAACTGCCAATTGCTCAGCATGGTCTGATTTTCGCTATAGAAGCGAATATTCGAGATTTCCTTGTACATCCGCTTCGCCTGCTGCAGATCCGGGTAGGAACGGTAAGCGACGAACATGTCGTATACGCTTTCATAATGCTGGTTGACAAGGTTCTCCAGACGTTCGTCATAGGAAAGGCGGTAGGACAAATCGTCCGCTACTTGCAGCACCTCGCCCGAACGCTTTTTTATCCGGTCCACATTCAGATAGGCTTGGTCCATGGCATTATTCAACGCCATGTCCCGAAGCTCACGTGTCAGAAAAACACCGACGATCGCGACCGGCACGAATACCAGCGCAACAAAGGTTACGATCAGCTTGTTGCGGATTTTCATATCGTTCATCATCTGAATAAAATAAGATACCATCGGCAGCTATCCGCTCCTGTCCCTACAGTAAGAAGCCCGATGTCCAGCTGGACAGCCGGACCGGGCCTCATTTCCGTCAATGAATGCTTTGAATCCTTTAAGGGTTGAGAAGCTTATCCTTCCACTTGCACCGAGAAAAACGCTTGCCTGCTGTTCTTCACTTCAATTCTGCCGCCCTGCAGCACCGCTCCCTCGCCTTCCAAAGCAACAGCCGGTGCGCCTAACCCGTACAGCTTCACTGCAAACGGCTTGCCGCTGCCTTCCGAGGCGAACGTAATCCTGCTGCCTTCACGTACCGCCCGTACGGAAAGCTCCGCTTCGCTGCGCATATTGCGAACGACCACGGACGTCTCTTGGCCGTCCGCCAATGCGTACAGCCCGAGCTCCACGCCTTCCGCATAGTCGTAGTCCGGCCGCGTATCGTTCGCACCGAGGGCCAAGAAGCGGTTATCGCGCACAAAGAGCGGCAATCCGAGAAAGTCATACGTCTCCTTGCGCCACGAGCCGCCTTCCACCGTCTCCCCGGTGAGCAGATGCGTCCAGCGTCCCTGCGGCAGGTAATACGACACCTCGCCTTTCTCGCTGAATACCGGAGCAACCAGTAAGGAGTCGCCCAGCATATACTGACGGTCCAGCGTTTCCGCTGCCGGATCCCCCGGGAATTCGAGGAACATGGCGCGCATGCTCGGCACCCCGTGCTCCGCAGCCTGTACGGCCGTATGGAACAAATAAGGCATCAAGCGGCATTTGAGCTTCGTGAAGAAGCGCGTAACATCAACCGCCTCATCATCATAAGCCCAGGGCACCCGGTAGGAGGTGCTGCCGTGCAGACGGCTGTGACTGGACAGCAGGCCAAACGCAAGCCACCGCTTGAAGACGTGAGCCGGCGCGGTATTCTCGAAGCCGCCGATATCATGGCTCCAGAAGCCGAAGCCGCCAAGACCGAGCGACAGACCGCCGCGTAAGCTCTCGGCCATGGATTCGTAGTCGGCGTAGCAATCGCCGCCCCAGTGAACCGGGAACTGCTGGCCGCCAACCGTTGCCGAACGCGCGAATACGGCCGCTTGGTTTTTGCCGAATTTCTCGACCAACACCTCAAACACCACTTTGTTGTACAGCTGCGTGTAGTAGTTGTGCATTTTGTGCGGATCGGAGCCGTCAAAATAGACGACGTCCGTCGGAATCCGCTCGCCGAAATCGGTCTTGAAGCTGTCGACGCCCATATCCGCAAGCTTCCGAAGATATCCGGCATACCATTCGCACGCGTCCGGATTCGTAAAGTCTACAAGCGCCATGCCCGGCTGCCACAGATTCCACTGCCATACATCGCCGTTTGGCTTCTTGACCAAATAGCCTTTCTCGCGGCCTTCCTCAAAGAGACGCGAACGCTGGGCGATGTACGGGTTGATCCATACGCAGATTTTCAACCCTTTTTCTTTCAAGCGCTTCAGCATGCCTTGCGGGTCGGGAAATACTTCCGCATCCCACTCGAAATCCGTCCAGTTCAGCCCCTTCATCCAAAAGCAGTCAAAATGGAACACATGCAGCGGAATGTCGCGCTCCAGCATGCCGTCTACAAACGAATTTACCGTCGCCTCGTCGTACTGTGTCGTAAACGAGGTCGACAGCCACAGGCCGAAGGTCCATGCCGGCGGAAGCGCCGGTCTGCCTGTCAGACACGTATATTTGTCAAGCACACCTTTCGGATCGGGGCCGTCGATGATAAAATACTCCAAAGATTCCCCGGGCACGCTAAACTGCACCTTCTTGACTTTCTCGGAAGCCACTTCGAAGGAAACGAGATCCGGCTGATTGACGAAGACGCCGTAGCCTTTATTGGTAAGGTAGAACGGAATGTTTTTGTAAGCCTGCTCGGAGCTGGTTCCGCCGTCCTGATTCCAGATATCGACCGTTTGACCGTTCTTCACGAAGGCGGTGAAGCGCTCGCCTAAGCCGTACACCCACTCGCCTACGCCAAGATCCAGCTCTTCGCGCATATACGACTGACCGCCGCCGTCCACAATATGAGCGATGGATTTGAAGCCGCTGCCCGTAATGCGCTCCTCGCCGCGGTAGAAATGAACCGACCACTGCGGACCTTTCTTGATGACGGCGCTCAGGCTCCCGCTTCGAAGAATCGCCTCTTCCTCGTTCTCTTCGATGACGGCATGGCTGCCGTTGTCCTTATAAAGCTGGAAGGCCGGCCCGCGATCGCGTACTCCCGCATAATGGACCAGCTTGACCCCGATCACGCCGGGCGCCGGAGAATGAAGCTGCACCGTGATGAGCTGCGCATTGATCGTGGCCCACCTGCCCGGAATCGGAGCCGTCGACGCGTAGGCTGTCAGCGTATCTCCTTGCACTGCAAAATCGTACGCCTGCACCGCCCCCGCAACAGAGTAGCCTTCCCGTATAAGCCAATTGCCGTCGGTAAATTTCATGAGATGAACCGCCTTTCTACTGTTGGAAGTTTGATTGTTGGTTAGTAAGCGTTATAATGTCATTATACTGATACGTTTTTGGACGAACTATCAATATTCGATGCATTTATAGCACGATTTTGACGAAAGGAAGGCGATTTCGGCATGGAGCGGGCACTGCGTCAATCCTTAAAAGAAAGTCAGCAGCACGGCAACGAACGCTTTCCATTCGGCGTTTACTGGTATCAATTTGCCCCCGGTGCCCACGTCGTGGACTCCCATTGGCATAAGGAGTCGGAGATTTTTTACTGCATCGAAGGCGAGGTGCTGTTTCAGGTAGACACGGAATATATCCCGGTCCGGGCAGGTGAAGCCGTTTTTATCGACGGAGGGGACATCCATACCGGACACGCGCGGGGCGGGCAAGGCTGCAGCTTCTGCGCCATGGTTTTTGATTTCGCCATGCTGGCAAGCGCCCAATATGACGCGATGCAGGAAGGATTGATCGTTCCGTTCCAGGAACGGAAAGCGGTGTTTCCGCGTCTGATCACCCCGGAAAACGACCCTGGGCTGCTTGCGCATATCCGGGAGATGATCTTTTTGTCCAGGCAGCCCCCTCCCGGCTATCAAGCGGCTATGAAGGGGCATCTGTATCTCATGCTGTATGAGGCCGCCGCCTCCGGCCGGCTGGTGAATCGCAGCCGCAGCGGCGCGGCGGATACGGCCAGAACCGAACGTTTGAAGAAAGTGATCGTCTATATCCAGCACCACTATCACCGTCCGATCAGGCTCAGCGAGCTTGCGGACCTGATCCCGATGAGCGAGGGCCAATTTTGCCGCTTCTTCAAATCGATGACTGGACAGACGCCCGTGGATTACATCAACTCTTACCGCGTGCGGCAGGCCGCGGAGCTTCTGCGGCAGCCGCACAAAAAAATATCCGACATCGCACTCGATGTCGGATTCGACCATATCAGTTATTTTGTTCGGGTGTTCCGCAAAACGATGCGCTGCACGCCGTCCGAATACCGGAAAAAGCTGTAACTCCGGCAAGCTTGCCCGATGCACCGGCCCGGGTGAACAAAAGTTGGCATTCGCCGGCCGATAAGGTACTATGAGTAGAGAGCTTGGAACTGATCTATACCTTCGGAAAAGTGAGGAATTCTTATACATGGAAGAAGTTGTCATTATCGGTGCCGGCCCTTGCGGTCTGTCCGCAGCCTTGGAGCTGCAGAAGATCGGCATCGATCCGCTCATCATCGAAAAAGAATGCGTCGTGCACTCGATTTACTTATATCCGACGTACATGCAATTTTTCAGCACGCCGGAGCTGCTGGAGATCGGCGGTTACCCGTTCACCACGCCGAACGACAAGCCTTATCGGCTCGAAGCTTTGAATTATTACCGGAACGTGGCGGCCCGCAGCGGCGTGCGCATCCGCTCATATCATACCGTTACGGATCTGGCCCGACGGCAGGACGGCGCGTTCGACCTGAAGGTCCGGAATCGCTTCGGTGCCGTGTCCGCTTTGACGGCGCGGCATGTCGTCGTAGCCACCGGCTATTTCTCGCAGCCGAATATGCTGGGCATCCCGGGAGAGGAATTGAGCAAGGTGACGCACTACTTCCGCGAAGCCCATCCGTATACCGGCACGAAGGTCGCGATCATCGGAGGCAGCAACTCCGCAATCGATGCCGCGATGGAGCTGCTGCGGGCAGGCGCCGAGGTGACCGTCGTGTACCGGGGCGAGACCTACTCGCCGGTCATTAAGCCGTGGGTGAAGCCGATCTTCGAGAGCATGGTCAACAAGGGCCGCATTCGGATGCTGTTTCAATCCCGGGTTGTTCGGATTACGGAAACGTCCGTGACCGTTTCCCGCGAAGGACGCGAAGAGGAATTCGACAACGACTTCGTGCTGGCGCTGACCGGCTTCCGTCCGGACCGCAGTTTGTTGGCGGGAGCCGGGGCCGTCGTATCGGAGCCGGACGGGATTCCCCAGTACGATCCGGCCACGATGGAAACGACCGTTCCCGGGCTCTTCGTCGCCGGTGTCATCGCTTCGGGCGCGAACGCCAACGAGGTGTTTATCGAAACCGGCCGTTTGCACGGCGGATTGATTGCGAAGCGGATCGCCGCTTGCGATCCTGCCGTCAATTAAAGAAAGGTCGACCTGGACAGAGAATGTCAGGCCGACCTTTTTCATTGCGCGTATGAACAAATCCAATTAAAAAATAAGTTCCTTCTCCCGCTGGGTCAGACGCCGGCCTGCAATATCCACCACGAGCTTCCCGTCCGACAGACCCCAGATGCGCGAGCCGAATTTTTCGGCAAGCTCCACCTGATGCAGACTGCAAAACACGATAAGCTTGTGCTTCTGGCAAATCGACTTGAAATCCTGCATGACGAGGCTCGCCGCCTCCGGGTCCAAGCCGGACACCGGCTCATCCGCAAAAATCACCCTGGCTCCCTTGATCAGCGCCTTGCAGATCGCGACGCGCTGCTTCTCCCCGCCGCTCAGCTTCTCCACCGGCTCGTGCGCTTTGTCGAGCAGCCCTACTTTATCGAGGTAATCCATCGCTTCCATATGGTCGTCTTCCGAAACGGAATTCGTCAGAAAGCGCCACCACGATTTTTTGAACAGCAGCGCGCTGAGCACATTTTTCAAAGCTGTTTTTTTCAGATTCAAGCTCGGCTTTTCCTCCAGATAGGCCCACTGCTTGTTCAGTTGAAACTTCTCCCAGGCGCCGGCGCCCGAAATATCCTTTCCGTCGTAGATATACTGGCCCTCGTTCCATTTTTCCTTCAGCATCAAGCACCGGAAAAAGGTCGTTTTGCCGCTTCCGCTCGCGCCGAGCAGCGCCACCAGCTCCCCTTCGTCCGCCTGAAAGCTGATGCGGTCCAGCACCCGCTGCCCGGATGGGAACGATTTGGTTAGATTGCGTACGATGATCATCCGTCCGATGTCTCCTTTGTTCGAGCCAAAGCAATAGCAGGCTTGTTGTGTCTTTGTATAAATATAACATGTTCCGCTACCCAAAAACCATAAACGGAAACATTCCGTTCCCTTGAAACAACAAACCGCCGGTTTATCAACCGACGGTCTGAGCCTGCTACTGAGGATTCGTTTCCTTAGGAATCTCATTCAAATTCGGAGGCCGGTCCGCCGCCTTCCCGGCATGCATGATTGCTTCTTCTTCCGTAAATTTGTTCTCCTTGAAATTCGGATTGTTTTTCGTATTCGCCTTGGCGCTATCCATGTTCGGCTCACCTCCCGTCGACCGTAATATACCGCTTCCCGAAGGGGATTATACGGTCTGCCGTTTTTACTTAAAGAAAAATTAATAATAGACTCGACAATGATTTACATATTTTACAACCGGGTTGAATTATAATAGACTGATAGTGGATTTACTATTTTTACAGCGTTAGGATGGGGTCTGAAAACGATGGAAGAAGCGGAATTGAGACGGCATTTGGAGCGAATGCAAATGCAGCTTTACTCACTCGTGGAAGAAAAAGGCAGTTTCGTCGATCCCCGGGTAGTAGAGCTCAGCCAAAAAATAGATCGTCTTGTCTTGTCCATCCAACGTCTTCGGATGCAGGAACGGATAAAATAACCGGGGCCGGACGGCCTCTTTTTTGTGCCCTGCACTTGCAATATGTTACATGATATGTTATATTGAAGCCAAGGAAAATCAAGGATTTTTCCGAACATATACACTCAAGTCCCCTGCCAAATACAGCTTATTGATGCACTCTCAAACCCTAATGAGAAGGAGCGATGCACCATGAGTTATGAAGCACGCGAGCCGCAGGAGCAAAAAATTTCCGTCGAGTTAACCTTGAACGAGGCTTTGGCATTGACCGGCGTTCGATTCCGGCAAAATCATAAACTGGAAGTCGATGCGATGCAAAAAATTAAAAAGCAGCTCGAAGAGCAGATCATCGACAAGCGCCGTAACCTGCAATAACCGAACCGAAATTCTGTACGACATCCGGACCCCGTTTCTGCAAGCCCTTGCAGCGGGGTCTTTGTTTGTTTGCTCCGCTTTTTTCGTTATAATAATGTCATGCTACAGAGAAGCAAAGGAGATCTGAAGATGAAACAACAAATTGCCTCGACCATCGACCTGCACGCCCCGTCGTTCACGGAGATTTCCCGGTTTATCGGCGAGAACCCCGAGCTGGGCCACGAGGAATGGAAGGCGTCGGCGCGCCTGATCGAAGCGTTAAAAGAGCACGGCTTTACCGTGCAGGCCCCTTACGCCGGGATACCGACAGCGTTTCTCGGGACGTACGCCGCAAGCAAGCCGGGACCAACCGTCGCCTTCCTGTGCGAGTACGACGCGCTGCCGGAGCTGGGACATGCTTGCGGCCATCATCTGATTTGCGTGATGGGCCTTGCGGCGGCTGTCGGATTGAAAGCTGTCATTGACCAGCTCGGCGGAACGATCCGGGTATACGGCACCCCGGCAGAGGAAACGAAAGGGGCGAAGGTCGATATGGCGGCGGCTGGCCTGTTCAACGACGTCGACTTCGCCTTGATGGCCCACCCGTACTACGCTTACGAAAAATCGGGGAGCTCGCTGGCCATGGATGCGCTGGAGTTCGAGTTTTTCGGCAAGGCGGCTCATGCCGCGGCAAGCCCGTATGAAGGCGTCAATGCGCTGGATGCGGTGCTGCTTTTGTTCCAGTCGATCGGCGCCCTGAGGCAGCAGCTCCGCAGCCACGCGCGAATTCATGGCATTATCACCGAGGGCGGCAAAGCCCCGAACATTATTCCGGATTACGCGGCTGCACAGTTTTATATTCGATCCGCGAACCGTCCCTATACGGACGAAACCGTGCAAAAGGTGATCCGCTGCGCGGAAGGCGCCGCACTGCAAACCGGTTGTACGATGAAATGGTCTAATTACGAGTACTCTTACGACGAACTCATTACCAATACTCCTTTGTCGGACACGTTTACCCGCAATCTCGTCGGTCTGGGCATTCCGGAAAACGAGATCGAATACGGCAAGGATCACGGTTCGCTCGATCTTGGGAACGTATCGCGGCATTGCCCGGCGATTCACCCGTACGTCAAGGTCGTCGACGAAAAGCATTTGCTGCATACGAAGGAATTCCGCGATCTGGCCATGCAGCCTCGGGCCTTCGAAGGCATGCTGCTCGGCGCCAAAGCGCTGGCCTTCACCGCTTACGATGTATTGGCCGATCCTGCTCTGCTGCAGTCGGTCCGCGACGAATTCGAACGCAGCGTGAACGCTGCCGAATAAACGCCAAAAAGCCGCGACCCGGTATTCGAACCGGACGTTCGCGGCTTTACTTTTTTTATAGGATACGGTTAGAGCACCTTGGCCAAAAATTCTTTCGTCCGCGGATGCTGCGGATTCGAAAAGATGTCAACCGGATTGCCCTGCTCGACGATTTTGCCGCCGTCCATGAAGATGAGCCGCTTGCCGACTTCCCGGGCAAAGCCCATCTCATGCGTGACGACGACCATCGTCATACCTTCGGCGGCCAGTTCCTTCATGACGTCCAGCACCTCGCCGACCATCTCCGGGTCGAGCGCCGATGTCGGCTCGTCGAACAGCATGACGGCCGGCGACATCGCGAGCGCCCGGGCGATGGCGATCCGCTGCTTCTGTCCGCCGGACAGCTGCGACGGGTAGCTGGACGCTTTGTCCGCCAGTCCGATGCGCCGCAGAAGCTGCTGCGCGATCTTGTCCGCTTCCGCCTTGCCGACATTTTTCAGCTTCATGGGCGCCAGCGTAATGTTCTCCTGCACGGTCATATGCGGGAACAGGTTGAACTGCTGGAACACCATGCCCATCCGCTGCCGCAGCTGGTTGATATCGTGCTTGCCGCGGAGCAGCGACACACCGTCGAATTCGATGTCTCCCCCCGTCGGCATCTCCAGGAGGTTCAAGCAGCGCAGAAACGTACTTTTGCCCGATCCGCTCGGCCCGATGACAACGACGACCTCGCCTTTTGCAATCTCGATATCGATTCCGGTTAATACATGGTTGGATCCGAACGACTTCTGTAAACCGGTTACTTTAATCAGAGGACTTCATCCTCCTTTCCGCGACGCCGAGCAGCTTGGTCAGCGTGAATGTCATGATGAAGTAGATGATCGCCGCCAGGATGAGCGGTTCGAAAGGCTGGAACGTATTCCCCCGCACCGTGTCGGCCTTATACATCAGCTCGCCGATCCCGATGACGGAGACGATGGACGTTTCCTTGATCACCACGATGAATTCGTTGCCGAGCGCCGGGAGAATGTTGCGCAGCGCCTGCGGCAAAATGATAAAGCGCATCGCCATCGCGTGCGGCATCCCGAGGGAGCGCGCCGCTTCCATTTGACCCTTGTCGATCGACTGAATGCCCGCGCGGAACGTCTCCGCCACATACGCGGCGCTGTTGATGGACAGCGCGATAATCGCCGCCATCATATCGGGAAACGATGAACCGATTCCCGGCACTTCGGGAAATTGAATGCCCAGCTTCGGCAGCCCGTAATAAAAAATGTACAGCTGCACAAGCATCGGCGTCCCGCGGATGAACTCGATATACGAAACCGCGAATGCTTTAAGCGGCCAAATCCGGGACATGCGCATCAGGGCAATGACCATGCCGAGCAGCACCCCGAAAATGACGGTGAAGATGGACAAGATGAGCGTCATCTTCGCTCCGTCGATAAAAAACATGTAATACTTGGATAAAAATGAAAAATCCATTCGCTTCCCCCCTTCCTGTTAAATAAGCGTTATAACCGAACAAAAACCCGCCGGAGAATTCCGCTCAGGTTTTTGTCGGAGTGCTGCAAGGAACGGATGAACCCGCCCTCTTGCTTATTGCGTATCGACTTGCTCGTTCGCTTCGGCTACCATCTTATCGATGGCCTTGGCGCTCATCAGGCGGTCCAACGTTTTGTTCATCGCTTCCACGAGCTCAGGGTTGCCTTTTTTCACGGCAATGGCCGACCCGCTGTCTTCCGTATTCAGCTTAATGTCCGCAAGCACCAAATCTTTGTTTTTGCTGAGGTATGCTTCGGCTACCGGCTGCTCGACGACAAGAGCTTCGACTTTTTTGTTTTTCAGCTCAAGCATCAGGTCGGAAATTTTGCCGAGCGCCTTCAGCTCGGAGCCTGGCATTTGTTCTTTAATGATTTTTTCTTGTGTCGCACCCTTTTGGCCGGCGACTTTTTTGCCTTTCAAATCGTCGATGGACTTGTATTTATCCTTGTCCTCCGCGCGGACAGCCACGCGTTGAATAGCCGTATAGTAAATTTTGGTGAAATCCACGTTTTTCTTGCGGTCTTCCGTCGGCGTCATGCCGGCGAGAATGAAGTCGATGTTGCCGGAATCGAGTGCGGCAAGCAGACCTTCGTATTTCATATCTTTGATTTCCAGCGTAACGCCGAGGTCTTTGGCAATCTCTTTGGCGATCTCGATATCGAAGCCGATGATTTCATCCTTCTTGTTGATTTCCTTGTGGAACTCATACGGCGGATAGTCAGCGCTCGTGCCTAATACGATTTTGCCCGCTTTTTTAATTTGTTCAAGCTTGGAGTCCTTGGACGCCGGAGTCGTTGCGGCCGTATCTCCCCCGGTTGCCGGCTTGTCGGCGGTCGTAGCTGCCGGCTTCGTGCCGCATGCGGATACGATCAGCGTAAAGCAGAGGAGCATGAAGATAATGGCTTTGTTTTTAGTCACTGGTCAAATCTCCTTTCTCTTTAACTCGTACATTATATAATAGACGTTCGCCTTTTACAATCCGAATATGTATATTAATGAATAAAGCATGGAATAGAACTAGAAAATATGGTATAAACTAACATCCGTATGTCGACCGGACCACCGGAGGCTTCCTATTTCGTCCCAAAGACCTGACTCTCCCTCCTGGAAAGGTGGTTCGACGGCTTGGAAGCAAATAAAACTTGGGATCTGGCAGCGGTTTCCTCTATTCCGCTGATCATGACCTTGGGGAATTCCATGCTAATTCCCATATTACCTGCATTAGAACGAACGCTGCACGTAACCTCTCTTCAAATCAGCCTGCTGATCACGGTATATTCCGTCGTCGCGATCGTACTGATTCCGATTGCCGGCTTCTTGTCGGACCGCTTCGGACGTAAAAAAATTATTATTCCAAGTCTCTTGATCGCCGGAGCGGGAGGATTGCTCTGCGCTCTGGCCCCTTGGCTCAGTCAAAATGCGGCCTACGCCCTCATTCTGGCCGGCCGGTTCATCCAAGGAATCGGCGCTGCGGGAGCCGCTCCGATCGTCATGCCGCTAGTTGGGGACATGTTCCAGAAAGAAAGCGACGTCAGCAGCGGCCTCGGCATGATCGAAACCTCGAATACGTTCGGCAAAGTGCTTAGTCCGATGTTAGGCTCGCTGCTTGCGCTGTGGACTTGGACCGCCGTCTTTTACGCGATTCCGGCGCTGTGTCTCCTCTCTGTCCTGCTGGTCGCGTGCCTGGTCCGGACACCGGGGTCCGAGAGCCGGCAGGACACGGGCTTCCGCAGCTTTGCCGCGGTGCTGAGGACAATCGCCCGCAACGAGGGACGGTGGCTGGCCGCCATATTTGTCATCGGGATCGTTGCGATGTTCGTGTTGTTCGGCATCTTGTTCTACTTGTCCGAAACGTTGGAGGAACGATTCGGCATCCGGGGACTGGTCAAAGGCTGCTTGCTTGCCGTGCCTTTGTCCGCGTTATGTCTGGCGTCCTTTCTGGCGGGCAAAGCGATCGGGGAAAACAAACCGCGGATGAAATGGCTGACCGTAGCCGGGCTCGTCCTTCTTGGAGCCGCGCTCGTCTGTATGGCTTGGCCCGGGGTCTCCCGGCTGTGGCTGCTGTTCGTGTGGGTCGGCCTCGGGGGCATCGGTATCGGAATCGCCCTTCCGTGTCTGGACGCCTTGATTACGGAAGGAATCAAGAAGGAGCAGCGGGGTACGGTAAGCGCGGTGTACAGCAGCATGCGCTTTATCGGGGTAGCCGCCGGGCCGCCGTTCATCTCCGTTGGAATCAAATGGCCGTCGGCCTTGCTGTTCGGGCTGCTCGCGGGCATCGTGCTCGCCGGCGTCCTCGTTGCGCTGCTCGCGATTAAGCCGGAGCAAGAGGCGGTCGCAACGGCGAAAAGCCGTTGAGTCGTTTGCTCAACGGCCGGAAGTCGGCGGGATGACGCTTATACCACGAGCTTGGGCTTCGTCATAAAATCGAACAGCTGCTTGGTCAAGCCGCCCTTGCCGAATTTCAAATACGTTCCTTTCGTCCGGTCCGGCGGCTGCAGCGAGGCCAGAAAGGCCAGGACGGCCTCGCGGCGCTGGACGATGTCCCGCACGCCGAAGCGGTACAGCCATTCGTCAATCGTATTGTAAATGCCCCGGTTGAGGCCGTAGCGTTCGAAGCAATGCGTGACAAACAGATAATCGGGAAGCTGAAGCACGTCAGCCTCATCGAACTGCCCGGATAAAGAGGTGCGGGTAAGCATTCGCCTTCACTCCTTTTTTTCTTAAATCGTGAACGAATAGTCCGGCCTCGGCGCCGGAACGGCGGCCGGTTCCTTGTCCGGGCCCATCACGCGATCGAGGATCACCTTCTCGTAATAGGCAAAGCCGCTGTCTCTTTCCCGCGGCCGGGCCAGAGCAATCGGGATGTTCAGGGCAACCGCGCCATCTTCGATGAGAACGACCCGGTCGGCCAGCGCGACGGCTTCGCTGACATCGTGTGTGACGAGAACGGCGGAAAACCCCTGCTCCAGCCACAGCCGTTCGATCAGCCGCTGCATTTCGATGCGCGTGAGCGCATCGAGCGCGCCGAGCGGCTCGTCAAGCAGCAGCAGACGCGGAGCGC
>NZ_BILX01000021.1 GCF_004000785.1 Paenibacillus ehimensis NBRC 15659 | reverse complement strand
GGTTGCGCGGATCGCGCCCGCGGACGGTGAACGCCGCTCCGGCGGCGTTCGCCGTGCCCGCAGGGGACGCGCTTTCGCGGCGCACGAGCAGCACGCCGCGTCCCTGGGAGCCGCCGCGTGGCTTCAGAATCGCTTCGCCGCGACGCCGGAGCCAATCGGCGAGCGTGCGCATGCTGCGCAGCGGCTGTGTCTCCGGCAGGTGGCGGTCAAACCGGCCGTCCCGCCGCAGCGCTTGCTGAACGTCCCACTTGCCCTTCAAGCCGCAGCCGAGCAGTCGGACGGAGGGCTGCCGTTGAAGACCGTGCAATGCGTTCCGATAATCGGCGTATTGCCTTCGGACGGTGAAAAAGCAGCGGTCGTATACGATGGCCGGCAGGTCGAAGGTCCGGCTGACCCATTCCCTGAGCGCCGCATCATAGACATACCCGGTCACTTGCGGCCGGGACCAATCGATGCCCTGCGGAGTAAACACGAATACCGTCAAGCCGCTGCGGCTTCCGAGGATGCACAAGCGGCGATAAAAACCGCGGTTGGCAAAAGGCGGATGTTCATCGGTTTGCGTCGTCATGATGCCGACGGTACTTTCGTTCGGGCGGTCTGGTTTCATCATGCGCTTTACCTCGATCCGTTGAAGCTGCGTCGTTGTAGAACCCCGAGATATCCCGTATAAGGGGGCAGGCTTTCGGGGAGACCTGCTTTCCGGCTCGCCCGGGTCCGGAAGCTTGGCGAACCGGTCAAAACTTCGCCGCGAAGCGGGCGTATTGCACCAGCTTCTTGACGGAGGGACGGATCTTGCGCCCGGCCGTCAGCGGCGTATTGTCCTCCTTCGAAGGCTTCGAGTTGACTTCAAGCAGCCATACCCGGCCATTCGTATCGATCGCCAGATCGATGCCGAGCTCGGCATAATGGCCTGGGACCTGCGCTTCGATGCCCTTGGCAATTTGGATGGCGGCCCGTCTCAGCTTGCCTAAGCCGCCCGCCGCTACGGTAGACCCCGAGCGTCCCAGAGCGTCCTTGACCGTTGTCAGCGTGCCGCCCCGCGCCAGATTGGAGACGAAGTGATGCGTGCCGGCAATTCGGGCTACGATGGACGTAATGCCCCATTGCCCGGTGTCCCCTCGCTGCACCAAGGCCCGAAAATCGACGGGCCGGCCGTTCACGGTCAGCAAGTCGAGCCCTTGCTGAATTTGATAGCGTTGGCTTTTCAATTTGCCCGAGATGGCGCTGAACAGCTTGCCAAGGGTGGAAAAGGACTGCTTGCGGGCGCCGCCCAGATTCGTAAAATGACAAATGTATCCGCCCGGCTGCTTTTTTATCCGAATGATGCCTTTCCCGAGACTGCCGGTAATCGGTTTGAGAAACACGGTCGGATGCTTGGCGCACATGGATTTGAGAAGCTGGAGGTTCCGCATCAAATACGACTCTGGCAAGTACGGCTGCAGATTCGTTTCCTTGTGGAGGGCATCGAACACTTCCGTCTTGTTTAAATACTTTTCGTTGAAGAGCAACGTATTATGGCGGCTCTTGGCTTGCGTCACAAATTGCTGCACGTTGGTCCGATTTTCCAGCTTGCGCGAGGTCAGACGGTTATACAGCACGTGCGGCACCGGAAACGCCGTTTTTTCCCAGCCGCCGGTTGCCTTGATGCGCCATCCCCGAACCTCGTCGCTCTGTCCGCGCAAATCCTCCGGCGTGCTGAAAAACACCGATGCGCCATACAGCCTGCACGCCTCGGAGAGCTCGCGGCTAAAGGCGGTGTTCGCCCCGAACAGCTTGTCGGCGGAATTGGCGTTAACGCGGCTGACCATGACACCGATCAGCGGGCCGAGATGAATCGTACGGGTTCCGTTTTTGTATTGAAGACAGAGCTCATCTCCTTGGGCAAGCCCCCATCTGGAAGCTAACGAACCGCTCAAGCGCAGCACGCCGGCCTTGGACGAAGAGATGACCGAAACCTCCTCCCGGGCAGAGCCGAAACGGAGTTGGAGAGGCTGCTGCAGCGGAATCTTCCATTTTTTCACGACAGATTCGCTGAGCGTCAGAACGGAACCGTCCGAGGAAGTGCCGGCGCTTTGGATGTGGATCTTCACCTTTGTTCTTTTCATGCGGAACTCCTTCCCAGCACCGGCTTGCCGCAAGACATGCCGCAACATGCTTTGAACATTGAGAAGCGAACTACTGCAATATATGAGGGCGTTTACCCCTTGGTGAAAGAAACCACCCAGATCGGGCAAGTGCCCGCATGCCTTCCGATTCCCCACCTAACTGGAATACATTTGCCGGGGGAGGGAAAACCTAACAAGCGATATGTATCGCCGGGAGGAGGGAACTTATGCCGGAGCAAGATCCATTTGAGACTTTGCGTTCCGTTCTGGAGCGGCACGGTCAGCTGCAGACGCGGAGCATCCCGAATGCGCAAGGGACATGGTTGCTGCTGTACTTCGGAGACTTGGCCGACGCCAAAATTTTGCAGACGCAAGTGATTCCTCCCATGCAGGAAAAAGCGCCCGGAGGATTCACCTTGGAGACGCTCATTCGCCATTTGCCGGTGGACCAGCAGGAGAAGGCGGGGGATATCGACCGGGTGGTGAAACGGTTGATCTCCGGTTGGACCTTGCTTCTCTCCACCGCGGAGCGCGGAGGCTATTTGCTCAACACGGCGCTGAAGATCGACCGCAGCGCCACGAGCCCCGAGGTCGAATCGCAGATTATGGGCCCGCAGGTGGCGCTGACCGAGTCGCTTCAAACGAATATCTCTTTGATCCGGCAATATTTGCCGGACACGAGACTCCGCTATGCGTCGTACCAAATCGGCGAAAGCACGCACACCGAAGTGATGCTGCTTTACATGGAGGGCGTTGCTCCGATCGAGGAAGTTTCCTTAATGAAAGACAAGCTGGCGAACGTGAAATTCGAAGGCATTACCGACAGCTCGATGCTTTTGCAAAAAATCGACGACAATCCCGAATCGCTGTTTCCGCAAATGATTTCCAGCGAGCGGCCCGACCGGATCGTATTGAACTTGATCGAAGGCCGCCTGGTTATTCTGGTCGACGGCAGTCCGTTCGCACTGCTGGGGCCGTCGCGCTTTTTCGACTTTTTCAAATCGGCCGAAGACCGCTATTTGCGCACAAACATGGCGTTCTTTTTGCGGCTGCTCCGCTTGGCCGCTATTTTCATCTCGGTTTTTTTCACGCCGTTGTACGTGGCCGCCTTGACGTACCATTACCAGCTGATTCCATCCAATATGCTGGTGCCGCTGGCGCAATCGCGGTCCAAGGTGCCTTTTCCTCCGCTGATGGAGGCGCTGCTGCTGGAGTTCATCATCGAGCTGCTGCGGGAGGCGGGGGCGCGGCTTCCGACCAAGGTCGGTCAGACGATGGGCATCGTCGGCGGTATCGTCATCGGACAAGCGGCCGTTCAAGCCGGTTTTACCAGCAATATTCTGATTATCATCGTCGCGCTGGCCGCGCTCTCGTCTTTTATTACCCCGGTCTATATCATGGGGGCGGCGATCCGCATTTTGCGCTTTCCGATGCTGCTGCTGGCCGGGGCGTGGGGGGCGGTCGGGATCATGACGGGCGTCAGCTTCGTTCTGCTGCATCTGCTGCGTGTCAAGAGCGTCGGCCAGTCCTACTTGTACCCGCTCTATCCGTTTCATGTCGGGAAAAGGCAAACCAAGCTGCCCCTCAGCTTGCGGAGCCTGCGTCAGGACATCTACGAAGAACCGGCAGGTGATTCCCGGTGAAGACCAGCAAACGGACGAAGCCGCTCAACGCTTACGTCCTTTTCTTCATCATTTCGGGGACGCAGCTTGGCGATCCCGCGCAAAACTTTCAACGAAACGTTTACATCGCGGCCGGCCACGACGCCTGGGTATGCATGATTATAAACGGTTTGCTGGTCAGCGCGGCCTTGTATGCGATGATCAAGACGATGGAGCATTATCCGGACCACGATTTGTATCAGATTCACCAGGAGCTTTTCGGCCGCTGGCTGGGCAAGCTGTTCAATTTCGCGTTCGTGCTCTATTTTTTTATGCTTTGCTTTACCGTGCTCCATTCGTATACCGAAGTCGTCCATACCTGGCTTTTTCCGGAGATGAACAGCTGGCTGTTCAATACGCTGATGAGCCTGCTGTTTCTGTACGGCGTGACCGGGGGAATCCAGGTTGTTGCAGGGTTTGCGGTCGTGTCGTTTATTTTGTGGCTCTGGGTGTTCCTGCTGTACTATTTTCCGTGGAAATATGCGCAGGTCGATCAGCTGCTTCCGCTGTTCGAGGCCAGGCCCGGGCAAATTCTAAACGGCATGCGCGCTGCAACCTATCCGATGCTCGGCTATGAGCTTGTTTGCTTTTTGTACCCGTTCATCCGGGATAAGCACAAGGTGCAGAAGTATTCTCAGCTGGCGATCGTTTTTACGGTGTTCACTTACTGTACGCTGCTGATCAATGCCATTGTGTTTTATGGAGGGGAGCAGCTTAAGCATACGGTTTGGGCAACTTACTCCTGGTACAAAATCGCGCAAATTCCGTTCGTTGAACGTTTCGAGATTGTCGGGGCGGCCTATTGGATGATTCTGGTGCTGCCGAACAATCTGGTGCTGCTGTGGGTATCGACGCGCGGCATGCGTTCCGTCTTCAAAGTGAAGCAAAAGTATGCCCTCTATGCATGCTGCTTGATCTTCGTGCTGTCGTCGGAGCTGCTTTTTACGCAAGAGGATGTGGAGTGGATGTCCAATCTGCTGGGGGAAATCGGAATTTATCTTCTTTGGCTGTATCCCATCGCGCTGTTTGCGCTTGTCCGATGGAAGCGCGGCCGCGGGAAGAAGAAAGGAGCGGAGGGATGAAGCTGAAACGAACGGTCATGATGGCGGCCATGCTTCTGCTGGCGGCTTCCGCCGCGGCGGGCTGCGTGCAGACCCGGGTGCTGGAGCGGCTCGGGCTGGTCATTGCCGCCGGATACGACGAAGCCCCCGGAGACAAAATTCTTGGCACCTCGGTGCTCTACGAGATCGACCCGGGAGCAAGGGAGCGCTCCAATGTGATTACGTCGACCGCGTATACGAGCAAAGGGCTTCGGTACAACAATAACGCCGAATCGCGTAAAAAGCTGACCTCGGGCCAGCTCCGGGTCATCGTCTACCATGAGGATTTGGCGCGCAAAGGCTTGACCGAGCTGGTCGATACGATGCTGCGCGATCCGGAGGTCGGCTCGGCCGTCTATTTGGCCGTTTCCAAAGGACGGGCCTACGATCTCTTGACGAGACGGTACCCGGAGATCAGCAATATCGGCGAATATTTGTTTCAATCGATCCAGCACAACGTAGAAAATGAGGAAATGGTCTCTCCGATTTTGCACGAATACATCCGCGATCTGTACTCCCCGGGGAAAGACCCGGTGCTGCCCTACATCGTTCAACGGAATAACGAGATCATTTTATACGGGGCCGCATTATTCCGGGGAGACCGCATGGTCGCTACGCTGCCGCTGCGCGAAATTTTTTATCTGCGGCTATTGCGGGAGCCGTTCCGCTCCGGTATGACGGAGATCGGCCTATCGCCGGAAGCGCTCAGGTCCATCGCCTCCCCGTCCAAAGGGCAGAAGCAGATTTATCTTGTGCTCGATTCGGTGAAAAGCGAAAGCCGGATCCGGTTGACCAACGCGAAGCAGCCGGCGTTCACGGTGCAGGTGCACATGAGCGGGAGGCTGCAGGAAATATCGTCGCCGGTCAATCTGCGGAACCGGCAGGTGATCGAAGTATTGGAGCGCGAAGCCAGCAAGGCGGTTCAAGCTAACGCGATGGCGTTTATCGCCAAAACGCAGAAGTTGAACGTCGATCCCGTCGGCTTCGGGCAGAAGTACCGGGCGCAGCTTAGAGGCAGCGGCCTGACTGCGGACAAATGGAAGCAGCTGTATCCGAAAGCCAAGGTGCGCGTCGAAGTGGTGACGACAATTTTGCGGACCGGCCAGACGGATTAGCGGTTCTCGGCGCCTGCGAGCGCCCCGGCGTTGTACCCGTCGATCCACCGCACCGCTTCGGAAATATACGGCACGGTACGAAAAGCACGGGCTTGTACGTCCGGGTGGCTTGAAGCCATGGCGAAGCTGTGCGGCGTTACCGCAAACATGGACAAATCGTTGAAGGCGTCGCCGAAGCACGCCGTTTCTTCCGGACGGATGTCGAGCTTTTCCAGAAGGGCAAGCAGGCCGCTTCCTTTGGAGCTGCCCTTGGGCATGACATCCAAACAATCGATGTCCGAAATATACGCGTCGACCGCTTCGCCGTATCGCTCCAGCAGCGTGCGCTGAAATTCACGAAGCCGTCCGACGTCGCCCATGAATGAAATTTTACCGCAGACGAGGTCGTGTCCGAGCCGCGCCCGGAGGCCCTCCACCGCCTCGAAAGGAGCCATCAGCCGCGGGGCCAGCCGCTGCGCATGCTCGGTCCACCGTTCCGTCATGTAACGGTCGGGTCCGGCGAGCAGCGTGAGAAACGGCAGCCCTTCGGCCGCCTGCGAGAGCTCGACGATCAATTCGCGTTCGAACACATGGTGGCGGATCAATTCTCCGTCGGCTGAGTGCACGTAGGCGCCGTTTTGCGAGATGCAGTGGGCGGTGATCCCGACCGTATCCATCACCTTTTGAATCTCCGGGCGCATGCGTCCGGAGGCGAAAGCGACGGCCGCCCCGCGGCCGATCGCGTCGTGCAGCGCCTGCCGGTCCTCGGGACGGATCGTCCGGTGCCCGAGCAGCAGCGTGCCGTCCAAATCGCTGACGATCAGTTTAATCATCGTTCGTTCTCCTCCTCGGCGATGAGAATTTCGATATGGTGCCGGCGCAGCGCTTCGCTCATCGGTTCTGCAGGCGGCCGGTCCGTAATGACAATGTCGATGCAATCCAGTCCCGCCACCCGGTAAAATTGGCGGAGACCGAACTTCGTATGATCGGCCAGCACGATCACTTGATCGGCGCGGCGGATCATTTCCTTCATGACATAGCCTTCCTCCTCGAAGGCGTTGGTCAGTCCGTCAGGCGTCATCCCGCTGGTGCCGAGGATCAGCTTGTCGGCCTGATAGTCGCGAAGCATTTCGAGCGTCCTCGCGCCGGAAATAAAACGGTGGTGCGGGTGGACGACCCCGCCCAGCAGGTGCACGGTGCTGCCTTGCTTGGGGGAGAGAAGTCCGGCGATGTCGATCGAGTTGGTCACAATGACATGGCCGTCGGTTCGAAGCTGCTCAGCCGCATGAAGCACCGTCGTCGAAGCGTCCATGAACAGATAGTCGCCGCTGTGGATCAGCGAAGCGGCAAGCCGTCCGATGGCCCGTTTCACGTCGGATTCCGCCTGCAGCCGGTCGCGGTAGCCCGAGATGTCTTTATTCAGCGAAGGCCAGATCGCTCCCCCTCGCGTGCGCAGTATTTTTCCCTGCTCCTCCAGCTTGACGATATCCCGGCGGGCCGTATCCCGGGAAACCTGAAACAGCTCGCAGATCTCCTCCACCGAAATACGCTGATGCGCTTGCATGTGCTGCAAAATGGCGATTAAGCGTTCCTCCTGATACATGACAGGCTCCTCCCGATGCAGGATGACAATAGCTTTAATCGCATTATAAGTGAAAATGCTTAAATGTTGCAAGTAATAATAAGTAAATGTAAGTGATATGGCTTATGGAAAATTTTTCAACATTGGCGGATGCATTTCGCGAAGGTGTTATGTTACAATGGCTGGAGCGTACATATGCCTATGAACTTACGTAAGAAGGGAAAAGAATCGCACGTGACAGAAACGAAACGGAAATCGAAACCGAAGCTGCTGGAGCTGGACATCGTCCGGGCCGTCGCCATTCTTGCGGTCGTGCTCATTCACTCGACGTCCGATGCGACAGTCGAGCTGCCGCCGGGCAGCGGGTCCCAGGCGATGTATCTGGCGCTCAACAAGCTTGCCAATTTTGCCGTGCCGGTGTTTATTCTGATCAGCGGTCTGGTGCTGTTTTACCGTTATCAGGACGACTTCGGCGGCAAGCAGGCGCTGCAGTTTTATTTGAGGCGGGTCAAGCAGGTGCTGTACCCGTATCTGGTCTGGTCGGCCTTTTATTACTTGTACAATCAATGGATTTTCTACCGGGACAGCCTGCACTGGAACACGGGCGAATTTTTGGATTTGCTGCCGTGGGCGGATGCTTCGTACCACTTGTACTTTATGGTCATCATCGTCCAGTTTTATTTGCTGTTTCCTCTGCTGATGTGGATGTGCCGGGCATTCCGCTGGTTCCGCAGCGGCTTGATCTGGATCGGCCTGCTGATTCAGGCCGGGTTTTATGCGTATCACAACTGGGTGGAGCCGTTCGGCCATATGCCCTCGCTCTGCATCAACTATTTCAGCATGTTTACGCTGGGCGGATGGATCGGTCTCCATTACGAAGCGTTCTCGGGCTGGATTCGCAAGCACTTCGTCTGGGTGCTGCCGCTGACGGTAGTGCTGGGCTTCGGCTTCATGGGCTTGTTCCAGATGGAAGTTAGGCTGAACGTCGTTCTGGCCCACCCGTGGTATCAGGGGCTGTTTTTCGCTTATGCGGCTTTTGCCGCCATGAGCCTGATCCGTCTGGGACAGCTGCTGCTGGAGCGGGCCAAAGCGGCGTCGCGCGTGCTCATGGCGCTCGGAGCCGCCTCGTTCGGCATTTATTTGGCGCATCCGGCGGTGCTGACCTATTACAAAACGCATGTCCTTCCGCAGAGCGGGTCGATGTCGGCTTATCATGCCTATATATTGGGGGCGTTCGCGCTTAGCCTGACGATTCCGTGGATCGCTACGTTCCTGTACGGGCAAGCGATGCGGCCGTTCCGCCGCAGGAAGCCGAAGCCAAGCCCCGGCGGGAGCGCTTAAGCGAAGCGTACGCGACCAAGGTGCTATTTTGGCCGGGACCCTCATACAATGTATCGTACAAGTTGTACGAGGGGAGGCTGGGATGTTGAAGGGGACCCGAAGTATCGTGGCGTTGGCCCTGACGCTGGGCATGATGCTTTACGCCGTACCGCGGCTCGATTTCGGCGGGGGCTGGACGCTGGCTGCCGTATTCGGCGCAGGATGGATCGCCTTTGCGCTGCTCGTCACTGCCGCGCATCTGCACGAGCTGCTTGGCGTGGAGGAGGAAACGAAGCGGGAGCTGCTCAAGATCAAACGAATGAAAAGATGGCGGCTGGAGCAATCGCTGCAGGGAAGGCGCAGCCTTTTGCAGATCAAAAAATAGCGAAAAAGTCCGTTTTCACACCTTGTGCGGTGGGAAACGGACTTTTTTCTGCCCGGCCGCGCATGTTTTCCACGACACCGTCCGGCTACACGAGGAGCGAGATGGCCAGTAAATCGAATAGGACGAGCGGCAATATCACATTGCTGTAGTAGGGGTTGTAAAACGGATAAGCATACGGGCCGGGAAGCAGGGCTCGGCCGTGCTCCGGAGACAATTGCAAATACACATAATGATCGTCGACATTCACGATCGTGCCTTCGTAGCTGTGCCCATGAACCGTATATACGCGCACGGGCCTGTGCAAATACTCGGTGCATATGCTGTGAATGCGGTCCTTGCACCGGTTGAATGCCTCCGCGTCGCGCGTTTCAAGCTCGTAGACGGTCTGCGTCTCGCCTTCGAATGGGCTGTCTGGCATATGGATTCCACACCTCCTATGGGGTTCCGCCTAATTCATTGTATGCTGACGGGCTGATTTTCTAGTCCTGAGCGCAGTTTTTTTCGCGCAAAAAAAATGATAATATATAGTACAGAGTGATACAGTATTAGAATGGATTGGTGAGACAGATGAGTGAAACCGAAACGACCAACGTGCAGGAAGCCGCAACCAAGCACGAACAAATCTTGAAATATATCGAGAGCTTGAAAATCGGCAGTAAAATCTCCGTCCGCAAAATTGCCGAGATGCTGGGTGTCAGCGAAGGGACGGCTTACCGCGCGATCAAGGAGGCGGATGCGATCGGACTTGTGGCGACGAAGGAGCGGGTCGGCACGGTCCGCGTCGAGAAAAAGCTGCGCGACCAGATGGATAAGCTGACGTTCGCGGAAGTCGTCAATATGGTCGACGGCGAAGTGCTTGGCGGCATGGCGGGCTTGGACAAGACCTTGAACAAGTTCGTCATCGGCGCGATGGAGCAGGATGCGATGATGCGCTATATCGATCCGGGCAGCCTGCTGATCGTCGGTAACCGGAGCACGGCGCATTTGGGCGCGCTGGAGCAAGGGGCAGGCGTGCTGATTACGGGCGGCTTTGGAACGAGCGAGGAGGTCAAGGAGCTTGCCGACCGGCTGGAGCTTCCCATCATTTCCAGCAGCTACGATACGTTCACGGTCGCATCCTTGATCAACCGGGCGATTTACGACCGGCTGATCAAGAAGAAAATTTTATTGATCGAAGACATCGTCCCGCAATCGATGCAGGTGTACGCGCTGAAGACGCACCATACGCTGAAAGACTGGCAGCGGCTGCATGAGGAAACCGGGCACAGCCGTTTTCCGGTGGTGGACGAATGGAACCGCGTCATCGGCATGATTACGTCGAAGGATTTGATCGGCGCCGAGCCGGACCAGACGATCGACAAGCGGATGACCCGGGGACCGGTTACGGCAAGCGCCAACACGTCGGTGGCGGCGGCGGCCCATCTGATGGTATGGGAGGGCATCGAGCTGCTGCCGATCATCGACATGAGCCGCAAGCTGACCGGCGTTATCAGCCGCAAGGACGTGCTGAAGGCGATGCAGCATATTCAGCGTCAGCCGCAGCACGGGGAGACGTTCGAGGATTTGATCTGGTCGGGCTTCTGCGAGGAGAAGGATAAGGACGGGCTTGCCGTCTTCCGCGGGACCATTACCCCGCAGATGACGAACCGGCTCGGCACCGTCTCCGAAGGCGTGCTGACGGTGCTGATGACGCAGGCCGCTTATCACGCGGTGCAGGACGTCAAGAAGGGCGATCTTGTGCTCGACAATATGGCTTCGTATTTTATCAAGCCGGTGCAGATCGACAGCGCGGTGGAAATTCGTCCCCGCATCATTGAGGTGAGCCGCAAATTCGGCAAAATCGATGTCGAGATGCATCTCGACGGCGCTTTGGTGGCCAAGGCGATGCTGACGGCGCAAGTATTCGAGCCTTAGAGGGAGCGGGAACAAGGGGCTGCGAAGCCGATTAAGCCCGTGAATATACGGCCGGTGTGAATCGGCTTCACGGGCTTGGCAGGCTTGGGCGTTCGGCCGGAAGGACATCGTCCTCCGGTGCCGTCCGGAGCGTTTTATGCGGGAGCGGGGCGCTGCCGGTTTATTTCCGGCTGAACAGATTGTGATTGCGGATGCCCGCAAACAGATTGAACAAGCCGAGCAGCAGGCAGACGGTTCCGAAGATGCGGCGGGTTGCCGAATCTTCGAAGAAGAACAGCTGGGATACGGCGATCACGACAAGCATTAGTCCCATGCAGATGTTCATCCGTGCCGAGTATAGGCCGCGCTGCTTCGGTTCCGCTTCCCGGCGGTAACGAAAGCTGAAATATAACGACAATACGAGGAAGATGACGATCAGTACGCTGAGCGTCCATTGAATGGTTTGCATCTTGCGGCACATCCTTATGTACGGGTTCTGCTTCCACTTTAGCGATTTCCGCCCGGGAAATCAACCGGCTGAGGAAGATTACGAGAGCGGGATGCGCTTCCACTCCTTGACCGTAACCCATACCTTAAGCTCCGTTTGCGTTAGCACGATCCATTTGACGGCCTGCACGACATAATCCTTATCCAGCACGCCGACAAAAGGCTTTTCCGTCAAAATTTGCTCGTAAACGTCGGGCATCGCGGCAAAATCGGATATTTTGCGGCCGACGACGATTTTTTTCAAGTCGCCGTGAATGCGGCGCTTCAGCTCGCTTTCCGTCACCTTGTCGAGCGTCGTGTGCTCTCCGGGCTCGATATAAATGTTCAGGAGATTGATCGTCGTCTGCTGGTTTTTCGTTTTGGTCAAATCGGCGATTTTGACCTCCAGGTCCACCTTGGCGGAGAGCAGCTCCCGGTTCTGCTCGATCATCATATTCAAGCGTTGATTGTACACGCTCAGAAACAGGGCGGCGCCGATGACCATCCCGGCGACAAGAAGGCCCGCCGCGCGCAAAAAACCGCCGGACGAACCGGAAGCGGGCGCCTTCACCCCTCGCTCCCTCCTTTGCAGATCCACTGGATCAGGGTCGAGCCCATATGCGCGCCGACGAAGGCGCAGACGATGTACAGGATTTGTTTGATCGCCGGGGAGATGTGTCCCTCGATAAAATGCGTCTCAATCGCGCGGATCGGATCGATCGTTCCGCCGATGGCGGCGACGATCGCCCATACTTTGATCTGCTCCGCGACGCTCGTCATTCGGTACACGGGCGGTTCGAGCGTCAATACGGCGCTAATGCCGGCCAGCATCGTCCCCCCGAGCACGACTCCGAACGCCACGAAGAAATCAAGAAAGCATCTGGATACAAATGGAGACATCGTTCCTCATCCTTTCCGGACTGTTGAGCCGTTCCCAGCCGTTCGGGGCTTGGCCGACTTCGCCTTACTAATATATATGGCACACTTGTTCGCATTATGCTAAACTATGGATAAATATTTCAAACGCAGGGAGGCGGCCCGGATGGGCGATTTCGTACATTTGCATGTGCACAGCGAATACAGTCTGCTCGACGGTGCCGCGCGCATCGACGATTTGGTCGGCCGTGCGGCCGAGCTCGGCATGAAGGCGCTGGCGCTGACGGATCACGGTGTGATGTACGGCGCCATTCCTTTTTATAAAGCGTGCAAGCAGCGGGGGATCAAGCCGATTATCGGGTGCGAGGTTTATTTCACTTCCGGCTCCATCCGGCAAAAAGGCAGCCGTCAGGAGCAGCCGATCTATCACCTGCTTCTGCTCGCCAAAAATAAAACCGGCTATCAAAATCTGATGAAGCTGTGCTCCATCGGACATTTGGAAGGGTATCACTATAAGCCGCGGATCGATCTGGAGCATCTGGAGCGTTATGCGGAAGGGCTCATCTGCACCAGCTCGTGCCTTGGCAGCGAGGTGTCGCAGCATCTGCTGCACGGGCGATATGACGATGCGAAGGCGGCGGCGCTGCGTTACCGGGCGATCTTCGGAGACGACTTTTTTCTGGAGCTGCAGGACCACGGCCTGACGGAGCAAAAGAAAGTGATGCAGGACATGCTCCGGCTTACCCGCGACACCGGCATTCCGCTGGTCGCGACCAACGACGTGCATTACGTTTACGAACCGGACCATGCGGTTCAGGACATTCTCATTTGCATAGGAACGGGCAAAACGGTCGATGACGAAGCGCGGCTTCGGTTTCATACGTCGCAGCTTTATTTGAAAAGCCCGGAGGAGATGGGAGAGCTGTTCGCCCATGCGCCGGAGGCGCTCGCCAATACGCTGGAAATAGCCCGGCGATGCGACCTTGAGCTCGAATTCGGGCAGTCGATTTTGCCGGAGTTCGCCCCGATTCCCGATGGGATGACGGCCGGAACGTATCTCGCTCAGCTTTGTCGGCAGGGCCTTGAGCAGCGGTACGGCGCGGCTGCGGAATGGAACGACGCCGAGTGGCGCGGCAAGCTGGAGGAGCGGCTGCATTACGAGCTGTCCGTCATCGAGCGGATGGGGTATTCGGATTATTTTCTGATCGTATGGGACTTCATCCGCTTCGCCCACGAGCAGGGGATCGCGACCGGACCCGGACGGGGATCGTCGGCGGGGAGCCTCGTCGCTTATGTGCTGCGCATCACCGATGTGGACCCGATCCGCTACAACCTGTTGTTCGAGCGGTTTTTGAACCCCGAGCGGGTATCGATGCCCGATATCGATATCGACTTCAGCGACCTCCGGCGCGACGAGGTGATCGACTATGTCGTGCGCAAGTACGGCCGGGACCGGGTGGCGCAGATTATCACCTTCGGAACGATGGCTGCCAAAGGGGCGGTGCGCGACGTCGGCCGGGTGCTGAACATGCCTTACGGCGAGGTGGACCGCGCCGCGAAGCTGATCCCGCATCAGCTTGGCATGACGCTGGAGGAGGCGCTGCGCGCAAGCCCCGACCTGAAGGCGCTCGCCGCGAAGCAGCCGAAGACGGCGGAGCTGCTGGAGATGGCGATGAAGGTGGAGGGGATGCCGCGCCATGCCTCCACCCACGCCGCAGGTGTCGTCATTTCGCGCGAGCCGCTGACGCAGTACGTGCCGCTGCAGGAAGGAACAGAGCAGACGGCGCTGACGCAGTATACGATGGAGCATCTGGAAGCGATCGGCCTGCTGAAGATGGACTTTCTCGGACTGCGGACGCTGTCGATCATCGAGCGCACGCTGGAATGGATTTGCGAGCAGACGGGGGCGCCCTTGGATTGGACGAAGGTGCCGCCCGAGGATCCGGCGACGTACGAGCTGCTCAGCCGGGGCGATACGACGGGCGTTTTCCAGCTGGAGTCGGCGGGGATGCGCCGCGTGCTGAAGGAGCTGCGGCCGTCGAACTTCGAAGACATCATCTCGGTGCTCGCGCTTTACCGGCCGGGCCCGATGGAGTTCATCCCGAAATATATCGCCTGCAAGCACGGGCAGCAGCCGGTGGAATACCCGCATGAAGCGCTGGAGCCGATTCTTCGGGACACGTGCGGGATCATCATTTATCAGGAGCAGATCATGCAGATCGCTTCGAAGATGGCCGGCTTCAGCCTCGGTGAAGCGGATCTGCTGCGCCGGGCAGTCAGCAAGAAAAAGCGGGAAGTGCTGGACAAGGAGCGCGATCACTTCGTGAAAGGGAGCCTAGGCCAGGGCTACAGCGAAGCCGAGGCGAACCGGGTATACGATATGATCGTCCGCTTCGCCGACTACGGCTACCCGCGGGCGCATGCGACGGCTTATGGCGTGCTGGCGTTCCAGACGGCGTATCTGAAGGCCCATTACCCCGTGCCGTTCATGGCGTCGATGCTGACCGCCGTGACGGGCAGCCACCATAAAATCGCGGAGTATGCCGACGAATGCCGCCGCATGGGCATCGCCGTGCTCCCGCCCGACGTGAATGAAAGCGGCTTTCTGTTTACGCCGGTAGCGGCGGAGAACGGCGGCGCGATTCGCTTCGGCCTCGCGGCGATCAAGAACGTCGGAACGCACGCGATCGAATCGATCATCGCAGAGCGCCGCACGGGGCCCTATGCCAGCTTGATCGATTTCTGCCGGCGCGTCGATCTTCGCGTCTGCAACAAGCGCGTGATGGAGTCGCTGATTCAAGGCGGCGCGCTCGATTCGCTGCCGGGCCACCGGTCCCAGCAGCTCGCGATGCTGGAGGACGCCGTCGATGCGGCGGTCAAGTGGCGCAAGGACCGCGAGGATCTGCAGCTTGTGCTCGACGGCTTCACGGAGGAGGTCAGCTGGGAGGTCGAATATCCCGAGATTCCTCCGTTCACGCTGACGCAAAAACTGGAGCTTGAGCGGGAGCTGCTTGGCTTGTACATTTCGGGCAGCCCGCTCGACGATTACGATGCGGTGCTGCAGAAGCTGGATACGGACCTGCTGTCCCGGCTTCAGGAGTATCCGGACGGCAGCGACGTCATGGTTGCCGGTCTGGTCATTTCCAACAAGACGATCGTCACGAAAAAAGGCCAGCCGATGGCGTTCATGGAGCTGGAGGACCGTGTCGGCAAGGCGGAGGTCGTGCTGTTCCCGGAAACGTGGAAAAAGTACGCACCGCTGGTACAGAAGGGCAAGCCCGTGCTCGTCGTCGCCAAGCTTCAGCTCGGGGACGAAGATTACAAGCTGCTGGCCGATCAGCTTATTGCGCTGGACGATCCAAATCTGGAGCAGAAGGCGGTCAAGCCGGCCCCGCTCCCGCCGGGCTCCTCGCGGAGCGGTCAGCGGCGCGCTTCCGGGTTCACGCCCCGCGGCACAGCTTCGGCGGAGACTGCGCGCGAGTCGCGAAGCCGGTCCCCGGCGGCGGGTCAAGCGTCCGGGCCCTCGCCGGGCGGGGCGGCGCGCAGGGCTGCGGACCCGCCTGCACGGGCCGCTGAAGCTGCCGCCCGCGGTTCCCGCGCTGCAACGACGGGTCAGCGCGTTTACATGCGCATCTCCCCGCAGCGCGAGCAGCCGGCGGTGCTGGAATCGCTCAAGCGGCTGATCGCCGGGCATGGCGGCCCGCTGCCGGTCGTACTGTACTACGAACGGACCCAGAAAACGCTCGGCTTAAGCGATCAATACAAGGTGAAGCCGTCCCCGGAGCTGTTCGCCCGCATTGAGGAGCTGCTCGGCAAAGAGAGTGTAAAAGTGAAATAAATCGCGCCTCCCCCGCATACATTTAATAACCCGCACCCAGTCGGCGAGACGTGAGACTCGCCGGTTTGCACGAGTTACGAATGGAACCGGAGGAGGCGTTGTTTTTATGTCCTGCCAACCGATTGTCGAATGTTTGAAGAAGCGCGGGGTAACCGTCGAACGCATTGCGGACATTGTGCGCGAGCTACAGCTTCCCTATAATCCCGAGCTGTCCGCGGAGGCGTGCATCGAGAGCGTGATGACGGTTCTCCAAAAGCGCGAGGTCCAATACGTTCTTTATACCGGAATCGCGCTGGACGAGCTGGCCGAACGGAAGGGGCTGCCCGAACCGCTGCAGGGACTGATGGAGTCGGACGCGCCCCTGTACGGCGTGGATGAGACCTTGGCGCTCGGCATCGTTCACGTATACGGCATGGTCGGGCTGACGAGCTTCGGTTATTTGGACAAGAAGAAGCCGGGCATCATCCGCGAGCTGAACGACCACCCGAAGCGCATCCACGTTTTTTTGGACGATCTGGTGGCGGGGCTGGCGGCTGCGGCTTCAGCCCGGATCGCGCACAAGCATCAGGACGAGACGGACGGCCTATTGCCGTAAACCTGATGTCGAGATTTGCCAAAGCGGCGTACATTTTCGGAATAAGGACCTCCCCTCCGGCATACCGTCTTCGGTTGCGGGAAAAAGTGCACTTATGATATCATTATTGCATTATGTTCGGGAGGTCTTTTTTCATGTGGACGGTTATCTATATCGCTCCGACCGCTAAAATCGCTGAAAGAATCAAGCAAAGACTTACGGAAGAAGGCTTCCTAGTTCAAGTCCGCGCTATCAACATGACCAAAAACCAGTTTGAAATCGTCGTTCCCGAAGGCGAATTGGAAGAGGTTCAGGAAGTGCTGAACTCCATTTTGCATAGATCCTAAACAAGTCCCAATACCGCAAGCGAGGTGTAATTGTGCAATTTAAAGACTTGTTTCAGAAAAAAAGAAAATATGCCACGGTTCCTTCCGTGGACAGGACGGCTCCGAACCGGGTGATGGACGGAGCTATCGACGTTCCCGAGGAGCGTCCGAAGCGCGAAATCCCGGAAGGCCTGATGAACAAGTGCCCCAAATGCGGGACGATCCAGTATAACAAAGAGCTGGACAAGAACTTGAAAGTGTGCACGGCCTGCGATTACCACTACAAGCTGAACGCCGTAGAGCGCATCCAGATGACGATGGATGAAGGCCGCTTTGTGGAGTATGACGGCGAGATGGCATCCGAGGACCCGCTCGAATTCCCCGATTACATAGCCAAGTACAACAAAGCCGTCGAAGCTACCGGCATGCAGGACGCCGTCATTACAGGCGAAGGCACAATCGGAGGGTATCCGGTTGTCGTGGCGGTGATGAGCTTTGACTTTATGGGCGGCTCGCTCGGATCGGTAGTCGGCGAAAAGGTGACGAATGCGATCGAGCAGGCAATCCGGACGAAACGGCCGATGATCATTTTCTCCACATCGGGCGGCGCGCGGATGCAGGAAAGCATTCTCAGCCTGATGCAGATGGCAAAGACGAGCGCGGCGCTCGCCAAGCTGAACGAGCAGGGCGGCCTGTACATTTCCGTGATTACCGACCCGACCTTCGGCGGCGTAAGCGCGAGCTTCGCGATGCTCGGAGACTACATTATTGCCGAGCCGGGAGCGGCGTTCGGTTTTACCGGCGGCCGCGTCATCGAGCAGACGATGAAAATCAAGCTGCCGCCAGGCTTCCAGACGGCGGAATTCAACCTGAAGCATGGACAAGTGGACTTGGTCTCGCACCGCAAAGAAATGCGCAGTACGCTGACCCGTCTTCTCAGCATGCATGCGGTAAAGGAGGAAATCGTTAATGGCTAGTGAAATGCCTTTTGAGCAGCCGCTAGTCGAGCTTCGCGCCAAAATCGACGAGCTGCGGAGGTTCGGAGCGGACAAGCAGATCGATTTCTCCGAGGAGATCAAGCGCTTGGAGCAGCGGCTGGAGCGGCTCGAAACGGAGTTGTATGCCGGCATGACGACCCGGCAAAAAATGCAGGTTGCCCGTCATCCGCAGCGCCCGACAACGCTCGACTACATTCAGCATTTGTTCACCGATTTCATCGAGCTGCACGGGGACCGTTTATTTGGCGACGACCTGGCCATTGTGGGGGGCATCGCGCGCTTTAACGGCATTCCGGTGACGGTGGTCGGCCACCAGAAAGGGAAAGACACGAAGGACAACATTGCGCGTCACTTCGGCAGCCCGCATCCGGAAGGCTTCCGCAAAGCGCTGCGCTTTATGAAGCAGGCGGACAAGTTCAAGCGTCCGATCATCACGTTCATCGACACCAAAGGCGCTTATCCCGGCAATGCGGCGGAAGAGAGAGGCCAAGGGGAAGCCATCGCCCGGAACCTGATGGAAATGGCGTCCTTGCGGGTGCCGATCTTATGCGTCGTTATTGGCGAAGGCGGCAGCGGAGGCGCTTTGGCGCTTGGCGTAGGCAACCGCGTATTTATGCTGGAGAATGCGATTTATTCGGTCATCAGCCCGGAAGGCGCAGCCTCGATTTTATATAAAGACGCTTCAAAATCGATGGAAGCGGCCGAAGCAATGAAGATTACGGCGGACGAAATTTTGAAGCTCGGCGTTATCGATGCGATCATTCCCGAACCGAAGGGCGGCGCCCATCGGGATGTTGCCGTGCAGGCGGAATCGATCAAGCAAATGTTGTGGACCCACTTGCAGGAACTGCTCAAGATGACAGAGAATGAATTAATAGAAGACCGCTATAACAAATTCAGACAAATCGGTCGGTTCACCACGATCCAGGAGGGAAATCATGCGTAAAACAAAAATTGTGTGTACCATCGGACCGGTCAGCGAATCGCTGGACATGTTCAAGAAGCTCATTAACGCAGGGATGAACGTCGCCCGGCTGAACTTCTCGCACGGCGATTTCGAAGAACATGGCAACAGAATCAAGAACGTGCGTCAAGCTTGTCAGGAGCTCGGCAAAAGCGTAGCCATTCTGCTTGATACCAAAGGACCGGAAATCCGGACCGGCAAGCTGAAGGACGATCAAAAAGTCGAGCTGCTTCAAGACAATCTGATCACGTTAACCACGGAAGAAATTCTCGGCGACGCCGAGCGCGTTTCCATCACATACAGAGATCTTTACAAGGATGTAAAGATCGGTTCCACCATTCTGATCGATGACGGTTTGATCGGACTGACGGTCGAGGATATCCGCGGAACGGATATCGTGTGCCGGATCAAAAACGGCGGACTGCTCGGAGGCAAGAAAGGCGTGAACGTGCCGGGGGTAAAAATCAACCTGCCGGGCATCACGGAAAAAGACGCGAACGATATCATTTTCGGCATTCAGCAGGGAGTGGATTTTATCGCTGCTTCTTTCGTGCGCAAAGCGAGCGACGTCCTTGAAATCCGTGAAATTCTGGACCGTCATAATGCAACGCATATTCAAATCATTTCCAAAATCGAAAACCAGGAAGGCGTGGAAAACCTCGACGAAATTCTTGAGGTATCCGACGGTCTCATGGTAGCGCGCGGCGATCTCGGCGTGGAAATTCCGGCTGAAGACGTACCGATCGTGCAGAAAGCGATGATCAAAAAATGTAACCAAGTCGGCAAGCCGGTTATTACGGCTACGATGATGCTGGATTCCATGCAGCGCAACCCGCGCCCGACGCGTGCGGAAGCGAGCGACGTGGCGAACGCGATCTTCGACGGCACGGATGCCGTGATGCTGTCCGGCGAAACGGCGGCAGGAAAATACCCGGTAGAGTCGGTTCAGACGATGGCCCGCATCGCCGAGCGTGCAGAAGCGGCGCTGGAATACCGGGAAATTTTCATCCGTCAAAGCAACGCGCAGCAAACGACCGTAACCGAGGCAATCAGCCAAGCGGTAGCGAACTCGGCGCTTGATCTGAACGCCAAAGCGATTCTGACTTCCACGGAAAGCGGCTATACGGCGCGTATGGTGTCCAAGTACCGTCCGAAAGCGCCGATTATCGCGGTGACCCCGAACGATCGCGTGCTTCGCCGTCTGTCGCTAGTATGGGGCGTTATTCCGGTGAAAGGCGAGACGTGCACCTCGACGGACCAATTGTTCGAGCATGCCGTAGATGCCAGCGTGAAGGCAGGCCTTGTCAGCTTGGGCGATCTCGTCGTGATTACTGCAGGCGTGCCGGTCGGCCGCTCCGGAACGACCAACTTGATCAAAGTTCATCAAATCGGTGAAATGATTGCCAAAGGCCAGGGGATTGGCACGCAAATCGCTACGGGCCATGTTGTGACGGCCCGCTCCGCCGAAGAAGCGAATGCAAAGACGTCCGAGGGCTGCATCCTGGTTACCGTGACGACCGATAAAGACTACATGCCGGCCTTCGAGAAAGCGGCAGCGGTCATTACCGAGACGGGCGGTATCACGTCCCATGCGGCGGTTGTCGGCATCAGCTTGGGCAAGCCGGTCATCGTCGGTGTGGACAACGCGCTCAGCATTTTGAAAGACAACGACGAAGTCTCCATCTATCCGGAAGTCGGCGTTATCTATTCCGGCCGCGCCCGCGTGCTGTAATCGAACGTCGTCGAAGCCTTACGATAACCGAACCATCGGAGCGAAATCGAACAGCGGTTTCGCTCCTTTGCTTTCCACATGTTCGCCGACCGGGGAGCGATATCCTTGGGTACCTTCCATAGGGATTTAGGGGGTTCGTATGCAGCATACGTTACGTGTCCGCTATCAGGAGACGGACCAGATGGGCGTCGTGTATCACGCCAACTATTTGAATTGGTTTGAAGTCGGCCGGACCGAGCTGATCCGCGAGCTGGGCATGCCTTATCAGACACTGGAGGCCCGCGGCCTGCTGCTGCCGGTGATCGAAGCGGACCTCAAATTCCGCTCGCCTGCCCGTTACGACGATCTGGTGACGATTGACACCAAGGTGATCGATGCGACCAATCTTCGGATCCGGTTCGCTTATGAAATTAAACGCGGCGAGGAGCTGCTGGTCAGCGGAGGAACGCATCATGTTTGGTTGAACCGGGATTGGAAGCCGGTGCGGATCGACAGGGAAGCGCCGGATTTATACGCTCTCCTTGCTAAAACTAGGGACTAAGCGTGCCGCCTATTCCGCTGATTCAGGAAGAGATGAAGGACTTGGCCTTTTTTTGGTCAGGTCCTATTCCTTTTTATGCTATATTTTCCAAAATGATTCGTCCCTGTTGTATAATTTAATGAAAGCGCATGATTGAACAATCAAAGGAGAGAGGCAGGATGGAACTGCGTCATTTGCGATATTTCGTTACCGTTGCGGAGGAGCTGCATTTCGGCCGGGCGGCTGCACGTCTCAACATGGCGCAGCCCCCGTTAAGCCAGCAAATTCGCAAGCTGGAGGAAGAGCTCGGCTTTCCGTTGTTTTCCCGAAGCAAGCAGCACGTTGAATTAACCGAAGCGGGGAAAGTGTTCCTGGAGGAAGCGCGGTCGGCGTTAGCACGTGTGGAGCAAGCGCGCGAGGCGGCGGAGAAAGCGAGCCGGGGGCAAACGGGCAGACTGGTCATCGGCTTCGTCGGTTCGGCGACCTATCACATCGTTCCGCTGCTGCAGCAGTATCGGCTGCGTTTTCCAACGGTGGAATTAAAGCTTCATCAAATGAAGAGCGGAAGCCAGCTGCAAGCGCTGCACGAAAAAAGCATCCATCTCGGGATCGTGCGCGCCTCGATTCATAGTCCTTATTTGAACTCGGAGCTGTTAATGCGGGAGCCGTTTATGGCGGTGCTTCCCGAAGCGCATCCGTTGGCCGGCCGGCCATCGCTTAGCGTCCGCGATCTGGAGGACGAGCCGTTCATTTTGTCTCCCAGGCAAAACGGTTCCACGTATCACGATGCCGTCATCCATTTGTGCTATAAAGCCGGATTTTCACCTAACGTGGCGCTGGAAGCGCCTGAAATCTTAACCGTTGTCGCCTTCGTAGCCGAAGGGATGGGCGTCGCCTTGGTTCCCGCATCTTTTCGGCACCAGCAAAATCAAGGGGTCGTGTACCGGGCTATTCAGGAAGCCGCCGTTCTGGAAACGGCGTTTATTTGGCGGAAGGACGAGAAGTCGCCGGCACTGCACGAATTTTTGAAGCTCGGCCAAGCGTTCGGCGGTTGAACGGGAGTCCATGTACCCGGCTTGATACATTCTGCATATCAGGAAGGACTTAACGGATATTGGACGTGATTTCCAGAGGGTCGATATACTGAAGGGGCAAAGCCAAACCATCGGGAGGAGCGAAAAGAACGATGAGCGGATCATTCCAGCCCGGCCTTGAAAACGTTATCGCAAGCGAGACCGAAATCTCTTATTTGGATGTCGAAAAAGAACAAATTGTGCTGCGGGGTTACGATCTTATCGAGTTGGCAAGAACCGTTACTTATTTGGACGTCGTTTCGTTAATGCTTGACGGCAGCCTGCCGACGCCCGAACGGCGGGATGCTCTTGAACTCAGCCTCAAGACGGAGTACGGACTGCCGGAGGATGCGCTGGCGATCCTGCGCCTGCTGCCGAAGCAGACGCATCTGATGGATGCCCTGAGAACGGGCATTTCCGCCATTGCCGGCTATGACGGCGATATCGAAGACCGGTCGCGGGAAGCGAATTACCGCAAATCGATCCGGCTGCTGGCCAAGGTGCCCCAGATCGTGGCGGCCAGCTACCATGCGTCCATGCGGCAGCCTTTGGTGGAGCCGCGTCAAGACCTTTCGTACAGCGCCAATTTCTTGTACATGATTACAGGTAAGATTCCTTCCGAAATGGAAGAGAAGACGTTCGATCAGTCGCTGATCGTCTACAGCGAGCATGAAATGCCCAACTCCACCTTTGCCGCACGCGTCATTGCTTCCACGCAGGCCGATCTGTACGGGGCGCTGACCGGCGCCGTCGCTTCTCTGAAGGGAACGCTGCATGGCGGAGCGAACGAAGCGGTCATGAAGATGCTGCTGGAAGCGGGGGATGAGGACAGAATGGAGCCGCTGATCCTCGGCAAATTGACCCGCAAGGAACGCATTATGGGGTTTGGTCACCGGGTGTACATGAAGAAGCCGGACCCGCGCGCGATGCTGATGAAAGAAGCGCTGGCCCTGCTTGCGGCCGCCAAAAACGAAGAGAAGCTGTACCGCATGTGCGTCATCGGCGAAGAGGTGATGAATCGCGAAAAAGGGTTGTATCCGAACCTCGATTACTACGCCGCGCCGGTTTATTATTTGCTGGGCATTCCGATCGACCTGTTCACCCCGGTCTTTCTCGCCGCCAGGACGGTCGGCGTCTGCGCGCATGTGATGGAGCAGCATGCGAACAACCGGCTTTTCCGTCCCCGTGTCCTGTACAAGGGGCCGCGCGGTCTGCATCCCCATTCGGCCTCGGTCGGCTCATAACCCGGTAATAGGAGGAAACATCGACATGGCAGCAAACCCATCCATGGCCTATGAACAAGGACGAGCCGCATCCGCTGCGGATCAACTGTTGATTGACATCGCGGATTACGCGCTTGAATACGAAGTCCAAAGTCCGGAAGCCCGGCGCATTGCACAGCACGTCGTATTGGACTCGCTGGGCACGGCTATTTTGGCGCTGCGCTTTCCGGAATGCGTGAAGCATCTGGGGCCGGTCGTGCCGGGCGTCACCGTGCCTTATGGCTGCCGGGTGCCGGGAACCCGCTATGAGCTCGATCCCGTGCATGGGGCGTTCAATATCGGGTGCATGATCCGCTGGCTCGATTACAACGATACGTGGCTGGCCGCCGAATGGGGCCACCCTTCGGACAATCTGGGCGGCATTTTGGCGGTAGCCGACTATCTCAGCCGCGTCCGCATCGCGGAAGGCAAAGCCCCTCTGCGGATGCGGGACGTGCTGGACGCCGCCGTGAAGGCGCATGAAATTCAAGGGGTGCTTGCACTCGAAAACAGCTTCAACCGGGTCGGCCTGGATCACGTGCTGCTGGTGAAGATTGCTTCAACGGCTATCGTCACGGCGATGCTGGGCGGTACCAGGGACGAGGTGATCAACGCGCTTTCCAACGCTTGGCTGGACGGCGGCTGCTTGCGCACGTACCGGCACGCGCCGAATACGGGATCGCGCAAATCGTGGGCAGCCGGGGACGCGACCAGCCGTGCGGTCCGTCTGGCTCTTATGGCCGTTAACGGCGAAATGGGATACGCGACCGCGCTTTCGGCCAAAACCTGGGGCTTCCAGGACGTCTTGTTCCAAGGCAAGCCGCTGAAGCTTGCGCGTCCGCTCGGCTCTTACGTGATGGAGAACGTATTGTTTAAAATTTCCTTTCCGGCCGAGTTCCACGCCCAGACCGCCGTCGAATGTGCGTTTGCTTTGCACCCGCAGGTCAAGGACCGGTTGGACGAAATCGATCGGATTACGATCACGACGCATGAATCGGCGATCCGCATCATCGATAAGAAAGGCCCGCTGCATAACCCGGCCGACCGGGACCACTGCCTTCAATACATGGTGGCGGCAGGCTTGCTGCATGGCGAGTTGACGGCGGAGCATTATGAGGATGAGGCGGCTGCCGACCCGAGAATCGATGCGCTTCGGGATAAGATGGTCGTCACGGAGAATCCGCAATACAGCCGGGATTACCTCGATCCGGATAAACGGTCGATTGCCAATGCGATCCAAATCCGGTTCACGGACGGAACGGAGACAGCGAACGTGGAGTGCGAATACCCGATCGGTCACCGCAGACGGCGGGCTGAAGGACTGCCGAAGGTGATCGACAAATTCGAAGCCAATCTGCTGACCAGATTTCCGAAGCAAAAAGCGGCGCAAATCCTCGAACGGTCGCTTGACTTGGGTCGGTTGGAGCACATGCCGGTAAACGAATATATGAATCTGTACGTTATTTAGCGTCAAGGCTGCGGAATATGACTTCCCGGGAGGATTACGATGGCTTGGTTGATGGAGCAAGAGAAGGACCAACGGGAGCTGGCGGCCGCTTTTCGGAAACGGATGGAAGCCGGCCCGATTCTCAAAATTCCGGGCACGCACGACGGGATGGCAGCCCGAATAGCCAGGCAGCTCGGCTTCGAGGCGCTTTATTTGTCGGGCGCCGCCTATACGGCAAGCCGGGGCTTGCCGGACCTCGGGCTGGTCTATTCGAATGAAGTTGCGGACCGGGCCCGCGAGCTCGTCCGCGCCTCGATGCTTCCGCTGCTGGTCGATATCGATACCGGCTTCGGCGGCATCTTGAATGCGGCCCGGACGGCCAAGGAAATGGTCGAAGCCAAAGCTGCCGCCGTCCAGATCGAGGACCAGGAAATGCCGAAGAAATGCGGCCACTTGAACGGCAAAAAGCTCGTTTCGACCGAAGAAATGATGCAAAAAATCAAGACGATCAAGGAAATCAGCCCGACGCTCGTCGTCATTGCCCGCACGGATGCCAAAAGCGTAGAAGGCTTCGCAGCGGCGGTTGACCGGGCCAAGCATTATGTGGCGGCGGGAGCGGACGGGATTTTTCCGGAGGCGCTGGAAAGCGAGCAGGAATTCAAACGGTTCCGCGCCTCCATCGACGCGCCGCTGCTGGCCAATATGACGGAGTTCGGTAAAACGCCGTATTATACGGCGGAGCAATTCGAGGCTTGGGGCTTCAATATGGTCATTTATCCGGTAACCTCGCTGCGTGTGGCAGCCAAAGCCTATGAGCGCGTATTTTCAGAAATCAGCCAGACCGGCACGCAAGCGGGATCGCTTAAGGATATGCAGACCCGCAAAGAGCTGTACGATACGATCCGATATTACGATTACGAGGAATTGGACGGAAAAATAGCGAAAACCGTCCTGCCGCAAACCGAATAACGTTGTGATTTCCATACTATTGTTACATGAAGAGTTCCCGAAGAGACCAGTTCCTTCGGGAGCTCTTTTCGTTGTATAATGATAAAGCTCTTTTTGCATGCGCACGAAGAGAAAATTTAGGTGTATTTTCCCTTGCGTTTACATAAAATTAACAAAAAGAGCGCGTTCGCTTAACATTGTCGAATTACGATGAAAGAAGCAGAAAAATGTAGTTAAACGGTGAATGACCATGGAGGGTTTACTGCCTTATGAAGGACACTGCCGCGCGTGAGACGGCCAACCATTATCTGAACCGCGATTTAAGCTGGGTCGAGTTTAACTGGCGTGTGCTGGAGGAGGCTCAGGACCCCGAGACGCCGCTGCTCGAACGCGTCAAATTTTTATCGATCGTTTCGTCCAATTTAGACGAGTTTATGAGCGTACGCGTGGCCGGGATCAAGGATCAGATCAAAGCAGGCCATACGAAGAAGGATTTCACCGGCTACACGCCCGCCGGACTGTTCAAACGGATTATGAAGCGCTCTTCCAAAATGGTAACGGAGCAGTACAAGACGTACCGGGATATGATCCGGCAGCTTGGCAGGGAAGGGATCATTTTTACCGAATATGACGATTTGAATGCAACCCAGCGCAAAGCGATGGACGAATATTACCACGACATCGTTTTTCCCGTGCTGACGCCGATGGCGGTCGATCAGGCGCGGCCTTTTCCGCTGGTGCGGACCCAGGCTCTGTATTTGGCGGTCGTGCTGATGAAGGAAGGCGACGATCCGGAGGACGAACCTTATTTTGCCATCCTCCAGGTGCCGTCGAATTTAAGCCGTTATCTTGCGGTGCCGGGAAGAGCGAATAGCAAGAAACGCGAATTCATTCTCATGGAAGATCTCATCGAAAAGCACATACATACGCTGTTCAGCGGCTATATTCCGATCTCGGTTCATGCGTTCCGCCTGACGCGCAACGCGGATTTGACGCTGAATGAGGAAGGCGCGGAGGATTTGCTGGAGGAGATCGAAATCCAGCTCCGCAAACGGCGTTGGGGGACGCCGGTCCGCCTCGAGGTGCAGAAAGGCATTCATCCGTATGCGCTGGAGCAGCTGACGGAGGAATTCGAGATTGTAGAGAACATTTTTGAAATCGACGGGCCGCTGGACCTGACCTATTTTATGAAGATGGCGTCGTCGCTCCAGGGCTTCGATCATTTGCGCTACGCCCCGATCCAACCGGTGTATCCTTCCGAGCTGGATGATGTCGAGGATCTGTTCGCCAAGCTGCGGCAGCAGGATGTGCTGGTGTACCACCCTTACGAATCGTTCGATGCCGTCACCGATTTTGTGCTTCAAGCGGCTTATGATCCGCAAGTGCTCGCCATCAAAATGACGCTGTACCGGGTCAGCGGCAATTCCCCGCTGATTCAAGGGCTTGCCCGTGCGGCGGAGTCCGGCAAGCAGGTCACGGTCGTGGTGGAGCTGAAGGCGCGTTTTGACGAAGAGCGCAACATCGCTTGGGCGCGCAAGCTGGAGCAGGCGGGGTGCCATGTCGTATACGGACTCGTAGGGCTGAAGACACATGCCAAAATTACGCTGGTCGTCCGGCAGGAAGCGGATGGGCTGAGGCGGTACGTGCACGTCGGAACGGGGAATTACAATGACAACACGGCAAGACTGTATACCGATGTCGGCTTGTTCACTTCGCATAAGGAGATCGGGGAGGACGCTTCCGCGCTGTTCAATGAGGTGACCGGGTATTCGGCGCCGCACAATTGGAAAGCGTTCGGGGTAGCGCCTACGGACATGATGGATAAGTTGTTCGAGAAAATCCGCCGCGAAGCGAAGCACGCCGCCGAAGGCAAGCCGGCGCGGATCATCGCCAAGTTCAACTCGCTCTCGAACCAGCAGATGGTCGATGAGCTGTATGCAGCCTCGCAGGCGGGGGTCGAGATCGATCTGATCGTACGCGGCGTATGCTGCCTGCGGCCCGGCGTTCCGGGACTGAGCGAGCGGATCACGGTACGCAGCATTGTGGACCGGTTTTTGGAGCACTCGCGGATTTTTTATTTCGAGAACGGCGGGGAGCCGGAGGTGTACATCGCCAGCGCGGACTGGATGACCCGGAACCTGACGCGGCGCGTCGAGCTGATGTGTCCCGTATTTGACAAAAGCATCCAGCAGTCGCTGATCAATATATTGCGCTTGAGTCTGAAAGATAACGTGAAGGCTCGGCAGCTCCAACCGAACGGCATGTACGAGCATGTCCGCTCGGAAGGAGGCGGGCCGCAGCTTCGCAGTCAATTTGAAGCCATGCGCATCAGCTCGTGGAAAACGACGACTCGTGAACTTTGAGCTGCTGTCCCCACGTATTTTTAAATTCTTTTTGCAGTCCAAGGACCTCTCTGTATTCCGCAGAGGGGTCGTGCTTTGCTTTCAGCCGCAAATGCAGCGCTTTGCTTTCCGAGAACGCGTTCGTCACTTCCAGCGCTTGGGTCTCGCTAATATCGAGGGCGACGGCGAGCTTAAGCAGCGTGCCGAGCTTAGCGATCAGGTCGGTGTCGGTTTTTTTTAAAATATCCTTGTGATGCTGCACGGCCTGCTGGGTCCGTGCTTTTGTTTTGTACGAGGCGGTCAAGGCGCAAATCAAAATTTCGCGGTGAGTGAGACCGTCGATGCGGGTATGCGCAATCATATGGAACGAATGCTTCGGATACTGGTAGTAGCTGAGCGAAGCGCCGATCCGGTACAGCTTGGCCGCGATGATCAGGCACAGACGAACGCGCGGATCGAAGCGGTGCTTTCCCGCCTCCGTCAACGCGTCGAACAGCTTCAAGGCCGTCCGGCTGACATGCGATAGATGCCTCCGGGGGGCGGTGGAATGAAGGGCGAGCAGGTTGTCCGCGCTTCGCTCCGCCATATGCTTCAGCTCCGTGTCGACCGGATAAAAGCTTTCAAAAAACAGGCCGTCCCGCAGGCCCGCGCCGCTGACGACATAGTGCGATGCGCCCGCTGCCTGAAAGATCGTCTGCAGAATCAGCAGCCCCGGGACGATAATATCGTAGCGGTCTTTGGACAGACCGTCGATTTTTTTGCGCTTCTCTCCGGGCAGCAGAGGGAGCCAGGCGGCGAGCTCGTCCACTTCGGCGGCGGAGATCGTATAATTATGCGTAAGCGGCAAGGAATATTTGCGCCTGCGCTGATTGATTTTGCATAGCGTCCGGACGCCGCCTCCGAGCCCGACAAGCGGCAGGCCCGGTGCCTGTCGAATCCAGGGCTCGCGGGCAATCGCGTCCTCGACCATCTGGCGGATGCCCCGCAGCTGTTCTTCGTGGAATTCGCCGTTCGGCGCAAATTTGCGCGTCGTATTGACTGCGCCGAAGGGAAACGATACGCTGCGGATCAAGGTGCGGTCGCGAAACAGCGAAATCTCGGTGCTTCCCCCGCCGATGTCGACAAGAAAGCCGTCCGAAATATCCATCGTTTGGATCATGCCCAAGAAGCCGAGTCTGGCTTCGTCTTCCCCGGACAGCAGCTCGACGTGAAATCCGCTTTCGCGGCGCAGCGTGTCCAGAATCTCCTGAGAATTTGCGGCGTTGCGGATGGCAGCCGTGGCGGCTACCCGGTATTCGGTCACTTCGTGAGCGTGACATATCCGCTTGAAATGCGACAAGATCTGCACGATCACCTGGATATCCGCAGGAGCCAACGTCCCGTCGGCGCGGATCCGCTGACTTAAACGCGCGGATTCCTTGAATTCGCCGATCACGCGGTACGCTCCGCCCGTCGTCTGTTCGTTTACGGCCAACCGGATCGAGTTGGAGCCGATGTCAATGATGCCGATTCGCCGGCTGTTGTTCATGGCTGATCCTCCTGCTAACGGGTGAAAGTTAATTTTATTGTACCGTTACGGCAAGGGGAAGTCCACTGAGCCCGTAAAACGGCGAAAGCCCGGATAAGTTTACAGTTGCAAATATACGCTTCGATGAACGGTTGTATTTTATCGTCGTTACGTTCTTTTTTCATTCCTCGCCTGCAAAAACATTGATTCAGCATGATTTTTTATGAGTTAATATGAGTATAATGAAACTGGGCAAATCCGTAAGCAGCAGGCAGTGAGTCGGTAGGAGTACATAGGAACGGCACGCAGATAGCATCTGTTTATTGTGCTGATAATGAACTTTTATGTCTGAATTTGTTCACTTTAGTTTCTAAATACTTTATAGTAGACTTATGTGAATTTGAACGCAAAAGGAGAGATTATCTTGACTGCTACCAAAGGTTTGGAAGGAATTGTAGCCACAACGTCCTCCATCAGCTCCATCATCGACGGTGTGCTCACCTATCGCGGCATCAATATCGACGACCTTGCAGAGAACGCCACGTTCGAAGAGGTCGTATACTTGTTATGGTACGGCAAGCTTCCTAATCGCTCCGAACTGGATCAATTAACCAAAGATCTGAGCGACAACGCTTCGGTTCCTGCCGAAGTGATCGAGCAAATGAAGCTATACCCGAAAGACGTCAATTCCATGGCCGCCCTTCGTACCGCGGTTTCCAGCTTGGCGCTGTACGATGCCGAGGCGAATGATATGACTCCGGAATCGAACCTCCGCAAAGCGATCAAGCTGCAAGCGCAGCTGCCGACGATCGTAGCGGCATTCGCTCGCATCCGCCAAGGACAAGAGCCGATCGCGCCGAAATCCTGTGCTTCGATTGCCGAGAATTTCCTGTATATGCTTACGGGCAAACAGCCGGAAGCGATCGCGATCCAAGCTTTGGACAAAGCTCTGGTGCTTCATGCCGACCACGAGCTGAACGCTTCGACGTTCGCTGCGCGCGTAACCGTAGCGACGCTGTCCGATATTTACTCGGGCGTGACGTCCGCGATCGGCGCGCTCAAAGGACCGCTGCACGGCGGCGCCAACGAAGCGGTGATGGCGATGCTCGAAGAAATCGGCACGGCCGATAACGTGACCAGCTATATCAACGATAAGCTGGCCAACAAGGAGAAAATTATGGGCTTCGGCCATCGCGTTTATAAAAACGGCGACCCGCGCGCGAAGCATCTCCAAAAAATGTCCCAGGAGCTCGGTAAAATTACCGGCAACATGAACTGGTACAACATGTCCATTCAAATCGAAGACATCGTAACCGGCCAAAAAGGGCTGAAGCCGAATGTAGACTTTTACTCCGCTTCCGTCTACACGTCGCTCGAGATTCCGCGCGACTTGTTCACGCCGATCTTCGCGATCAGCCGTACGTCCGGATGGACGGCGCACATTCTCGAGCAATTCGACAATAACCGCCTCATTCGTCCGCGCGCCGAATACACGGGACCGTCGCATCAAGCCTTCGTTCCGATCGAGCAGCGCTAATCCGGCTTGGGATGCCCGCACCTGCGGGAAGCAATAAAAGAGCAGCTATCCTACGGGTGGCTGCGGCGTTACCGGTCTCCTGAGAAGGGGACGGACGCCGCTGCTCCCGTATCTTTTTGACATCATCACATCCCTATTCCACGGAGCTTGCATTGCCGCGGCTCCAAACCAATCCAAGGAGGCTTACCTATTCATGGCACAATTCGAACAATATGCACTTCCGACGGAAGGCGAACGCATCACCATCACAAACGGCAAACTGAACGTTCCGAACAATCCGATCATTCCGTTCATCGAAGGCGACGGCACAGGTCCCGACATTTGGGCGGCTTCCAAGCGCGTATTGGATGCAGCGGTAGAGAAAGCGTACAAAGGCGAGAAAAAAATCGCATGGTACGAAGTGTTTGCCGGCGAGAAAGCCTTCAACAAATACAATAACTGGCTGCCGAACGATACGCTGACGGCAATCCGCGAATACATCGTAGCGATCAAAGGACCTCTGACGACGCCAATCGGCGGCGGTATCCGCTCCTTGAACGTTGCGCTTCGCCAAGAGCTGGATCTGTACGTGTGCTCCCGCCCGGTTCGCTACTTCAAAGGCGTACCTTCCCCGGTGAAACGTCCGGAGCTGGTGGACATGGTCATTTTCCGCGAAAATACCGAGGACATCTATGCCGGTATCGAATGGGCATCCGGTTCGGCCGAAGTGAAAAAAGTGATCGAGTTCCTGCAAAACGAAATGGGCGTGAAGAAGATCCGCTTCCCGGAAACGTCCGGCATCGGAATCAAGCCGGTATCCTCCGAAGGCTCGAAGCGTCTGATCCGCGCCGCTATCGAATATGCGATCAAGCATAACCGTAAGAGCGTGACCCTGGTACATAAAGGGAACATCATGAAGTTCACCGAGGGCGCGTTCAAAAACTGGGGCTATGAGCTCGCCGAGCAAGAGTTTGGCGACAAAACGTTCACTTGGGCTCAATACGACAAAATTAAAGAAGAGCAAGGCGTTGACGCGGCGAACAAAGCGCAAAAAGATGCGGAAGCGGCCGGCAAAATCATCGTAAAAGACGCGATTGCCGACATCGCACTGCAGCAAGTGCTTACCCGTCCGACGGACTTCGACGTCATCGCTACGCTCAACCTGAACGGCGACTACCTGTCCGATGCTCTGGCTGCTCAAGTCGGCGGTATCGGTATCGCTCCAGGTGCAAATATTAACTACGTAACCGGTCATGCGATCTTCGAAGCAACGCATGGTACGGCACCTAAATATGCAGGTCTTGACGTGGTAAACCCGGGCTCCGTTATTTTGTCCGGCGTTATGATGCTGGAACACCTGGGCTGGCTGGAAGCGGCTGACCTGATCTACAAAGGAATGGAAACGGCGATCAACAACAAAACGGTAACTTACGACTTCGCCCGTCTGATGGAAGGCGCAACCGAAGTGAAATGCTCCGCGTTTGCCGACGAGATCATCAAGCATTTCTAATCCGTTGGAACGCGTTGGTCTGCGAGCGGCCAGCTGAAGCAGGCGCCCGCAGACACGCTTCCATGCGTTGCAAATAAAGATTAAGCCTAAGTCATATGCTAATTCCTAAAATTGAATCATAAAATTAAGGTGCGATAGGGCACAAACCAATGGGAGGAATTGATTATGGCAATCCAACGTAAAAAAATTACGGTTGTCGGCGCAGGCTTCACAGGTGCGACAACAGCGCTGATGCTGGCGCAAAAAGAACTCGGCGACGTCGTATTGCTGGACATCCCTCAACTGGAAAACCCGACCAAAGGGAAAGCGCTGGATATGCTCGAGGCTTCCCCGGTGCAAGGGTTCGACGCGAACATTGTCGGCACGTCCAACTATGACGAGACCAGCGGTTCCGACATCGTGATTATCACGGCAGGGATTGCCCGCAAACCGGGCATGAGCCGCGACGACCTCGTGAACACGAACGCAGGCATCGTGAAATCCGTTTGCGAAAACATCAAGAGAACGAGTCCGCAGTCGATCGTCATCATCCTGAGCAACCCGGTCGACGCGATGACCTATGTCGCTTACCAAACGCTCGGCTTCCCGAAAAACCGCGTTATCGGCCAATCCGGCGTGCTGGATACGGCACGTTACTGCACGTTCATCGCGCAAGAGCTGAACGTTTCCGTGGAAGACGTGCGCGGCTTCGTGCTCGGAGGGCATGGCGATGACATGGTTCCGCTCGTTCGTTACTCCAACGTTGGGGGCATTCCGATCGAGAAGCTCATTCCGGCTGACCGTATTGAAGCCATCGTGAAACGTACGCGTACCGGCGGCGGCGAGATCGTGAACCTGCTGGGCAACGGCTCCGCTTATTACGCACCGGCCGCTTCCCTCGTGCAAATGACGGAAGCGATCTTGAAAGACAAAAAACGCGTTCTGCCTTCCATCGCGTTGCTCCAAGGCGAATACGGCTATGACAACCTGTTCATGGGCGTACCGACGCTGCTTGGCGGCGACGGCATCGAGAAAGTATTCGAGTTGGAGCTGCTTCCGGAAGAGAAAGCGGCACTGGACAAATCCGCAGAATCCGTACGCAACGTCATCAAAGTCGTTACGGGTTAATCGCATATCATTTTGTTAAAAAAAGACCAGTTTTTGCCCCAAAAGGCCGAAGCTGGTCTTTTTTATTATTTTCAGGAAAGAACGAAAAGCTAGCGCTTACATAAAGTCAAAATCATTGAAGAAATGTAAAACGGGACGGATACGCCCGGCCGGAGCGGCAGACTATACTATAAGCAAGTCGGAGAGATGAGCCGATAATTGAGAAAAAGGGGAGGACGATTCCTTGAGACATCTGAGCAAAGCGGCATTGGTCATGGCGACGACGGCAATTCTCGTTTCCGGCTGCGGGGGAAAAGACCAGAACGGCGCTCCGGCTGCCGGCGGTTCGGCGCCTGAGGCGGGGAAGAGGCAGAAGCTGTCGATATGGACGCTGCAGCAGGCTGACGTTAATATTCAAGAGGCCCAGAAGAAAGCGGCCAAATCGTTCGAGGAGAAGTTCAATGCGGAAGTGGAAATTACGACGTTTCCATACCTGCAGCTGAAGGACCGGATGCTTGCGGCGGTCGCCGGCGGCGAAGGCCCGGACATTCTGCTCCTTGACCAGATCTGGGTGGCGCAGTACGCCGCGGCCAACTATGTCATTCCCATCGACGATTATTTACAGAAGTCCGACATCAAAGCGGACGACTACTTTAAGGGCGCATGGGAAGCCGGTTCATTCAAAAACAAAATGTATGCGGTACCATTCGATGTGGGTGTCTGGGGCGTGCTCTATTACAATAAAGATATGTTTAAAGCCGCCGGGTTGGACCCGGAGAAGCCTCCGGTCACCTGGGAAGAGTTTTTGACGTACGGGAAGAAGCTGACGCGAGACGGCAAGTACGGAACCTCCAACTGGGCGGGAAGCAGCGAATCCGTTCAATGTATGGTGGACGGCTTCACGGTTGCAGCGGGCGGAAAGCTGCTGGATGAATCCGGGAAAAATATTTTGATCAATAGCGATGCAGGGGTCAAGGCGCTGGAGTTCTGGGCGAATATGAACGCGATTAGCCCGCCAGGCAGCGTAGGCAAGAACGAAGAAGATGCGATGACGCTGTTCACGAGCGGACAAACCGCCATGGCCATGTATGGAGAATGGGGACAGGATACAATCGCAACCCGGGCGCCTAATATGAATTACGGCGTAGCCAATCTGCCGAAGCCGGAAGGCGGCGAATCGGTCGGCACGTTCGGCGGCTTCAATCTGGCGATCAATGCGAAATCCAAAAGCAAAGACCTGGCTTGGGAATTCATTAAGTATTCGACCAATGTCGAGAACCAGAAGCAGATTACGATGCTGACGCCGGCCAACAAGCAAGCGGCCAAAGCTTATTTGGACCAGAAGCGCAAGTATCCCGACGTCATCTTCAACCAATTGACAACGGCAACCTATCGTCCGAACGTCGCCAATTATCCGGAAATCGCCGATGCACAGCTGCAGGCGACACAGAAAGTGATGAGCGGCAAAATGAACGCGAAAGATGCCCTCGACGAAGCGGCGGCGAAAATCAACAAGCTTCTGAATAAATAACATCGCTGAAAAGAGCAAATCCAAGGAAAGCACTGTGGAAGCGGGGATTCGGCATTCACGGTGCTTCCCTTTTCTTACTCGGGAGGAGAGTCATGAGAACGCAATCCACATTATGGGGATACGCCTTAACCGGTCCAGCCATCCTATTACTGCTCGTCCTGTTGTTTATTCCGCTTGCTTATACGTTCCAATTGTCATTGATGGATACGGATCTGTCGCACGGTCAGCCTCAATTTGTCGGGCTTTCCGGCTATATCGCCTCGTGGACAGACGGAGAACTGTGGAACGTGACGAAGCATTCCGTCGTCTGGACGGTGTGTGTCGCCGCATTTCAAGTCTTGATCGGGCTCGTGGCGGCGGTGCTGTTGAACCAAGCTTTTCCGCTTCGCGGGCTTGTCCGTTCGCTTGTGCTGCTGCCCTGGGTGCTTCCCGGCGTCGTGGCCGCGCTGACGTGGCGGCTGATCTACGACGCGCAATTCGGCTTCATGAATTCGCTGATCGCCAAGCTGGGCTTCGGGCCGACGGCTATCGACTGGCTCGGAACGCCGGAGCTGGCGATGTGGTCGGTTATTTTGGCAGCGATATGGAAAGGATTTCCTTTCCCCATGCTGATGCTGCTGGCCGCACTGCAGAGCGTCCCCCAGGACCAGTATGAGGCGGCCCGGATCGACGGCGCGGGCAGGTTTCAGCAGTTTCTGTACGTGACGATCCCTTCGATATCCGGCGTGCTTAAAACCGTCGTGCTGCTCGTTTTTATCTGGACGTTCAATTATTTCGAAATGATCTATGTGCTGACCGGCGGGGGACCGATCCGTTCGACGCATATCGCGCCTACGTATATTTATGAATTGAGCTTCCGCAATTTCAACTTCGGCGAGGCATCCCGCATCGCCGTCATCAGCTTCCTGTTCGTTCTGCTGATCAGTCTCGCCCTCATCCGGCAAATGAACAAAAACGAATCGAGAACTTAGGAGGAGTGCAGAATGACCCAACGGATCGCTTTTGGGGCGGGGTACGCGATTGCGATAGCGCTGCTGTTGTTTTTCGTCTTGTTTCCGTTTATGCAGATGCTGTCGACGTCGCTCAAACCGGCCGACGAAATGTTTACCGTGCCGACCACTTGGATTCCCGAGCATTTTACCCTCGACAACTTCAAGGCGGCACTAAATTACGGGAATTTTATTACGTATTTCTTGAACAGTCTGGCTGTCTCGGTGATCACGTGCGTGCTGGTCATTGTGATCGCCGTTCTGGCGGCCTACGGCTTCACAAGGCTGGAGTTCCCGGGCAGAAAGCTGCTGCTGAACATGATTCTGGTTAGTCAGATGTTCTGCATCAGCGCGATTGTCGTTCCGCTTTACAAGCTTGTGGGCAGTCTTCACCTGCTCAATTCGTATGCGGGGCTTGTGCTGGCTTACTTGGCGTTTACGGTACCGGTTGCGATCTGGCTGCTGCGCAGCTTCCTGCTCGGCATTCCACACGATATGGAAGAAGCGGCGATGATGGAAGGAGCTTCGCGGATCAAAGCCTTTTTCCATGTAATCGTACCGCTGCTTAGGCCGGGCATAGGCGCTACGGCGGCATACGTATTCCTGATTACGTGGCAGGAATTTCTGTTCGCTCTGGTCTTCATGACGAAGCAGGAATTCCGCACGCTGCCCGTCGGCATCATGGATTTCAAAGGGCAGTACGAGACGAATTGGGGGACGATGATGGCGGCCTCCCTGCTGATTTCCATTCCGGTGTTTGTGCTGTTTCTGTTTATTCAACGGCAGCTGGTGGCCGGGTTGACGGAAGGAGCGACCAAAGGGTAAAACGAAGGAAGGGAAGTACGTGGGACAACTAGCGAGGGGGCGGCTTCATGATCTTTCACAGTTTGCGTTTCAGGCTCATCGTTTACTTCCTGATCCTTATCGTCTTGCCGTTAATGACCGTTTCTTATTTCACCTTTCGCAGCGCGACCGCTCTGATTGAAGACAAGGTCAGCGAATCGGTCTCGGCGAGCTTGTCGCTTGTGGAAAAAAGCATTGAGAGCGTGCTGGAGCAGTCCCGGTATGCCGCAACGCCCTTTCTGGTCGACAGCGCCCGCCGGGATTGGTTGCAGCGAACGATACGGATTGAAAATTATGACGATCTCTCCAATGTCATGCAAATGCTGAAGGATCTCAGCTCCATCCGAACCGCCGGACATTCGGTGTATTCCATCAGTCTGTACAATCCGGTGAACCGGCTGCTGCTGACCTCGGAGAAAAATATTTTTCTGTATCCGAGCGAAGAGGTCTTGCATATGGAACGGATGATCGGGGACGGGCCGCAAGGCTGGTATGTGGACAAATGGCCGGCTTCGACCTATATCACTTCACCGGTCCGCTATTTGACGTATCCGATTCCGCTGGAGCCTTCCGCGACCGGACGCACGACCCTCTTTATTCATGTGAACGAAAACACGATTGCCGACTATTTGAAGCAGGTGAACCGAAATGACAAAGGCCTCCAAACGCTGGTGCTGACGGCGGACGGGCGCAGCCTTATTCAAGCTTCGGAGGAAGGGCAGGGGCTCCTTCCCGTCGGTTTCGGCGAGCGGCCGGCTGCGCTGGAGCATTTGGACCGCATCGTCAACGAACGGGAAGGGCGTTTCGCCGCGATGCTGACGGGCAGGCCGCATTTGGTCGTGTTTCATACGTCGGATGCGACCGGGTTCAAGTATGTCACCTTCGTGCCGCGGGAAGATTGGATGAAGGAAATCGTTCTGCTGCGCAATGAGATTTTACTGGTTGGGGGGATCGCGGTAGCCGCCGGTCTGCTTATTGCTTACGGCTTTATGCGGAGCATCTATAACCCGATGTTCCGGCTGCTCAAGGCGATGAGGCTGTCCGCCGGCCATGCCGACTTCACGTATCAGATCCGCGAGAAGCGCAAGGACGAGTTCGGCATTTTGTTCGAAGGCTTCAACATCATGATTCGGAACATTCAGCAGCTGGTCAAAAATTTATACCACGAGAAGCTGCTCAAACAGGAGTTCGAGTTGAAGCTGATGCAGTCCCGGATGAATCCGCATTTTCTGTACAACACGCTCAACTCGATCTATTCCATCGCGAAGCTGAACGGCGTCCGGGAGGTGACGGAGATGGCCTATGCGCTGTCCCATTTTTTCCGGCACAGCTTGAAGGGCGACGACTGGATTACTGTCAAGGAAATGATCGAACATCTCGATTATTATTTGCAGATTCAAAAAATTCGTTACCGCGACAAGTTCGACGTGACGATCGACGTGGAGGATGAGCTTATGGAGCAGAAGGTGCTCAAGCTGCTGCTCCAGCCGCTCGTCGAGAATGCGATCATTCACGGGCTGGAAATGAAAAACGCGAAAGGCCACATCGGCATCACCGGCTACCGTCTTGAGGACAACATGGTGTTTGCGGTCAGCGACGACGGCCTCGGCATGAACGAGAAGCGGCTGGAGCAGATTCGCAAGCAGCTGTCGGCTGGAGGGCCGTCGACGGAATATTTTGCGCTCAGCAATGTGAATCAGCGGATCAGACATTATTACGGCGAAGCCTACGGCCTGGCCTTGTACAGCCAGGAGGGGAAAGGAACGACCGTCGAGGTCGTGCTGCCTTGGACATCAGGAGGGGGCGCGGATGTTTAGCTTGCTTATAGCCGAAGACGAAGGCTGGATGCGCGAAGTGCTGTCGAAGTCGACGCATTGGGAAGAATGCGGGATTACGCGCATTTTCGAAGCCGTGAACGGGGCGGAAGCGCTGGAGTTGATCCGCAAGGAGAAGATCGACTTTTTGCTGACGGACATCCGCATGCCGGTCATGGACGGCTTGACGCTGCTCGCCAAGGTGAAGGAATGCGCACCCGATATCGAAACCGTGATGCTGACCGGCTTCGACGATTTCGACTATGTGCGGACCGCCATGCGGCTCGGAGCGTACGATTATCTGCTTAAGCCCGTGCATGACGACGAACTGATGCAGCTGTTCCTGAAGCTGTCCCGCGCACGCAGCGAGCAGCAGGCGGCACGGTACCGCGCCGCGATGGAGCAGTCCATGCTGAAGCAGGGCTTGCGCGCGCTTCGCGAGCAGTTTTTGGCGAATTGGTTTATGGGCCGGACGACGGACCCGGGAATCATCCGCCAGAAGTGCAGGGAGCTCGAACTGGATATTGCAAGCATTGCGGACAGCTACGTCGTCATCCTCATGGAGATCGATCAGCTGTATTTGCTGCAGGAACGCTACAAGCAGCGGGAAATCGAGCTGCTGCAGTTCGGCATCCGGAACATCGCGGAGGAATATCTCAAAAACAGCGGACGCCCGTTTCTGCTGTTCGCCGCGGCGGATCGGACCGTGATCTGGTGCAGGGCGGAAGCAGGCGGGGATGAGCCGGACGAGCTGCTCCATTCGATCCGCAGCAGCATCCGCAGCTTCCTCAAGGTGACCGTAACGGTAGGCATCAGCGAGCGCCATCATACGGAGAATGACGTGTTCGCCGCCAGTATGGAAGCGTTGAAATCGCTCAAGATGAAAATGTACCACGGCGTCGACCAAGCTTATTTTTTCCGGCAGGTGCATGACGAAGAAGACCGGCAGTTGTTTCAGCGCGAGCTTCAGCAGCGGCTGCTTCACTGCGTTGCTGCTGGAAACGAGGAGGAGCTGTATGCGTTGCTCGACGGGTTGTTCGGGGAAATCCGACGGAAGAAAATACCGGTGCGTCAGGTGGAGCATGTGCTGCTCCTGTTGATTCAGATGGCCTTTGAGTCCATAGACGATGGAGACTCAGACGGCACGCTGCTCGGGAGCACGAAGGAGGAGTGGCTTGCCAAGGTGTCCGCGTACGATACGATCGACGAGGTTCAATCGTGCGTGACGAGCGTGCTGCGGCAGGCGGCTCAAGCGGCGGGGAGCCGCAAGACGAAGATGAGCAAGCTGATTCGCGATATGCTGGCGTACCTGGAGGAGCACTACCGGGAAGACCTTTCGCTGCAGACGCTGGCGGAGCGTTTTTTTGTGAATCCTTCGTATTTGAGCAGGCTGTTCAAGGACGAGGTCGGGCAAATATTTACGAAATATTTGATGCAGCTGCGGATTGAGAAAGCGAAGCAGCTGTTGAAGAATACGCATTTGAAGGTGTACGAGATCAGCGAAGCGGTCGGCTATGGGGATGTCAAATATTTCAACAAAATATTCAAGGATTTGACCGGATTGACGCCGGCCGAGTACCGGAACCTGTAGAAGTCGGCAAGGTGGTCAGAAGAGTGGAAGAAAAGTAAAAGCAGCCCCGTTATGCCGTCCGCGGAAATTCGTTATGCTTAACCTGTCAGCCGCAGGCGGCTGCCACGTATCCAATGACGGAAAGGAAGCGGTTTCAATTGGCGCAAGCGGTGCGTTTCGATTATAGCGGTCAGACGGTGGTCGTCACCGGCGGTTCCATGGGAATCGGCGAGGCGGCGGTCCGCGGGTTCGCGGAAGCGGGAGCGGCGGTCGTCATCGCCGATCTGGCGGAAGAGAAGGGAAAGGCGCTCGAAAACCGGCTTGCGGCCGAGGGGCTGGAAGCGCGGTTCGTGCAAGCGGATGTCGGCGTCGACGCCGATGTGCGCAATCTGATGGAGACGGCTTATACATGGAAGGGTCGCCTCGATGCGGTATACAACAATGCCGGAGTGGCGGTTCCCGGGGCAGCCGCCGAGCTGAGCGAGGAGGATTGGCAGCGGGTGATAAACGTCAATCTCGGCGGAGTGTTCCGGGGCTGCAAGCATGCGCTGCCATATATGCTGGAGCAAGGAAGAGGGACGATCGTCAACTGCGCTTCAACCCAGGCGATCAATGGCTTTCTCGGCTGGGCCGGCTATGCGGCTTCGAAAGGCGGCATTGTGGCTATGACGAGGCAAATGGCCGTCGAATATGCGCCCCGGGGCATTCGGATCAATGCGGTTGCGCCGGGCACGATTATGACGCCGATGAACGAGAAGATTTTCGAAGAAACGGACGATCCGCAGGCGCTCATCGACACGTGGAATCGGGCTCACCCGATCGGCCGGTTCGGCCGCCCGGAGGAAATCGCCGATCTTGTGCTGTTCCTGTGTAGCGACGGAGCCTCATTCATTACCGGGCAAACGTTCGTGGCGGACGGCGGGCAAACGAGCCGTGGCGAGTAGAACGGAGGGGGAGTCAGGATGCGTTCATATACGTATTTGCAGGTGGCGGAGCAGGATCGCGTCTTCACCGTCACGATCCGGCGGGAAGAGAAGCTGAATGCGATGAACCGCGAAATGATGGCGGAGCTGACGGATTGCTTCGGCTGGCTTCACAGGCAGGATCAGGCGCGTGCGGTCGTTCTGACCGGCACGGGCAAAGCGTTCATGGCGGGAGCGGACATCGAAGGGTATAACGGCTTCGATATGGGTCAGTTTTTTGCCTTTCAGGACCAGGGACGCGAGATGTACCGATCCATTGAAAGTTGCGGCAAGCCCGTGATTGCTGCGGTGAACGGATATGCGCTCGGCGGCGGCTTCGAGCTGGCGCTGGCTTGCGATCTTATCGTCGCTTCGGAGAAAGCGAAGTTCGGCTTGCCGGAAGTCAAGCTGGGGCTTGTGCCCGGAGGCGGCGGCATTCAGAAGATCGCCCGGGCGATCGGGCCGTATGCCGCCAAGGAGCTGACGATGACGGGCCAGTTCGTCACCGCGGCCGAGGGCCGGATCATGCAGTTTGTCCATCAGGTGACGGAGCCGGAAGCTCTGCTGGAGACGGCGCTTAAGCTTGCGCAGGATATTGCCGCTCAAGCGCCGCTTGCCGTACAGGCGCTAAAGAAGCTGATCAACGAAGGCCGCGACGCCAGTCTGGAGACGGCGCAGGCGTATGACCGCGCCTACCTCGCCAGCCTGTTTCACAGCGAGGATGCGAAAGAGGGCATCGCTGCGTTCGTAGCGAAGCGGCCGCCGCAATTCCGGGGACGGTAGCGGTGAAGCCGCAAGGCGTCTTCCGGCAGACGGGATGCCGGGACTTGAAGCAGGAGCAGGAAAAGGGGAGGGGGGCGCCTGTGCGGTATAGAGTCTGCAGCGAATGGCGCGATGGCAGGGAACACGTTATTTTGTCCGATGACCGGACCGGCAGCGAAGCCTTTATTATTCCCGGGATCGGCTGCAATCTGATTCGCTGCCGTTTGGAGGGACATGAGACGATCGAGGGGCCGCCGCATTTGTCCATGCTGGCCGAGTACTCGGCCGAATACGGCGTGCCGCTCTTGTGGCCGCCGAGCCGCATTGCCGGGGGGACCTTTGCCTTTCGAGGCCGGCGCTATACGTTCCCGCAGCACGAGGGAGGGCATCATCTTCACGGGGACATCCGCCATTTGCCTTGGGAGGTGGTATCGCTGTCTGCTTCGGAGACGGAAGGCGCTTGGATGACGGCAGCGCTTCGCGCAACCGATCATCCGGGCTGGTATGCTTATTATCCGCATGAGGTGGCTCTGCGCCTCACCTACCGGTTGAAGGAAGGCCGCATCTCGGCTGTACTGGATGCGGTTAACGAAGGAAGGGACGAAGCGCCTTACGGCTTCGGTATTCACCCGTATTTTACGCTATCCGGCGATGCGCTTGAGGAAACCGAGGTCGCTGTGCCGGCCGAGTTCCAATACGATACGAGCGAGCTTGTCGGCATCGGGCGGCTCCCCGAACGGACGGTGCTATGCCGGCAATTGGACGGGGGGCTGACGGTATCCGCGCTTCCGGCGGAGCTGGATCACGTGCTGCTGCGTTTGGTTCCTGGCAAGCGGGAGTGCCGCCTGACACGGAGACGTTCGGGCATCCGCATCGTGTTCGGGTTCAGTGAAAACCTGGCTCACGCGGTTGTCTTCGTGCCGGAATGGGCGCATGCGGTTTCGCTGGAGCCGTGGAGCAGCATTACCGATGCCTTCAATTCACCGCTGCCCGCCGAGTGGACCGGGCTATCAGGCTTGGAAGGCGGTCAAGCGGTCCGATTCGAATGGCAATGGCATGTGGAGAGACTTGGTCAATGAATACGACAGGGGGAGAAGAAATGATGGACAAGGCGCTGGCCGGAATTAAAGTATTGGATTTCACCCATTTGCTGCAAGGTCCGTTCGCTACGCAGATGCTTGGCGACCTTGGAGCCGATGTCGTCAAAATCGAGCGGAAAGGTTCAGGGGACAGCTACAGAGCCTGGACGTTTCTGAACTATTGGATCGGTGGGACGGAGTCGCCCTGCTATTTGGCCTTCAACCGGAACAAACGCTCCTTGGCACTCGATCTGAAGACGCCCCAGGCGAAGAAGATCATCTACCGGCTGGCGGAAACGTGCGATATTGTCGTTGAAAACTTCCGCCCCGGCGTCATGGAGAAGCTTGGCTTCGGCTACGAGGATTTCAAGAAGATCAATCCCCGGATCATTTACTGCTCCAGTACGGGTTATGGCCAGGATGGACCGTATGCGAAGCGTCCGGGGCAGGATCTGATGATTCAATCGCTCAGCGGGCTGACGACGCTTACCGGTACCAAGGATGCGCCGCCGACACCGCTTGGGACGGGCATTGCCGATCAGCTCGGGGCCTATAACATCGTATACGGCCTGCTCTCGTCGCTCTATTACCGGGAGAAGACCGGCAAAGGGCAAAAGCTGGAGATCAACCTGCTGCAGTGCCTGCTGACGCATCAGCTTCAGGAATATGCCGTCACGCTCAACTCGGGCAAGCTGTTCGAGCGCCCCCAATCGGGTATCGCGCATCCCGGTCAATCCGCTCCGTTCGGCATCTACAAGACGGCGGACGGTTATATTTGCATTTCGGTGAATCCGATTCCGGTGCTCGCCGAGGTGCTAGGAGACGAAGGGCTGAATTCATACGACGATCCGCAGACGCTGTACGACAAACGGGACGAGGTGTTCTTCCGCATTCAAGAGAGCACGGTGAAGCAGACAACGGCTTACTGGCTGGAGCGTATGCTTGAGCGGGACATGTGGGTCTCGGAAGTGAAAAATCACTTGGAGGCGGAGAACGATCTGCAAGCGGCGCATTTGGGCGCATTTACCTCCTATGAGCATCCGACGGCGGGGACGGTCCGAACGGTGAACGTGCCGGTGAAGTTCAGCGAGACGCCCGGAGATATCGTCCGTCACCCTCCGATGATCGGCGAGCATAACGAAGAAATCTTGCGCGAGCTCGGCTACACGGGACCGGAGATCGAGGTCATGAAGGGCATCGGCGTTATATAAAAACCGGAGGAAGAAGCATGACAACGTTAAGAGGCATGACGTGGAACCATGTCAGGGGCTTCGCCCCGCTGGAGGCGGCCGCCGCCAAGTTCGGGGAACGGCATCCCGGAATGGACATCCGGTGGGACCGCCGATCGCTGAAAGATTTCGGCGATTATCCGGTCCATCTATTGGCGCGCGAATACGACATCATCATGATCGATCATCCGCATGTCGGCATTTGCTCGGAGCAGCATGTTTTGGTACCGCTTGACCGGTACGTCCCCGAAGATTATTTGCGGGAGCAGGAAGCGAATACGGTCGGTCCCAGTCATCGAAGCTACCATTGGGCCGGCCATCAATGGGCTTTGGCGGCGGACGCCGCCGCGCAGGTGGCGGCCTACCGGGCAGACCTGCTTCCCGAACGGGATGTTCCCCGTTCCTGGAAGGAGGTATCGGAGCTGGCTGAAACGCTGCCGCCCGGCCGGAAGGTCGGATGGCCGCTGTGTCCGACGGATGCGATGTGCAGCTTTCTGACGCTGTGTGCCGGCATCGGCGGCGCATCGTTTTTCGACGAAGCGGGAGGGGTTTCTCCGCAGATCGGCGAAGCCGCGATTCGACAGATGCTCAAGCTGCTGCCGCTGCTGCACGAAGCTTCGCTGGAGTCCAACCCGATCCAGATGTACGATCGGATGGCGTCGCATGACGATATCGTCTACGTGCCTTTAGCTTTCGGCTATTCCAATTATGCCAGGGCAGGCTTCGCGGACCGGCTACTCCGTTTTACCGATATCCCGGGCATGGACGGGGAACCGCGAGGCAGTCTGCTCGGCGGCGTTGGGATCGCCGTGTCGGCTTTGTCCGCTCACATTCCCCTTGCGGTGGAGTTTGCGATGTTTGTAACAAGCGGCGATGTGCAGCGGACGCTATATGCGGAGCAAGGGGGACAGCCGGGACACGCGGCGGCGTGGCGCGATGAAGCAGTGAACCGCAAGTGCGGCGGGTTCTTCGCCGACACGATGCGGACGCTGGAGCTCAGCTATATGCGTCCGAGAAACCGGGCCTTCCCGGCCTTTCAGGAGCAAGGGGGAATTTTGCTGCACGAAGCGCTCCGGGCAAGTCTCGGAGGCGAAGCGGTTCATCCGGACGATGTCATCGACCGGATGAATGCGAGCTACCGAAGCATGCAATCTCACTGAATAAGACAACGAGGGGCTGCCGGCCGGAGCAGTCCCTTTTCTTTTGCAGCCGGTGAAAAACTGCGGATCAGGGGATTGAAAGCCATGGCAATCCATGGTATGATGCAAAATGACTGACGAATCAGTCATAATGTCGGGACCGGCCGTGAGGACAGTCCAGGGGAGGAGAATTCACCGTTGGCCGTAGAGAAGAGAGACAAAATTATCGAGTCGGCGCTGAAGCTTTTTGAGCAGAAAGGATATCACAGCACCAAAGTGTCGGACATCGTCAAGGATGCCGGCATGGCGCAGGGCACGTTTTATCTTTATTTCAAAAGCAAGGAAGACTTGTTCCGCAGCGTGGCGGAGGAGTGCTTGAAGGAAATCGTTGATGCGCTCAAGCCGGAATCGGACGACCATCCGGATGTAGGCAACGGTCAAATGCATGATGGTTTGATCCGGGAAACGCTGATCATCTATTACCAAAACCGGACGATACTGAACATTTTGAAGCGGCATGGCGCCGCCTCTCCGGAAATAGCGGACATCGCGAAGCAGTTTTACGGCAATGTTTGCGAGGTTGTCAAAGGTATCTTCAAGCATTATAACGTTTATCCCGGATATACGGACGAGCAGCTGGAAATGACCGCATATGCGGAAATCGGAATGCTGGAGATGGTCGCTTACCAGTGGTTTATCGAAAAAGGATATGGCCTGGAAAAGCTTGACCTGCTTGCCGAGGTACTTATCGGGATCAACGTCAACTGCCTGCCGGAAACGGATGTGATCGGAGAATGATCGCGAAGCTGCTGAAATACCGCAAGGTAACGCTGTTGTTTTTCGTCATGGCGGTCGTGCTCGGGGTGTTCAATATTTTTACCTTGAAGCAGAGGGAGAATCCCGAGGTCGAGATCACGTATGCGTTGGTGAAAACCGTCTATCCGGGGGCCTCGCCGGAAAAGGTGGAGCAGTTCGTCACCCGTCCGCTGGAAGATAAAATTAAGGAAATCAGCGGCATCAAGGTTCTCAGCTCCACTTCGGCCGCCAACGTGTCGGTCATTCAAGTCGAGCTGAAGTCGGACACGGATATCCGCAGGGCGTGGGATTCGCTGCGCCAGAAGGTGCAGTCCGCGCAAGACGACCTGCCGGAGGGCGCGCACCAACCGGAAGTGAACGACGATCTGAGCAAAATTGCGGCGCAAATTTTGCATTTTGTCGTGGAGACGCCGGAGGAGCTGGAGTCGCTGCGGACGACGATGGACTCCTGGAAGAAGCAGCTTGCAACCGTCCCCGGCGTAAGCAACGTCGAGGTCGTCGGCCTGCCCGAGCAGGAAGTGGCGATCACGCTCGACACCGACAAGCTGGATACGCTCAGGCTGCCGTGGGGCATCGTGGCGCAATCGCTGAAAAATAAGCATGACCGGGTGCCGCTCGGTACGGTGGACAAAGGCGCCAAGCAGTATTACGTCAATATGGGCGGGGAATGGAAGTCCGCCGAGGATATCGCGAATACGGAGCTTCTGGGCTTGCCTCCCGGCAGCGCGCTGAAGGTCAAAGATGTCGCCGACGTCAAGCTGCGGTCGAAGAAAAAAGAAGTGTCCATTTTACATAAAGGAAAGCCCGTCCTCGATCTGGTCATCAATTCGGAGAAAGGCACGGATGTCCCGTCGCTGCAGAAGCGCATCGACATGAAGGTTGCCGAGCTCAAGCCGAAGCTGCCGGCCAATGTAAAAATCGAGTCGCTGTTCACGCAGAAGGAAAGTCTGGACCATCTGTTCAACGAGCTGGGCAGAGAGCTGCTGATGGGAATTCTTTCGGTCATCGTCGTCTGCTCTCTCGGATTGACGTTCGGCACCTCGCTGATCGTGGCCTTGGCCATTCCGGTGTCGATTACGATCGGCTTTATTCCCGTTGAAGCGATGGGAATCGATTTGAATCAGATTACGATCGTCGCGCTTGTCATCGTGCTCGGAATTCTGGTCGACGACGCCATCGTCGTGAACGACAACATTCAGCGCCGCCTGCAGCTGGGCGACGATCCGGCTACGGCCTCGCTGGAGGGAAGCCGCGATGTGGCCATTTCGATCCTGACGGCGACGATTGCGACAGCCGCCGCGTTTTTGCCGCTGTTTTTCCTGCAGGGCAACATCGGTAGCTTCATTCGACCACTTCCGGTCGTCATTTCGTTGTCTCTTGCGGCTTCCATGGCGATGTCGCTGACGATTGTTCCGATTTTCCGCCAATGGGTGGGCGAGCGGCGGCTTCGCCGCAAAGGCTCCAAGGCCAAGCCGCTCAAAGCTGCGGGGGGCGTACCCGGAAACGAAGGAACGGAAACGCCGGGTCTGCTCGGCAAGCCGATCGCAAGGCTGAGCGCCTTTTACGGCAAGCAGATTCACCGCTTTTTGCGGCGTCCGCTGCTGACCGGGCTCGCTGCGCTGCTGCTGGGCACCTCCGCCTTCGGCTTGATGCCGCTGCTTGGGGTGCAGTATTTCCCGCCTGCGGAGAAGGAAGAGATGCTCATCGATTTCAAGCTTCCGTCCGGACGTCAGTTTGCCGAAACGGAGTTTACGATCCGCAAAGCGGCGGCATGGATGGAAGAGCAGCCGGGCGTGCGCTTTGTGTCGGCTTATGCCGGACGGACGGCTCCGCATTTTTATTACACGGAAGCGGATCAGACGGGCATCTCGATCGGACAGCTGTTCGTTAAGGTCGATATGAAGCAGCTGAATACGAAAGCCGCCGTCGTACAGTGGCGTGAGCAGCTCAAGGCGATGTTCCCCTCCGATGTGGAGATTACGCCGCGCGAGCTGGAGCAAGGCCCCCCGGTCGGCGCGCCGATTGCCTTGCGCATCAGCGGAAGCGAGCTTTCCGAGCTTCGCCAGATTTCGGCGGACATTCAAGCGATGCTGAAAGAAATCCCGGGTGCGATCAGCGTAACCGACGATGTCGGAGAGGCCATGAACACCTACGAGGTAGAACCGGATCAGGCGAAGCTGAGCCTGTTCGGCGTGAACGAGAAAGATCTTTCCACGACGCTGAGGATTGCAACCGAAGGTCTTGAGGTGTCGGAGATGCAGAAAGGCGAAGATCTGATCGACGTGACTTTGTACGCCAAGATGCGTTCCGCCGACCCGGTGGAAACGATGAAAAAAATGTACGTGTCGACGCAAAAAGGCGGTACGGTTCAGATGCGCGAGCTGGGAGATATCCGTACCAGCCAAATGATCAAGTCGATTCATCACCGCGACCAGACCCGGACGATTACCGTGCGCAGCTATACGCAGGACCGGCTGGCGGACGATATTGTGAAGGATCTGCAAGCCAAGCTGAAAAGCTACGATATTCCTGCCGGCTACTCGATCCAGTTCGGCGGGGAAAACGAAGAGCGTAACGAAGCGTTCGCCTCGATTGGGAAGCTGTCGGTCATCGTTATTTTGCTGATTTACATCATTATGGTCATGCAGTTTTACTCGCTGTCAATTCCGCTGCTCATTCTCTCGACCGTCTATTTGGCAGCCGGCGGCGCGATCATCGGTTTGTTCCTTTCAGGTTCGCCGATCGGCTTTATGGCGCTCATGGGGCTCGTCAGCTTGGCGGGCATCGTGGTGCGAAACGGGATCATTCTGATCGAATTTATCGAGCAGGCGCGCGAACGCGGGCTGCCTCTGTACGAAGCGGTAGCGGAAGCGGGGAAAGCGCGCCTCCGGCCGATTCTGCTGACGACGGCTACGGCGATTGGCGGCTTGCTGCCGATGACGATTATGGGCGGGAATCTGTGGCGCCCGATGGGAATTACGATTATTTCCGGACTGCTGTATTCGACCATGCTGACGCTGATCGTCGTGCCGTCGCTGTTCGTAATTTTGCAGAAGTGGCGCGACAAACGCGCGGCGAAAGCAGGTAAAGCGGTCCATCCGTAAGCCCGTTCTGAATTTGCTTAGGAACCTCGTATTCTTGTATACTAGGGGAGAGAGAAAACGAGGTTGAATAGGGAGGGTCCCGGGATTATGCAGCAAGTGTTTTTGTATTTACATGTGCTCGGCGCCATATTGATGGGCTTTTATCTCATGCTGCCGTTTTTGGCGATGCGGGTAGAGGCGCTGCAATCGGGAACGGCGCAGTTCGGATTCTTGAATGTATTGTTTGCCGCCAACCGTGCGGGGCAGCTGGCGCTCGTGATCGCATTTTTGTCCGGCGGTTATCTGGTCAGCAAGGCGCAGTATTCGGTGCTTTGGATGGTGCTGGCGGTCGTTCTGTTCCTTGCCATCGGAGCGCTGACAGGCATTCTCGGCAGCAAAATGCGCAAGGCGCTGCAGGATCCGTCCGGCGGCAGCATCAAGGCTCAGATCGGCTCCATCAAAACGCTTAGCGTGATTAACGGCATCATCTTCTTTCTTGTCGTTACACTGATGAAGTTCCCATACGCATTCTAGTTCAGGTTAGAGTACAAAAGGCCGGGTCGCAACCCCGGCCTTTTTGCATATCTTTTTCGTTCGGACCCGTGAGGGCGAGGCGCCCCGGTTAGCTCAGAACCTTCCGCGCGTCTGGTCGTCATCAGCACGGAGACGCCTGCCAAGCCGTTGCCGGACGCCGAGCTGAAGAAGTTGCGCGCAGAAGCGCATGAGAAGCGGGATGCCAGGCAGCGGCAGTATTGGCGGGACGCCAGCCCGCTATGCCTTCATTCCCCGGACGAAGGGAGCAGCCGCTCCATGCCGTTCATGTACGGGCGCAGCGCCGGCGGAATCCGGATCGAGCCGTCCTCGGCCTGGTGATTCTCCAGCAGCGGGATGAGGATTCTCGGCGAAGCGACGGCCGTATTGTTGAGCGTATGGCAGTAGCGCAGCTTGCCGGCCGAATCGCGGTACCGTATGTTTGAACGGCGCGCCTGGAAATCGAGCAGGTGGGACGACGAATGGGTTTCGCCGTAAGCTTGGCGGCTTGGCATCCAAGTTTCGATATCGTACTGCTTATACGTTTTTTGCGACATATCGCCGGTGCAGACGGCCATGACCCGGTAGGGCAGCTCCAAAAGCTGCAAAAGCTCTTCCGCGTTGCTCGTGATGTCCTCCAGCAGCGGCTCGGAACGGTCAAGCTCGGCTTCGCATACGATGACCTGCTCCACTTTGGAAAATTGATGCACGCGGTATAAGCCGTGCACGTCTTTGCCTGCCGAGCCGACCTCGCTTCGAAAACACGACGAGACGGCGGCAAGCATGAGCGGTTCGCGGACGTCGACCACCTCATGGCTGCAATACGAAACAAGCGGCACTTCCGAGGTGCCGACCAGCCACTTGTCCTCGTCCGCGATTCGGTACACCTGGTCTTGGCCGAAGGGGAAGTAGCCCGTATGGGTCAGGGCATCCGCGCGTACGAGCAGCGGAACCTCCATGAGCGTAAAGCCCCGGCTTACCAGCAAATCCACCGCAAGCTGCTGCACGGCGCGGTGCAGCAGCGCTCCGGGGCCCCGCAGGTAATAGTTCCGGGTTCCCGCCGTCTTGACGCCGCGCGGGATGTCGATCATCCGGTGAAGCTCGCCGAGAGCTACGTGGTCTTTGGGCTCGAAAGCGAAAGCGGGCGGCGTCCCGTTACGCCGAATTTCAATATTGTCCGCATCCGAACGTCCGACAGGCGTGTCGGGAGATACGATGTTCGGGATGCGCAGCATCAGCTGTTCGAACTGCCGCTGCGCCTCGGCCAGCTCCGGTTCCGTCTCCGCCAAGCGGCCGCCCAGATCTTTCACGTTACGTTTCAACGGTGCGGCTTCTTGATGGCCTCCCGAACGGACGAGGCTGCCGATCTCCTCCGACAGCTTGTTTCGGGCGTGGCGCAGCTTCTCAGTCTCCTGAAGCAGATTTCGCTTCTTCTCGTCCCAGGCGAGCAGTTCGGCGACGGATACGGCGATGCCTTTTTGATCGGCGACCGTTTGTACCCTCTCGTGATTTTGGCGAATCCAGTGAATGTCCAGCATGTGGTACCGCTCCTTTTTTCGGAAAATGACAAAAAGCGCCCTCTATCCTTTTGGGACGAGGAGCGCTTGTCTCGCGGTGCCACCCAACTTGACCGGAACGCATGGCGGTCCGATCCGCTTTGGTTCCGCGTTAACGGGCGGGCCCGGTTCACTTGAGGGACGGTATCGGTCCCTTTAACGAGAACGCCTCCGAGTTGGATGCTCTTCACAGGCAAATGGTCGGTCATTCAATTTTTTGTAGTATAGCTTATTCGGGCAAAGGAATCAAGACAGGAAGGTGAGGCGATGCACCGGATTGACCGATAACGCCAGTTCTTGGTACAATCAGGCCAGAGATGCAGGAAAGGGGAATTTACCCGATGGCAGGCACTTTGTAATGGTTGACGAACCGGATAGCGCACGATCCCGATCGGTTTAACGGGAGAGGTGTGCCTGTCTGTCGCCATTACAGGGACGCTATGGGAACGAGCCCGACACCCGGCAAGCGGATACCTTATGGTATCCGCTTTTTGAGTGTACGCCCAGCATGGGCGTCATCTCTAGGGTGAAAGTCCCGAACGGGGGCTGGCGAACGCCTACCGTTAGCCAAGAGCAAGGGTGTCCACCGCGAGGTGGAATCTGAAGGAAGCTGGAGGCAAATGCACGAGCCAAGGTACACGAACTGGATTTGAGGCGGGGCTAGTCGGATGAGTCACCACTACATGACGAAATCCAAAGTCGCCAAGGGCTACCCCTGTAAACTCCAGTGGTTGCGGGCAGAAAGATGACGTTCTTATCTGGGGAGGCCCGCGGAATACGCGAAGTCACTTCGTAACCGCGACTGAGAAGCCGCGCTGAATCCGCAGGAGTCAGCAGAGGTCATAGTACGGGAGTACGGGACGCCGGGAACCGAAAGGACCGAACCGAAAGGAGAGTGGAAACCGATGCGTTCGCATGAAGAGCAGAGAGAGCAGGAAATCTCGCAAGAGAGCTTGCGGCAAAGAGAAGCGGTGAAGCCGTCAGGGTATGCCGAAGCGCCGAGTTCTTCGTCGGCACAAATCGCGCCCTCCACTCGCGAAGACCAATACGAGCTGTTGGAGCGAATGCTCGAAGGGGACAACCTTCGACTCGCGTACAAGCGAGTGGTTCAGAACGGAGGAGCACCCGGTGTGGACGGCGTAACGGTAGCACATCTACAAGTTTACCTGAAGACACACTGGGAAGCGGTGAAAGCTGCACTCCTGACGGGAAGCTACAGACCCTCGCCAGTCAAACGGGTAGAAATCCCCAAACCCGGAGGCGGCGTGAGGCTGCTTGGTATCCCGACCGTCATGGACCGCTTTCTCCAGCAGGCCCTTCTTCAAGTGTTGAACCCGGTCTTCGACGCTCATTTCTCGTGGCACAGTTACGGCTTTCGCCCGGGAAAACGAGCCCATGACGCGGTGAAACAAGCGCAGCGCTACATCCAGAGCGGCCTTCGATGGGTCGTCGACATGGATTTGGAGAAATTCTTTGACCGGGTAAACCATGACATGCTGATGGCAAGGGTAGCCCGAAAAGTGACGGACAAACGGATCCTGAAATTGATCCGAGCCTACCTGAACGCAGGTGTTATGGCGGATGGAGCGCTTGAGCGAACCGAAGAAGGAACGCCGCAAGGCGGCCCGCTTAGTCCGCTCTTGGCCAACATCCTACTGGATGACCTAGACAAAGAATTGACCAAGCGAGGTTTGCGATTCGTCCGTTATGCGGATGACTGCAACATCTTCGTGGCAAGCAAACGCGCAGGTGAACGCGTCTTGAAGTCGGTGACAGACTTCGTGGAAGGAAAGCTGAAATTGAAAGTGAATCGAGACAAAAGCGCGGTGGACCGACCGTGGAACCGCAAGTTCCTCGGCTTCAGCTTCCTGAACGACAAGAAAGCGACAATTCGATTAGCGCCGAAGACGATCTCCCGTTTCAAGGAGAAGGTCCGCGAACTGACGAACCGTACGCGACCGATCTCGATGGAAGACCGCATCATCCAACTAAATCGCTACATGATGGGTTGGATCGGTTATTTCCGACTAGCCTCAGCTAAAAGCCATTGCGGGAAGTTTGACCAATGGATTCGCCGGAGGTTACGAATGTGCCTATGGAAACAGTGGAAACGGGTACGCACTCGAATCCGCGAACTTCGGGCACTGGGCGTGCCGAACTGGGCTTGCTTTGTTATGGCAAACTCAAGGCGAGGAGCATGGGAAATGTCTCGTAACACAAACAATGCCCTTCCGACTTCCTATTGGGAAGCGAAAGGGCTGAAAAGCTTACTTTCTCGATATTTGGAGCTTTGTTAACCTTTCGGAACCGCCGTATGCGGACCCGCATGTACGGTGGTGTGAGAGGACGGAGGCTAGCCGCCTCCTCCTACTCGATTTACCGGGAATTGCTGCATCTCCGGCAGTTCACACCGCCGCGTCCCTATCTATACGGAGGGGATCGTATGAACGAGAAAAGACTGCAAGGCAAAATTGCCATTGTCACGGGAGTGAGCCGCCGAAGCGGCATCGGAAGCGCTATTGCCCGAGCGCTCGCCGAAGAGGGCGCCGATCTGTTTTTTACCCATTGGCGCAAATACGACGAAGCTCAGCCTTACGGAAGCGACCGGGACTGGCCGAGGCAGATGTCCGAGGAGCTTGTCGCGCTCGGCGTAAGAACCGCGTCGATGGAACTCGATTTAGCCGGAACAGACTCGGCGATCCGGCTGCTGGATGAAGTGCAGCACCGGCTGGGCACCCCGTTTATATTGATCAATAATGCAACGCATTGCGAGGAAGTCGGTTTCGAGGCGCTGAACGCAGATATTCTCGATGCGCATCACGCCGTCAATGTTCGCGGCACTTGCATGCTGTCTGTGGAATTTGCCCGCAGGTTGAAAGGCGGGAGCGGCGGACGGATCATCAATCTGGTATCGGGACAAGACAAAGGTCCGATGCCGGGAAATCTGGCGTATGTCGCGACCAAAGGGGCCATCTCGGCGTTTACCGTCTCGCTCGCGGCGGAACTGGCCCCTCACCGGATCACGGTCAATGCGGTCGATCCCGGACCGACCGATTCGGGATGGATGGACGCTGCGCTGAAGCGGGCGCTGCTTCCCAAATTTCCGATGGGACGCATCGGACAGCCGGAAGATGCCGCACGGTTGATCCGTTTCCTGGCCGGTGACGACGCGGGGTGGGTGACGGGACAAATCATCCACTCGGACGGCGGATTTTGGAACTGAGGCTTTATCGTTGCCAATTTCAGCACAGAAGCCGCCCCGTCACGCGGTAAAGTTGATGACGCGGCAGATGTTGGATAAACTTAGAAGAATGAAGCAAGCCCTGAGAGGAGCAATCACGCACATGAAGCTAAGCGTACTGGATCTTGTTCCTTTGCTCGAAGGGGCGGATGCCGCAGCCGCTTTGGCGCAAGCGCGCAGACTTGCGCGGACGGCTGAGAAGCTGGGCTATTCGCGCTATTGGGCCGCGGAGCATCACGATATGCCGGAGCTGGCTTGTCCTGCTCCGGAAGTGCTGCTGTCGCATATCGGCGCGCACACGGAGCGGATACGGCTCGGCTCGGGAGCGCTGCTGCTGCCGCATTACAAGCCGATCAAGGTGGCCGAGACGTTTCGGCTGCTAGCGGCCTTGTACCCAGGGCGGATCGATCTCGGAATCGGCCGGGCCCCGGGAGGGTCGGCGCATACGAGCATGGCGCTAAGTGGAAATTTTCTGGAAAATGTTCGGCAGCTGCCCGAATCGCTCCGTGCTTTGTCCGCCTTCTTTGCCGACGAATTTCGCGTGGAGGATGTGCCCGTCAGGGCCATGCCCGTTCCTCCTGCCGACCCGGAGGTGTGGCTGCTTGGGACGAATCGGAAAAGCGCCTCGTATGCCGCGGAGTTCGGGACCGGGTACGTGTTCGGCCACTTCATGAGCGACCGTGACGGAGCGGAGGTGCTTTCCGCGTATATCCGGGAGTTCCGGCCAACGTCCTTGGGTGCCGTCCCGCGTGTAATCGTGGCCGTGAGCGTCTTCTGCGCGGATACGGAAGAAGAAGCGCAGAGGCTCGCGGCCGAATCGAAGCGGCTGCCGCAGCCGGAAGGCGGCGGCAGCGGAGCAGACCGACCCAAGCCGTTCATCGGAACTCCGCGACAAGTGAAAGCGGCATTGGAGCAGCTGCAGAGGGATTGCGGCTGCGACGAATTGATGATCGTGACGCTGGCGTCCGACTACGAAAGCCGTCTTCGTTCGTACGAGCTGCTGGCGGGCGCCGTGTGGGGAGCTGCGGGAGGCATCAGCACAGCTTGAACCGCTCGATATGCTCGTCAAGCCCTGCCTTCTGCAAAATTTCGAACTGCTTCGGTCCGATTAGGTCGTAGTGCGGGAAGCTCTCGCGGTCGTGAATATACCGGGGATTCAGTCCGTTGGCTTCGCACCATGCGACCAGCCGCTTCGTATCCGAGCATCCGACCTTGGTGACCGAATGAAACTGCGGGAAACGCGGGTCGAACCAAAAATGGGTTAAATAAGCGATCTCCCCGCGAGCGACCGCCTCTTTCCACTGAACGAGCTCTTTTCTTGTAATCCCGAATGCCATAAGCCGGTCATCCTTATCCATGATTTCATTAAGTTTCATTATGACGGATGGAACGGTCTACTTCAAATGAAAAGGAGAATGCGGAAATGAAAGAGAGAAAAAGAAGAGATCAGGTTGAGCCGCAATCGACTTGGAATCTGGCCGATTTGTATGCAGGAGACGAAGCTTGGGAAGCCGAAATGGCCGGCATCGCGGAATCGCTTCCGTCCATGGAGCGTTTTAAAGGGAAGCTGCACGAAGGGGCCGGCCGGCTCCTCGAATGTCTGGAAGCCCAAGAGTCGCTGCATATCCGGCTTTTACGCGCCGCTACATATGCCCGCTTGCAGCTGTCCGGCGACGGAACGAATCCGGCGTACCAGGCGAATTCCGCACGGGTCGGAGATGTTGCTGCGCAAGCGGGGGCTGCGCTTTCGTTCATTCGCTCGGAGCTGCTGGAGCTGCCGGACGGATGGCTGGGCCGTTACATCGGGGAAGAACCGAAATTGGAACCTTATCGCAAAAGCTTGACGGATCTGCTGGAAACGAAGCCATATCGTCTGCAGGCGGAGACGGAAGCTGCTCTGGCGTCGCTCGGGGAAGTGCTGGGAGCCCCTTATACGATTTACCAGCGAAGCAAGCTGTCGGATATGTCCTTCGCTTCCGTAGAGGACGGCGAGGGCGTAACGCGGCCGGTTTCGTTCGCGCTGTACGAAACCGACTATGAACTGTCGCCGGATACCGTGCTGCGCCGGAACGCTTACCAATCGTTTGCCGGGACGCTGGAGTCTTACCAGAATACGTTTGCCGCCGCATATGCAGCCGAAGTGAAGAAGCAGACGGTCATCTCCCGGCTGCGCGGCTACGAAACCGTGACGCATATGCTGCTCCAGCCGCAGCAGGTCACGCTTCCGATGTATCATAACATCCTGGATATTATCCGTACGGAGCTGGCCCCGCACATGCGGCGGTTGGCCCGGCTGAAGCAGCGGGTGCTCGGCTTGGACCGCATCCGGTTCTGCGACTTGAAAGCTCCGCTCGATCCGGAATTCAGTCCTACGGTCACGTTCGAAGAGGCGGGACGGACGATCTTGGACGCGCTGCGGGTACTGGGGCCCGAATATACGGAGCTCATGGAGCAGGCGCTGACCGGGCGCTGGATCGACTATGCCGATAATATCGGCAAGTCGACCGGAGCCTTCTGCTCGAGTCCGTACAGCACGCATTCCTATATCCTGATCACCTGGGCGGGCAACATGCGCAGCGCCTTTACGCTGGCGCACGAGCTGGGGCATGCGGGCCATTTGATGCTGGCTGCGCGCAATCAAAGGTATACGAACTTCAGGCCGTCCACGTATTTTATCGAAGCGCCGTCGACGATGAACGAGCTGCTTCTTGCCCGGCATCTGATGGAGCAATCCGACGATCCGCGTCTGAAACGTTGGGTGATCCTCCAGCTTCTCAATACCTACTACCACAATTTCGTCACCCACCTGCTCGAAGGCGACATGCAGCGCAGGGTGTACGAGGCGGCGGAAGCGGGCAAGGCGCTGACGGCGAAAACGCTTCGCGAGCTGAAGGGGAATGTGCTGTCGGAGTTCTGGGGAGATGCGGTCGACATCGACGCGGGAGCGGAGCTGACCTGGATGCGCCAGCCGCATTATTATATGGGGCTGTATCCTTATACGTATGCCGCGGGCTTAACGGCCTCGACAGCCGTCGCCGGGCTTATCCGCGAGGAAGGGCAGCCGGCCGTAGACCGCTGGCTTGACGTGCTCAAGGCCGGAGGCACGATGCGGCCGCTCGAGCTGATGAAGCTCGCCGGCGTCGATATGTCCGAGCCGCAGCCGATTCGCAGCGCGGTCGCCTATGTCGGTTCCTTGATCGACGAGCTGGAGCGGCTATTTTGACAAGTGATGCCCGATAAAAAATTCAACATCATCGTCATTCTCTGCCTAGTGCTTCTAGGATTGTCGCTTGTTCCATTTTCTTCCGCTATAGCGGCCGAGGAAGCGGGGGATGTGCAGATCTCGGCTTACCCCACCGACCCGCTGGTGGAGAAGCAGGCCTATTTGCAGCAAATTCATATGAACGAGGCTTGGGACGTCGCGACGGGAAACGACTCGATCGTTATTGCGATCGTGGATACGGGCGTCGATTTGAACCATCCGGATCTGACGCCGAATTTGGTTCAGGGAATCAACTTGATCGAACCCGGCCAGCCCCCGCGCGACGAGAACGGACACGGCACGAATGTCGCCGGCATTATCGGCGCTGCGGCCAATAACGATAAAGGAATCGCCGGCATTTTGTGGAAGGCCAAGCTGATGCCCGTGAAGGCGGTGGAGAACGACGGTACGGGCAGCGAAGCCAAATTAGGCGAGGGCATCCGCTATGCCGTCGATCACGGGGCTAAAATCGTCGTGCTGTCGCTCGGCTTAAACAAGTATTCGGACTACATGAGCGAAATCGTGCGCTACGCCGAGGCAAAGGGCGTGCTGCTCGTCGCCGCCACCGGCAACGAAGGGAACAGCGTCAAATACCCGGCGGCGTATCCTACCGTTCTGGCCGTCGGCGGAATGACGGCGGACAAGAAGGCGCATAAGCAGTCCAACAGGGGCCCCGAGGTTGATCTGGTGGCGCCGTGGGACGTTTTTACGACGGGAATCGGCGGGAGATACGAACACAAGGACGGCACCTCCATGGCGGCGCCTCAGGTGGCGGCCGTTTGCGCTCTGGCCTGGGCCAAATATCCTTGGATGAAGCCGTATCAGATTCGCAGCTTGCTCCGGCAAACGGCCGAGGATCTTAGCGGAACCGGCTGGAGTCCCGGGACCGGCTACGGCCTGCTGCGCGCCGACCGCGTGCTGAAGGATCCTTATTCGGAGCATATGTACAAGCGGAATGACCGGAAGGAGCTGGCTACCCCCATCTCGGTAAGCAAAACGGTCAGCGGGTCGTTTGAGAACGGGAGCGATCCGAACTGGTTTTCCTTCGAGGCGCCTTACGACGGAAGCGTCAAGCTGGAGCTGGAGATGGAACCGAAGGGAGAGGTAGCCGTTACGCATACGGATGCCGGAGGAGCCGTTAAAGATTATTCCTTAAGCGCAGCGGGTCCGGTCACGATGCCGGTGACGAAAGGAAAAAACTACCTGAAGCTGCAGCTTCAAAACACCGCCAAGCGCAAGCTGGAATTCAGGCTCACGACCTCCTTTGAAATCTATCAGGATGCCTATGCCGATAACGGCAAGCAGTACAAAGCCTACGTGCTTCCAGCGCAAAGCCAGACATTGAAAGGGACGTTTCACCGGAACAACGATCAGGACTGGTACATGCTCCCGGTTACGCAAACGGGCAAGCTGAGCGTCCGTTTATCCGTCGATACGAACCGGATGGACCCCGTGCTGTTCGTCCAAAAAAGAGGCGAGAAGGGGACGACGATCGATGAAGGCGGCGAAGGGGAGCCCGAATCTTTTCCGGAAACGGACGTCTACCCGGGCGATTATTACATTCGCGTCAGCAATGCCGAGGGGTATGTCCCTCCCATTACGGGCGAATACACGCTTGCGATCCAATACAAGCCCAAGCTGCTCGATCCGAACGGTCCGCACGATAAGCCGTACTCGGCTACGGTCATGCAGTCCGGAGCGAAATATCAAGGGCTGCTGGACAAAATCGGCGGCGCCAACTGGTTTTCGCTGAACATCGAGGAGGAAAGCCTGGTCGAGCTTCGTCTATCCGGGATTCCTCGAAACATACGGATGACGATGTCCGCCTACAACGGCAAGCTCAACCCGGTCGACGCCGTCACGAATCCGGACGGCGCATCGGAGGCGCTGTTCAGCCAGCTTTGGCAGCCGGGCGTTTATTATATCCGCTTAACGGCGGATGCGGCATTCGATGACCGTTTCTATGAGCTTAAAGCCGAGGTTAAGCCGTTGGCGGGCGGGTACACCGATATCAAAGGGCATTGGGCCGAGGCGGTGATCAAGCAGGCGTCCGAGCGGAACATGATCGACGGGTACGAGCATTACCGGTTCATGCCGGATCGGCCGATCACACGGGCGGAGGCTGCGGCCGTGCTGGTTCGCGGGCTGAAGCTGACGAAGCAAAGAGAAGTCCGCTACACGGATCTGGGGCCTGAGCATTGGGCTTACCCGTTCATCGCCAAAGCCGCCCAGGCGGAGATCATCGACGGTTATCCCGACGGATCGTTGGCTCCTGACCGGTACCTTACCCGGATGGAAATGGCTGCCATGATGGCGAGAAGCATGAAGATGAGCGGGAAGCAGAGAGGATTGTCGCCTTTTACCGATGTGAAGGAAACGGATTGGGGAGTAGGCATTTTGAAGCAGCTGAAAGCGGAAGGCTGGATTACGGGCTTCCCTGACGGAACGTTCCGTCCGGAAAGCCAGGCGACGCGGGCCGAGTTCGTGACCCTGCTGGCGCGCATGATGAATTAATCGAAGAGGCGGCCATGGAGGCTTTACGGTTCCGGTTTATCCGCCGTTTGGGACAGCCGGCCGGTTACAATCTGTACGGCGATGGCATCGTCCAGATACCCCAAGGGAAAGACGTAATCGGGAATAATATCCGCGGATAAAATAAAGTAAAGCAGGGCGCTTCCGGCGATCGCGCGCCGCTCCGGCGTCGTATCGTCCCGGCAGTACAGCTCGTACAATTGCCTCAGCTCGTCGATAAAAGGCCCGGCGCCGTTGACGCTTTCCACCTTCGTGCGAAAATCGTCAAAGATGATCCGCTGCCCTTCTTCGGTCATCGCATATTGCTCGTATTTAGTCAATTCCTTCCCGACAAGCTCGGTGGTAAACTGCCGGTCGAACAGATTGGACGAGAGAAGGACATCCTTGATGCTCTCAACGGAGGCGTAAATATCCGAGTGGTGTTCTTCCTGGCGGGAGCCGACGTCGAATCCGGCCGCTTGAAACAGCTGCTCCGTCGGAACGCCGAGATGGACGGCGAACTGCTGCAGGTGGTCGGGCTTCGCCTGCTGCTTGCCGTTGGCGATGCGCGAGATCGTCGCCGTATCGATTCCGGTAAGCAGGCTCAGCTTGCGCATGGATATTGAGCGGCCTTTTAACAGCGCTTTTAAGGTTGCGCCCAGCTCCGGTTCTTTTTTCTTATCGGACATCGGTTATTCCTCCTGATGGCTTGTGTTGAGTAAGCATATTGAAAATTTCTCAACAATGTTGAGACGGATAGGCACGCTTTTGCCGAATTCTCAATATGATGCCAATATAAAGCGAAAAGGAGTGAAACAGCATGACATGGCTGCTTATCGTAGGCTTTGCCGTCTCGTCGAGTCTGGATAATTTGGGTGTCGGGCTATCGTATGGGATCCGGGGAATCCGCGTCGGCGTTTTGTCGAATCTGGTTATCGCCATGATTTGTTTTCTGTTCAGCGAAACGGGGATTTTGTTCGGACAGTGGCTTTCGAAGAGCCTTCCGGGAATGTTTCCGGTTGTGGCCGGTGCCTTCATTTTGACGGTCATCGGGCTGCGCATCGTGCTGCTGGCGATGCCGCGAAAGCATTCGGCGTCTCCCGAGGTAAAAGAAGACCGGTCGGGCAGCGCATCGTTAAAGGGCCTCCTGCAGCATCCCGAAAAGGCCGACAAGGATCGATCCGGCTCCATCGGGATCGGCGAATCCGTGGTTCTGGGGATCGCGCTTTCGGCGAATGCCGTCACGAACGGGTTGAGCGCAGGGTTGATGGGGCTGTCGCCGCTCGCCATCTCGCTGACGGCCGCGCAAGGAAGCTTCATGACGATCTGGGTCGGCGTCGTGATCGGCCGGAAAGCGGCGGGAATCCGCATCGGGTCTTTCACCTTGGGACAATTCGGCACGTTGATCAGCGGGGTGATCCTGCTTTTGATCGCATGCAACTCCCTATTCGACTGAGGGGGCTGCCCCCGGCTACTTGTCTTTACTATACTACGGGCTGCGGCTGCTTGTTATGACAGGAACGGAACGAAAGATAGGAGAAAAGCAGTCTGGCGCGGGGGACGCGTCGGACTGCTTTTTCGTTAGGGCTATAGTTCGTCGAGCGTCTTCTCCAGGCTCGGGGCCAAGTGCTGCAGAAAATAGTCCAGCTCGGGCATGTTCATCGCTTCAATCGATTGCTCGATTTGCTTCTTCGCCATAGCGAATTCTCGGTTGCCGGCGGACAGCTCGGATACGCATTTGAGGTAGGCGTCCAGAAGATCCGCGCCCTTGACGTATTTTTTCAGCTCGGGATCGGCATCCTTCTTCGCAACGATCAGCGGGTCGTACACGCTGCGCAGCGGTTCCGGGACCATGTCCAGCAGACGCTCGGCGGCAAGCTGCTCAATCTCGCGGAAGTTGGAAAGAATTTTCGGATTATGGTGCTTCACCGGCGTCGGAATGTCTCCCGTGAAAACCTCCGTCGCGTCGTGGAACAGCGCCATGCTCACGACCCGGTCCGTCGGCACCTGCTTGCCGTACACCTCGTTGGCAATCGTGCAGAGCACATGAGTCAGGATCGAGACGTGAAAAGAGTGCTCGGCGACGTTTTCCTTCAGCACGTTCCGCATGAGGCTCCAGCGCTCGATATACCGCAGCCGGTACAAATAAGCTAAAAAATGACTTTCCATCCATCATCATCCTAAGTTATGAATTCAGCTTCGGCTTCCTGTGCCATCGGTCAAGGCTTCCGTTTCGATCGTTTGGCGCAAGGCGATGCTTTGTACATTTGGATTATACACGATTTGTCCTCCGGCCGCCCGTTCTAAATCTTTCAGAGTGATGAAGATTTTATTGATTTTCCATGTCGGCGGTTTTGCAAAGCCGATCCTTGGGAACCGGGCTTTGCTCCCCTTCGGCATGGCGCAAAAACGCGGTGTTGGTCCCCGTCCGAATATGCTATTATAGATTTATGCGTTTCCATGTTATCAAGTATCGTTTTTGCGAAAAACGAAAGGAGTCCTTTGCCATCATGCAGCATTTTCAAGAGAGCATTTACCAATTGATCGTCGAAACGTCCACGAACCTTCCGGCCGACGTCCGGGAAGCGATTCAGGCCGCCCGTGCCCGGGAGGATGCGGGTACGCGCTCCGCGCTTTCGCTGTCCACGATTGCAGACAACATTCGGATGGCGGAGTGCAACGTGTCGCCGATCTGTCAGGATACGGGAATGCCGACGTTTATCGTTCATTGTCCGGTCGGCGCGAACCAGATCGAGATGAAGAAGCAGATTATCGCCGCCGTGGCTCAAGCGACGAAGGACAGCAAGCTGCGGACGAACTCCGTCGATTCGTTGACCGGCGCGAACAGCGGGGACAACATCGGCCCGGGTACCCCGGTCATCCACTTCGAGCAGTGGGAACGGAACGAAATCGAAGCGAAGCTGATCCTCAAGGGCGGCGGCTGTGAAAATAAAAACATTCAATACAGCCTGCCGACCGAGCTCGAAGGCCTCGGCAAAGCGGGCCGCGACCTCGACGGCATCCGCAAATGCATCATGCACGCGGTGTATCAAGCGCAAGGCCAAGGCTGTAGCGCCGGGTTCATCGGCGTAGGCATCGGCGGCGACCGGACGACCGGCTACGAGCTGGCGAAGCACCAGCTGTTCCGGGCCGCGGACGACGTCAATCCGAACGATGAGCTCCGCAAGCTGGAAGACTACATTATGGACAACGCCAACAAGCTCGGCATCGGGACGATGGGCTTCGGCGGTCAAGTGACGCTGCTGGGCTGCAAGGTCGGCGTCATGAACCGGCTGCCGGCCAGCTTTTTCGTATCCGTCGCGTACAACTGCTGGGCGTTCCGCCGGCAGGGCGTACTGCTCGATCCGGCAACGGGCGCAATCACGAAGTGGGTTTACCGCAAGGGCGAAGAGCTGCCGATGCAGAAGGACGAGCCGGCTGCCGCGTCCGGGTCGGGCGAGCGCCGCGAATTCGTGCTGCAGACGCCGATCTCCGAGGAGCAGATCCGCGAGCTCCGCGTCGGCGACGTCGTGATCATCAACGGACCGATGCACACGGGCCGCGACGCGCTGCACAAATATTTGATGGACCACGATTCTCCGGTTGATCTGAACGGCGCGGTCATCTATCACTGCGGGCCGGTTATGGCCAAGGATGCGGAAGGAAACTGGGTCGTGAAAGCGGCAGGCCCGACAACCAGTATCCGCGAGGAGCCTTACCAAGGCGACATCATCAAGAAGTTCGGCATCCGCGCGGTCATCGGCAAAGGCGGCATGGGCGCCAAGACGCTCAAAGCGCTGCAGGAGCACGGCGCGGTGTATTTGAACGCCATCGGCGGCGCGGCCCAATACTATGCGGAATGCTTTAAGAAAGTGGAAGGCGTCGACTTCATGGAATTCGGCATTCCGGAAGCGATGTGGCATCTCCAAACCGAAGGCTTTGCGGCCATCGTCACGATGGATTCCCACGGCAACAGCCTGCATGCCGACGTCGAGCAGGAGTCGCGCGAGAAGCTGGCCCAGTTCAAAGAGCCGGTGTTCGTATAAAGCCCGGCCATGGGATCATTCGGCATCAGGCTGAACGCCTGGATAGAAAAATATTTGTCCGTCATTGTCCCGGTATCGTTGATACTGGGGTTTCTTTTGTCTCATTATATGAATAGCTGGACGGCGGGGGTGCCGCTGCTGTTCGCTTATTTGACCTTCGTCATGGCGACCGGCTGCAGCCTCGGCCAAATCCGCGAAGCGTTCCGGATGCCGCTGCCGATGGCTCTGACGTTCGTGCTGTCGCATATCGTGGCGCCGGCGCTCGGGTATGCGATCGGCCGCACCGCCTTCGGAGCGGAATCGCCTTATGTGGTCGGGTTCGTCCTGTTCGCGATCATCCCGCTCGGGGTATCGTCCGTCATCTGGGTCGGACTGTCAAAGGGCCATGTGCCGCTCGCGCTGGCCATGATCGTGATCGATTCGGCCCTCAGCCCGTTCGTCATTCCCGCCGCGGTGGAGCTGCTCTTCGGCGAAGCGATCGCGTTCGACCACGCGAAGGTGATGCTGGATTTGGTGAAAATCATCGTGGTGCCGACGATTCTCGGCGTGCTCGTGAACGAGCTGTCCAAGCAGCGCTTCAAGAGCTGGTCGGCTCCCGTCTGCGGGCCGACCTCCAAGCTGGCGCTGGCCGTCGTAGTCATGATCAATGCTGCCGCGATCGAGCCGTATGTGGCGCAGATGAAGAGCGACATGATCGTCGTGATTCCGCTGGTCGTGCTGCTGGTGATCTTGTCGTATCTGATCGGCTTCGCAGGCTCGGTTTGGCTGCGCAAGCCCGATCTGGTCATTGCCATTACGTATTCGTCCGGCATGCGCAACATTTCGCTCGGGCTGGTGCTGGCGCTCGCTTATTTCGAGCCGCTCACCGCGGTGCCCGTCGTTCTGTCGATTTTGATCCAACAGCCGATGGCTACGCTCAATCATTGGTTGATGAAAACATATTGGCGCTCGTCCCTTTACACAAAATTAACTGGCGTTCCGCCGGCCGAACAAGTACGATATTGAGTAAAAATGTTTGTCGGGACCTTGGCGCCCGCGCAGCTCGCTTGGAGGGAAAACGCACCTTATGAAGATGTTCCGCGCCCGATTGACCTTGATTTTTATCGCTTTGATCGGCGCTTCCGTGCTGATGGCCGGTTTGTTCATGGCCCAAATGCTGCAGCAATCGTATATCGACTCGCTGAAAACGAATATGGAGCGGGAGCTGCGAATCATCCTCGCGACCATGGATTGGAGCCACCGGGGATCGGAGCCGGAGCTGATGAAGGAGTTCTCGGAACGAGCCGTCCGGCTGAAGCAGTTTGCCGACGCCCGGGTCACCTATATCCGCGGAGACGGCAAGGTTATGGCGGATTCGGATCACGATCCGGCGGAGATGGAGAATCACTTGAACCGCGAAGAGATCGAAGCTGCGGCAAGCTCGGGGAAGGTCGGCTACGCGAAGCGCTACAGCAGCACAATCGGTCAAAATATGCTCTACGTCGCGATTCCGGTGCAGCTGGGAGAGCGGACCGAAGGCTATTTGCGGCTTGCGATGAGTCTGGCGGAGGTCGAGCAGTCGATCCGCAAAGTATGGTACGTTCTGCTTGGCGGGCTGGTAGCAGTGTTCCTGCTGGCCGGTCTGATCAGCTACCGCGTCGCCTACGGCATTACGCGGCCGATCGAGCTGATTACGAGCGTCGCGCAGCAGATTACGGATATGAATTACAAGTACCGCGTCCGGCTCAACAAAAAAGACGAGATCGGGCAGCTGGGCCATGCCATCAACCGGATGGCAGACAGTCTGCAGCTGCAGATGAACCGCATTTTGGAGGATGAAAACCGGCTCAAGAGCGTGCTGGAGAACATGATCAGCGGGGTCATGATGATCGACCGGGAAGGCAAGATCGTGCTGCTGAACCGTTCGGCCGAGGACATCCTGGGCTTTTCCGCCCAAGAGCTCTTGGGGAAAAAATTCGATCAGGCCAAGCAGCAGTTCGAGTTTACCCAGCTGATTCAAGAGTGCATCGACGTGCGCGAGCATATCCGGGACGAAATGATTTTCTACTACCCCAGCGAGCGGATTCTGGAAATTAACCTGAGTCCGATATCGGATTCGAGCCAAGAATGGACGGGGCTGCTCATCGTGCTGCACGATATCACCGCCGTCCGGCGGTTGGAGCGGATGCGCAGCGAATTCGTCGCCAACGTGTCCCACGAGCTGAAGACGCCGATCGCCGCGGTCAAAGGCTTTGCCGAAACGCTGCTGGCCGGGGCGCTGAACGACAAGGAAACGGCGCGGTCGTTTCTCCAGATTATTTTCGACGAGAGCGAGCGGCTCAACCGGTTGATCGGCGACATTCTGGAGCTGTCCAAAATCGAATCGAAGCGCATTCCGCTGCAGTTCTCGCCAGTGCATCTGGAAACGTTCGTCGGTCATTGCGTCAATGTGATGCGGACCGAGGCGGCGAAAAAATCGATCGAGCTGGATATGCAGGTGCCCGAAGACATTTATATGGAAGCGGACGAGGACCGGCTGCGGCAGATTCTGATCAACCTGCTGTCCAACGGGATCAACTATACTCCGGAGGGCGGTAAAGTAAAAGTGCGGGTCGAGCAGCTGCTTGGCGCAACGTCGGAGGCGGCGGACGACAAGGTCCGGTTCACGATTGTCGATACCGGCATCGGCATTCCGAAGAAGGACCTGCCTCGCATCTTCGAGCGGTTTTACCGGGTGGACAAGGCGCGTTCCCGCAGCTCCGGGGGCACGGGACTTGGGCTGTCGATCGTCAAACATCTGGTGGAGCTGCACAAGGGCACGATCCGGGTCGAAAGCGAAGTCGGCGTGGGGACGAAGTTCGAGATCGATATGCCGATGATTCACTGAACGAAGGCCGATTGGGCTAAAAAACCATTTACCGTTTGTCAATAAATATAGGCTATGTTAAGCTTTAGATATAGAATAAAAGCCCGGGGGAGTAACATGCCGCAAAAAATTTTGGTTATTGAGGACGAGCCTACGCTGGCGAGGCTGTTGTCTTATAATCTTACGCAAGAAGGCTACGAAACCAAAGTGGTCGATCACGGAAGCGACGGATTGCAGGCAGCGCTGCAGCATCAGTTCGATCTCATCGTCCTGGACATCATGCTTCCCGGGATGAACGGCTTTGAGATTTTATCCAAGCTCCGGCAAAAAGGAAACAAAACGCCGGTGATCATTCTGACCGCCCGCAATGCCGAGGAAGAAGTGGTGCAGGGACTCAAATACGGAGCCGACGACTATATTACGAAGCCGTTCGGCGTGGCGGAGCTGTTGGCCCGGGTATCCGCCGTGCTGCGGCGGACGACGGCCGATGACGGCTTCCAGGAGAAGCCCGGTAGCGGGGAGAAAGTCATCACCGCGGGCGATCTGCATATTTACCCGGAAAAATACGAGGTGCTGCTCGGCGGTGAGTCGATTCCGCTTCGTCCGAAGGAGTTCGAAGTGCTGTTGTATCTTGTTCAGCGGCCGGGTGTCGTCGTTACACGGGACGATCTGATGAATATCGTCTGGGGCTTCGACTATATCGGCGGTCAGCGGACGGTGGACGTGCACGTGAGTTCCCTCCGCAAAAAGCTGGAAATGAACCAGCAGTCGGTGCAGATCGAATCGATTCGCGGCGTGGGCTACAAACTGGTCACTTCGGCAGGAAAAAAAGCATAGCATACGCAGCAGGGAGGAGGCAGCAGACAGTGCGCCTCCTTTTCTTTTGGCATAAGCGGACTTCGTTACGTTGATAGTGGAGGGGGAATCCATACGTGAACCGGATAACGTCATTTTTAGAGGAACGTCAGGCTTCGTTCGAGCTCTTGACTCACGAACGGCCCATTCGCTCGGCCAAGGAAGGTGCTGAATATTTCGGCATCGAGCCCGGGCAAACCGCGCCCGCATTAGTCCTTCGGTCTGGCGAGCAATATTGGTTGATGATTGTTTCCGGGGATCGGGGGCGGGTGGACTTGGAAGACCTATCGAAGCGGCTTGGCCGTCCGAGTCTGAAAATGGCGAACCCCCAAGAAGTGGAAAGGATTACAGGGTTTGCGGTGGGAGCTGTTCCTTTAGTCGGAATCTCGCTGCCTTGCATCATGGACCGGCGACTTTATCGCTATCCGCACATCTATGGAGGGGCCGGGGAACCAACCTCGACACTAAAGATCAGCCCTGGGGATGTGGAGAAATGGAATCAAGTCGTCGCTTGGATCGAATAGTGGCGATCCGATATCCATTTCCCGGGAAATAGGTCGAAAGGACGGGGTTAATCGATGTCAGATCGAATAAAATGGGGAGTTTTAGGTACGGGACGCATTATAGGCAAGGCCGGTATAGCGTTAAAAGAAGCGGAAAACGGCATATGGCACGGGGTGGCGGGAAGGACGAAAGAGAACGGCTGTTCTGCTGCCGAGCGCTTCGGTGTGCCTCATACTTATGAGAGCTATGAGGCTTTATTGCGCGATCCCGAGATTGATGCGGTATATATCGCGTTACTCAATCATCTGCATAAAGAATGGGCGGTGAAAGCGTGCGAAGCCGGAAAGCACGTGCTGCTGGAAAAGCCGTTTGCTTTAAGCGGGAGCGAGGCTAATGCGATTGCCGATGCCGCCCGAAAGCATAACGTACTGGTCCGGGAAGCTTTTGTGTGGAAATATTACCCCGGATTCGAGCAGATGCGCAGTTGGATCGTAGATGGCGCGATCGGGCAATGGGCCCGCTTTTACGGGCGCTTTTCGTTTGTGGCCGACGCGGCCAGCAGCCGCTGGCGCAAAGACTGGGGCGGCGGCGCGCTGTACGACATCGGCTGTTATCCCGTCGCATGGACGCGGTGCTTCACTGGGGAGGAGCCGATCGCCGCGGATGCGGCATTGGACCTGCATCCCCTGCATGGCGTGGACCGGCGGTTCGCGGGTACGCTCTATTTTGGCGAGGGACGTACGGCCCAACTGGATGCGGCGCTGGATCTGCCTCATGGGGCCGGCTTCGAATTATGGGGCACGAAGGGGAAGCTGCAGGTTGAGCTCGACGTGACGCCGGAGGAGCTGCGGATTCGCTGCCGGCTCGACAGCGGGTGCAAGGAATGGGTTACTGACCGGCTCACGCCGTTTCGCCTGCAGGCGGAGCGGTTCGCGGATGCGGTGCTGCGTCGGAAGCAGGGGCGTTCCGGGCACGACGATGGGGCTGAAGAAGCGCTCCGTCAAGCAAGGGTCATGGATGCGCTGTTCGAAGCGGCCCGTACCGAGCGCAGGGTGCGCGTATAGACGTCTTCCTTATAGGGAAGGCCGGATATCTAACGGGCGCAGCGATGACACAATCGCATATAACGAGCGCCAATTCCGAAATATCTTTTTGTCCGCAACTTGTCTATACTAAGGCTTGGGATTACGAATCAAACCGCGATTGACGAAGGAGGCGCCGTCTTCATGTCCAAAGTATACCGAATCGGAATTATCGGCTGCGGGGGTATTGCCAACGGCAAGCACATGCCTGCGCTGAAAAATCAACCTAACGCGGAAATGGTCGCATTTTGCGATATTATCGAAGAGCGGGCGCACGAGGCCGCAAGCAAGTTCGGAGCGCCGGGAGCGAAGGTGTACTCGGATTATAAACAGCTGCTGGCCGATACGACGCTCGATATCGTCCATATTTGTACGCCGAACGATTCCCACGCCGACATTACGATCGACGCCCTGGAATCCGGCAAGCACGTCATGTGCGAGAAGCCGATGGCCAAAACCGCAGCCGACGCCAGACGCATGGTGGAAGCGGCGAAGCGGACCGGCAAAAAGCTGACGATCGGCTATCAAAACCGTTTCCGCGCGGACAGCCAATATTTGAAGAAGGTTTGCGAGGAAGGCGAGCTTGGCGAAATTTATTACGCTAAAGCGCATGCGATTCGCCGCCGTGCAGTGCCGACCTGGGGCGTCTTCCTGGATGAAGAGAAGCAAGGCGGAGGCCCGCTGATCGATATCGGGACGCACGCGCTCGACTTGACGCTGTGGATGATGGACAATTACAAGCCGAAGGCCGTGCTCGGAACGGCGTTTCATAAGCTGTCGAAGAAAGCAAACGCTGCCAACGCCTGGGGCTCTTGGGACCCCGAGAAATTCACGGTCGAGGATTCCGCCTTCGGGATGATTACGATGCAGAACGGGGCGACGATCGTGCTCGAATCGAGCTGGGCGATCAATATGCTGCAGACCGGCGAAGCCAAAACGACGCTGTGCGGCACCGAGGGCGGCGCCGATATGTGGGACGGCTTGCGCATCAACGGCGAGAAGCACAGCCGCCTGTTCATGAACGAAATCCAACTGGATGCCAAAGGCGTCGATTTTTACGAAGGCAACGGCGAAAGCCCGGCCGATCTCGAAGCCCGCTTGTGGCTGGAAGCGATTGACAAGGATCTCGAGCCGGTCGTTACGCCGGAGCAGGCTTGTGTCGTATCGGAAATTCTCGAAGCGATCTACGAGTCTTCCCGTACCGGCAAAGCCGTCTATTTCGAATAAATGTATTTGGCCCCGGCTTCGCATTCGATGCGGAACCGGGGCTTTTTGTATGCCAGCCGAATTACTTGAAATCAAACCGGCTGCAGCTTCTTATCCTCTTCTGTACGGCGGGCGGCTTCGTCATCCTTGCGATCTGCCTGCTCCCGGGGCGCTGCTTGCGTCCCGGCATCAGCCGATGCCGAAGGTGCAACCCCGACCTCAATCGCTTGAACCGTCCCTTTGGCCTCGGGGCTCACCTCACGATCCCCCCGGTTTTCATCAATCTCTGGCGATACTGCGATCTCCGCTTCCTCCGCCTCAATGTCATCCATCTTGAACTTGTCGATTTCCTCGAACAACCGCCGCGACAACGAAAGCATGTCGTCCGCCTGCGAAGCGATGTGCCGAATAGCCGTATCCTGCTGATGCGACGAGGAATGGACCTCTTCCACGCCTGCCGCGGATTCCTCGGCGATGGCGGCAACATGCTGCACAGCTTCGACGAGCTGGCCGTTCTTCTCCTGCGCAGCGGTGATCAGCTCGTGAATTTGGCCGATGTGACCGGAAAGCTCGTCCATCGAGGAACGAATCGAGCTGAACGCTTCCATGCTTTCGTCCATTTTCCCGTTCTGCTCGTCAAACGAGCGGCGGGCCTCCGCGAACGAGGCTTCCATCTCGCTCATTTGGATCTGCAGCGACTTGACGATCAGTCCGATCATCTTGGACGATTCGGCCGTTTGCGAAGAGAGCTGGCGGACCTCCTCCGCGATGACGGAGAAGCCTTTGCCGTGTTCCCCGGCCCGCGCCGCTTCGATAGACGCATTGAGCGCAAGCACGTTGGTCTGAGTGGCGATTTCCGTAATCGTGCCGACAATTTTGCCGATGTGCGCCGAGCTTTGCGACAAGGTTTCCATCGCGGCGGTTACCTGCCGGAGAACGTCTCCCGACCGGTCGACCGACTGCCTGAGCGCTTCCATCGACCGGGAGCCGGTGTGGGTATTGAATGCGGCTTCCCGGCTTTTTCGCTGCATCGTATCCGTATATTCGTTGATTTTGCGAATTTCCTCGGCCAAGCCGGTGATGAGATAGGCGCTGTGCTCGGAGTAATGGGCTTGCTGCTCTGCCCCGGCGGAGATGTCCTGGATCGAACGGAGAATATCTTGATTGGCGGCTGCCGTCGACCCCGAGAATTCGCGGAACGAAAGCGAATGCCCGGCTAAAGAAGCGGCGATCTGCTTCGTGCTGTGCAGCATGCCCCGCACTTGATCGACCATATGATCGAAGCTTTGGCTGAGCAGCCCGAGCTCGTCGCGGGAGCGGCTCCCGATTTTGTGCCGCAGATCTCCGTCCGCGATTCGCCCCACGGCATGCTGGAGCCGGCGGATCTGTCCGGTGAACGAGCGGATCACAAGAACGCCGATCGCAGTCACGCCTACCGCTACCAACGCGAACGCGGCGATCATGACGGCAACGGTTTTGTCCAAGCTGTCCTGCGTCGCCCTTACCGCATCGGCGGCATCCTTTGCATACGAGACATAGAATTGATCGACATATGTGAAAATTTCGCCCATAATCCGCTGCGACTCGTTATACAAATATTCCATGTTTTTATCGACGTCCGTTTTTGTCAAGGCTTTGTCCTGTACGACCTTGGCCGCCACGTCGAACGTATTCGTATATTCTCCGGTAAGCAGAATAAGCTTGCTCCGCCAGACGGATTTTTCATCCGTATCGGCCGTTTCGCCGATTCGCTTGACCATTTGATCGTACAGCTTTCTTTTTTCATTATATTTGGGGATATAGTCCGGGTTCTTCGAGATTTCCAAGCCGGAGGCGATAATGTTCAGCTCCTGAACCATTTCCTTCAATTCAAGCGCCATCAGCTTGAGCTCCACCTTCTCGTTTTGAACGCTCAACTGGTTTTTGATCCGCTGCATCTGGTTTACATTAAATAAGGCAACGCCCAAAAACAAGACCACCATAGCCGACAAACCGGCGATCAGCTTCTGTCTAAGCGTCATCGCGCCTGCTAGTTTCATAGAAACCCTCCACTCTTTCTTTCTAGTTAATCCCGATTCTGATGCCAGTGTAGGACTAAAGTATTAATAGAAAAACGGAAGTTTGTAAAACGATTGTTAACTTTTAGCAGATTTAAACTTTTACATTCCGTTTACGTTCCGATGGTTTTCACTTAACAATTGGTTGGTACGATGTCCTAGTAAACAAAAAACAAAGGGAGGACATGCTGAAATGTTGAAGCAGCTGTCAAAAAAAGGTTTAAGCTTGGCCATGGTTTCGATCTTAATGTTGGGGGTACTTTCCGCTTGCGGGACGAAGACAGAACCGGCGCCGAATAATTCGGCAGCAGGTGGAGACAAAACGGCAACAACAGGAGACAAAAAACCGGCGGAGCAACCGGCCAAGACAGAAGAGATCACCGGCACGGTAACGGCTTCCGGCTCCAGCGCCCTGCTCCCGCTCGTTAAAGCGGCTGCGGACGAGTTCATGAAGAAAAACCCGAAAGTCACGATCAACCCGACCGCCGGCGGTTCCGGTACAGGTCTTAAAAACGTAGCGGACGGCACGTCCGATATCGGCAACTCCGACATCGAAGCCGGCCCGGAATATAAAGACAAAGGCCTTGTCGACCACATTGTAGCGATTGCGCCTTTTGCCATCATCGTGAACAAAGACGTAACGATCGACAACTTGACGAAAGCTCAAGCAGCCGACATTTTCACCGGTAAAATCACGAACTGGAAAGAAGTTGGCGGCAAGGATCAAAAAATTACGATCGTTCACCGTCCGGACAGCTCCGGTTCCCGTGCGCTCGTGAAGAAAATCGTTCTGGACGGCAAGGACTTCACGAAAGACGGCGTGACGCAAGAATCCAGCGGCGCTATGGCGACGACCGTCAGCCAAACGACCGGCGCGATCGGTTATGTCGATACGCCTTATGTTAGCGACAAGCTGAAAGCTCTGAAATTCGAAGGCGTGGCATTCAGCAAAGAGACGATCAAAGAAGGCAAATACCCGCTGTACGGCATTGAGCATATGTACACCAAAGGTGAAGCTAAAGGCGCAACGAAAGCATTTATCGATTACATCATGAGCCCGGAATTCCAAGACAAAAAAGTCGAGGAGCTCAAGTTCCTTCCGGCCAGCCTGTTGAAAAAATAACGGTTGAAGTCATCTACACGAGAGCAGCGGCATAAGTCGCTGCTCTTTTTATGTCTAAGGCTGCCGATTTGTCGAAACCGGCGCAATTTTTACATTACCTTAACAATTCTCATGTTTTGTTATTACATTCGTCCTCTATGATGGTCTAGAGCATAGGAACATGAGAGGAACTATTCGAACCAGGGGGTAATAGCTGATGAATTCATTTGCCGATCAGCTGACGGAAAGTGTGAACGAAGAGCGGAAGGAGCATCGGATGAACCGCTGGACGAGAGGGCAGAACAGAAACGACCAAGTGATGCGATGGATATTTATAGGAAGCGCCTCGCTCGTGACGTTCATCATCTTTTCCGTGATCGTCTTCGTCGGTTGGCAAGGAGTCAAGACCTTTTCGGGAGTGACGCCGGTCGAGTTCTTTTTCTCGACGGAGTGGACCCCGTCGCAAAATAAATTCGGCGCGTTCTCATTTCTGTACAGCACGCTGCTGCTGACTTTATTGTCGGTGCTGCTGTCGGTCCCTCTCGCGCTGTCGGGTGCGGTCTTTATGGCCAAAATTGCGCCCAAGTGGGTGCGTGAAATTCTTCGTCCGGCAACCGATTTATTCGTCGGGATTCCGTCGGTCGTCTACGGCTTGATCGGTCTTACGGTCATTGTTCCGTTTCTCGGCAAGTTCAATGAGGGGTTCGGCTACGGGATTTTGCCGGCGGCTATCATTCTGGCGATCATGATTCTGCCTACGATACTGTCCATCTCCGAGGACGCGATCCGCGCGCTGCCCGGCCGGTTGGAAGAGGCTTCGCTCGCGCTCGGCGCAACGCGCTGGCAGACGATATGGCGCGTGCTTATCCCTGCGGCCCGGCCCGGCATTCTGACCGGAATCATTCTCGGGATGGGACGGGCCATCGGAGAAACGATGGCCGTGTTCATGGTCATCGGCAACTCGCCGCAGATGCCGGATTCGCTGCTCAGCTCCGCAACGGTGCTGACGACGGCGATTGTCAAGGATATGGGGAACACCCATTACGGCAGCACGTGGAACAACGCTTTGTTCCTGATGGCTCTTGTGCTGCTTCTGGTCTCGTTGGCCTTGATCCTGATCATTCGTATTGTCGCAAAGAGGAGTGAAGTGAAATGACGAGCAAAACGACAGACCGGATCGCCACGCTCTACTTTTGGGCAACGGGTGTTGTTATTATTCTGATTCTGGCCTGGTTTTTATTCCGGATCTTAGGCGACGGCTTGCCGATGCTGAATTGGAATTTCATTACCGGCAAGCCTTCGGAGATTATGGCCGGCGGCGGCGTAGGACCGCAGCTGTTCAACTCCTTCTATATTTTGTTCTTGTCTCTGCTGTTCTCGGTGCCGATTGGTGTCGGCGCCGGCGTGTATCTGGCCATTTATGCGAAGAAGAGCCGGTTTACGGACATCGTTCGCGTCTCGGTCGAAGCTTTGTCTTCCGTGCCGTCGATCGTCTTCGGTTTGTTCGGCTTCCTGTTGTTCGTCAACTGGATGGGTCTCAAATTTTCCATCATCGGCGGGGCGATCACCTTGTCGCTGCTTAATCTGCCCGTTCTTGTGCGGGTAACGGAAGAAGCGATCCGCTCCGTGCCGGAATCGTACTGGGAAGCGTCGCTTGCGCTCGGCTCCACCCGCTGGCAGGCGATCCGCAAGGTGCTGCTCCCGGCTTCGCTGCCTAGCTTAATTACGGGGATCACGCTCGTCGCAGGCCGCGCCCTCGGGGAATCGGCCATCCTGATCTATACGGCGGGACTGTCGGTATCGCGCTTCTTCCCGGACTTCAATCCGCTCAGCATGGGCGAGACGCTGTCCGTTCATCTGTGGTATGTCCAATCCGAAGCGATCGTGCCGGACGCCCAGGACATTGCCAAAGGCTCCGCCGCGCTGCTGTTGGTCGTCGTGTTGATCTTTAACCTGTTAATCGGTATTCCAAGCCGTATGCTGCAGAAAAAATTGTCCGGAGGGAAATGACTATGGCGACAGCGAGTGCAATCGCGAATCCGAAGGTTGCGAATAAAATCAAAGTGGAGCAATTAAATTTATATTACGGCGAAAATCATGCGCTTCATAACATCGGGCTGACGATCGAGAGCAATTCCATCGTCGCGTTGATCGGCCCTTCCGGCTGCGGGAAATCGACCTTTCTGCGCACCTTGAACCGGATGAACGATCTGATCGACAACGTGCGCATCACCGGCGACATCTATGTGGACGGCCAAAATATTTACGGCCCGGAGACGGACGTCGTGTCCCTGCGCAAGAAGGTTGGCATGGTGTTTCAGCGTCCGAACCCGTTTCCGATGAGCATTTACGACAACATCGCTTACGGCCCGCGGATTCACGGCACGAAGAAAAAAGCCGTGCTCGACGAGATCGTCGAACGCAGCCTGGTGCAGGCCGCCCTGTGGGACGAGGTCAAGGACCGCTTGAACAAATCGGCGCTCGGCCTCTCCGGCGGTCAGCAGCAGCGCTTGTGCATTGCGCGTCTGCTTGCGGTCGAGCCGGATGTGCTGCTGATGGATGAGCCGACGTCCGCGCTCGATCCGATCTCGACGCTGAAGGTCGAAGAGCTGACGCAAGTATTGAAGGAAAAATATACGATCATCATCGTTACGCATAACATGCAGCAAGCGGCCCGGATTTCCGACTATACTTCTTTCTTCCTGAACGGCGTGCTGGTCGAGTCGGACAAAACGGACAAAATTTTTACTACGCCTTCCGACCAACGGACGGAAGATTATATTACGGGACGGTTCGGATAAGTTCCGCAGCCGTTCGGACAAAGGAGCGCTTAATTCGTGGATAACCGGATCAATTTTCACCAATCGCTGGACCTGCTTCAAAAAGACCTGCTCGACATGGGCAACGACGTGGCGAGGCTTATCCGTCAAGCCGTCGAAGCACTTGCGCGGCTGGATGAGGGCTTGGCCCGGCAAACGATCGAAGAGGACGATCGGATCGACGAGATGACGGCCAGAATCGAAGAGGATTCGCTGCGGCTGATCGCGCTGCAGCAGCCGATGGCCAGCGATCTGCGGATTATCAGCATGGCGCTGAAGATTGCCACCGATCTGGAACGCATTGCGGACCATGCCGTCGACATCGCTAAAATTTGCATCCGGTTGAACGGCCAAGAGCTGGTGAAGCCGCTCGAAGACATTCCGCGTATGGCGGAGCTGACCCAGAATATGCTGCAGGAAAGCTTGCTGGCTTATACCGAACGCGACGTTCACCGGGCGGCGGCGCTGGCCGAGAAGGACGACGAAGTCGACAAGCTGTACAGCGTCATCGTGAACGACCTCATCATGCTGATGGGCACCGATTTTGCCAAAAACCGTCAGTTGTCCCAGCTGATGCTGGCTGCCCATTTCCTCGAACGCGTCGCCGATCATTCGACGAATATCGGAGAAGGCGTGATCTTTATGGTCACAGGCAAACGTAAAGATTTGAACGTATAGCGGATACCGAACGGCTCCGGCCGGAGTCCCGCCGCGCGCTTCCAACCAAGCGCGGGCGGGACTTTTTGCTTTTTGGCCATCGTAAAAAAACACAGCTTCCGTGCAACTTTCTCCATTTGAAACGAATGCCCCTCATAGTAAGATCGAACCATAAAGGAGGAATGCAGCATGGAAGCCAAGCTCGAGAGGGCGGTTCGCACCGGGGTTAAACCGTCAAAGGCACGGGAAACGTGGAGGCTGATGAAGAAGTACAAGGCCATTTATTTTCTTTCGCTGCCCAGCATTTTATATTTCGTCGTATTCAAATACGTTCCCTTAATGGGCTCGGTCATGGCGTTTCAGAACTACAACATTTTTAAGGGGATACTGGGGAGTCCGTGGGTTGGTCTTGAAAATTTCCAGCGGATGTTCGCCTACGACGAATTTTTGCGAATTTTAAAAAACACGATTTTGATCGGCTTTTACGATTTGATCTTCGCTTTCCCGTTTCCGATCGTGCTGGCGCTGCTCCTGAATGAAATGCGGCTGCTCATGTATAAGCGGATTATTCAGACGGTGGTGTACATGCCGCACTTCCTGTCGTGGGTCATCGTTGGCGGGATTGCGATCGGCATTTTGTCTCCGACGACGGGAGTCGTCAATCATGTGCTCGGCTTGTTCGGAATCGACCCGATTTATTTTTTGGGCGAAGATTCCTATATCCGCAGCATCCTGGTCGGCTCGGGCATGTGGAAGGACAGCGGCTGGGGGACGATCGTCTATTTGGCGGCGCTGGCCGGGGTCAATCCGGAAATGTACGAGGCGGCCGTTATGGACGGCGCGAACCGCTGGCGGCAGACGATATCGATCACGATTCCGACGATTATGCCGACCATCGTCATCTTGTTCCTGCTGCATATCGGCAATTTTCTCGACTTCGGGTTCGAGCGGGTCTATGTGTTCCTCAACTCGCTGAACGAAGGGTCGGGGGATATTATGGATACTTACATTTACCGTGTCGGCTTGGTGGGGCGCCAATACAGCTTCACGACCGCCATCGGGCTGTTCAAATCGGTCGTCGGGCTGGCGCTGATCATGCTCGGCAACGCGCTGAGCCGCAAAGCTACAGGACAAGGACTCTATTAGGCGGGTGAATGCAGATGAATCATATAACTCCGGCTGGCCGGGTATTCTCGGTATTGAATTATGTAGTGCTTACGATTCTTGCGGCGACGATGATCCTGCCGCTGCTTCATGTGGTCGCCCAATCGTTCAGCGCCGACGCGGCGATCAACAGCGGGCAGGTGACGCTGTGGCCGGTACAATTCACGCTGGAAAATTACCAGCTGATCTTAAAAGACGGCTCCGTCTGGCGCTCCTTCTCGGTCAGCCTGTTCATTACCGTCGTCGGAACGATCATCAATCTGATCGCCACCGCGGCGCTCGCTTACCCGCTGTCGCGTCCGGAATATGCAGGCCGCACGTACGTGCTGCTGATGGTGCTGGTCACTTTGATTTTCCAGGCTCCGCTCATCCCGAACTATTTGCTGGTCAAAAATTTGCACCTGCTCGATACGGTGTGGGCGTTAATTATCCCGAGCGCCATCAGTGCGTACAACCTGTTCGTCATGCGCTCCTTCTTCGTCAATCTGCCGAACGAGCTGATCGATTGCGCCCGGATGGACGGCTGCGGCGAAATGCGAATCGTCTGGAGCATCGTTCTTCCGTTGTCCAAGCCGGCGATGGCGACCATGGGACTGTTCTACGCGGTGTCGCACTGGAATACGTACTCCAATGCCTTGTATTATATTAATAACCGGGCGCTTTATCCGCTGCAGGTCCGCTTGCGCGAAATCGTCATTACCGACTTCTTCGGCTCGTCCGATCAGCTGTCGCAGTTTACGAATACGTCCCCCGAAGGAATCAAAATGGCGATTATAACGGTGGCGACGATTCCGATCATGATGGTCTATCCGTTTCTTCAGCGTTATTTTGTCAAAGGGATGCTGATCGGCTCGATCAAATCGTAACCGTTCATCTGATGGCAGAACAGTCCCCCATCGTAAAAAAACACATCGTCATAATAAGTTAGCCAATTCTATATCCGCTTTGAAATCGCTATCATTTGAATTGGGCAACATACACATACTTTTTAAGCGAAAGAAGGGGTTCGACTTGAAAAAGCTCATCAGTACGGTGCTGGTTGGTTCGCTTGCGGTAACGGCAGCCGGATGCGCCGGCGGTAAGAACGAAGGCGAAGCGCCGGGCGCCGACGGGAAGCAGGGACCGACGAAGTTTACGATTTCGCTGAATACGAGCGGAAATGCTTATGCGGAAAGCTCGCCGAATATTAACGAAGACAAGTGGGTAAAAAAGCTGGAGAAGCTGGCGAATGTCGATATGGATATCCGCTTCCTTCCACTCAAGGAATTCGACCAGAAAATGGCCGTCATGTTCGCAGGCAACGACATCCCCGACGTTGTTCAAGGCAGCAGTGTGAACAGCAAGGCGATGTCCGGTTCGGTGGAGGCCGGGCTGTTCATGCCGCTGGACGATCTGCTCAAAGAGTATGCGCCGAATCTGATGAAGCAGGTGCCGAAGCAGGCCTGGGACGAGGTCAGCTACGAGGGTAAAATTTATGCCGTTCCGGCGTGGCTGTCCAATCCGTCGCGGCGCGCGCTGTTCATCCGGACGGATCTGCTGGAGAAAACCGGCCTGCCTGCGCCTAAAACAGTCGAGGACATGCTAAACGTGATGCGCGCGATGAAAAAGCTCGGTGTCGAGAATCCGTACCAAATCCGGGAAAAATTCAAGTATGCCGATACGATCTTCGGCTCCTACGACGTGATCGGTTCCCAGTTCGAGCTGCAGAACGGACAGGTCGTTCCGAAATTTTTTGACGTAGAGAATATGACGAAAGCGCTTCAAGCCTACAAAACGATGTTCGACGAAGGCTTGATTCCCAAAGATTTTGCAACGGTCACATCGACCGACTACGGCAAAAATATCGAGGCCGGCAAAGTCGGCATGTGGTCCGCCAATGCGGAAGGCATGGCCAACTACCGGACCAAGGTGAAGAAGGTCGTGCCCGAGGCCAAAATCGACATTATTCCGTCGCCGAAAGGTCCGGAAGGATACGGCGGGCATATTTTGTACGGCTCCTTATCCACCGCTTTGTATATCAACAATAATGTAAAGAAGGAAACGGCGATCGGCATCATCAAATTTTTGGACTGGATGCTGACCGACGAAGCGGAGAAGTTTTTCAGCATCGGGGTGGAAGGCGAGAATTACACCGTAGAGAACGGGCAGATCAAATACAAATTCCCGCAAACGAAAGAAGAAGTGGACGAAGAGGGCTTCCGCGGCAATCTGTGGTGGACGCATGACATTACCATCAACAAACTGCGCGCCTCCTTGTCCCAGGACGGCAAGGACTTGGCCAAAGCGTTCGATACGGTGCTGGCCAAAGAGGGACTCGGCACGATCGAATTTACGCCGACGCTGAATGCGTTCGCCAAATACCCGGATCTTATGCCGACGAGCGATACGGCGCCGAAGCTGATCATCGACCATATGGTCAAAATGATCTACGGCAAAGAGCCGATCTCGGATTGGCCGAAGGTTATCGAAGAATATAAAGCCAAAGGCGGCAACGAAGTCATCAAGGAAGCGACGGAGCGCTACAACAAGAAGGAAGGCGTCATCGTCCGCAACAATGTGAAGTAACGGTCGGCGGCCGGCACGCCGCTGTCCGTCAAACCCAACTTCTCTCATTGCCCTGTGTCCCGAAAGCGTAGTAAAATCATCATACAGATCACGGTAAAGTATCCGTTTTCGGCCTGTCCGGAGCGGATACTTTTCCCTTAGGCGGACCTAACAGGAGGGGTATTCCATGCATTTGCTCATCGTGGACGACGAGCCGGTCATCCGCAAAGGCTTGGTGAAGATGGCGGAGCAATACAGTCCCGCGTTCGCCGGCATTGCCACCGCGGAGAACGGAGTGAAGGCGCTGGAGCTGATCCGCTCGCAAGAGCCCGACATCGTGCTGACCGATATCCGGATGCCCAAGATGGACGGATTGGAGCTGTGCCGCAGCATTCACGAAGAATTCCCCGATATTCAAACGGTCGTCATCTCCGGCTTCAACGATTTCGAGTATGCGCAAAAATGCCTGGCTTACGGCGTGAAGCAATACTTGCTGAAGCCCGTGACGAAGCCCGAGCTGCATGAAGCGCTGGATACGGTGCTCAAACAAAAAATGAAAGGCTATGTCCCGGTATCCAAATACGTGGAATGGGTAGGCAAGCTGGAGCAGTGCATCTGGGCCAATCAAGCGGACGAGCTGGCCCGGTATTTGGAGCAGTGGCGGAGGTATTGCCTCGACTCCGGCTTGTCGGCCGCGAAGCTCCGGGAGCTGCTCGGCGATTGTATCCGCTTGCTCGTTCAGCGGCTGCAGGAGCGGAATGCTTTTTCGGTATCTCCGGAGACGAACGAGACGATGGCCGGGCATACGAAGGCCGAGCTGCTGGACGATTTCGAGCAGACGCTGCGGGCGATTTACCGGAAATTGATCTCGGCGCGCCGCGGTCAATTCAAGGACCCGATGGAAGAAGCGAAGGCCTACATCGATCAGCGCTTGTCCGAGGAGGTCACGCTGGAGGAAGTGGCCGAGCTTGTCGGGCTGACTCCGACCTATTTCAGCGCGTTGTTTAAAAAAATGACCTCCGAAACGTTCGTCCAATACCGGATCAAGCGCCGGATGGAGAAAGCGCTTCAATTGATGGCTCAGTCCCATATTCGCATCGTCGACGTGGCGCTGGAGGTCGGGTACGACGACTATCCGCATTTTACGAAAACGTTTAAAAAGATTGTCGGCATTTCGCCTTCGGAATACCGCAGCCAGCTGGGGATCAAATGAAAAAGGCGAGCCTGTACCGGAAGCTGTTCCTCTATTTCCTGACCGTCATCATCGTTTCGCTGACGACGGTCGGCATCGTTACGTACTACGCCTCCTCCCAGGAGCTGGACCGGATGGTGGAGCGGCAGCTGTCCCAGATGGTCGGCAATGCGGCTTACCATACGGATCTGTATCTGAAATCGTATGAGCGATCCATGGTTTCGCTGCTCACCAACAAGGAGGTCAAACGTTTTATTGATCTGCCGGCAGGGCTGGAGGGATACGAGTTCTATGAGATCCAGAAGCAGATCAAGGAATACGTGATCGACCCGATCTTTATTCGGAATCCTGAGATTACGGCCGTGTATTCGATCAGCTTCAACGAGAACGCCGTGTATTACTATAACGAAGTCACGGGATCGTCGTTTACGCCGGAGCAAATCAAGGAGCAGCTGACCTTCTTTAAGACGAATACGTCGGCCTACGGGAACCTCAGCGTGCTGAACCGCAGCATTATCGAAAGCCAGAACAACCGGACGATCACCCTGGTACGCCAAATTCGCGGTTTAACGTCATCGGAGCCTCAAGGCATTCTCGCGATCGAGCTTCGTTCTGCCGAGCTTTCGGAGCTGTGGAAAGGCATCGAGCTCACCAGCACCGGCTTCTTCTTCATCGTCGACGAAAGGGGACGGATCGTGTATCACCCTCAAAGAGAGCGGATCGGGAAGAGTGTACAGCCGGAGCTGAAACGCAGCATCGTCGAATCGGGCCTGCAGTCCTTCGTGGCGGAGGAGAGCGGAGAGCGGCGCTTGTACCGGAGCCAAAAGTCCGCCTATTCCGGCTGGCATCTCGTTGTGTCCATGCCGATGGCCGAGCTGCGGAAGCCGGTCGATACGATTCGCGTCACATCGATCGTTGTCGGTCTGTTTACGCTCGTCTTTGCGTTATGGCTGGCCTTCCGCTTCGGGAAGTCGATTACCGGGCCGATCCGGGTGCTGAAGGAAGGCATGCGGGAAACCGAGAAGGGCAACTGGGCGACTATCCCGCTTCCCGAGCAGCGGCAGCGGGACGAAATCATGGAGCTGATGATCCGCTACAACCTGATGGTCAACCGGTTGTCGGAGCTCGTGGACAAGGTATATCAGGCCGAGCTGAAAAACCACGAAATCCAGATGGAGCGGCAAAAAGCGGAGTTCCAATCGCTGCAGCTTCAGATCAATCCGCACTTTTTATACAATACGCTGGAGACGATTGTGTGCTATGCCTTCGTCGAGGATTCAGACGAAATTTCGGAAATCGTACGCGCGCTGGCCTACATGCTGCGTTATTCCGTGCAGACGAATCTGGAGGAAATCACGGTGGCCAACGAGCTGAAGCACGTGCTTAACTATATGATCGTGCTGAAGCACCGGGCCGGGCGGGAGTTTGAGATCGACGTCGCCGTGAAGCCGGAGCTGCTGCTTCACAAGATGGTGCGGCTGACGCTGCAGCCGCTTGTCGAAAACGTATTTCAGCACGCGTTCGAAGGCGGCGTGGAGGATTATCACTGCATCCGGATCGATGCGGGCGAAGGAGACGGCACGTTCTGGGTCAGCGTCGAGGATAACGGGAACGGCATCCCGGAGGAGCGGCTGGCGGAGCTGCGGGAGAAGCTGGAGGCGAACCGTCTTGTCGACGGGGGGGACGATGCTGGCAAGAAGGGCGGAATTGGCATTGTTAACGTGCACAGGCGCATTCAGATGGTATTCGGCGAGCAGTATGGCCTGCACATCGAGAGCCGGCTCGACGAGGGAACGAAAGTGACGATGGTCATGCCTTCCTCGGGCAGGCCGTCAGGCTGAAGACAATCGCCGATGGTTGCGTTTTGCGCGGCCGCGGAGCGAAGGGGGGATTAGGATGCATGTTGTCGTCGTCGAAGACGAGCCGATGATCCGGCTTGGGCTTACCCGGATGGTCGAACGGTACGGGGCGGGAAAGCTTCGCGTTACCGCCTTCGCCAACGGCGAGGAGGCCGCGGCTTTTGTTCGGGACACTCCGCCCGATCTGGTGCTCACGGATATCCGGATGCCTCGGATGGACGGGCTTGAGCTGTGCAGAATCATCTCGGAAACCCGGCCCTCCGTCAAGACCGTCGTCATCTCCGGTTACGGGGAATTTGCGTACGCGCAAAAATGCCTGACATACGGGGTCAAGGAATACCTGCTCAAGCCGGTCACGCCTGGCGAGCTGTATTCGGTGCTGGACCGCGTTCTGAAGCCGGTCCGGGCCGAAGCGCCGTCCATTTCGGAATACGAGCAGTGGCTCGATGCGTTGGAAGAGGCGGTCTGGAGCGCCGACCCGGACGCGGCTGCCGCCTGCTGGACAGAGGGGAAGGACCGGTATTTCGAGGAGCACGCGTCTCCCGAGCGGCTGAGCGCAGCCGTCAACGACGTGCTCCGCTTGCTGGTGAAGCGTCTGAACGCCAGAGACGTCTTCCTCTTTCCCGAGCCGCCCGAGCGGCGAAGCTTTCCTGCCCGGCAGGAAGCTCTGGCCTTTCTGGAGGAGGAGATTTTCAAGCTGTCCGGGCTGCTGCAAACCTACCGCGGCGGCAACTTGAAGAACGTCTGGGAGGAAGCGAAAGCGTATATCGATCAACATCTTGCGACGGATATCAGCCTGGAAGAGGTCGCCGGGAAGGTAGGGCTCGCCCCGACTTACTTCAGCCACCTGTTCAAAAAAACGGCGAACGAAACGTTCGTGCAGTACCGCATCCGCAAACGGATGGAAATGGCCAAGCGGCTGCTGGAAATTCCCCATTACAAAGTCATCGATGTCTCCTTGGCCGTCGGATACCAGAGCTATCCGCACTTTTCCATCCTGTTCAAAAAGGCGGTCGGCTGTTCTCCTTCCGAATACCGCCAATCGATCGGCATCAAGTAAGCAGACGGCTTCTCCGCAAATATTTACAATCGTTTAACAAACCGGGACGTTCCGTGTTAACACTGGGATAAAATTCCCATGGTATAGTAGAGCCAAAGACACGGAAAGTCAGGGATGGTCAATGACGATAGAACGAATGACAGAGCAACCGACCGACGGTTCGGCGCTTCATAGCGAGCTGGAAAACATCTTACATCAACAAGCCGTAACGTCCGTTTATCAGCCGATCATTTCGCTGAGGGACGGTACCGTTTTCGGCTACGAGGCGTTAACCCGGGGCCCGGAGGGCAGCCCGCTCCATTCTCCGCTCAAGCTGTTCGCGGCGGCGGAGTCCGAGGGCTTGCTGTATCCGCTGGACCGGCTGGCGAGGGCCAAGGCGATTCAGGGCGCGCTAACCCGGACGGAGGAGGAGATGCTGTTTCTGAATCTGTCCGCGGAAATTTTGAACGACCCGCAGTTCGAGCCGGGCCGGACGCTGGAGCTGCTGGAGCAGCGGGGGCTGACGCCGGGGAATGTCGTGTTCGAGATTACGGAGCGCAGCTCCATCGAAGATTTCGACGCGGCCAAAACGATTCTGGACCATTACCGCCAGCAGGGGTACCGGATTGCGATCGACGATGCCGGAGCAGGGTATTCCTCGCTGCAAGCCATTGCCGAGCTGCAGCCCGATTTTATCAAAATCGACCGCTCGCTCATCAAGGACATTCACCTCCACAAAACGAAGGAGTACATCCTCGAAACGATGCTGTCGTTCGCCGAGAAGCTGGGCATCCACCTGATCGCAGAGGGCATCGAATCGGCCGAGGAGCTGATGAAGCTTACGCGCATGGGCGTGCATTTCGGCCAGGGCTTTTTGCTCGGCCGTCCCGGCAAGGAGCAGGCCTCGCTGCGGCCGGAGCTGAAAAATCAACTTCTGCTGCACCGCAAAATTGTCGAAACCGCAGGCAGCGTCTGGGCCATCGGCGATCTGTCGATCCCGTATCCGTCGTTCGAGAATTCGACGCCCATCTCGGCCGTCGCCGGTTATTTTAAGAAAAATGCGAATGCGCTCGGCGCGGCGGTTGTTTCCGGCGGCGTGCCGACCGGACTGATTATGCGGGACCGCTTGTTCCAACAGCTTGCGGGGCAGTACGGATACTCGCTGTTCTGGAACCGCCCGATCGATCAGGTGATGGACCCGGCGCCTCTTATTGTGGACGAGCACATGTCGGTCGAGGAGGTGTCCCAGCTCGCGACTTCGCGGGAGATTCAAAATTTGTACGATCTTGTGATCGTCACCTCCGAGGGACGGATGCTGGGGATGGCTTCCATAAGATCCATTCTCGAGTGCATCACGAATGCCCGCATGGAAAGCGCCAAGGTCGCCAATCCGCTGACGGGACTGCCGGGCAATCTGCAAATCTACCGGGAGCTGAGCAAGCGGCTGACGGACAAGAAGCCGTTCTCGGTCATCTATGCCGATCTCGATTATTTCAAATGGTTTAACGACCGGTACGGCTTTCAAAAAGGCGATCAGCTCATTCAATTTACGGCCGACTGCATTCAGCAGGCGATGGGCGTGTTGGGGCGGCCTTTCGATTTCGTCGGCCATATCGGCGGGGACGATTTTATTGCGATTACGGCGAGCGAGGAACCGGAGAAGCTGTGCGGCGAAATTTTGCGGCGGTTCGATGCGGGGGTCAAAATGTTCTACGACGAGGACGATTGGACGTATGTCGAGGATCGGCAGGGCAACCGGATCGATAGCGACGGCGTCACGCTGTCGCTGTCGCTTGTCATCTGCAAGGCGGCCGCCGCCGTGACGCCGGAGCAAATCTCCGAAACGGCGGCCAAGCTGAAGAAGCAGTCGAAAGCGCACCGCGGGAGCGTCTTCAGCAGCGATGCGGTCGGCGTTCCGGAGAGCGACGGGCCGATTGAAATTTAACCAAGGAGCTGGGGGAGCTGATCCAGCTGCTTGATCAAATACACTTTACGCTTTCCCAGCCGCTGCTGGGAAATTTTTTTGTCGTCCGAATCGGCGGACGGACCGGCCGTTCCGGGATGGAGCCATACGGCATCCAGGCCCGCCTTTACGGCGCCGCACACGTCATGCTTCCACGAGTTTCCTACCATGAGCGCCTGCCTTGGCGCAAGCTGCATCGTTTGGAGCGCCGTCTTAAAAAGGTAGGACGCGGGCTTCTTGTCCGCGGGCTTCTGCGCCGTGAAGACGCGTTCTTCGGGAAAATACGATTCCAGCCCGAACCGCTGCAGCATCATCAGCACTTCGCTGCGAGGGCTGTTGCTGATGATGGCGAGGCGGTACGACCGGGACAGCGACTCCAACGTTTTTGCAGCCTGCGGCGCCATGGTCTTCGCCGATACCTGCAGGCGGCGGATATTCTGCATGAAGCTTCGCAGCATGCCGGAGGACACGGGAATCCTCAGCGCTTCGAACGCTTCCCGCAGACATTGCTGCTGGAGCTCGTCAAGCTGCTTGAACGTCGTCCGGCCTTTTTTGCGCTGCTGCCAACGGGTGATGTACTGCTCCCAGAGCGCATCCGCCTCCGGGCGGTCCTCCGCCGCCCATCTGGCCGAATAATCGTCCCACACCTCTCCGAAGCATTGTTCGAAGCTGAGTCCTTGCTGCACCAGCGTCTGATTGACATCGAAAAAAATCGCGCGTTTTCCGTTCAAACGAACCGAATCTTTCATGAACCCAGCCTCCGATCTCCTTTCCGCTCGAAAGGCGCCGTCAAGGATCAAAAGTTAGTTCATTTTATGCGGCAAACACGGCGCACACCCCTTTTTCGCGAAAGCTTTCCAAAGGTTTTTTTCTTATGCTGTCCTATGCTATCATGTATAGAGTAGGAAGACTGCCGAATGAGGTGAATCCATTGTCCAAGCTTATTTTGATCGACGGGAACAGCATTGCCTACCGCGCTTTTTTTGCATTGCCGCTGCTGAGCAATTCCAAGGGGCTGCACACGAACGCGGTCTACGGGTTCACCACCATGCTGCTCAAGCTGCTGGAGGAACAGAAGCCGACGCACTTTCTGGTCGCATTCGACGCGGGGAAGGCGACGTTTCGACATAAAGATTACGCAGAGTACAAAGGCGGGCGCGAGAAAACGCCGCCGGAGCTGTCCGAGCAGTTTCCGCTGCTCCGCGACCTGCTCGGATCGTTCGGCATCCGCCAGTTCGAGCTGGACGGCTACGAGGCCGACGATATTATCGGCACGCTGACGCGTATTGCGGACGAGAAAGGCGGCATCGAGGTCGTCGTTGTCACCGGGGACAAGGACATGCTGCAGCTTGCAAGCGGGCAGGTGACCATCGCGCTGACGCGCAAGGGCATCAGCGAGGTCGAGCTGTTCGATCCGGCGCACATCGAAGAAACGTACGGGCTGAAGCCGCATCAGATCATCGACCTGAAAGGGCTGATGGGCGATACGTCCGACAACATTCCGGGCATCCCGGGAGTTGGGGAGAAGACGGCGCTTAAGCTGCTGCACGAATACGGCTCGGTCGAGAGCGTGCTGGAGAACGCCTCGCAGATTAAGGGCAAGCTTGGGGAGAAGGTCGCGGCGAATGCCGACAGCGCCCGGATGAGCAAGGAGCTTGCGACGATTTTCCGGGAGGTGCCGGTCGATTTTTCGTGGGACGAGCTGGCCTACCGCGGATATGAGGATTCGGAGCTTGCTGAGATGTTCCGCAAGCTGGAGTTTAAATCGTTATTGGAGCGGCTGCAGCTGCCCGCTTCCGGCGCTGCGGCACCGGGGGCAGCGGAGGCGGAGGCGGCGGGACCCGAGCCGCTGGCGGTGCTGGTCACGGACGACAAGCTGGCTGAGCTGACCGCCGCGCTGCCTCATGTCCGCGCGCTGCACGTGGAGGCGGCCGGCGACAACCCGCATAACGCCGAAGTGATCGGCGTGTCCTTGTATAGCGAAGAAGAGGGCGCGGAGCCTGTGTGCTATTATGTGCCTGTGGAACGGCTTGAGCAGGCTGAGGCTTCTGCGGTACGGGAGTGGCTTGCTTCGGAAGACAAGCAGGAGGTTTCCATCTACGATCTGCACCGCGCCATCATCGTGCTGTCTTGGCGCGGGATCGAGCTGGGCGGCATCGGCTTCGATGCGCTGCTTGCCGGTTACTTGCTCGATCCGACGGAGTCGTCGCTGACGCTGGACGGCCTGACGTCCCGTTACGGACTGCGGCCGCTTCCGGCCGACGAGGAAATATTCGGCAAAGGCGCGAAATTCAAAGTGCCCGAGGAAGACGTGCTGACTGCCTTTTTGTGCCGCAAAGCCGCCGCGGTTCATCGGCTGACGCCGAAGCTGAAGGAAGCGCTCGAAACGAGCGAAATGCACGAGCTGTTTTACGAGCTGGAGCTTCCGCTGGCGCTCGTGCTGGCTTCGATGGAGCGCAAAGGGATCAAGGTGGACGCGGAGGAGCTCAAAGCCTACGGCGCGGAGCTTGGCAACCAGCTTGAGGGCATCATGCAATCGATTTACGATGCGGCCGGGGTCGAGTTTAACATCAACTCGCCGAAGCAGCTCGGGGAAATTTTGTTCGAGAAGCTCGGGCTGCCGGTCATCAAGAAAACGAAAACCGGGTATTCGACCGACGCCGAAGTGCTGGAGAAGCTGGAGCCGTATCATCCGATGGTCGGCCACATTCTCCATTACCGGACGCTGGCGAAGCTGCAATCGACTTACGTGGAAGGCCTGCTCAAGGAAGTGCGTCCTTCGACGGGGAAGGTGCATACGTATTATAAGCAGACGATCGCCGCGACCGGGCGGCTCAGCAGCCAATACCCGAACCTGCAGAACATTCCGATCCGGCTGGAGGAAGGCCGCAAAATCCGCAAGGTGTTTTTCCCTTCCGAACCCGGGTGGAAAATCTTGACTGCCGACTATTCGCAGATCGAGCTGCGCGTGCTGGCCCACATTTCGCAGGACGAGAAGCTGATCGAAGCGTTCCGCGAAAATATGGACGTTCATACGAAAACGGCGATGGACGTGTTCGGCGTATCCGAAGCGGAAGTCGATTCGAATATGCGTCGTCAGGCCAAAGCGGTCAACTTCGGCATCGTATACGGTATCAGCGATTACGGGTTGTCGCAGAACTTGAACATTACCCGCAAGGACGCGGCGAAGTTTATCGAGCAGTATTTCGCCGTGTTCCAGGGGGTTCGTCAATATATGGACGATATCGTCAAAAAAGCCCGCCAGGACGGCTATGTCACGACGCTGCTGCAGCGCCGCCGTTACCTGCCGGAAATTAAAGCCTCGAACTTCAACCTGCGTTCGTTCGCCGAGCGTACCGCGATGAATACGCCGATTCAAGGAACGGCCGCGGATATTATCAAGCTGGCGATGGTCCAATTGGACAAGCGGATGAAGGAAGAGGGCGTACGCAGCCGCATGCTGCTGCAGGTGCACGACGAACTGGTGTTCGAGGTGCCGGAAGACGAGATTGACTTGATGAAACAAATGGTCGCCGAAGTGATGGAGTCTGCCCTGAAGCTCGACGTGCCGCTGAAGGTCGACGTCGACGCCGGGGACAACTGGTACGAGGCGAAGTAATCCGCTTGGACAGCGTCCGGGCGGAATGGAGGAGGGGAAAGGCTCATGCCGGAATTGCCGGAGGTCGAAACGGTGCGCCGTACGCTCAATCAGCTTGTGATCGGCAAGAAGATCGAGCGCGTGTCCGTGCTGCTGCCCCGCATTATTCAGCATCCGGACGACATCCAGGCGTTTGCCGTTATGCTGGAGGGAGAAACGATTCGCTCGGTCGAGCGGCGGGGGAAGTTTTTGCGGTTTATGCTCGACCGTTATACGCTGGTCTCGCATCTGCGGATGGAGGGACGCTACGGGGTCTACCGCTCGGATGAACCGATGGAGAAGCATACCCATGTCGTGTTTCATTTTACGGACGGCACGGAGCTGAGGTACAAGGACGTGCGGCAGTTCGGAACGATGCACGTCTATCCGAAGGACCGGGATTTGCTGGAGGCGCCGCTCAAGAAGCTCGGTCTCGAGCCGCTGGATGCGGCGTTTACGCCGGAAGCTTTCCGCGCAAAGCTCGGAAAGCGCAAGACGAAGATCAAGCCGCTGCTGCTGAATCAGGAATACATTGTCGGCATCGGAAATATTTATGTGGATGAAGCGTTATTTCTGGCCGGTGTCCATCCGGAGCGGGAAGCCCATACGCTGAGCGCGGCGGAATCGGCCAAGCTTCATGAAGCGATTGTGGAGACGTTGAAGGATGCCGTGGCGGCAGGCGGGTCGTCCATCAAATCGTACGTCAACGGTCAAGGCGAGATCGGGATGTTCCAGCACCAGCTGAAAATGTATGGACGCAAGGACGAGGCTTGTCTGACTTGCGGCACGGCTATAGTCAAGACGGTGGTAGCCGGGCGCGGCACCCATTATTGTCCTGTCTGTCAGCCGCTAAAGCCTAAGCGCGGCAAACGGGAAGCGCTCCAAGGCTAACGGGTCCTTGCGGAACGGCAATACGCACCCTCCGCCCAGAACAGCCATATAGTATGGTGTGCAGTTACTGGTGAGGAGGGAACGCAATGTTGTCTGTCGCTTCGTTGCTACTGCTTGCCTTTGCCGTCAGCTTGGACGGCTTCGGGGTAGGCGTCACGTACGGTCTTCGCAAAATCCGGATCCCGCTCCCTTCAATCGCGATCATCGCGGCCTGGTCGGGCGTTATTATTTTCGCTTCGATGCAGATCGGCGTCTGGATGAGCCGGTTTGTCGACCCGGTCGTGGCGAAAGATATCGGCGCCGTCATTTTGATGGGGATCGGCTTGTGGGCGCTGGTTCAGATGGTCCAGCAAAGACGGCAGGAATCGCAAGCGGGGCAGGCGAACGAGCCGCAGCCGCCAGTCCCCGCGCCGGGACCGGCGACGGCTAAGGAAGTATTTTATCTTGAACTGAAACGATTCGGTCTGGTCATTCAAATTCTGCGCACGCCGTCCATGGCGGACGTGGACCGTTCCGGCAACATATCGGCTTACGAAGCGACGCTGCTGGGTCTGGCGCTCTCGCTGGACGCTTTCGGGGCGGGGATCGGCGCCGCCTTGCTCGGCTTCACGCCGTGGCTGACGGCGGCGGTCATTGCGCTGGCCAGCGGCACGTTTCTGGGAATCGGTCTGCAAATCGGATTGCGCTATGCGGAGCTGAAATGGATTCGCAAGCTGTCCGTTTTGCCCGGATTTGTCTTGATCCTGATGGGCATCATGAAACTGTTCTGACCATACAACAACATCATCTTGGATATAATAGGGGAATGACCATGAACATCGGATTAACCGGGGGAATTGCGTGCGGGAAAAGCACGGTGGCCGGGATGCTCGTCCGGCGCGGCGCGCTGCTGATCGATGCGGACCGGATTGCCAGAGAGGTCGTGGAGCCGGGAACCCCCGTTCTGGCTGAAGTGATCCGGCGGTTCGGAGACGATCTGCTGCTGCCGGACGGCTCTCTTCACCGCAAAAAACTGGGCGAGCGCGTCTTCGGCAATCGCGAGGCGCTTCGCGATCTGGAAAATTTGCTGCATCCTCCCATTCGCGCATTGATACGCGAGAGAATGCAGGCCTATGCGGCAGAGCAGCCGGACAAGCTGGTCGTCGTCGACGTGCCGCTCCTGTATGAATCGGGGCAGCAGGCGATGTACGAGCAGGTGATGGTTGTCTACGTGCCGCGCGAAGTGCAGCTTCAGCGTCTGATCGCAAGGGACGGCATAACGGCGGAGCAAGCGGAGAAACGGCTGCTGTCCCAGATGCCGATTGAGGAGAAGAAAGGGCTTGCCGATTGGGTGATCGACAATTCGGGCACCCTGGAGGAAACGGAAAAGCAAATTGAAGCTTTCTGGAATGAAAGGGGGCTATCATGAGCTTTTGGCGGAAAAAGCGGGTGTTCGCCTTGCTGCTGCTGACGTTTGTTATATTTTTGTTTTTAAGCAGCACTTATGTGGGGCGCATGCTGTATCCGATCCGTTACGAGCAGGAAATACGCCAAAACGCCGCAAAATACGATCTCGATCCTTTTCTTGTGGCCGCCGTCATTCGGGTGGAATCCAACTATCTGGCGGAAACGGAATCCAAGAAGGGCGCATACGGAATGATGCAGCTTATGCCGGATACGGCGAATTGGATTATTGACAAGGCGCGTTTTAGTGAAGAATTCAGAACCAGGCTTAACGAACCGGCTGTCAGCATCGAGCTGGGTTCTTGGTATCTTAATTGGTTATTTAAGCAATTTAACGGGAATAAAATTGCGGTTCTTGCGGGCTATAACGCGGGGCATGGCAAAGTCAGCCGCTGGCTACAGGAGAAAGAATGGGACGGAACGCTCCAGAATGCGGACCGTATTCCTTACGGGGAAACGAGACATTACATACAGCGTGTAATGTATTATTATAACAAGTATGTTAAATTGTATGGGGAAGAGTGGGGAGAGCAAGCCGCTTGACCTCTCAAGGCAAAGAAGTATCGGACAAGCCGCCTTGAACGGGAGCTTAAGCCCGATACTTCTTGCGTATTCTTTAAAACGTGTTATTATTTGAATTGACCGGCAAGAGACTGCTCGGCGATTTGCACCAGGCGACGAGTGATATGACCACCGATCGCACCAGTATCACGAGTAGCCATGTGACCGAAATAACCGTCCTGAGGGATGGCGATGCCCAGTTCTTGCGCTACTTCGTATTTCAGTTGATCCAACGCTGCATTCGCTTGAGGCACTACCAATTGATTGCTGCTGCGGGATTGACCTGCACCCATGTCTGTTCACCTCCTTGTCGTTGGTAATCCTATTATGTGCGATTGCCCGCACTTCATGACAGGGAGCTATTGGGAAATAGGGGAGGAAGAAACGATCGATGAAATGCCCATATTGCGATTATTCCGGCACGAAGGTATTGGATTCGCGTGCCGCCAATGAGAATAAATCGATCCGGCGCCGCCGCGAATGCGAGAAATGCCAGAAGCGGTTCACGACCTTTGAGATGGTCGAGGAGACCCCGCTCATCGTGATTAAGAAGGATGGAAGCCGGGAGGAATTCAACCGGGAAAAAATGCTGCGGGGCTTGATCCGTGCCTGTGAGAAACGTCCGGTATCCGTCGAACGGCTGGAAATGATCGTTTCCGAGGTAGAGAAGCAAATCCGCACGACGGCCCATGCCGAAGTGGACAGCCGCGAGATCGGAGAAATAGTCATGAGCGAGCTGTATCCCGTAGACGAGGTTGCCTATATCCGGTTCGCATCGGTGTACCGTCAATTTAAGGACATCGATATGTTTATGAAAGAATTAACCGAGCTGCTCTCCAAGCATCAGGCCGGCGGAGATACAAATAAGCTGTAGTGGCTTGTTATTTTCAGAAAAATGCCGCCAGGGGGAGGGGCCTTAGCTCAGCTGGGAGTCCCAGTAAGGCGAATGCACTACCATCATCCATCATGGCAAAATTCATCAAAGCGAAATTCGCAGTATAGCCTTCATACATTGCGGTATACTGTTAGCATAGATAAAGTAAGAGGCTAAAGGGCCTCTTTTTTATTTCCGCCAAAAAGTTGAACAGTCTGCCTTATCCAAAATATTAAACTCGATTATTTTCTCAAGTAATGAGAAATCAACCGAATGATCCCACTGGATACGTACCAACTGCTTGGTGTGATTATAGCCAGCCTGCACAATTTCATCAGCAAAATGATTAATCCCTGCACTTTCAGGAGCAACGGCCAAATGATGTTTGGCTACGCTAAAGCCGATAATAAATGTGCCGTGATCGGTAAACATAGGCTGATTCCACGCAATTTTTGGCACTAAATTTGGAAATTTCTTAGTTACCCAAGCCAAAACCTCTTCCGTTCGGGCCCGATGTTGCGGGTTATCAATATGCGCTAAATATTCTGCAAAAACTTCCAAGCTGCTCCCTCCTAAAATAAAAATCATGTCATTCAGAGAAGTTCTCGTCATCTATAGCAACATACCATAAATCCAAGACAAGAAAAGACCCGCTCACGGATACGGTCTATCGAAGTGGAAAAAGCGAATTTATTGAGCAATCGTCTCCCATTAGTTTAATCGTTAGGTATTATGTTATAACCAACCAAATAAAATTCAGCCGTTGGAGAGTCATTCTTCAGATACAGTTCCACATTATCTTTTTTAACCCCAACATTACATAAACTAACGGTTATCTCAAAATACTTTGCGCCATGTAAAGCATCTGCACGAATGCTCCCCTTATCTATTCTTTTTACTGTTACCCTCTCATTGATATTCGATATTCGTTCACAATGAAAGGTAGCATCTTCTGTTTTATAAATGTCTTTGAGTGAAGAAATTATAACTGAATGCAATTGTTGTAACAAAGCTTCCTCAAGTTGTTTTTCCCTAATTTCTGAATGAGCAGCTACTCTTGGCGTTATGATATTAATTAAAAGTATGCCTATAAGACTGAGATAGCAGTAGCGGGTATTCAAGTTCAAAAGGACTCGCCCCTTTTGATTTTTCCGGTATATTTCCCTTTCCGGAGAAAATTTATCACCTCTTTTCTGAGGTTTTGTTAGTTACATTAATTTCATAAAGCAAATGGAGTCGTGCTAAAGCAGTTCCACTTCTTGGGATCAATAAAAAACTCACGGATTTACTCCATGAGGACGCAAATTATTTGGTCATACTTGTCATTAAGAAAAAGCTAGTCTCTTCTACAAGCTATAGATTTGATCTGGCGTATGCCTTTGAAGAAAGAGCATGTACACGGTATAACATAGCCCAATTCTCTTTGAATCCATAGGGAACAGATGCTTCGCCAAACCTACCAATTTCCGACTTTTTTCCTTGACCTACAACAAATCGATCAAATGCTTCGAAATTGAAATTTAATGGCTGTACGCTTTCAGTCCAAAATAAGTAATTTTTGGTCACCTTTTTTATACTTGTTCAAAATCAATGATAATATGAGTATAGGTCGGCTTTTTTGTTGAGAAGAGTTTATGAAGTTTGTGATTATGCCGACCCTGATGGGATTCCGTATATTTCCTTTACGGTGAGTTTTACGTTCCCTAAATAGTAACCTGTCTCATTGATGTCTCTAGGGCAACTAACTTCTTTACCAACCCTGTACACCAAGCGCGCTTTGGAGCAAGGCGCTGCCACCCACCAGAATAATCACCTGAACCTCTTGTGACATCTTTGTACAGATTCAGGTCAAAATCAATTCAATGTGGCTTGGCTTAACTCCATGAGGGGGGATGAATTATTTTTCGGATTTTGGCTCGTATTTAACGGTTTCCTTTGGTGATTTTTGCAATTTGTCCAGTTTGGAGCGTACACGTTTAATCATGGTTAAAGCTTCAGCTCTTGTAAGAGGATCACCTTCCTTGAATCCTTCAAAAGAGTTATCAACTTTCCCTTCTACAAAGCCGTTGTCCAGAAGATAACGAATAGAATCCTGTTGGTTATAGTTTTTGCCTGTAGCATCTGCAATAATTTTGGCTGCTTGACCACGGGCTAGGCCAATATCAGAACCCTTAGGCTGATGGAAAGGAACAATGACATACCATCCGTAACTAAAGGCAAAGTGCGTATATGGGTAAGACCACTCCCCCGTATTATTAGGATCATCTAGACTAAAATCCGAAGGTTTATATGTCCTGACCAGCAGGGCTATAAATTCCTTTTGTCCAACAACTTGTTCCGGTTTAAAAGTGTTATCGGGGTATCCATCCACTATTTTTTCATTAACGGCCCATTGTATAGTATCTTTGGCCCAATGATCCTCGCCGACATCTTGAAATTTAATTTCTTCCGCATGTACGCTGTATCCGGAAAAAAACATCATTATGCATAGTCCTGCTAATAAAAACTTGCGTCCAATCATAAAACAATACCTCCTTTAAATGTAAACTCAACTCGCTATTTACAATTGACGAATATATTTCACGAAAGTTGCGGTGACAATTTAAAAAGGCCCCATACTTCTAGGGCCTTTCCATCAATTAAAATTAACGTCTTGGCAAATCGAAATAAATATTGACCTCGTTGCTAAAAGGTGTGCCATACACTCCTTTAATTGTTCGTTGCTCATCGTATGTGCCAGATTTACGTTCCGAACTTGTTTTTGAATAGTCCCAGTTCACGGTATAACCATTCGAATCCGCAAGCAAGACATTATAGTGCTTACCATATTGGCTGTATGAACCATCAGTTATGTCGCCTTCTCCTTCGAAAAAAGTTAGAGAGTGTTCATTATTCACGGCAGTCGTAGGATTATACTTATCAAAACCGTGTCCGGGTGCGTAGAAAGATATAGCACTCAATGGACTACCGGTATACCGATTAAATGCGCTTGTAAAGAGTGTATCGTTTTCTTCCCATGATACTAAAAGAACTTCGGCGTGCTCGTTTCTATCGATGATGTTACCCCCTTCCCACCAACCAGTCGTGCCCGGAGGAGCAGGATAAATATTCATTCCCAATTTCCAATACCGTCCATCCCTAGTGAATAGACCGGCATCCCCGCCTCCACCTGTTTCGTGGTAAAAACCAAAAAACTCCATTGCTCTTGTAGTTAGCGTGTTTGCCAGATAAACTTGAGGGAATTGAACATGCATGTAGCCCTTATGGTACCCTTTGGTGGAAGTATAAATATAATGTGCTCCTGTGTCCATCTCGTATCCATACCTAGAGGATGTAGAAGGGGTCATATCATTTTTTTGTTGCAACCGTTTAAATTTCTTTTCCGTCCCAAATCCCGGTTCCTTTTGTCCATTTACTTCATATCCACCTTCGGGAAGTGCTTTACCAGGAATCATCTCGTCAATTTTAGGGTTAACAATGCCTTGGATAAAGTTGGCTGCTTGTTCCTTGTTGAAATTGTTGATTTTCACGATCTTTGAAACAAAATCAACTTTATCACCCAGTTTGGAAATCGTTTCCTCCGTTACTCCTACAGAGTTTAATTCATTTCTTGCAACCTCGAACCTTTTTTCCACTTCTTGTTTTGAAATTGTGTTTGGTTCTTGAGGCGTCTCAGCAAATGCGTTACCAATCATAGGAAAAATAAGTAAAGTAGACGCTACAGATGTTAACAAGATTTTTTTGACTTTCATTGTTTCCGCTCCTTATTTGGAAGTTGAACAATTTGTGCGCATCAAATTGGACAATCTAAAAATATCATAATTATGTAAAATATGGGATAGGAATAGGCATCTATTTTTATTTCGTTGATTACTTGAAAAACACCTGAGTAGTTACAGTGATTACCAAATAAACGCTTTTACTTTGTAGAAGTTTATCGAATCATTGTATCTCAAGTAAGAATTTAGGAATTATCGTCAAGAAATAGTTAATTGTCATATGAAACTGACTTTGCTATAATTAGCCAATGTAAAATTTTAGTATAAAAAGGAAGGTATGTAGTATGGTGGATATTAAATATCAGCATAAAACCATCTCAGATATCATCTTCCAGTTTAGAAAAGAGAAAAATTTAACATACACAGAATTTGAGGAACTAACGGGTGTAAGCAGAAGTGTATTACATCGAATAGAGCGCGGAGAAACGAAGCGGCTAGAGTTAAAAAACTTAAAGGCGATAGCTGCTGCATTACCAGGACACTATACAGAAATTATGGAATGTTATCTTCAGGAAGAATACCGGACGGAAAATTTGTTCGAAATATTAAACGAAATACTGATGTGTGAAGTATCACATTCATTAGCCCCCAAAATCGCACTGAAAATTCTTCAATCTCCCAACAAAGATACTGAAGATGCCCTACAACGACTTTATGAATTTACAGAAAAATTAAGCGATCCTTCTTTGCGGGTGGCTCTTTATAAGATCATTGTTAAGTATTCAAGAGAGCATGGAGTAATGAAATACATTGCTAAGGGATTATTGCAAAAGCACTTAATTGAACGACTCGATTTAAAACGATTGGAAAAGTCTTTTCATGATGGACAAGAAGTATTACATTACTTGAATTTCTTATCCCTTGAAGAACAAATAACTCTTTATTTAAGAATGACACTACTTGCGTTCGCAACAAAAAAATATGACGAATGTATTCAGCTGTGTAAAACTGGAGTACTTTTGGAGCAAAACGATACAGAGTTAAAGGCAAGAGCCTATTTAGCCATGATTAACTCATATTTACTCTCCGGTAACTATGATGAAGCTGAAAAGGCATTAGAAATTTTCGAGTTATTTACGTATGACTTTGTTGAAGAAGCCGTAAAAATAACTCGTGCAGTACTAAAGGCGAGAAGGAAGGAATATGATAAAGCGGTACCCATGCTTCAAAATTATATAGAGGAAATTGGTAAGGAAAATAAAGTACATTTGGTAATTGAACTTTTGGACATTTATTTACAAACCGAGAATATGGAAGCAATTGCCGAAATCTTAGATAAAGAAGAAGAACTTTTACCGGATTGTCCACAGACACCACAAAAGCATTTTGATATAGGTATGTATTACCGTCTAAAAAGTGTTTACAGCTTTAAAGTGGGGCTGTTCGAAGAAGGGATTGAAGGTAT